>NZ_DFQS01000043.1 GCF_002377905.1 Psychrobacter sp. UBA3483 | reverse complement strand
CTAATGAGGTGCGTATTATAGACACTTAAATTAGTAAGTCAAGAAGTAAATTATTTTATTTTAAACTAGGTTAATCTAAAATGAATTCGCTGGGCTGGATGATTAAGTAGTAGTTTGGTTAAAACCCGCTATTAATAATAAGTGGTAAACCACTTCTCCAATCCGCCCTCCCTTTCGACTGGGTGGCATTATACGCGGTTTTAGTAGGGGGTCAAGGGGGTTTAAGAATTTAAATTGATATATCTTCTAACCCCTTGATTGCTTAGGATTTAAATCTGAGATTTTGGCTTTAGTCTTACATTTTACTCTTTAAGGTGGTTACGATACCTGATAATGCATAGATGATACCGATGGCTAAGATGCCCACAGGGATATCATATAAGATGATACTCATCACCAGTACGCCAATGATAAGCACCACAAATGGCACTTTCTTTTTATCGAACTCTTTAAAGCTATAGTATTTGACGTTACTGACCATCAATAAGCCGCAGATAACCACCCACGCGGCAAATAACAACATGATGCCAGTATCGTATTGCCCGACCCATTCGTTATGATCGACCGCCACCATGACAGCGGCGGTAACTAAGATAGCCGCGAGCGGACTTGCCAAACCGACGAAGTATTTTTTATCGACAATGCCGACCTGAACGTTAAAACGTGCCAGACGAAATGCGGCGCAAGCGGTAAAGACAAACGCGCAGCCAAGACCGATACGACCTAACGGCTCTAAAGCAAAGCTATAAATTAAAATCGCTGGTGCCACGCCAAAAGCCAGCATATCGGCAAGCGAATCATACTGCTCGCCAAAAGGGCTTTGCGCATTAAGCATACGCGCGACGCGCCCATCGGCGCCATCAAGAATGGCGGATAAGAAAATCGCCAGTGAGGCTTTATAAAACTCGCCTTGAGTACTGGCTAAAATAGAATAAAAACCCGATAGTAAGGATAAAGTGGTAATCAGATTAGGCGCTAAATACACACCGCGACTGACCACGCGTTTGCCTTCGGCGACCTCTGCTTCAATCACCTCAAAGGTTAAGCCATCATAATTGTCATTATCCGCTAGGCGAATATTGAACTCATGCTCATCGACAAAAGGCGGCTGAGTGGCAGCACTATCTTGTAAGAGTGGCTCTTTTACCAAGCCGTCATTCATAACCTTGTCGGTTGCCAGACTGTCTTTTGCAAGGCTATCTTTGCCCATGCTACTTGATGATTGATCCGTCGTCATAACGATATCCTTATTCGCCGACCAGCCAGCGCACATTGGTGGCACTATCAGGAGACATGTCTGGAGCATCTGCAACTTTTAATATTGGCTGCAAGAAACGTAAAATCTCACGCGCGTGATTGTCAAATTGCCAAGGCGGATTGATAACGAGTAACCCTGTACCGTTGAGGCCGACAGCGATATCGTTAGGATAGATATTGAGCTCACAGACCAATTGACGTCTCATCTCTGTACGTTTTAGCTTTTTGTAGAATAGCTCAACCGCTTCCATGTTTTTAATTGGATACCATAACGCGTAAGTACCTTGCGGCCACTTATTATAAGAATGCACCAATAGGTCAATCAGGCGGGTAAAGTCTTTATGCTCTTGCTCGTAAGGCGGGTCAAGGAAAATCAGACCACGCTTCTCTTTTGGTGGAATCACGGCAGCGATACCTTCAAAAGAATTGCGATGATGAATACCAATCGGCAATTTATGCAGCTGATAATTCAGTGCATCATATTCACTGGCTTTGGCCTCAAACGCTTCACCGCGCACGCCGGCATCGGGATTTTTTTCAACATGATGGGCAATCCACCACGGTGACCCGGGATAGACTTTTTTATCATACGTGAAACGCGCTTGCTTAATGCCTTCCATATAGTCTTTGACGGCCGCCGGTGCTTTTTCGACGTCAGCTTTTACCAAAGCTTGGATACCGCCTTTGGCTTCGCCCGTTTTGCGCGCCTCTTCACTGCCGAGCGAATACAGTCCACGACCGCCGTAAGCATCCAGCACATAAAAAGGTTTGTTTTTTTGCCCCAATTGATTCAGCAGTTGTACCAATAAAATGTGTTTAACGACATCGGCAAAGTTACCAGCATGATAGGCGTGTTTATAATTCATAAGATCAAAAGTTTAAATAAGAAAAATTGCATCTATGGTAGCATAGACAGGGTAAAAGATAACGATGGTTTTGGTAAAAAGGCATGGATTGGCTGTGTATTGACAGTCATTGGCATGTTTATCGATAACGGCGAGGCAAAATGACGCAGATTATTAGCAATCTTGAAGTGACGCAATTAGTCGTCGATCATCCAATTGGAGCGGATAACCCGCCACTACTATACCCACCTAGCGATGACGAAAGTCAAACGCCGCTCACTCAGCATGAATTACAATTCTCCGACTTCGATATTGGTTGGCAAAAGAAGCTGACCGATCAACAACTAGATACGTTTGTAGATGATGGCTGGATGATTATTGATGAAGTGTTTGAGAATAAAGCACTATTAGCCCTGCAATCTGAGAGCGGTTTTATTGACTATCGTGACGCCGAGCTGACGGCCGGTATTCGGGTCAGTGATATTCGCGGCGACCGTATTCGCTGGATTACCGAAAATTTCTTTGCCGGGTTTTATTATTTGCAAAGCATCAATGCGCTTGCTGCTTTATTCAATCAAAGCTTGTTTGCCGGCATTCGCCATAGTGAAGCACATTATGCCTGCTATCCAGTGGGCTTTGGCTATCAATGGCATAGCGATAATCCAGCTGGGCGTAATGAGCGCGTTATCTCAGCAGTGTTTTATCTTAATGATGATTGGAGCGATAGTGACGGCGGCGCTTTAGAAATTGTCGATAAATATGGCGTCCACCATGATGTTATGCCTGTTGCCAATCGACTGGTCATATTTGATAGTGACCTACAACATCAGGTGCAAATTGCTCATCGTCAGCGTTATTCTATCGCGACTTGGATGCGCCGTGATGGTCTGGTGCCTTTTGTTGAAGACAATATTTAACATTCATCAGCTATTACTTTAAATAAGCCTTGTTAATTAAGGATAATGACAATGCATAAAACCTCATTTAAAAGCTTACTCTTAATTGTTATGCTCCCTCTAATTGTAAGCTGCGAGACACTTAATCATCAAACGTCTACTCAACAACACAATGAGTTATTTTTTAGCTATTATTTGCCAAAATCCACTCCTGAAGAACCTCTAATAATTAATCCGACCGCTATTACTACTGAATTCAAATATGAGAATGGGTGTCTACTTGCATTTGATGGAAGCAGATGGATGACACCTGTATTTCCCGAAGGACACGCAACTTTTGATAGCCATAATAAGACTTTAAAACTATTAGAAACAAGTTATAAAATGGGTGAAGTCATTTCTGCAGCTGGCTATGTGCATCCTTACAACAGTGACAAAGTTAAAAATTATAGTAATACCCCAGCCAAAAATTGCATTACAGAGTATCTAGCAATATATTACGGCGATTATGAAAAAATTGACTTGGATAAAAACTAAATTTTTTCAGACCTCAAATTATAAACATCAAAACAACATATCTAGGACTGTCATGAGTTCAGAAAATAATAGTAAAACCCATCAACAGCAAACGCTAGAGCTAAGCATCGCCCTACTTGAACGCCCATCCGTCACCCCCGATGATGATGGCTGCCAAGATATATTATCAGAGCGTCTGACGCAGGCTGGATTTAATTGCGAATTTATGTATTACGGTGATAGACAGGTAAAAGGCGAACAAGCGGAAGTCAAAAACCTTTGGGCGCGCCGTGGCACCACTGAGCCGGTTATTTGTTTTGCTGGTCATACCGACGTCGTGCCTACGGGTGATAAAAACAATTGGACATATCCACCATTTACCCCAACCATCGCTGATGGTTATTTATGGGCACGCGGTGCCGCTGATATGAAAACTGGCATTGCTGCTTTTACCGTTGCCGCCGAGCGTTTTGTCGCCAATCATCCTAAGCACAATGGCTCTATTGCTTTTTTAATCACCTCAGATGAAGAAGGTCCGTCCATCAATGGCACGGTTAAAGTCATTGAAACGCTTGAAGCACGCAATGAGAAAATTACCTATTGCCTCGTTGGTGAGCCATCAAGTACCGACACCCTTGGCGATATCATTAAAAATGGTCGCCGCGGCTCATTGGGCGCAGAGCTTACCGTCACTGGCAAACAAGGTCATGTTGCCTACCCGCATCTGGCTTGCAATCCGATTCATGCGGCAATGGCGGCGTTAGCAGAATTAACCAATGCCACTTGGGATAACGGCAATGACTACTTCCCTGCAACTTCCCTGCAAATCTCTAATATCAATGGCGGTACGGGCGCGACCAACGTCATCCCTGAAAAGCTAACCGTTATCTTTAATTTCCGCTTTTCTACAGAAACGACGCAAGAAGAATTAAAAGCAAAAACTCATGCTATCTTTGATAAATATTTTGAAAACAATAAAGCCAGTTATGATATTAACTGGAAATTATCCGGTCAGCCATTTTTAACCCCTGAAGGCAAATTGGTCTCAGCCTGCCAGCAAGCGATTAAATCTGTGACCGATGTTGATACCACATTATCTACATCAGGGGGTACTTCAGACGGACGCTTTATCGCGCCAACGGGTGCGCAAGTGGTTGAGCTTGGCGTACGTAATGCCACCATTCATCAGGTTGATGAAAAGGTGGAAATAGATGACTTGGGGAAATTGGTGCAGATATATGAAGGGATTTTAGAAAACTTATTGCTGGATTAGTTATAAATGATAAAAAAGCGCCATGTATACAGATTTGGCGCTTTTTTATCATTATTTTTTATCGATAATGACTTGAACAACCCAAGTCAATTAAGCTATTTGCTAGCTTCACTCAATCCCAATATAAACATCAACTTGCCCATACTCTAAATTACCATCAATATAGTGCTCAAAATCGACATTATAACTACGAGTATGCTCACAGCTTGGGTCGTTAAAGTACTCCCACGCCTTCTCCCACGCATTCATGACTGTATTAGGCATATTGCCTGTTTCAGAAAAGACTAAGTATTTTCCTGCAGGAATGGTTATCGTTACATGGTTGCTCTTATCGGCGACCGCCCCATTATCCGGCTGCGCCTGCCCATTGTCCACTTCCCAACCAGCGACAACATCAAACGCCCCTACTAAATCAGCACTTTCATAATTGTGGTAGATACCATAAATATCCTGATCTTCAGGCAAATCACCCATGTAGTTTTGATAAAACTTTTGCCATAACCGGCCTAATTTTGCCGTTTCGTGGCTGATTTCAGCTTGATTAGTAGTGCGTACGCTAATACCCTTGCAAGCTATCGCTTCGGGTAGCTCTTTAATTTGTGATGTCATGATGCTGCCTGCCCTGTTGTGCTATGTGATTTTTATTTTATGTGCGATTAAATGAGCAAAACTGCCTTAATCCGCTTCATCAATCCAATTCATTTGAATGGCTTCTAAGATACCCTCGTTTGATTTTTGCGGATCATCATCAAAACCTTCTAATTCCGTTACCCAGCGATGCAAATCAGTAAAGCGAATGTACTGTGGATCGGTCTCGGGGAATTTTTCATAAAGCTCAATAGCGATATCTAAGCTGTCTGTCCATTTTAGTTTTTGCGGGGTCATGGTAGCTCCTTAACTGTTATTTATTTTATAGCTTGTATCGAACTGCTGGTCAGTTTGACTGGTTACGCGTCTAACGATTTACTTGGTAACTTACTAACCCCTATCCTATCAAACTTCGCTAACCGTTTATAGACAAGTTCGTTATGCGGCCTTTGTTGCGTTAGCTTTTTGTCTTGTTTCTGCAGACTTAATCGCTACTTGATGCTGATTCCAAGAATCAATAACCTCATTTGTTTGCTCACCTGTCATATCCAATATCTCTGGTGCACATTTGCCTTTTTTATCGGTTAAGACAAACTTGGTCATACCAACACCCATTAACTGATTTTTTACAAAAAAGCGGCTTTCAAAATAGACGTATTTTTTATCCCAGCCGACAAGCGTACTATTTACCGTCATTTTATTCAGGAATTTAATTTCTTTGAGATAGACCATTTCTTGCATGGCAATAATCCAGCCGAGATTTTTAATCCCCTTTTGATGACAGCAGGCCATCAGCCATTTAGTGATGTTTAACTCAATAAAAGACAAGTAGCGATAGTTGGGCAAATGGTCGCGAAAACCCATGTCGTGTGGCAATACGCGATAGTGGCGCACAATTGGTTTGGTTAATGTCTCGACACTTAGGTGTTCATTAGCCGTTTGCTGTTTCAGCTGCTGCTTTAATAAGCTGACCATAATAAAAAAACGTATCAACATGTTCATAAAGGAAGTCTCTGCACGGTTATTCTGTATTAATGATGAGTAAATATAGCTTCGATAAAGGCTGCCTACCTTAACGCAAAAAAAGCCACCTCAGTGACTTTTTCGTGAAAATATTATTAGTAGATGATTAGCAATTAATGACCGCCGCCATTGATACTACGTACCATCTCTTCAACCATTTTCTTGGCATCACCAAAGATCATCATGGTTTTGTCCATGTAGAACAAGCTGTTATCTAGACCTGCATAGCCCGTGCTCATTGAACGCTTGATAACCATGACCGTCTGCGCTTTGCTGACTTCTAAGATTGGCATACCAAAGATTGGGGATGATGGATCATCTTTTGCCGATGGGTTGACAACGTCATTGGCACCAATGACTAAGACCACATCGGTACTGGCAAAGTCGGAGTTAATCTCATCCATCTCAAGAATGTCATCGTAAGGCACGTCAGCTTCCGCCAATAGTACGTTCATATGGCCTGGCATACGACCAGCAACCGGATGAATCGCAAAGCGAACATTGACGCCTTCCTCTTTTAATAGCTCATACAATTCTTTGACCGCGTTTTGAGCACGGCCCTGCGCCATACCGTAGCCCGGTACAATCACCACACTGCTGGCATTAGACATGAGGAAACCTGCGTCTTCTGCCGAACCGGCTTTGTAGTTTTTAGGTGCGCCATCATCTGCGCCTGTAGTGGCAGCTGTCGTACCCATACCACCAAACAAAACGTTTAGTAGAGAGCGGTTCATGGCTTTACACATGATGTAAGATAAAATCGCGCCTGACGAACCAACGAGCGAACCTGCGATAATCAGCATCGAGTTGCCAAGGGTAAAACCGATACCCGCTGCTGCCCAACCTGAAAATGAGTTCAATAGCGACACAACCACTGGCATATCACCGCCACCGATTGGCGCAATCCACATCCAACCAAATATTACGGCCAATACGGCCATCGCATAAAAAGCTGGTAATGAATCGGTCATAAAGTAGACGATACCAAAACCAATCATCGCGATAAATAAGATTGCTTGTACTGGCTTTACCCAGCTGCCTACTAGGGTTTTTGCCCAACTTTTTGCGGCCAATTTACCAAAGGCGAAAACAGACGCTGAGAAGGTGATCGCACCAATAAAGCAACCGATAAACAGTTCAGCACGGGCGACAGCGCCATGCTGTTGTTCAGTATGCAGTACGGTCGCTAAGGCAATCGCCACCGCCGCCAAACCAACAAAGGAGTGCATCAAAGCGACAGTTTCTGGCATTTGGGTCATGGCGACCGTTTTTGCTTTCCACATACCAACGAGTGCACCCAATACCATGGCGCCAATGATTAACCACAGCACAGGGCCTTCGGCTAAGAAAAAGGTCGTTGCGACCGCAATAGCCATTGCTACCATACCAAAACGGTTACCACGAATGGCGGTTTTTGGACTAGAAAGACCACGCAAGGTTAAGACAAAAAGGATAGCACCGATTAAATAAAACCAATCTGCATTTGCTGCAATCATATTTGTTAAATCGCTCATGCATCGCCTCCACTTTCAGTCGTCGCAGTTTCAAGTACTGGCGCTTTTTTTACTTTTGGTTTAAACATCGCCAGCATACGCTCCGTCACCGCAAAACCACCAAAAATATTGATACTGGCTAAAAATACTGCAAAGGCACCGAGCAAGCTGGTCGGGGTAAACATCGCGCCGTCAATGGTGACGGTTTGTAGCATCGCGCCGACGATAACGATACTTGATAAGGCATTGGTTACTGCCATCAATGGCGTGTGCAGTGCTGGCGTGACGCCCCAAACGACGTAATATCCGACGAAAATAGCGAGCACGAATACCGTGAAAATCGCTACAAACGGTGTGCTACTCATGGCCGCACCCGCTGGCGCTGCCGCTAAAATAGTGGCAATCATCTAATCCTCCTAAAAATTTGTTCGTGTCTGGCAAATGTAAGGTAATGAAATTCGAGACTGGATGTTTAAGGCTTAGCGTTTAGCAAGACGTACTTGGTTGTCATGCGTCACCGCTAACGCGCCTTGAATCTCATCATTCATGTCTAAATTCAGTGCCAGTGTTTTCGCTGAAGCGTCGTCTTTAGCTGCAGGAGCCATTAAAGTAGTGATAAAATTAACAAGGTTATTGGCATATAAATCTGAAGACTGCGCCGCCAGTTGTGATGGGATATTGGCTGCCCCGACGATACGCACACCGTTTGGCGTGGTAATGGTTTCATCAGGCACACTGCCTTCGACGTTGCCACCAGTGCCAGCGGCCATATCAATCAGTACTGAACCAGCTTTCATTTTGGCAAGCGTTGCCCCGTGCACTAAGCGCGGCGCGTTACGTCCAGGAATCTGCGCGGTGGTAATGACGATATCGGCGTTGCTCAAGGCTTTATCCACCACAGCAGCCTGATCTTTGATATATTGCTCAGAGGGCGTCCATGCATAACCGCCCGTGGCTTTGGCTTTTTGCGCTTCGTCTTCGCTCATTGGCACGTCAAGCCACTTACCACCAAGTGATTCTACCTGTTCTTTGGCGGCAGGGCGCAAATCACTGGCTTCAACGACGGCGCCTAAACGCTTCGCCGTCGCAATCGCCTGCAAACCTGCAACGCCAACGCCTAAGATGACGACTTTGGCAGGTTTCACCGTACCCGCTGAGGTCATAAACATCGGGAATGGACGCGAGTATTCATTAGCAGCAAGCAATACCGCTTTATAACCGGCAAGGTTGGCTTGTGACGATAAGACGTCCATATTTTGCGCACGTGACAAAGTACGTGGCAATAACTCCATAGCAAAGACGGTTGCACCTTTGGCCGCATAAGTATCTAGCTGGCTATTGCGATATGGGTCAAGCATACCAATGACCACTTGACCGGCTGTTAAATGCTCAGTCACCGCTGCTGGCAAATCATTGACGGTAGTAATAATTTGCGCTTGGTTGACGACCTCGGTACTACTATTGGCAATATCAGCACCCGCTGCCTGATACAACTCATCAGCGTAATATGCCGCTTGACCTGCACCTGACTGAATGACGACTTCAAACCCTAGTTTACGTAATTTTTTTACCGCGTCTGGGGTTAGCGCTACCCGTTTTTCACTCGCGCTATCTGCACTAATAACACCAATCTTCATACCGTCTCCTTACTTACGTCAAATGACTATACTCACGTTTAATGACTATCTTTTAACACCCGCAACGCATCTTTAAAAAGCACAGGGGACAAAAAAATCTTTGGTCACGGTTGGTTAAGAACTTAAGACCAAAGATTATCAATTTAATAAATGATAGCTTCTTTGCCATCATGCCTTTTTATTATAGAGATAACATCTGCAAACTTTCATTGTCTAATGATGACCCACAAGTAAAATAAAAAGTTAGGCATTTACACCATCATCATAACTTTTATTGTTATATTAAAAACTTTTATTTTTTCCAAAAGCGCGCAAAGCCTGTAAGCTATTAGCTCACGATAAATATAAAAATTGGCTTAAGGTTTGACATATGTCTACGATGACGCTTAAAAATACAAAACCGCTAAGACTAAGTCAAGATAAAATACTGCCTAACGTATAATAAGAAAACTTGACCGCTCAATAGAACACCCATTGACCTACTATAAATAAGGAATAACCATGTATTTTTTACTCTCCCCTGCCAAATCGCTTAATGAAAAAGACACTGTGCCAGTCAATCTCGGCAATTACTATAGTCAGCCCGAGCTGATTGAGCATGCGCAGGTGCTCATGAAAAACTTAAAAGCCAAAGAGCCGATTGATTTACAAGAGCTGATGAGCATCTCTGACGATTTGGCGCAACTCAATGCTAAGCGTAATAAAGACTGGGCTTGGAGTACAAATACTCCCTTTACGGACGACAACGCCAAACCGGCAGGCTATTTATTTGACGGGGATGTTTATAGCGGGCTTGATATGTATCATATGGACAAAGAAACCGCCATCTATATCAATGAACATTTGGGTATTTTGTCAGGGCTTTATGGTGTGCTGAAACCACTCGATTTGACTCAGCCATATCGCTTAGAGATGGGCACCAAGCTAAAAAATGAGCGCGGGGATAATCTTTACGAGTTTTGGGGCGAAGAAGTGACTAAAACAATCAATGCGCGCATGGCGGATAGTGAAGACAAAGTGTTGGTTAACCTTGCTTCTAATGAGTATTTTAAGGTAATAAAAAAGAAAGCGCTCAATGCTGAAATTATCACACCACGATTTGAAGACGAGAAAAATGGTCAATATAAAGTGATTAGTTTTTATGCCAAAAAAGCACGCGGATTGATGGTGAAATATGCTGCTGATAATAAACTAACCAATGCTGAGCAGTTAAAGCAGTTTGATTTGGCAGGCTATTATTATGTCGATGAGCTGTCTGATGATAAAACGTGGACTTTTCGTCGGGATGAAGCAAGTCAGTAGCCTTTAAACAAACATCTAGTACGCATAAAAAACCCCGATAAGCTTAGCCTACCGGGGTTTTGTTTTACCAATTACTATAAAGTGAAAATTATAGTATTAAGCATTACAGGTTAAGAGGCTGATTACATCATACCGCCCATGCCACCCATACCGCCCATTCCACCAGCAGCGCCCATGCCAGCCATACCATCATCACCTTGCGGTAAATCAGTAATCATGACTTCAGTTGTAAGCATGAGGCCTGCTACAGAAGCGGCGTTTTCTAGTGCTGAACGTGATACTTTTGCTGGATCAAGGATACCCATCTCTAGCATATCGCCGTATTCGCCAGAAGCTGCGTTGTAACCGTAGTTACCGCTGCCGCTTTTCACTTCGTTAACCACCACTGACGCTTCTTCACCTGAGTTGGTCACGATTTGACGTAATGGCGCTTCCATCGCACGGCGAAGGATTCTAATACCCGCGTTTTGGTCATCGTTATCGCCACGTAGCTCAGACAATGCATTCATTGCACGAACTAGGGCAACGCCGCCACCAGGGACAACGCCTTCTTCAACCGCTGCACGAGTCGCATGTAGCGCATCATCAACACGGTCTTTTTTCTCTTTCATTTCAGTTTCAGTCGCAGCACCAACTTTGATAACGGCAACGCCGCCAGCAAGTTTTGCCATACGCTCTTGCAGCTTCTCTTTATCGTAGTCAGACGTTGATTCTTCAACTTGACGTTTGATAGATTCAACACGGTTTTCGATGTCCGCTTTGTTACCAGCGCCATCAACAATCACAGTATTTTCTTTACCGACAGTGACTTTCTTGGCTGTACCAAGTTGCTCTAGAGTAGCAGTCTCTAAACTTAGACCAATCTCTTCAGAGATAACCGTACCGCCAGTTAGCGTTGCGATATCTTCTAGCATGGCTTTACGGCGATCGCCGAAACCTGGTGCTTTAACGGCACAAGTTTTTAAGCCGCCACGCATGTTGTTTACAACTAAAGTAGCCAATGCTTCGTTTTCAACGTCTTCAGCAATGATTAACAACGGTTTGCTTTGCTGCATGACTTGCTCAAGTAATGGCACGATTTCACGGATATTGCTGATTTTTTTATCAACAAGCAAGATATATGGGTTTTCAAATTCTGCGGTTAAGCTGTCTTGCTTATTGGCAAAGTATGGGCTGATATAACCACGGTCAAACTGCATACCTTCAACCACTTCCAAGGTATCTTCAAAGCTTGAACCTTCTTCAACGGTGATAACGCCTTGCTTACCGACTCTTTCCATCGCTTGGGCAATCAGCTCACCGATTTTAGTGTCTGAGTTAGCAGAGATAGAACCTACTTGCGCAATCGCTTTTGAATCGTCAGCAGGGGTTGATAACTCATGGATTTGCTCAACCGCTGCACGTACCGCTTTATCGATACCGCGCTTAAGATCCATTGGGTTCATGCCCGCAGCAACTGACTTCATGCCCTCAACCAAGATTGATTGCGCCAATACGGTTGCAGTCGTTGTACCATCACCGGCAACATCGTTGGTACGGCTCGCCACTTCACGCACCAATTGTGCGCCCATGTTTTCAAATTTGTTTTCAAGTTCGATTTCTTTGGCAACCGAAACCCCATCTTTAGTGATGGTCGGGGCGCCAAATGATTTATCGATAACCACGTTACGACCTTTCGGGCCAAGCGTGACTTTTACCGCATTTGCTAGAACGTTTACGCCGTCCATCATTTGTTTACGGGCATCAATGCCGAATTTTACGTCTTTTGCCATGTTAAATTACTCCACTATTATAAGTATGAGAATGCAATTAAATGTTTCAATGATATTTTTTTATAAATGCTCTTGGGTATAACAGGTATTGGCTAAAAGTTGTTAGCCAAAAAAATGTTAGCCAACATTGCCTTATCAGCAATTAGCCTTCTAGCACACCCAAGACGTCAGATTCTTTCATAATCAATAGCTCTTCGCCGTCAACTTTTACCGTTTGACCCGCATATTGACCGAACAAGACTTTATCGCCAACTTTTACATCTAACGCACGAGTTTCACCGTTGTCACGAATCTGACCGTTACCGGTTGCTAGCACTTCACCTTGAGACGGTTTTTCTTGAGCTGAACCAGGAAGCAAGATACCACCAGCCGTTTTTGTTTCTTCTTCGATACGGCGGACGACAATACGGTCATGTAAAGGACGAATATTCATCGATACGACTCCAAAATTTGGTTAGTTAACATAAAGGTTTATTTGAATAAATGATCTCAATACCAAGATCTAGCAGAATGTCTGCTTAAAAACAGCATTCTTTAGATAAGCTTTGAGCTTGTATCAGAAAGTGGGGGCAAGGCAAGTTTGCTTCAAGTGTAAAGTCCAAAAATTTACAAGAATTTTGCACATCATTGCCTATGCAAGCAGTAGTGAGAGTGATAAATAGTCCATTGATTAAATTGCACGCTATTAAAGGCTTAGGCATTGTTATAAAACAATAAGCCTTCCATCAAATAATAAGGCAGAAAATGAGCGATTATAAATGAAGCTTTTAGCGGTATCAGCCAATTAACCTCCCTATTTCTTACCAAGTTTACAGCAAGTTACGGCCTGTGCCTGCTTTAGCAAAGCCAGCAACATTAACTACAATAGCCAAACGCTTCACTTTGCCCCCGCCCTTGAAAATGTAACAGAGTATGACAATATATAAGGGTGAGCACATAATAAACCCTATAAATAAAAGCCAACAGTCAAACAAAAGACAATATTTATAAGTAAAAGCTGATAACACAGCCTGAAACCAGATTAAGGAATATCCATGAGTTTTTTATCACAAAATAAACAATCCCTATCAATCAATTCTAATAACCCGAAACGCAGCCCCTCTAAGTTTTTAAGTGCCTTAACCACTGGGGCAAGCATTGCTGCGATTGGAGCTTTAAGTATGACCGCACCTACCCTTGCCAGCGCCAAGAGTGTTGAACCTTCAAGCGCGAACTATAGTTTCACCATTGAAGATAAATATAAAGGCACAGCGACTCGTACGTTGAATAAAGCTGGTAATACCTGGAAATACAATGTCAATGCTCGCGTTGCTGGTGTCGCCACCGCCGCGCAAAATAGTACCTTTACTATTAACGGTAATAATGTAGTACCGACCCAAGCCAGCACCACTTATAAACTATTGGGCGTTGGTCGTACCCATAAGTTGGATTTTAATCCAAGCAGTAAAAAGGTGGTGAGTAACTATCGCGGCAAATCGACGACCTTAAATATGGCGCAGCAAGCCTTTGATGATTTGAGCCTTGAGGTGCAAATTCGCCAAGATTTATTAAATGGTAAATTCTCTGGCAACTATTACATGGCGAAAAAAGACAAAATTGAGAAAACGCCCTTTAAAAAATCAGGCAATACTAAAATCACCGTGCCAGCTGGAACATTTGATACCGTGCGTGTCGACCGCGTGCACGATGATAATAGCCGTTCGACCAGTTTTTGGTTGGCGCCAAGCTTAGATTATCTACCAGTTAAGGTTAGTCAGATTAACGATGGTAAAAAGATGGACTTAGAATTAACCAAAGTAAATTAAGCCATTATCTTTGTATAAATGGTTAACGTAAAAAAGCGGCGCTCCAATTAGAGCGCCGCTTTTTTGCTATCAATATAGGTTGCAACAATACAAGATGCCAAGACTCATCTAGCGAGAACGTGGCTGCTTAACGACATTATTCATTGACGGTAGACGTTTTAGCAAGATAAATAACCAGACGTTGATGGTAAGTAATAACACAAAATCAAGCAGATATACCATTATCTCAGCCCAACTGCTGCCATAAACACGGGTCAACAACACCACCCCACTCGCGCCAAGATAAACCAAGGTAAACATACTGTCTATCAATAGCGCATAAGGCGAACGCCCGCGTAATATCGATGGCGTTAAAACCAGCGCCGGTAGCAACCATAATGCTTGCCAAGCAATACCGCCGATAACATCTGGATTACTTGGATTAAAGACGCTGATTAAAATCGGCAACGCCAATAATCTAAACGCCAGCCAAATCAACCACGTCACCATCAAACGCTGACGTATGGGCGCTATCGGCTTTTGCGCATTAACCGTCTCAGTCGTTTTTGCTGCGGGCGTGTCGATATTACGGTCCTGATTGGAGTGATTAATAGCCATGAGAGATATGTATTTCCTAATTGATAACAGCAAGCGGCAACCTATAAAGGTTAATTAACGCTTCCAATTGGCTTGCGCTAAGGCAGACGCAGTTATTGCCAAACGCCGACCTTGGGCAATCGCCAGCTCGCGCTCATCTGCCGATACCGGTTGGTCGTGTAACGCGCCACTGACATGACTTGCGCCATAAGGCGAGCCGCCACGCTGCGTTCTATTTAACGCAGGCTCAGCATAAGGGACGCCCACAATCATCATGCCGTGGTGCAATAGCGGCATCATCATGGTCAACAAGGTCGTTTCTTGCCCGCCGTGCATCGAACCGGTAGCCGTAAATACCGCAGCTGGCTTGTTTTGCAGATTGCCAGCCAGCCATAGGGTGACGGTATTGTCCCAAAAATACTTCATCGGTGCGGCCATATTGCCAAAGTGCGTCGGACTACCAAGCGCAAGCCCGCTACAGTCTTTTAAATCGTCCATGGTGCAATAAAGGTCGCCCTCATCAGGAATGGCAGGCTTAGTTGCAGTGGTTTCAGGCGCGACGGTCGGTACCGTACGAATACGCGCCGTCATGCCAGCGTCTTCAATACCTTGAGCAATGGCATATGCTAATGTCTTAGTCGTACCATAATTTGAATAATAAAGCACCAAAACATAAGGGGCGGTCTGACTCATTAGCAAAACATCCTTACAAAATTGTTAAAATAAAATGTCAAAGGCGCGTCAACCACACTATGAATGACCCGCATGAATAATAGATGTGCACATTATGCCCGAGTCATGCACTGACAGCAAACAAAGCCCATTTAGCAATAGCGTTTTGTAGATGCTATAGACAACCATGTAAACCAACACTGACTCAGTGCATTTTGACACAATTCAATGGCAGATTCTGCACGCTTACTTTTGTTACACTATTCGCACTCTTATTGCCGTTAAATGGTCGTCATGGAAAATTTATTAAAAAAAATCCCTTTTTTACACCAACGTTGGTTTCAGTTTCTACGTTTTTTGACGCGGCACTTTTTTGAAGACAACTGCCAACAAAAAGCCGCCTCGCTAACTTATACGACGCTATTATCGATTGTACCGATCCTAACGGTACTCTTGATGATTTTGTCGTCAGTGCCAGCGCTTGCGTCGGTTAGAGCGCAGATTTATGAAGTGATATATAGCAACTTGTTGCCGCAATCTAGCTTGCAGGTCAGCAAATATATCAATAACTTCGCTGAAAAGTCATCTAATCTGACCATCATCGGTTCGATGGTGTTGTTTTTTACCACCATCATGACTTTGACCACCATTGAGCGCGCTTTTAACCAAATCTGGCGGGTAGAAAACCGTTCTGGCGGTATGAAAAGTATTCTGCGCTATTGGACGATTGTGACATTAGGTCCGCTGATTTTAGGCACGGCATTTATTGTCTCAAGTACGGTGCAAAGCTTAAGTTTCTTAAACCGACAAATCGCCGGCTACGGTATCGACTGGTCGTTTTGGATTCAAGTCGTCTCTATTGCGGTCACGGTGGCTGGTTTTATCAGTATGTACTGGTTTATACCTAAAGCGCGTGTCCCTGCAAAAAATGCGGCGATAGCGGGTGTCTTTGTGGCGATTATTTTTGAGTTAATGAAGAACCTTTTTGGTACGGTCATGGCGAATTTTACCAGCTACGAGGCCATTTATGGGGCGTTTGCCGCGCTGCCAATCTTTTTATTATGGATCTATCTGTCGTGGAATTTGATTTTGCTCGGCGTTGAGATTAGTTATACCTTGACCATTTTTGAGACCGAAGAGGTTTATCCGCGCCACCCGCTCCTAAGTTTGCTTGATATGTTAAATCTCGTTTATACCCATCATTTAAAAGGCGAAGCAGTGAGCGAGCAAGCGCTGCGTAATGTCCTAGGGCGCAAAGAGCTGCCGAAATGGTATACCTATATTAACTATCTACAAGACAGCAATCTTATCACCATGACCGAAGAAGAAGATTATGTGCTGAAAAAAGATTTGAGCAAAATGACCTTGTGGGATTTTTATCGCACCCTGCCTTATCCTCTGCCTATCAAAGATGAGCTTGATGAGATGAGCATTGAGGACCAAAAACCTTGGCTGAGCTTATTGGTTGATCGTTTTGAGAACACTGAAGCCTATGCCAAACAGCAATTGAACATGCCATTAAATGCTATTTTCGCTCATAGTGAACCCCGTAAAAAGTCAGCGGAAAATGCAGAGGGTTCAACTAAAAAAAATCGCTCTAAACTCTTTAGAAAATCGAGCGCTGCAACTTCTAGTCCCTTATCTGAGGAAGATAAAGAAAGTAACGTCACGCCAGCCTTTGATCCTATCGCTTATGATAAAGACAGCGACGTGGAGTGTGATGAGAATAACAATGAAATCATCATTCCTAAAGATATTGATGAGAATAAACCTTCTACGCTTGACCACAGAATTGGGAGGAGAGACGATATTATTACGGAGGCGGATAAGCCTATAGTGAGATAAGGTTACTATAATTTTTTTATTCACTGTAACCTCTAAATAAGCTCCTATCATAGGGGCTTATTTTTACTAAATTTTTAAACGATCCTATTTATATGGTAAGGTAATTCTCTTCAAGTCTCTTTAAGTCTCTTTAAGTCTCTTTAAGTCTCTTTATTCAGTGGTGCAACAGCACAGCTTCTATCAATAGCACTTGCTTGGTTTTTAGGTCATTTTTGGAGCGCATTATATTGGATAAACACCCTAAAAGTGGCTGGCTTAAGTCGCTATTACTCTCCCTGATGCACAGGTTAAAGCAATTTGCCCAGCTCTGGTCGCTACAGACGCTATTGGATTTACCCGATCGCCTAAAAAATCTGTGGCAGCAGCTGATTGGTTCTTATTGGTTTATTCCTAGCGCTTGTGTGTTAGCGGGTATTCTACTCGCGCCCATATTGGTCACGATTGATGAACATTTTGACCGCGAGACGGTTAGAGAGCTAAGTTTTGCTTTTACCGGCGATGATGAAGCTGCCCGCGCTATCATGACCACCATTGCCGGTGCCGTACTCGGTGTCGCGGGGACTACTTTTTCGATTACCATTGCCGTGTTATCAATGGCGTCTTCGCAATTTGGTCCTCGACTGCTGCGTAATTTTTTAACCGATACGCCCAATCAGTTTGTTTTAGGCGCGTTTATTGGCACCTTTAGCTATAGTTTATTGGTGTTAAAAGCGATTCATAAATACGATGTTGCCTTTGGTGTACCGCAATTGGCGGTGACCTTTGGCATTATCATGGCGATTATTTGCGCGTTATTATTGGTGTATTTTGTGCAGCATATGGTGCATGCGATTCAGGCATCGCATGTGATCGAAGGCGCCAGTAATGAGGCGATTAAAAATATTCACTACTGGTATAAAGACCGCTGTGATATCAAGCATCAACGTGACGTTGTGCATCAGGATGTCGAACAGTTTCACACTTGGTCTGCAACGCCAATTTATGCGCCAAGCTCAGGCTATTTGCAGCAAATCTACCTTAAATCATTGGTGACCTTGAGCCAAGATTATGCAGGCGTGGTGCAAATCAATGCCAATCTTGGTGATTTTGTCACTGATAGAAATATTATTGGCTATTTTTATCAGCGTCCAGCCAATCATTCAGACAATCGCCAGCAGACCAACACGCCAAAACTTGCTATCGTGCCGCGCAGGCCGGATAGCTTGTTTTGGCAACGCTTTGCTGGCTGTATCCGTATTGAGCAGCGCTTAAGCCATTCTAACGATATCGCTTATAGTTTGGGACAAATGACCGAAATTGCGGTACGCGCCCTCTCGCCGGGTATTAACGACCCAAAAACAGCGGTGAACTGCGTACAGTCTTTGACCAGCTGTCTTAGCATTATGATGCGTCGTCAGCCGCCAAGTCCCTATCATTTCCATATACCCAGTCCAGATAAGTCGACTTTCAATCAATCAACCTCAAAGCAACCTGCGCCAGATAAAGCGAACTCAGACAGCTACACTGTTGAAAATGTAAAAAATAAACCACGCGACGCCATATTAGCCGTCGTGACTCATACCCCTAAAATATCCGACTTTATCGATATATCGCTTGGCGAGATACGGCGTTACGCGACCGCAGACTTGATGGTGTTAAAGGCGCTTTGTCAGGCAATGGTAGACCTTAATTATGCCAAAGTTAATAATGCTCAGCAGCAAACGTTATTACATGAGCTGACATTGGTTGAACGTGCGGGACAAGACAATCTCAGCTATCAAGCCTTGGTCGATGACTTAAGCGCCATGTGTGAGCAAGCCAAGCAGTTTATTCTCAGCGACAATGCCCAGCATCAATACTTTGCTTATGTCTCTAAGTTTGATGCTCATATTCATCGAGCCCTACAAACGCAATCAAGATAATATCTAAAGTAGCTTTATTGCTAAAAATAAGTTTGTTATTCATAACTGGTAAGCCAGCACAAAAATAACTAAAATAAAACCCCATTACCCCTCCTAAGCCCTAAAATTGGGACGACTTTTTATCATTATTTGAGACCTTTTTATGGCTCCTACCAGCAGCTTGACCGTACTAGAAATCAGCGCTATTTTTTTATCGATTACTGCCTTACTGACTTATGTCAATCATCGATTTATTGGCCTGCCAACGACTATTGGCGTGATGGTCATCTCCATTTTATTATCTATCGGCGCGATATTTTTGGGCTTTTTAGGGTTTGATGAGCTGATTGATTATGAAGTGAGCTTATTGGAGCAACTTGATTTTACCGAGGTCTTATTGGACGGCATGCTGTCTATGTTGCTCTTTGCGGGCGCGCTCCACGTCAATATTGGCGATTTAAAACGTTATAAATTGCCGATTGGTATCCTTGCTTGTGTTGGTACTCTTGTATCGGCGCTACTGATTGCCGCTGCCCTTTATTTTATGCTGCCACTATTTGGTTTTGGGCTGCCTTTTTTATGGTGTTTATTATTTGGCGCTTTGATATCACCGACCGATCCAATCGCCGTGATGGGTATTTTGGCCTCGGCTGGCGCGCCAAAAAGTATTGAAACCGTCATTGCAGGTGAGTCATTATTTAATGATGGTATCGGCGTGGTTATTTTTGTCCTGCTGCTCGGCATTTTATCGAGCGGCGACATCCCAACGGCCAACTATGTTGCTCATACCTTAGCCGTTGAAGCTGGTGGCGGGATTATCTTTGGCTTAGTGCTCGGCGCAATTTTGTATTATATGCTCAAAAGCATCGACAGCTACCAAGAAGAGGTGTTATTAACGCTGGCGGGCGTCATAGGCGGCTATGCACTCGCCAGCCATTGGCATTTATCAGGGCCACTTGCGATGGTGATGATGGGCTTAATGGTAGGTAATCGTGGACGGGCACTGGCGATGAGTGATAAAACGCGCCATTATATTGATTTATTTTGGGAATTGATTGATGAGATTCTCAACGCCATTTTATTTGTCTTGATTGGTTTAGAGGTGGTGATGATTGCTTATTCGGGCAATTTATTTATCGCCGCTGGTTTGACCATTGTTATTGCCCTAGTTGCACGCTTTATCGTGGTTGGCATGACCACCAAAACCTTTCATCGTCAGCTTGATTTGCCAAAAGGGGCGTGGAAAGTACTGACATGGGGCGGATTACGTGGCGGGATTTCGGTTGCTCTGGTCTTGCAGCTGCCAGCAGGCAGCGAGCGCGATATTTTATTGGCGCTGACTTATGCGGTGGTGATATTCTCTATCTTGGTGCAAGGTTTGAGCGTCGGTAAAGTCGCCAAAAGTATTCGTACTGATGAAAAAGTCTCAGAAATATAGGCTTTAAAGAGTATTGATTTAGTCGTTTTAATAAAATAAAAGCCAGTATAAGTATCATCGCTTATACTGGCTTTTTTAGGTCTATTGAATCCGTTTATTGGTTTGTATAACAGCCTAGCTATATCAAACCTTTGCGCTTCATATTGCGATAAACCACGATCACAATAATAATGTTTGATAGCAAGATGGCAAGTTTAAACCAGTCAAATGGGCTAGCAAACAAATAATAAAGCTCAATAGGAATAAATATCCCATAGCCCAATACTCCAAACCAATATGCCCAAGTTTTATCTTGCCACAAACCATAAGCTTCAAGAAAGCGCAAACTGGCATAAGCAAAAATGAGCAATAAAAATACTGGCCAATTTTTGCTTGCCTGCTGCGCTATGCGTACCGCACTATCAACTTGTGGTGCTAGTAGTTGCCCAAAGACTTGCTGCCAAGACGCAGTCGCTGTCGTTAGCCAATGCTCAAGGTCACTATGCCAGGACCATAAAGCCCCCGCCCCTAATAGCGCACCAACGCCTTTGACCACCTCATAGATTGCCACCGCTTTGATCGATTCGCTAGAGGTACTAGCGCCACTGCGCGGTGTATGCGGCTGACTGGTTAAATCTTGGTTATTATCCTTCGAGGATGGTAGCAGACTGTCATCCTGTCTGGGCAAATTAGGCAAAGAAAGTCTCCACCACACGGCCTTGCAACTGCTCATTAAAGAATGGTGTGTTTTTCCCATTTGATAGCATGGATTCTGTGGTTACTTGCCATTCTAGATTAGGATCGACCAATACCGCGCCGCCGATACTTTCATACTGCTCACTAATACCCGCAATTTTTGCTGGGTTCAGACAGATTTTATCGACCAACTGTTCTAAAGTTAATACTTCATCACGTACCAACTGACACGCCAGCGCCATAAAGGTATCAAAGTTTGAGATACCGGGCGTACTCTCAGCAAATGGTGCTTTTTTAGCGGTACTATTTAATGGCTCATGATGGCTGCAAATCGCATCAATGGTGCCATCTTTTAGCCCGCGGCGAATGGCTTGCTGATCGGTATTACTACGCAGCGGTGGTAGCACATAAGCTTGGGCATTAAAGCCTTTTAGATTATCATCGGTTAAGTACAGCTGATGCATCGCTACATCACAAGTCACCGGCAGACCTTTGTCTTTCGCCCAGCGCATCAGCTCAATCGAAGACTTACAAGATAACTGGCTAAAATGTGCTGCAATACCCGTTTCTTCCACCATCAATAACTGTGTTGATAAGGCGACGGTTTCAGCAATCCAAGGAATCCCTTGCAGACCATGATATGAGGCAATATAACCTTCATGTGCCACGCCATCACCAGACAAACTTGGCTCATCAGGATAAAAGAATACTTTCATGCCAAAAGTCGCCGCATACTCCAAAGTACGTAGTAACACCAAGTCATTACGAAAAGGTCGACGCGCATTAGAGACTGCGATACAGCCGCCTTTTTTCAGACCGGCAATATTTGATGGTCGCTCGCCTTCTAAGCCTGCGGTCAACGCCCCTAAAACATGCAAATAAATACCACCATCACTCAGCGCCCGCTCACGCAAACCTTTTAATAGCGAGCCATTTTCTAAAATGGGGTTGGTATCGGGTGGAATCACCACATGCAAAAAGCCATTGCCACGGGCCGCACGCCCTTCTGACTCTAACGTACCGTGTTGTTGTTGCCCCGGTTCGCGTAAGCGGGCGCATAAATCAACCAAGGGCGGCAGTAGCCACATTTCGCGCTCTGACTCAAGAGAAGCCAGCTTATCGGTTACTGTGTTTGGTAGCCCGTCTTTAAATGCTTTTGGAAGTAAGTCGTGCATATGAATATCTGAATTCGTAATGTGAACCATGAGCGTTATTACCGTATCAATAAAATGGGATAAATAAATATAAAACAGTGCAGCAGAGGATTATTGACTCGCCGCTTGATGCGCGCGCTGACCTTCCATTGCCAGTGACAATACTGCCATGCGAATCGCAATGCCATTATTTACCTGCTTTAAAATAACAGACTGGTCACCATCGGCAACGCTTGAGGCAATCTCAACCCCGCGATTCATCGGCCCAGGATGCATCACCAACGCATCGGGTTTAGCCAGTGCTAGGCGTTCAGGCGTAATACCATAGTGTTTATAATACTCACTCGACGACGCCAGCAGCGGCGAGCCGATACGCTCATTTTGTATTCTTAATCCTATAATGACATCACAGCCGGTGACGCATTCGTTCATATCTTCATAAACTTGCACGCCAAAACGCTCAATACCTTTGGGTAACAAAGTGCGCGGCGCACAGACACGAATATCTTTAACACCCAAGGTTTGCAGCGCACTGATATCAGAGCGTGCGACCCGCGAATGCTTAATATCACCGACGATAGCTACAGACAACTCTTCAAACGGCCTCGGTGCTTCACGGTGAATGGTCAGCATATCTAGCATGCCTTGCGTCGGATGAGCATGCCAGCCATCACCGCCGTTGATAATAGCAATATCAGGCGTCACTTCGGTTGCCATAAAATGCGCCGCGCCTGACGCTGAATGCCGTACCACAAAAATATCCGCTGTCATCGCTTGTAGATTCCACAGGGTATCGCGTAAGCTCTCGCCTTTTTTGGTACTAGAGCGCTCAATATCGATATTGAGCACATTGGCACCGAGACGCTTTTCAGCGACTTCAAAAGTGGTGCGCGTGCGCGTTGACGGTTCAAAAAACAAATTCATCACCGTATAGCCTTCAAGCTCAGGGCGATTAATCAGTTGCCCATTATCATCAAAAAATGTCTCGGCTTTGGCAATAATCGCCTGCAATTGCACTTTACTTAAACCCTCTACCCCTAAAAAATGGCGAATACTGCCATCGTTATTAAGCTGCGGACGACTGAGCGAGGCGTTGAGCTTTTGATGGATGGTCTCAGGATCAAACTTGGCATAATCAGTCGGCGAAACGGTTGGTGTTGAGCGACTATCGATAGAATTTGACATAATGGCACATCTTTATTGTTAGGTTATATGAGGTGATTATCATTATTTAGGCGTTTTACGCTCGTTAAGCACACAGACAAGGACATTTTGGCGCTTATTTGCTACAATTTAGCGCAATGACAAACAACCTTAAAAGATAGCTTTTGGCGTCTTAGTGAGCAATGGCTCTAGACATATAGCAAACCTTATCAAAAGCCACTTATTAACACCATAAATAAATAATCATAGCGCTAGTGTAGCTGATTTTGTGGTCAGGACAAAGACGCCTTGCTGGGTATTTAAAAATTTGCCAAATTTAGGCAAATTAAAGGTGACCTAACCGTCTCTCAAACCTCTATTTAATTTTTATTCTCATTGGTCTTATTTTTAAAAGTATTTATTTTAATACTATCTATTTTAACCGCCTTTATCAGGAAACCTTATGACAACCTTAGCAAATTATCTAAACGCTCACGCCAGTAACCCGGCACTTAATGACGTAATTACCACTGTGACTGATGTTGGTAAAACCATCTCGCAGTTATTAAGAAAAGGGGCGTTAGCAGATATCTTAGGCGAAGCAGGTAATCAAAATGTCCAAGGTGAAGAGCAGAAAAAACTCGACGTCTTAGCTAACGATTTATTATTAGAGGCGTTGGCAAACAACGCGCATTGTGCAGGTGTTGCCTCAGAAGAGCTCGACGATGCTACCCCTGCCAACGCTGATGGTAGTTTATTGGTATTGTTCGATCCGCTTGATGGCTCATCAAATATCGATATTAATATGGCCGTCGGTACCATCTTCTCTATCCTACCGTACCAACGCCAAGGTCAAATCAGTGCAAATAGCGATTTTTTACAAGCGGGTAATCAACAGCTAGCCGCCGGTTATTTGCTATATGGCACCTCTACGGTACTGGCATTAACCATCGCTGATAATGTCGTGATGTTTAGCCTAGACCCTGATAGCAATGACTATGTACTGATAGAAGAGGATGTTCAGATTGATGCGGATACTAGTGAATACGCTATCAACGCTTCAAACTATCGCTACTGGCAAGCGCCTATGCAGCATTATATCGACGAGCTCATCGCTGGCAAGACTGGCGTACGCGGCCGTGACTTTAACACGCGTTGGGTGGCGGCGATGGTCGGCGATGTGCATCGAATTTTATGTCGTGGCGGTTTATTCACCTATCCATTTGACACTAAAGATGCCAATAAAGCCGGCAAGTTACGCTTGATGTATGAAGCCAATCCGATGAGCTTATTGATTGAGCGCGCAGGCGGTGCTGCTACTGACGCGGTGCAGCGTATCTTGGATATAGAACCAACGGATATTCATCAACGTGTTCCTGTGGTACTTGGTAGTAAAAACGAAGTCGCTTACGTTAAAAATTTACATTTAAAACATGCTGATAAATAAATCATTTGTACCCAATTTGATAATCATCAGCGTACAGCGATATGAAAAATCGACTTTACGCTGATGATTCAAACTCTTTATATTTTAAGCGATCCATTATGGTAGCAAATCCCACCGAGCTGATTACCTCAGATAAAAATACGACTGTTAAACTTATCAAAGGGCTATTGACGCAAGCGCGCCAGCGTAAGAAACAAGGGCAAACCGTCATTGAAGGCGTGCACCTTATCGATGCCGCTCTGCGTAGCGATTACCCATTTGTGCAGATATTACTGTCTGAATCGGCGCACCAGCATCCTGAAGTTCAGCAGCTTTTGACGCGCCTGTCGACTTATACGCCTATTTTGACTTTAGCAGATAGCCTGTACGAAGGTATTCGTAGCTTAGGGACTGGCATTGATATCATGGCGCTGATTAACATTCCAGCGCCTAGCCTTAAACCCATCAATGATGACTGCTTGATTCTTAATGACGTCCAAGACAGCGGCAATGTCGGTACGCTACTGCGCACGGCGGCGGCGGTTGGCATTAAAAATATACTTTGTACCAGTGCAACAGCGCAAGCATGGTCACCCAAGACGCTTAGAGCAGGTATGGGCGCGCAGTTTGCCCTCAGCATTTATGAAGGGTTAAGTGTGCAAGATATTTTGGATTTTGTACAAACGCCGCTATTTGCCACCAGCTCACATACCGATACGGTCATTTATCAACATGATTTAAGAAAGCCAATCGCTTGGATTATGGGGCATGAAGGCCAAGGTGTGTGCGACGAGCTAATGCAATGCGCTACCCCTATCGCCCTGCCGCAACCTAACGGACAAGAAAGTCTGAATGTCGCCATTGCAGGCTCATTGTGCTTGTATGAGACGTTGCGTCAGAGAAGTTATGTTTAGAATCTAAAGTTTTAAAAGGATTGAGTGGAAAAATAACTGAATATAAATGAAACCTACTCAGTTATTTTTCATTTTAAAACTTCTAGAGATAGTTATCGTAGAGTTCATTTAAAACTGATATATAGCGACTGGGATGGATTTTTCGCAGCCTCTATGTTAGCAGCAAGCAAGGAAAATTATACCAGTCGCACGTCATCCTGAAGATATCGATTTCATTTTGAACTGACGATATAATATCTGTAGGATTATATATAATAACGTTCGATATCTCTTCAGTATATAAATCTATTTTTAGAAAAACTTTTTAAATTTTCATTGTTATCTTATCGCAGCTAACTAACATAAGCGTTAGTCCTCAACCATTTAGTTGCCAAATACTTAGTTCCTTTAATAACAGGCATACCAGCATGTAGACTCAAAGGTTCTACACTTCCATCAAACTTAGTATTACTAAAGTAGAGTGCTGTGCCTTTTTTAGGACGCACTTCCAGATTAATTTTAGGGAAACATGTACCACCCCCTGACTCGACATCTGATAGGTACATTAATAAAGTACCCACACGTTGACCGCCTTTTCCCGTAATTTCCTTATGATTAGGATGATTAGGATCGAAAAAATCAAAGTGCGGACGATACTCTGCCCCTTTCTCATAATGTAGCACCTGTAGACCTTCACCACGAATTACTGGCCAATGTAACAAGGCTTCTATTCTTTTCTCAATTTTCGTTATTAAATCTGTCGCACCTCTTTGAAAACCACAACTCGTACTAGTTCGTGCATCATGGTCTGCAAAACTACCATCAATAGGGCTAACAACTCTAGAATTTTTTAGCTTCCCCTCGCTACTTTTTATTAATTGATCACATTCTTTATTACTCAAGAAGCTATCTATAACTGCTACGAAAGGTGGGTAGAAAGTTGATGTCAACTTCACAGTTCTGTCTGGTAGTTCTATTGAGTTATTACTGACATCGATATAAGGTATATTTATAACTTCAGAATGCTGAGACATAAGCTCATATGCTGCGTTATAGAAACCTCTTTCAAAAAGCGTGTTTATTATATTGTTGAAAGGTACACCACGATTAATATTCTCTACAATCCATTTTTGCCAACTCGGTTCTAGCTGTAATATCGCGTTCATACTCACTCCTTTTCATTTTGCCTATAAAGAAATCGCACACCTAATATAACAGTATCTCATAATCATCTATTTAATCAAACATTCATGAAACAACTGAATTAAAAAATTTGGTGTTGAACCGTCCCGACTATATCGGAGAGTGTTTTACTTGAATGAGGCAGCAATGCCTGACAGGATTAAATTATCATAATACCGCTTTTCAAAATCAAAAGGTGACACATAACCAATGGTGCTATGCAGTCGTGTTTTATTGAACCGATCTACCCACTCAAGGGTTGCCAGTTCAACATCTTTAATGCCATTCCAGCTCTCTTTCAAATAATGAATCACCTCAGACTTATATAGGCCATTGACCTTTTCAGCCAATGCGTTGTCATAAAAGTAGCCTGTTGTACCAACACAAGCAATCACGCCAGAGTCCTTCATCTTATCGGTATAGCGAATGGATAAGTACCGAACCCCTCGATCACTGTGATGAATCACATTTTGGGATTGTCTCTATCTGCTATTGCTTGATTCAATGCCGCCATCACTATATCAGTGTTCATACGATCGGATACTTTCCAGTCCACAATAGCGCAAGCAAACCATCAATAATAAAAGCGGTATATACCCAGCCACCCAGTGTCTTAATATAGATAAAGTCCGCCACCCAGAGCTGGTTAGGGCGATGAGCGCTAAAGTTACGATTAACCAAGTCATCAGCACGCTTTTGATCATCACGGCTGTGAGTTGTTATTTTACCTTTACCGCACCAAACGCCTTGTAGGCCATGCTGGCTCATTAAACGCTCTATGGTGCAACGAGCAACCTTTAACCCATCAGCTTTTATCTGTTGCCAGACTTTACGAACACCGTAACGGCACTTGCTGCCTTGCCAGATGCGTTTAATCTCACTGATATAATAATCGTCATGCTGACTGCGTAGTGAACGCTTGTGTGGATCGTCGCTTAAGACTTGAGCACGATAATAGGTTGACGGGGCAATCGGTAGTACTCTAAAAATTGGCTCGACCCCATCATCGTTTTTATGGTCATCAATGAAATGAACCATCACTTGGGTGGACGGTCGAGCTCCGCCTGGGCGAAAAAAGCCGCTGCCTTGCGTATAATTTCATTGGCTTGCTTGAGCTCTTTATTCTCGCGTTCAAGCGCTTTGATGCGTTCTTTGTCAATTTGCGCTTGCACTGAGACAGGAATAGGTTGATCGATGTGTTTTTTATGCCAAGATCGCAAGGTTTCAGGCGTACAGCCAATCTTAGGGACAATAGCTTGGATGTGGATGGCTGACCATGTGGAGGGATAGTCGCTCGATGCTTCAATCAGCATGCGAACGGCGCGTTATTTAATCTCAGGAGTATAGTTTCGTGTTTTCATTGTCGTATTCTCTCAGAATATTAAGTCTCCGACAATCACGGGGCGGTTCACCCTTAGTTTAAAGTCGATGTCATACTTCATAAAATAACCCCCATAAGTTGTGTCCAACTTATGGGGGTCAGTTCAAATAGCGGGTCTTTTTTGCTTCATTACTTATGCAAGAGGTAACAATTAAATCTTGCTAGTCAGCTCAGGCAATGCTTCAAATAAATCGGCTTCTAAGAAGTAATCAGCAACGCTAGCGATTGGTGATTCTGGGTCATTGTTGATAGCAACGATCACTTTAGAGTCTTTCATACCCGCTAAATGCTGAATCGCGCCTGAAATACCCGCTGCGATATAGAGGTCTGGTGCAACGATTTTACCTGTTTGACCAACTTGCATATCGTTTGGTACGTAGCCTGCGTCAACCGCAGCACGTGATGCGCCAACCGCCGCGCCAAGCTTATCAGCTAGTGGCTCGATATATTTAGTGAAGTTCTCACCATTTGCTAATGCACGACCACCAGAAACCACGATGCTTGCAGAAGTCAATTCAGGACGGTCAGATTTTGCCATCTCTTCATTGACGAAGCTTGCTTTACCAGTCTCTTGTACGTTATCGAGTGTCTCAACAGACGCTGAGCCGCCTTCGCTTGCAACAGGATCAAAAGCCGTTGTACGGACAGTCAGTACCACTTTGTCTTCTGAAGTTTTAACCGTTGCCGTGGCGTTACCTGCATAGATAGGACGCTCAAAGGTGTTTGCGTCTACGACCGCAGAGATTTCTGACAACATGCTCACGTCAAGTAAAGCGGCGACACGTGGCATAAAGTTTTTACCAGTAGTAGTAGCAGCAGCGACGATATGGCTATAATCACCAGCGATGTCAGCAACCAATAGAGCAATGTTGCCTGCCAATTGATGCTCATAAGCGGCGTTATCGGCTAGTAGTACTTTAGTGACGCCTTCAGCTTTAGCGGCTGCATCAGCGGCTGCTTGCGCACCGCTACCAGCGACCAATACATGGACGTCATCGCCTATTTGCTTAGCAGCAGCGATGGTGTTCAAAGTTGCCTTTTTTAGACTGGCATTGTCATGTTCTGCATATACCAAAATTGCCATTGTTTTTATCCTTTATTTATTCGTATCATCTATTCATGCGGTTGTTTGTGTACAAAATAATTTATCAAATCAGCTTAAATATGAAACCTTTTAGATAGCATATTTTGCACAAGATATGCCGTAGCAAAATATTGAAAGACTTACGTCTTAGATAACTTTTGCTTCATTTTTTAGCTTATCGACCAACTCGTCAACTGAACCTACCTTGATACCCGCTTTACGCTCAGAAGGTGGCACGACTTTGATAATTTCTTGCTTAGAAGTCATGTCGACACCGAAATCAGCAGGCGTCTTTTCATCAAGTGGCTTTTTCTTCGCTTTCATGATGTTAGGCAATTTCGCATAACGTGGCTCATTTAAGCGTAAGTCAGTGGTGATGACCGCTGGTAGATCAAGTGCTAGGGTTTGCAAACCACCGTCGATTTCACGCGTGACGTTTACTTTGCTCCCTTCAACTTTTACTTCTGACGCAAAAGTACCCTGACCGATACCCATCAATGCTGCTAGCATCTGACCAGTTTGGTTATTGTCGTCATCAATGGCTTGTTTGCCCAATAAGATAATATCCGTAGACTCAGATTCAGCGATACTCTTAAGTATTTTAGCAACTTGTAATGGATAAGGTTTTTCATCAGATACGACCAAAATCCCACGGTCAGCACCCAAGGCTAAAGCTGCACGAATCTGTTCTTGTGATTCTTTTGGACCAATTGAGGCGACGATGACTTCATCAATCACGCCCGCTTCTTTTAGACGAACAGCTTCTTCAACGGCGATCTCATCAAAAGGGTTGATTGACATTTTGGTGTTAGATAAATCTACGCCCGAATTATCAGCTTTTACACGAACTTTTACGTTGTAATCAATGACACGCTTGACCGCTACTAATGCTTTCATACGTTCCTCGTTTATTAATGTTATGAATTAAAAATTACCAATTAAGAACCAAAGGTTCATTTTCTTCAAACTGTAGTACAAATTGTCGTTCAAAATACTACTAAAGGTTTTTACCACATTAACATAGATTTAAAAATAAATATGTATAAGCCGCCCACCCAAGATATCGCGGCATCATATTTATTATTCGCTAGTCGTGATTTATTATTGGTATTTACTCGTCTAAGTATTTACCAATAATAAAAGTATACCAGTAAACGCTTAAATCCTGCTAAAGCTAAGCCAACCGTTATTATCAGACCCGTCTATCTTGCGTGAGCACAGGACTAAGGTCAAGACAACGCCGTGAATAATGCGTCATAAATTTGTCACCATTGTTGCAAAAACGGTCTATAAGTGCCTAAATAGAAAGTTATTTGACGTAAAAACGCTCACGCTCTCGATATTTACGACATTAACAAGCTTCTAATGAGTGATTATTTTTTATGACTTGCTCTTCTGACTTGTTATTGTCTAAGTGGGTTATCAGATTTGTTAGAATTAGTCAACAAATGGCTGTCGCGAATGTCGTCAAACAGCGACCAGTCGGGCGCGGTATTATCCTGCTTAATGACACTCATATCGCCGGTCGTTTCCATAATAACGGCGAATACTTCGCTCTTTGATTTCAATCCATTCTTACGCAATACTTCTTGCACGTCACTTTTGGTCAGGTTGGCCTCTTTTAAATTATCGCAAAAATACTCTCCATGCGCCATTAGGGTGTGTTGAACATTCATAATTTGAGCCAGATATAAGCACAAGCAAGAGCGACTGTATTTTCATAACTCTGCTTGAGCTTATCAAATCTGGTGGCAACCGCCCTATACTGTTTTAGTTTGGCGAAAGTATTTTCTACTAAGTGTCGAGCTTTATACAAGTCCCAGTCCATATGGTCGTTAGAAGACTTAGTGTTTCGTTTTCGAGGGATGTTATCCCGTGTCCCGGCTTGTTCAATATGCGCTCGTAGTGCATCAGAATCATAGCCTTTATCCGCACATAAAACCTCTGTATTGCTCAAATTAACTTTGTCTACTAAGTCAGGTGCGACTTTAACATCATGGGTCGTGCCATCTGACAAGATAAAGGTAATCGGATTGCCATGTGCATCTACTGCCAAGTGAACCTTGGTCGCGCGTCCTGCCACACTTTTACTAATAAATTGTAGGTTCTCATTGCCACCACTGCTGTGCTGATGCGCCTTGATATGAGTACCATCAATGAAGACCCACTCAAGATCTGCGTCTTTGATTAATAAAGCAAACAGCGTAATCAGCTTGTTACTCTTAAACCAGCGCTGGTAAGCTTTATAGATGGTATTAGGCTTGCCAAAATACTCGGGTAAGTCGCGCCAAGGACAGCCAACACGCATGCGATAAAGCACGCCTTCAACCGTTTGTCTAAGATTTCCTTTGTCATAGATATTAAGTTCTAGTAATATAGGTTTCAGTCTTGTCCAGTGTTCATCTTTGAGCATAGTGCGAGGCATAGCGAACGATATCTTTTTTGTGTGAGAACTTAAAGATTAAACGTTCGCTATTTTTTTTGCCATTAATTTGTCGCCAATGTTCAACACGCCCTAATATGATTGCTTAATTATCAATGATCGATTTTAGAGGCTTAAATTTACGCCTAATAAGAGATATAGACCCTTGAATAAGAAACAACACCGCAACCGCGACTAAGCCTTGCGACAAAGACGGGCTGTCAGATAAGATGGTTGACGCCAGTATGCTACCGATAGCGACGGTCATGGCAAAATCATAGCTCGAAAGCTTGGAAAAACTGCGTAGCCCCATCAACCGCGTAAACACAATGAGTCCCAAGTATAATCCAAGCGCCGATAGTGAAATACCGAGCACTTGCTGCCATTCAATCGCAAACCATTTTTCCCACTGCATACCCTTGCCTTTTTTTATTGGTTTAATGCATGAAAATCTTCTTAAAATAATAGCGCATCAAAATAACAGCATTATTATCTAATAATGCATAATAGTTGTGGGTCTAATTGTACCCACTTAAGCTATTTTCTTAGAAAAATATCATAAAAAAAGCAACCTGATGAATGGTTGCTTTTTTTTAAAGTCTAAACAGTATTTTTATTGTTTTAACAAACAAAGGAATCAATACCTATCGATCATCTTTATGGTATCAAGCTGGCTGATAAATCAGTTTACTCAATAATCACTAAGATTAGATAGCTTCGATTTGCTCAGCTTGTGGGCCTTTTTTGCCATCACCTAAGATGAAAGACACTTTTTGGCCTTCGGCTAGAGTTTTGAAACCGTTACCTTGGATAGCGCTGTAGTGAGCGAATACGTCTTGTCCGCCATTGTCTTGAGCGATAAAACCAAAACCTTTAGCTTCATTAAACCACTTTACAGTGCCTTCAACTTTCTCTGACATAAATTTTCCTAACTCTTTAACTGTTGGCGAGACGTGTGTCATCACCGATTAATTGATATATACTCAAGTATTTTTTGCTAAGCGCATCGGCTTAAACCCTTGATTTATCTAGAAGATAATCCTCAAGCTCTTGCCTAAAACCCTATGAGTACAAGCTGATTATAGCAGCTTTTCTAAACTGCAACAGGTTAAATTATTTTTTTTTGTAAAAAATCGCGGCCTTCTGTCAGCTTTATCATTAAATAAAGATTTATTATTTAAATCTTTGATTTTAATGAGGTTTTAGATAACGTAACTTAATATGACCGATTAACCCTGCTGTTAATAACAGCCTACCCAAAAACATAATCATAGCGCTAAAACATGGTTATGCAGGTAGCGGTAACCAAGGCGATAATAAAACCAGCAGACATAAGGCAAAAAATATCAAAGAAAACGACTGACTATAGGCAATATATTTAGCTGGCACCACCAAATCCTTTGGCGAATCTGGTATGCCTTTGCGTTTGAGCAGACGCGTGCCATATATCCAGCCGTAGATAGTATAGATGCTATAAGCGACTGGCACGGCAATGGCCAACGGCGCCAAATCAATGACGTACAACGCCAGAGTAGACACAAAGAACCAAGCGGTATCCAGCAAAGAGCTGATGCGAAAGAACTTGGATTGCGGCAGCTTACCTTGGTTGCGCTTGAGCATCTCGCCTTCTATCCAAATCAATACTGCTACCACAGCACTCAGAGTAATGTAGATAAATTGCGGCGTTAGCCAGTTAGGACTTGGTATTTGCACAACAGACAACCTGTAATCAAGAAAGAATAAGAATAAAAAATCAAGCGCTCAGATCATTCTTTAGCGTTTGGTTTTAGTATTTTTTAAATAAAATAAGCAAGTCTGCTTATATGAGGCAATAATAATGAGTTTTCAACCAGTAGCAAGCGATTACGGTGGCAACTTTCTCTAGATTATTGAATTGCTAGCCATTAAAAAACCCATGCTATCAAGTGATAACACGGGTTTTGATTTCTAAATGAGCGATTAATTATCTAATCGCTCACTAGCCAATTAGTTTTTGTCTTTATCGATGATTTTGTTGCCACCGATCCAAGGCATCATGCCACGCAATTTCGCACCAGTCACTTCGATTTGGTGCTCAGCGTTGTTACGACGACGGGCAGTCATTGAAGGATAGTTGGTTGCGCCTTCACTGATGAACATTTTTGCGTATTCGCCAGATTGGATGCGTTTTAGCGCATTGCGCATGGCTTCACGTGATTGCTCATTGATAACTTCAGGACCAGTCACATATTCGCCGTATTCAGCGTTGTTACTGATTGAGTAGTTCATATCAGCGATACCGCCTTCATACATGAGGTCAACGATAAGCTTTAGCTCATGTAAGCACTCAAAGTAAGCCATTTCAGGAGCGTAGCCTGCTTCTGTTAGGGTTTCAAAGCCCATTTTTACTAGCTCAACCGCGCCGCCACAAAGTACCGCTTGCTCACCAAATAAGTCAGTTTCAGTTTCATCTTTAAAGGTCGTTTCAATAATACCTGAACGACCACCACCAACACCTGCAGCATAAGACAAGGCTAACTGTTTAGCTTGACCTGATGCATCTTGATAGATAGCGATTAAATCTGGGATACCGCCGCCTTTGGTAAATTCTGAGCGTACAGTATGGCCTGGTGCTTTAGGCGCAACCATAATAACGTCAAGGTCGCTACGTGGCTCAACTTGGTTGTAATGAATGGCAAAACCATGAGCGAAAGCAAGCGTTGCACCTTCTTTGATGTTTGGCTCAATCACATCGCTATAAAGCTGTTTTTGGAACTCATCAGGGGTCAAAATCATCACGACGTCAGCCGCTTTTACCGCTTCTTCTACTTCTGCAACTTTTAAACCCGCGTTTTCCGCTTTTTTCCATGAGCTAGAGTTGGCGCGTAGACCAACGGTTACATCGACGTCTGAGTCTTGTAAATTCAACGCGTGTGCATGGCCTTGTGAACCGTAACCAATAATAGCAACTTTTTTGCCTTGGATGATTGATAGATCACAGTCTTTGTCATAATAAACGTTCATAAATAGAGTCCTTTTCCTAAAACATGGCTGGCCATGGATAATAAGCGCTCCTGCTCTAACCGAAACTCTAAAGTGTTGGCTAAAATGAGCGCGCTGTTGATAATAAATTAAGGTTTTTAATAACGATTATAAAATTATAAGCTTAGGGTTTTTTCGCCGCGTGCAATGCCAATCACACCCGAACGCACCACTTCCATAATACGCTCGCGACCAATCACATCGATAAAACCGTCAAGCTTGGCTTTATCACCAACGATTTGAATGGTGTATAGGTTAGAATTGACATCAACGATTTGAGCGCGGAAAATATCAGCACTGCGTTTAATCTCTTCACGTACGCCGCCCGACGCTCGTACTTTAATAAGCATCAGCTCGCGCTCAACGTGCACGTTGTCTGTTAGATTGAGCACTTTAACCACTTCAATCAATTTATGCAATTGCTTGGTGATTTGCTCGATTCTTTCAGGCGAAGTAATGGTGGTAACCGTCAGACGCGAGATACTTGGATCATCAGTAGGGGCGACGTTTAGCGTCTCGATGTTATAGCCGCGTTGGGAGAACAAGCCGACTAACCGCGACAACGAACCCGCTTCGTTTTCCATCAATACCGAAATCAGATGTTGTTGTTGCATTAGGTACGCTCCCCTTTTGTTAACCACATATCACGCATCGCTTGCCCAGCGACTTGCATCGGATAAACATGCTCATTACGATCGACATAAACGTCGATAAATACCAATTTATCGGTCATGGCCATGGCTTCAGCCAATTGTGCCTCCATGGTCGCAGGATCGGTAATCTTAATACCCACATGACCATAGCTTTCGGCCAATTTGACAAAGTCTGGTAGTGAGTTCATATAAGACTGCGCATGTCGACCTTCATACAGCATGTCTTGCCACTGCTTTACCATGCCCAGCTGCGCATTGTTTAGGTTCAAAATCTTGACTGGCAAATTATATTGTAAGCAGGTTGATAGCTCTTGAATATTCATCTGAATAGAGCCTTCACCGGTAATGCACACCACGTCACGCTCAGGATTGGCAAGTTTTGCCGCCATAGCATAAGGCAAGCCCACACCCATGGTGCCCAAACCGCCGGAGTTCAACCATTGACCAGGCTCATTATAAGTATAGTAAAGGGCCGCAAACATCTGATGCTGACCGACGTCACTGGTGATAATGGCGTTACTATTGGTCACTTTATCTAAAGCCTGCACCACCGCTTGGGGCTTAATGCCATTATCAGTATTGGTGTCATAACGTAGCCCATGACGCTTACGCCATTCATTAATCTGTGACCACCAATCTAACAAGGCATGCTGCTCAAGCTCTTTATCATCACCAATGATTTCTAACATATCGGTCAAGACTGCTTTAACATCGCCGACGATTGGAATATGGGCATTAATAGTTTTTGAAATGGATGCCGGATCGATATCGATATGAATAATCGTCGCATTCGGACAGAATTTTTTGACATTGTTGGTCACCCGGTCATCAAAACGTGCACCGATTGCCAAGATGACATCAGCGTGATGCATACTCATATTGGCTTCATAGGTGCCATGCATCCCAAGCATGCCTAGGAACTGACTATCAGAACCTGGGAAAGTACCCAAACCCATTAAGGTATTGGTAACTGGTAAGTTTAAGCGATGCGCAAGCTCCCTCAGCTCTTTGCTCGCTTTACTCCAAATGACCCCGCCGCCTGCATAAATAACAGGACGCTGCGCCGACAATAAAGTTTCAACGGCCTTTTTAATTTGACCGCTATGACCTTTTAGTGAGGGCTGATACGAGCGTATAAACACGTCTTTTGGATAAGCGTAAGCAAATTTTTCACTTGGCGCTGTCATATCTTTTGGTACGTCAATAACTACCGGACCCGGGCGTCCAGACTGAGCGATATGAAAGGCTTTTTTGACAATCATAGGGATTTCGCTAGCGTGGCGCACTTGGAAGCTATGCTTGACGATAGGACGTGATACACCGACCATATCGGTTTCTTGGAAGGCATCTTCACCGATTAGGCTACTAGGTACCTGACCTGAAATAACCACCATCGGCACCGAATCCATAAAGGCGGTGGCGATTGCCGTCACGGTATTGGTCGCACCTGGACCTGAGGTCGCGAGCACCACACCTGTCTGACCGGTCACGCGTGAATAAGCATCTGCCATGTGGCCGGCTGCTTGTTCATGACGCACTAAAATGTGCTCAATATTTTCTTGTTGAAACAAGGCATCATAGATATGTAGAACGGCGCCGCCTGGATAGCCAAAAATATATTTGACCCCTTCATCGGTCAATGCTTGCACCAACATCTCAGCGCCAGATAGCATCACGGGCTGCTCGCTACCCTCTGCAAGGCGTTGTTGCTTTTCTTCAAAATTTTTGGCGGCATTACCCGTTTGGGTATGTCCAGTCATATTCGGACTTTGCGTGGTTTGCGTCACTGTCATCACCTTTTTTTGTGGTAAGAATGGTCGCTCATTTATAAAAGAAAACACCGTTTTTACAAGGTTATTGGTCTTATAAAGAAGACTTGGGATTCTTATCCATATCAAGAATGTGTGCCTACTATATTCAAGTAACACTGTTATATAGAACAGCATGGCCCTCAAACACAGCAATATATGTAGGGTCAGCTTTGTGGCAGGATTTTATCGACAGACAGTGACAAGATGCGAATGCACCTATAAAAGAGGCTTATTATTTTGAGAATACCAAGTTACGACAGTGATAAATAAAGGGAGGCAGGATATAAAACGACTCTCAATAATATTGACACGCTATAGGATCGCTAAATCTTATAACTTATTTAATGAGTTGTTGTTAAAACTATCCATTGCGCCCTATTGTTTATTACAGCCAAATCTTACGAACCACAGTAATAATAAGTTTATCTTAGTCATTGTAGACAGATAAGTCCGCAGACAATAAATATAGCTTTGAATACGCATTAGGATAATGGCATTTTATTCCATATCATTGTCACAAAGAAAATAAAACTGAGCAAGCTACTGATAAGCAACCCGTAGTCCTTATTTTCAAGTGCCACGGCAATTTTATAAAAGCCGCTCACTGACCAATCAACTGCTATTATATTCGATGGTTTGGGCACCTTTGTCAAGAAAAACTTCTAAACCCTATCCCTAACTATTAGTTATTAAATAATGTACATTTATAAGTATTATTTGCTAAAATCAAACGCTAGTGTATTTATATTGTTATCAAGACGGTTAAATATTATCCTTAGCTGATAAATACGTCCGTTTCTTACCTATTAAGAGGATTGTCACTATGGCAATTGTTACCATGGCATCTGCGTCTCGTGTGAACACCGCTACCAAACTGCTTCTAAGTATCAGCACGGCGTGTATGCTCATGCTGCCAATCAATGCCAGTCATGCCATTCAGGTTTATAAATCTATCGGCGCGCATGGCGAGGTGAAGTACAGCCAACACGCCCCGCAAAATGGTAGAAATATTGAAGTGATAGAGTTTCGTAGTGATGGCAGACAAAGTAACGCCGGACAATTGGCAGGGAAAACTGAAGCCAATCAGGCGGCTCCGCAAAGCGCTGAAGAACAGCGCGTGGCTCAGCTAGAGGCGCGCATTAAAGAACAAGAAGCACAAGCCAATGCTCAGCGTTGCCAATCATTGCGTAATAATCTGACCAATCTAAATGTTGGTGGACGTATCTATGAGATGGATGCCAATGGTAAACGTCAATATTTAGATGGCCGTGAAATTGAGCTAAAACGCGAGCGTGTACAGCAAGCCATCAATCAATATTGTAATGGTACCTAAACTCGGTCTTCATATACCTTTGAATAATACCATCACTGCTCTATTCAACGTTAGTCATTGATACTGATAACTGATGATTCAGTTAGTTATCAGGTGCATAATATGGCGGATAGCAACGGGCATATCCTGTGCTTGCAAGCCTCGTTGGCCGATCAATAATGAGCAACAATTATAAGTAGGGCTAAGACTTTCTAAATTTTCTGCCTGCCCCGCTAAGCAGTCACCTGCCATTCCATGAAGCAGAACCGCTTGGTGCAAACTACGCGCTTCTTCGGTTAAATCCTTTTGCGCTAGCAGACCTGCAATGACGCCTGATAACACATCGCCCATGCCAGCGCTTGCCATCCCGGCATTACCGACGCCACAAACGTAAATCTGTCTTTCCTCAGCCTTTTGCTCTAGCACTAACGACCCTGCACCTTTTAGCACCCAATCGCCGCCATAGATTTTGGCGCACCGTTTTATCATGGCTAGCCTATCCTCTTCTACTTCATTGACCTCTTTATTCAACAATCTTGCCGCTTCACCACTATGCGGTGTTAGGCAAACTCGATGTTCGCTACTATACGCTTTTAGCTGTGTAACCAGTTTATGCTGCTCTGCCTGCAATGTTGCTAAATGATATAAACCATCCGCATCAATCACTATTGGTTTGCTATTTTCTATCGCCGTTTGGATATAATTTATAAACAACGCTTTTGCTTTGTCATCACGGCCAAGTCCCATGCCGATAGCAATAACACTGGCTTCTTGGATGAGGTTTTTTACGCCATCTGTATCGTGTAAATTGGTGGTCATCGCATCAGGCAATGAAGTTAATAGGGCGCCGTGAAATGCTTCATGACAAGCGACGGTGATTTTACCCGCACCTGTCGCCATTGTACTTGAAGCCGAGAGGATAGCGGCACCGCCCATGCCCTGCGAGCCATCAACGCGATTACCGCCAATCACCAATACATGCCCGTAACTGCCTTTATAGCTGTTTTGTCGGCGTGGATTCAGTGCATGCGCGGTTGTCAGGAGTTTGGCCTCCGGCTTAAACTCTTTACTAGCCATTTGATAAGGTATGAGCGGGATATCAATTACCTCACCGCTATAATCCATACCATCGTTGGTATGCAAACCAAATTTGCGCGCAATCAAACATAATGTCGCATCAGCGTTTACCGCTACTTGGTCGAATACTTGCCCGGTAGAGGCAACTAAGCCACTGGCCAAATCAACCGCAACCACTAAAGCGCCATCATGCTGCGCGGCATCGTTAAGGGTACAAATTGCTTGCTTATAAATACCATCAGGCGCGCGATCTAAACCTATACCAAATAACGCATCGATATACACGTCTGCTTGTAGCGGCTTACCTGCGTTTTCCTTGTCATTAGAGCTGCTCATATCTTCAAAGCGTAGATAATCACAGTTAGCAGATAGCGCTACTTGTAGGGCTTGGCTGGCATCAGATAAAGAAGCTTCTTTGTTAGATGGCTGCGTTGTCTCAACTATCGCAAAATCTTGTTTATCAAAACCAACCGTGATGATTTGTACTTGCCAGCTCATTTGCTGCAAATAATAAGCAATCAGCCAACCATCACCGCCGTTATTACCCTTCCCGACCCAAATATTCGCTCGAGGCGAACACTTAATGCGATTATGAGTGTTAGTAAGCACTGAGGAATAAGAATTAAGCATTTTTTGCTCATAAAGCACCACAATATAATGTGCCATCTGCCATGCAGCCTGCTGCATTAATCCAAAACTATCATGACCTGCGCCAAACCATGCCTGCTCCATAGCATAAATCTGCTGACTACTATACAAAGCTACTGGTATGGTCGTTTTTGTGGATACATCGTTTGCTACTGGCATGGTTCATCCTCGCTTATTTTTATTTACTGGTTTTATTATTTTAATCATAAGGTAATGTATGGGTGGTATCAGCTCTATCAAATTTTACGAGAGCTTACAGCTTGGTATAAATACAGATTTATTGGTTTTGCTACTTGCGCTCGTCGCTCACTGGCTTATCATACTGCTATTCACATTATCATTTATCGCGCATTATGAATAGCAAAGCTCAACCTAAACAATTTCAATCAACACAGCCAGACGCACAGACCTCAGATGCTCACAATTTGGCAGCGCAGGCGTCTGCGCCTATTCATGCAGGGCAAGCAAGAATTGCCGTTCATAATGCCTCAAGCTTTGCTACACCAGCAGAGGTTAAACTATGGATTAAAGCCCAAGCGCAAGCCCTAGGATTTGCTGACTGTGGCTTTTTATCGGTGCATCATCCTTTATTTATCGAGCAAACAGAACATTTAAAACAATGGCTGGCAAAAGGGTATGAGGGGCAATTGCAGTTTATGCATCATAACCATCATCTGCGGGCGCAACCTGCGCTATTGGTAGAAGGCGCAAAAACCATCATCAGCGTGCGTATGGATTATTTAACCCAAACTCCCACGCCGCGCGCAGTCACTGATAACGCTTATCCCAATCAAGGTATCATCGCCCGTTATGCTAGGGGCCGCGATTATCATAAAACGATGCGCAGTCGCTTAAAGCAATTGGCATTAAAAATCGAAAACATGCTACCTGAATGGCAGCATCTTAATATTGGCTCAGAGCAGGACTTTATTTTTCGCCCCTTTAGCGATTCTGCGCCTATCTTTGAACGTCCTATTGCCGATGCGGCGGGTCTTGGTTGGACGGGCAAACATACCCTGCTCATAAACAAGCAAGCTGGTTCATTTTTTGTCCTCGGCGAGCTATTTATGAGCCTTGAGCTACCCGATGACGAACCTGTCAAGGAGCATTGCGGCAGTTGCAGCGCTTGTATCGACGTCTGCCCTACTCAGGCGATTATCGCGCCCTATGAGCTTAACGCTTCTGCTTGTATTTCTTACCTTACCATCGAGCACGACGGCATTATAGATAGCAAATATCGCCGCGCTATTGGTAATCGCATCTTTGGTTGTGACGACTGTCAGCTCATTTGCCCGTGGAATCGCTACGCAAATATCACGCCAGTAGAAGATTTTGCCCCAAGACACAATCTTGATAACAGCAGTTTGCTTGAGCTATGGCAATGGCAAGAAGCAGAGTTTATGAAAAAGACCGAAGGCAGTCCGCTTAGACGCACCGGTTACGTGAATTTTTTACGCAATATTGCCATTGGCCTTGGTAATGCAGAGGGTAATGCACAAATAATCACCCAACTGCAAGCAAAATTGGGTGTTCATAATGCAATGCTGGACGAACATATTAATTGGGCCATCAAAGAACAACAGGAAAAACTAGAAAGCTTAAAGCCATAAATTCTATGGCAAATAATAAACCAAAAAAATGCCTCTAATGTTAGTGAGAGGCATTTTTATTAGCGTATAACTTTAAATATCTGTGTTTAAATGTTTAGCTTTAAACATTTAATAGCCTATTATGGCTTAGGAATACGTAGTACTTGACCTGGATAAATCTTATCGGGATCAGACAACATTGGCTTATTGGCTTCAAATATTTTCATATAATCACCCGTTGACCCATATACTTCTTTGGCGATTTTAGACAGACTATCGCCAGATTTTACCGTATACATGGTAGATTCAGGCGCATCTTCTTCAATGTCAATATTATCAATAACTTTGGCGACGTTTTGCACGTTACCGATAGCGATAATGGCTTTTTCGCGATCTGCTTGTGTCTTAGCTTTACCACTGATTTCGGCTGTATCTGTAGAACCATTATATTTTACTTTTAGATTACTGATATTCAGATTTTGCTGCTGAATACGGCGTAGTAGAATATTGGCAACTGACTGAGCAGAAGGCTCTGTGCTTTGAACTGGGGTATTAGCATCCGCTTTGGTTTCCGCTTTAGCGTCATGCTTGGCATCGTCACGGTTAAAAATCTTTTCACCAATGTCTTTTGCAAAACTGAACATACCCATAAAATTGCTCCTTAAAATTTTGTTATTCGTTATTTATCATTATTGTTTTAATAGGCGATATGTTTAACTGCTTTCCTCTGCCTATTAACGTGATTTGTAATTAACATGAAGGTTACTTAGTGGTTAAACAGCCATTAAAGTTTAATCGGTTTTGACAGACATTACTTTTCTACTGTTTACCTTTCTTAGTTTTCAGTTCTTACCATTTCTAGTATAGACAAAGCTGGATAATCCCTCTAGTAATAGTATGTTGAGTAATGTTGATTTGGCGTAGCTTATGTAACTTTATCATTAATAGCTATGATTTAAATAGGCCAGCGAATTTGAGTCATTGTAAAAGGTAAAACAGAGAGTTAATCATTCCATCTAAAAAACAGTGTTAAAAAAACCGCTTATCAATAAAGATAAACGGTCCTATCACACTTACTTACTAAGCAAATGATTATTTACAGTTGCGCTTGTACGTAATCAATGGCTTTTTGAACAGTCGTTAATTCTGCTGAATCTTCATCAGGAATAGTGATGCCAAAATCGCTTTCGAATGACATAACCAATTCAACTAGGTCTAATGAATCAGCGCCTAAGTCTTCCATGAATGAAGCATCATTGTTGATGTCTTCAACGTTCATACCTAATTGTTCCGCTACCGCAGATTTAACTCTTAGCTCGGTATCATTACTCATGTAGATTTCTCCTTTTTGATCTATTATTTTGACAAATTGCCATAGTCTTATAGTAAAGCGCTATGGCAGTATATATAAAATGGGCTGGTCAAATTATCACGGCTGTCTGAGGGCCAGATAACCAATTATACGTTTTGACTAATGTCTGCTAAAACCTAGCTATCATACAGGGCTTTGACAAAAAAGTATCCGTCATTATAGCACCCTTTATTATAGTTTACACTCGTTCACAGAGTTTTTTATTATAACTATGTAACGCCAAATTAGAATGAGAGTTCTAACGCTACATGTACATACCACCATTAACAGGAATAACCGCACCAGTGATATAGCTGGCTTCATCGCCTGCTAAGAATGAGACGGCAGCGGCGATATCTTCTGGCTGACCCAAACGGCTAATTGGTACGGCATCGAGCATTGAGTTAAGTAGGCGCTCATCAAGCTCATCGGTCATATCGGTTTCGATAAGGCCGGGTGCCACACAGTTAATCGTCACTTGACGTGAACCAATTTCTCGCGCCAGCGTCCGGCTAAAGCCTTCGACGCCGGCTTTAGTGGCTGCGTAGTTAGATTGACCCGCATTGCCCATTTGCGCGACCACAGAGGTGATATTGATGATACGCCCACGACGTGCTTTCATCATACCGCGTACCGCTCGCTTACTCATGCGATAAACTGAAGTCAGATTGGTATCGACAACATTGTCCCAATCTTCATCTTTCATACGCATCAATAAGCCATCTTGAGTAATACCGGCATTATTGACCAGTACTTGAACGGCACCGTAAACGCTTTCGATTTCTTCAAACAGCTTATCAATCTGCGCCGTATCGCGCACGTCTAGTACTCGTCCAATACCACCACTATCGTTTAGGTATTCTTCAATAAGTGCTGCGCCTTTCTCGGTAGTTGCGGTGCCAATGACAAAGTGTCCTTCTTTGGCAAAACGTTTGGCAACGGCTTTACCGATACCGCGGCTTGCGCCCGTCACTAATGTAATCGTACGGCTCATGATAATACCTCCATCAACTTATCTAAACGGGCAGGCTTGTCGGTAGGATAACTTACGATAGGATGCGCTTGACGCTTGGCCAAATTACTTAAGACGTTACCGCTGCCACATTCGATTAAAATATTAATTTGTTTGTCGGCCAATTCTTGCATGGTTTTCGACCATAGGACAGGCTCACTGAGCTGCTCGGTCAATGCTTGTTTGATAGCGACTGCATTGGTTTCAACGCGCGCATGACGGTTTTGAATCACTGGAATGGCCGCTTGGTCAAATTGAATGGCTGCCAACTCTTGCGCCAAAGCGCTAGTCGCAGGCTCCATGAGCGCACAATGCGACGGCACACTAACCTTTAATGGAATGGCTTTTTTACCAGTATTTTGAACTTTATCGATCACGGCGTTGACGCCAGCGGCGTTACCTGAAACCACCACTTGACCTGGACTATTAAAGTTTGCAGCGCCAACAATGGCATCATCGACGTGCTCGGTCGCTTGTTCGCATAAGTTTTCGACGCGGTGGTCTTCAAGACCCAGCACCGCTGCCATCGCTGTATCGACCCCTGACACTGCCTCTTGCATCAATTGACCGCGTTTATGTACCAACTTAACCGCATCAGCTAGAGATATCACCCCAGCGGCACACAAGGCGCTATATTCACCCAAGGAATGACCCGCTAAGTAACAAGGTTTATCCTCTATTTTTTGTTGTAAGATGCGCCAAATTGCTATGCTAGCGGCTAATAAGGCTGGCTGAGTATATTGGGTTTGATTCAGCTTATCTTCGTCCTGACAAATTGCCCATAAATCTTCATCAAGCGCCGTACTCGCTTCCGTAAAAGTATCCCGAATCTCAGGATAGGTTTCGGCAAGCTCGCTCAGCATACCAACCACTTGCGAGCCTTGTCCAGGGAATAGGACGGCTATACGGGTGGGTTGTTTTTTTACCGTATCGGGTACAGAGGCCATAACCAATATTCCTTATTTAATTGGAAATACCCCTAAATGAATGGGGTTTATAATAAAATTAGAGACTAATAAAAAGATTTGCTGTACAAAGCGCCGCTATCATTATTCCTTTAAGACAGCTGACTGCTATTAAACTATACACTGACGCAGACAATTAGCATAGCTATCAAAAACTGAAAGCTAAAAAGGCGATATTTTTATCGCCATTAGCTGCTAAAAAATACATAACAAAAAGCCAAGATATCTGACTTCATAATATATGATAGCGAGATAACTTGGCTCTTGTTTGCTTAAACTGCTTGCACCATAACAACTGTGTAAAATCATCGATAGTCATTAGAACTACCAGCATTTTGCATCAACCATCAGCGCGCAAATAAATTAAGCGTCTTGACTAACTTTGAAAAGCTGGCGACCACGATAGAAACCATCTTTAGTCATGTGATGACGACGATGTTTTTCACCAGTAGTAGCGTCGATGCTTAATTCAGCCACTTCCATACGATGATGTGAACGGCGCATGTCACGACGAGAACGACTTTTACGACTTTTTTGAACAGCCATGATATAGCTCCTATACTTAAAAGGGTTAAGCTTGAAATTCAGCTTTAATCGATACCGACAGAGGCTATATAATCACAACAACCTAAGTCTTACGCATCATTAGTTAAATAGATTGCCACACGTATTAAAGTGCTGACTACGTCTAAAATCTATAGTTCGTTTGCGAAGCCAGCTTCTCTCTGCCATTGGCAGGTTGCTAGAATGCAATAAACGGGACATTATACGCATGTTTCGCCAATTAATAAAGCCCTGCTTTTCACTCTTCTCAATAAAGCTGATAAAAGGTGAAAAGTAATGATTTATCGACGTTATGCTGCCAGTTATGCGGTTATAACTTACCTTTTAGCGACGCTAATGCCGCAAAAGGATTCTCATTTTCCTCTTCTTCTGGAATGTCACCAAACTGCTCAACGCTCATCTCACAGTCATCATGCTTTGGTGCCATAGGCGCTTTTAGCAAAATTTCATCTTCGATCAATTTTTTAAACGGCAATAAACGCTCAGGCGCAGGCTCAGTGATAATTTCATCGAGCAGCAAGTAATCCTGCTCTTCACCGACCAAACGCACTTGGCTTTCGTTATCTAACAATGCAATATCATAGTCATCAGTCAAATCAATGGCAATCGGTTGCAAACAACGCTGGCAGGTCAACCATATCTCACCTGTGAGAGTAAAAGACAAATGCAACACATTATTATGGCGATATAGGTTGGCTTTAAGCTCAAGGTTTGATTGCTCGTGCTCAGTCGATAGTATGGCATTTAGGCGCTCAAAAGAAGGCGGCGCAACTTGCCCTGACCATTCAAAGCCACTGTCCTCCCATTTACTTAAAGAAATATGTTCTGGCAGGTTGGTCGACATTGCAGCTGCTGTTTTGTCAGCCTGAAGCGCTGACGGCTTGTTTATTGGAGTGCTTGACATGCGCGGCCTCATTCATCAAAAACGGTGTATAATATTGCCTGCCATACTAACGGAAAGCGTCGATAAGCGCTAGGGCTAGTATGTTAAGATTCTTGGTATGTATTTTCCTATTAAGTTTGCATTTACCTTAGCTTGCTCGCGTTGCAAATCACGCGCTCTACCTTTTTATTTGGTTAATATATTCATATGATATCGCCTGCTGTTGATCCTGACTTCTCCATTTTGCTTTCTGGCTCTGACGCAAAACGTTTGCTACATCGTTTAAATACTTTAGAAACCAAAGAGCCACCTGAGTTTTTGAGCTCTATTTCAGAGATGCAGTTAAACGCACTGTCAAAACAATGGCAGAAAATCATCCATGCTGAAAATATCAACACGCTTGGTGAGAATGAAAAAGCAGCGACCGATTGGCTGATAAGTCTCTTTAATACGCTATTTGCCCATCAGCACGTTATCCTAGTACGGGGCGCCGGCGAACCAGAGTATTTTCCTGCCAAAGCCAATCAGCCAGCACGTATTGAATTTGCCCATGGTTTCTTTCAAAGCGGATTGCATGAGTGTAGCCATTTTTTTATTGCAGGTGAACGCCGTAGACAGCTCTCTGACTTTGGCTACTGGTATGCACCTGATGGGCGCACCGAGGCTCAACAACAAGCATTTGAGCGTGTAGAAATCAAACCACAAGCGTTAGAGTGTTTATTTACTTTAGCGTGCGGGCGTTCTTTTCAAGTCTCGCAAGACAATTTGTTTGCCACCTTTGATACCAGTACCAGCACCTTTGCGCAGGACGTTTATCGGCAGGCCAAAGCATATATAGCCGCACCTCACACCATACCACATGATGCCAAAATATTATTGCAGGCATTATTAACGATTTGTACTGCTAATTAGCGATGAAAAACTGCTCTCTAGATATGTATTTCCTATCGAAAGCGGTCCACAACTATAGCGTTAACGTTTCCCTACTCACCGTAACGCCTTGCTAATAAACTTATATTTACTTTGCGTTATACTGATTAAGTAGTAGCGTAATCTTTTGAGGCAGTCAGAGAGATACGCCAAAAAACAAAACATTCTATTTTTTAAAAAATGCGTATGAAGCACTCTATAATTATAAAATAAGGAAAAATCATGCAAGTATTTTACATTCATCCGGACAACCCACAACCGCGGCTTATCGAACAAGCGGCAGATTTATTACGTAACGACCAATTACTTATCTATCCTACCGATACCAGTTATGCGTTTGGCTGCCGCTTAGGCGCTAAAGATGCACTAGAAAAGCTTAAACACATCCGCGAGCTTGATGATAAGCATCAATTTACCTTGTTATGTCGCGATTTAAGTGAAATTGCCAACTATGCAACGGTGGACAATGTGCAATTTAAACAGCTAAAAGCGCTTACGCCGGCACCGATTACCTTTATTTTAAACGCCACCAAAGATGTACCTAAGAAGTTGGCGCATCCTAAGAAAAAAACCATTGGTATTCGCGTGCCCAGTAACCCTATTGCACAAGCACTTTTAGCAGCGATGGATGAGCCTATATTGACCAGTTCACTCATATTGCCGCACCGCGATGACATATTGGACGATCCCTTTGAAATCGAAGACTTGCTAGGTAGTCAATTAGATGGTCTAATCAATGCGGGTATTAAAACCACAAAATTGACTACCATCGTCGATATGACCAGCAATCAGCCTGAAATCATCAGACAAGGCGCGGCTGACGTCAGCTCACTAGTGCCATAAATAATAGCTTTTATAAATAAAAGGCATAAAAAAAGCTCCAAATTATTGGAGCTTTTTTAATTATACAATGAGCGTATAAAATTAGTCACGATCAACCAATTCTACATAAGCCATTGGCGCATTGTCACCATCACGGTAACCGCATTTTACGATACGCAAATAACCACCTGGACGAGTTTGGTAACGAGGACCTAACGTGCCAAATAGTTTGCCTACCATAGTTTTGCTACGCATACGGCTAAATGCCAAACGGCGATTAGCAACGCTGTCTTCTTTAGCCAAAGTGATTAATGGCTCAGCAACACGGCGCAATTCTTTTGCTTTTGGTAAAGTTGTTTTGATCAGTTCATGCTCAAATAATGAGTTAGTCATGTTCTGAAACATTGCCTTACGATGACTGCCGGTACGACCCAGCTTGACTCCACTCTTACGATGGCGCATAGTCAAAAATCCTTAAAGTTTAACGGCTACGATAAGAAAAGCGATCATCGACACGAAGGTCAGCTGGTGGCCAGTTGTCTAGGCGCATACCGAGCTCTAAATCTTTAGACGCTAATACGTCTTTGATTTCGGTCAATGATTTCTTACCAAGATTTGGGGTTTTTAGTAGTTCAGTCTCTGAACGCTGTACCAAATCACCGATATAGTAAATGTTTTCAGCTTTCAAGCAGTTGGCTGAGCGAACCGTTAGTTCAAGATCGTCCACAGGGCGTAATAGCACCGGATCAACCTCTTCTTTTTCTTTCACAGGCTCAGGCGCTTCTTCAGCTTCTAGGTCAACAAAGATAGAAATCTGTTGTTGTAAAATAGTGGCTGCTTTACGAATTGCTTCTTCTGGATCGATAGTGCCATTAGTTTCAAGCTCGATGATAAGACGATCAAGATCGGTACGTTGTTCTACACGTGCGTTCTCAACCTGATAAGCAACACGTAGTACTGGGCTAAAGCTTGCATCAAGCTTCAAGCGTCCAATCGCTTTAGTGTCACCATCTTCACGGCGCTGGTTTGCTGGCTCATATCCACGACCCATTACCACACGCAGACGCATCTTAAGATGGCCACGGTCGCTTAATGTACCCAATACCAATTCTGGATTGATAATGTCGACATTATGCGGCAACGTGATGTCTGCAGCAGTAATAGTGCCTGGACCTTGTTTATCCAAGGTCAAGAATACTTCATTTTGGTCATGAAGGGTAATTGCCAAGCCTTTTAAATTCAAAAGCAAGTCAAGTACGTCTTCTTGTAGTCCTTCAAGCGTTGAGTATTCATGGTCAACACCATCAATCTCCGCTTCAATGACTGCAGCACCAGGTAATGAAGATAACAAGATGCGACGTAAGGCATTCCCTAAGGTATGCCCAAAGCCGCGTTCTAACGGTTCGAGCGTGACTTTCGCAATCGTTTCATTAACCGTATCCACGTTAATGGCGTTCGGCGTTAGAAACTCAGTTGCACTTAGCATCATGATGTCACCTCGATTTATTAAACTGGTTTAATTAACGTCAATTGCTCAATGCTATTTTTATAACATCGAGCAGTACGTTACTTACTTAGAGTATAGCTCAACGATCAAGCTTTCGTTGATTTCAGCAGGTAGATCAATGCGATCAGGCGCTTGTTTAAACGTGCCTTGTAGTTTGCTGTGGTCAACATCTAGCCATTCTGGAATACCACGTTGTGTCGCTAGTTCAATAGCGTTTTTAATACGTAGTTGTTCGCGAGACTTCTCACGGATAGCGACGACATCACCATCTTGCAACTGAATTGATGGAATGTTCACACGAACAAACTCATCACGACCAGCTTTTTTAACCATCACAGTGCGATGGCTAACTAGCTGACGTGCTTCAGCGCGAGTTGAGCCAAAGCCCATGCGATAAACGACGTTATCAAGGCGACTCTCAAGCATTGCTAACAGGTTTTCACCAGTAGCGCCACGCTTACGAGCAGCTTCTTTATAGTAGTTAGCAAACTGGCGCTCTAGTACACCGTAGATACGCTTAACTTTTTGTTTTTCACGTAACTGTAGAGAGTATTCTGAGCTCTTATTACGACTGACACCATGTTGACCAGGTGGACGAGCCGCTTTTTTCGTTTTTACGTCATATGGTTTAACACCAGACTTAAGGCCTAAGTCTGTACCTTCACGACGTGATAATTTGAGTTTTGGTCCAATATAACGGGCCATTGTTATGTCTCCTATAAGCTCTTATGATAAAAAGCTTCGTCTTTAATATTAGACGCGGCGCTTTTTCGGCGCACGGCAACCATTGTGTGGGATTGGGGTTACATCAGAGATGCTGTTAACTTTATAACCCAATGCACCAAGTGCTCTTACCGCAGACTCACGACCCGGTCCTGGTCCTTTAACCAAAACGTCGATATTCTTAACACCATATTCTTGAGCCGCTTTACCAGCGACTTCAGCTGCAACCTGAGCGGCAAATGGTGTAGATTTACGTGAACCACGGAAGCCTTGTCCACCTGAAGTGGCCCAAGCCAGTGCATTACCTTGACGATCGGTAATCGTAACAATGGTGTTATTAAAAGACGCATGGATATGGGCAACGCCCTCCGATACTGAACGACGAGTCACTTTTTTGCGACTACGAGTGTCTTTAGCCATCTTTTAGCTTCCTAAGTTAATTATCTTTTGAGAGGGCGTGTCGGACCCTTACGAGTACGAGCGTTGTTCTTGGTGTTCTGACCTCTAACTGGTAGGTTACGGCGATGGCGGATGCCACGGTAACAACCAAGATCAACCAAGCGCTTGATATTCATTGACACTTCACGACGAAGATCACCTTCAGTCATGTAATTTGCAACTTGTGCACGGATAGCATCTAACTGTGTATCATCTAACTGGCTAACTTTAGTAGTAGGGGCAATGCCAACTGCTTCTAAGATTTTCTGAGCAGTGGTACGACCTATACCAAAGATATAAGTTAGTGAAATAACAGCATGCTTATTATCCGGAATGTTTACGCCGGCAATACGAGCCATTGATTTCTCTCCATTAAAGAAAAATATCCTTATTGTTTGAATAAGGGGGTATTCTTCAGATTTGTTGCTGTCGATACCAAAGCTTTTATAATTATTATCGCTGCTTCAACTTGATAACAAGCCTATTCATTGACCATTTTATAAAAGATTTTGCATAAACTACGGCAAGTGGCGGATGATATCGCATCCGCCGTCATTTTTCAAGTATTAATTGTATAAATCCAATAAGCGTGACGCTTTATGTCTTTAAAACATTAACCTTGACGTTGCTTGTGGCGAGGTTCTGCGGTACAAATAACATGTACACGGCCTTTACGGCGCACAACTTTACAGCTACCACAAATCTTCTTAACTGATGCTTGAACTTTCATAGCATACTCCTTTGAGATATCGTACCGCTCATTTAAGGTTGAGTGGGCGATTGAATTAACGTCTGATCATGATATTGATGGGTCATCAAATGCGCTTGGATTTGCGAAATGAAGTCCATTACCACAACCACCATAATCAGTAATGACGTACCACCGAGTTGAAACGGTACACCAAACGATGACTGCACGACCATTGGCATTAAACAAATAACCGTCATATACATCGCGCCAATAAAGGTCAGTCGGTTTAATACATGATCAAGGTAACGCTGAGTTTGTTGTCCGGGGCGAATACCTGGGATATACGCACCACTACGTTTAAGGTTTTCAGCAACTTCACGCGGACTAAATACCAATGCCGTGTAAAAGTAACAGAAGAAAATAATCATTGCGCCAAACAGAACCAAATACAGCGGCTGCCCTGGAGACAACACCAGTGCCATATTTTGTAATATCTTTTGTGTAAAAGTAGGATCAGCCGATTGACCAACCCACTGCCCCAAACTTGCTGGAAACAACAACAACGAGCTGGCAAAAATAGCGGGAATAACCCCTGCCATATTCAGCTTCAACGGCAAATGCGACTGCTGCTGAGCGTAAATTTTGCGACCTTGTTGTTGCTTCTGCGCATAGTTTACTGGGACACGGCGCTGGGCACGTTCAATATAAACGATACCAGCAGTCACTGCGATGCCTAGCAATACAAAGATAAAAAGCACAATCAAGTTCATCTGTCCTTGATTGACCTGTTCGATAGATTGCGAAATCATACCTGGCGTACCAGCCACAATACTCGCAAAGATGAGCATTGAGATACCATTACCCACGCCGCGTTCTGTAATCTGCTCACCGAGCCACATTAAGAACATAGCGCCTGCTACCAATGAGGTAACCGCTGGAATATAAAAAGTCAAACCAGTAGATAAGGTAAGATTCTGACTGATTAAGCCAGCACACATTCCTAATGACTGTACTAGTGCCAATGCAAGTGTCCCTTGACGGGTGTACTTGTTTAGCTTACGTCGTCCCGCTTCGCCTTCTTTTTTGAGGGCTTCAAGCGATGGCAATACCGCAGACATCATCTGAACGATAATAGATGCTGAAATATATGGCATGATGCCAAGTGCCATGATGGACATACGTTCTAGTGCACCACCTGAGAACATGTTAAACATGCTCAAAATGGTATTTTCGTTGCGCGAAAACAGATCAGCCAAGTTAACCGGATTGATACCCGGTACAGGGATATGTGACCCTAAACGATAAACAATCAATGCGCCGATTAAGAATAATAAACGCGTCCATAACTCATCATACTTGCGTATAAAGGCAAATGGATTGAGCGGTATACCAGTCGATGACATTGATTGTTTTGACACGTTACTACTCCTCGATGCTACCACCAGCAGCTTCGATTGCTTGCTTGGCGCCTTTAGTCACTTTGATACCTTTAAAAGTATAAGCTTTAGTGACTTCGCCTGACAACATAATACGAACGCGTTTCATGTCATGACGGATAACGTTAGCAGCTTTTAGTGTTTCAATGCTAACCACATCGCCTTCGACTTTGTTCAGTTCAGACAAACGAACTTCAGCAGTCGTCATTGCCATTTTACTGGTAAAGCCAAATTTTGGTAGGCGACGATATAAAGGCATTTGACCGCCTTCAAATCCTGAGCGAATGCTAGAACCTGAACGAGATTTCTGACCTTTTACACCGCGACCACCAGTTTTGCCAAGACCTGAACCGATACCACGACCACGACGTTGGGCAGTTTTTTTCGCGCCAACACCTGGTGATAATTCATTTAATCTAAGTCCCATTACGCTTCCTCCACTTTTACCATGTAGTTGACGCGATTGACCATACCGCGCGTTGAAGGAGTATCTTCTACTTCAACAGTATGACCAATACGGCGTAAACCCAATCCTTTCAAGCTCGCTTTGTGGCTCTTGAGGCGATGGGCACCCGATTTAAATTGAGTGACTTTCATTTTTTTCATCGTAACTCACCTAGTTTCTAAGTTAACCCAAGATTTCGTCTACAGATTTACCACGTTTTGCTGCCATCTTTTCTGGAGTTGACATATCACGTAAACCGTTGAATGTTGCACGTACAACGTTTGCAGTGTTGGTAGAACCATGAGATTTCGTTAAAACGTCTTTAACACCAGCAACTTCTAATACCGCACGCATTGCGCCACCGGCGATTACGCCAGTACCTTCAGATGCAGGCTGCATGTAGACTTTACTAGCACCATGACGTGCTTTGATCGGATGGAACAATGTTGCACCATCAAGCTCAACAGTAATCATGTTGCGCTTAGCAGCTTCAAGTGCTTTTTGAATAGCAGCTGGTACTTCACGTGCTTTACCACGACCAAAACCAACACGGCCATTGCCATCACCCACTACGGTTAGCGCAGTAAATGAGAAAATACGACCACCTTTAACCACTTTTGCAACGCGATCAACGGTAACTAAGCGTTCTACTAGACCGTCAGTCTGTTCATTTTTATCATTTTTATCATTTCTAGCCATGATTAAAACTCCAATCCGTTTTCGCGAGCAGCTTCAGCTAAAGCTTTTACTCGACCATGATATTTAAAACCACTACGGTCAAAGGCAACTTTAGTAATACCAGCTGCTTTTGCGCGTTCTGCGATCAATTGGCCCACAGACGTCGCTGCATCAACGTTACCAGTTGCACCTGAACGTAAGCTGCTGTCTAAGGTAGATGCCTGAGCAATCACTTCACCACCGTTTGGAGAGATAATTTGGGCATAAATATGTCTTGGGGTGCGGTTAACCGTTAAGCGATTTACGCCTAAAAAACGGATATGTGCACGGGTTTTCTTTGCTCGACGTAGACGAGCTGCTTTTTTATCAAACATTTCAACTCACCTTATTTTTTCTTGGCTTCTTTGCGAATCACATGCTCGTCACTATAACGAATACCTTTACCTTTATAAGGCTCTGGTGGGCGGAAACCGCGGATATTAGCCGCTGCTTGACCAAGCTGCTGCTTATCGTTTGATTTTAAAACGATTTCAGTTTGCGTTGGGGTTTCAGCTGATACACCTTCAGGTAGCGTATATTCTACTGGATGTGAGTAACCAACGTTTAGCGTTACTTTATTACCAGTAGCTTGAGCGCGATAACCAACACCAATAAGTTGAAGGCGTCTTTCAAAACCTTCATTTACGCCTATTACTAAATTGTTTAGTAAAGAGCGCATGGTGCCAGTATGCATCATGGCTTCTTTTGAATCGGCTGCAGGTGAGAGAAGAATTGCATCATCTTCCTGTTTTAGCTCGACCAATTCATGCAGGCGTAAAGACATATTGCCATTTTTGCCTTTAACTTCGACCTGCCGATCGTTCAAAGTAACACTTACGCCGCTAGGCAGTGCTACTGGGGCTTTAGCCACACGAGACATAGGAATATTCCTTAAAAAAATTAACTTGCTTTTATTAGCGAAAAAACTAACAGGCTAAAAAGCGTGTTAGTTTAGCATAATTGACTGCATTAGACACCTATCAATGTTAAAAAATATCTATTATAAAATTGATAAGTGCCTAACAACGATCAAGTAGACTTTATCGTCTCGTTACCGATAGCAATGATTGCTAATTAGGCAACGAATGCAACGATTTCACCACCGATACCAGCAGCGCGTGCAGCACGATCGCTCATGATACCTTGGCTGGTCGATACGATAGCAACACCCATACCTTGTTTAACAGTAGGGATAGCGTCTTTACCGCGATGCTGGCGTAAACCAGGACGGCTATAACGTTGAATCGTTTCAATAACCGCTTTGCCTTCGAAGTATTTTAATTCGATGGTCAAAGTTGCTTTATTGTTGTCTTGCTCAGTTACAACAGCGCTGGCCACATAACCTTCACTAACCAACAGGTCAGCGATTGATTTACGTAGTTTAGAGCTCGGCATTGCTACCGATACTTTATTAGCCATTTGTGCGTTACGAATACGGGTTAGCATATCCCCAACGGTATCTTGCATACTCATATCGTTACTCCTTACCAGCTTGCTTTACGAACACCAGGCACATCGCCTTGCATGACACGCTCACGCAGCATATTGCGTGATAAGCCAAACTTGCGGAAGTAACCGTGAGGACGACCAGTGATAGCACAACGGTTGCGCAGACGTACTGGAGATGCGTTACGTGGTAGAGCTTGTAACTCTAACATCGCTTCCATACGCTCTTCGTCTGATGCGTTGATATCATTGATAGTTTCTTTTAGCTTAATACGCTTTTCAGCATATTTAGCAACCATTTTTTCGCGTTTTAATTCGCGGTTAATCATGCTCTTCTTTGCCATAACGTCTTTACCTTATTTAAATGGGAAGCCGAATGCTTTAAGCAACGCACGACCTTCTTCATCAGTACCAGCTGACGTGGTGATGGTCACATCCATACCGCGGATACGATCAATCTTGTCAAAGTCTACTTCTGGGAATACGATTTGTTCTTTGATACCCAATGAGTAGTTACCACGTCCGTCAAAGGCTTTAGGTGAAAAACCGCGGAAATCACGAATACGAGGAATTGCAATGGCAATGAGACGATCTAAAAATTCGTACATTTGCTCACCGCGTAGCGTTACTTTACAGCCAATTGGCCATTCTTCACGAATCTTAAAGCCAGCAACTGATTTGCGCGCTTTGGTGACGACAGGTTTTTGACCAGCAATAGCGGTCATGTCAGCTACAGCACCTTCAAGCAATTTCTTGTCTTGAGACGCGCCGCCCACACCCATATTAAGTGTGATTTTAGTGATTTTAGGCACTTGCATCACATTCGCCAAACCAAGCTCTTCTTTGATTTGTTGCTTTAATTCTTCGTTATATAAAGATTTTAATCTTGCCATTACCATTACACCCTTAGTGTCTTACGCAGTCGCCACTACTTCACCGTTCGAACGATAGACGCGTTGTTTCTTGCCGTCTTCACCGAACTGATAAGTAATACGATCAGCTTTTTGGGTTTGCGCATTTAAAATTGCGACATTTGAGATATGCAAAAAAGCTTCTTGCTTAACGATGCCGCCTTCAGTACCAGTTGCCTGATTTGGCTTCTGATGTTTGGTGACAATGTTGATGCCTTCAACTTTAATACGATCGTTTTTTACAGCTTGTACAGTACCTTGCTTGCCTTTGTCTTTCCCAGCAATCACGATAACTGTATCGCCTTTACGTAATTTTGACATGGATTACCTCACAATACTTCTGGTGCTAGTGATACAATTTTCATAAACTGATCACCACGTAGTTCACGAGTTACCGGTCCAAAAATACGAGTTGCTATCGGTGCTTTGTTTTGGTTCAACAATACCGCAGCATTGTCATCAAAACGCAGAACTGAACCATCAGGACGACGAACGCCTTTTTTGGTACGTACAACTACTGCATTCATCACGTCGCCTTTTTTAACACGACCACGCGGAATGGCTTCTTTAACCGTTACTTTAATAATGTCGCCAACTGATGCATAACGACGATGAGAGCCACCCAGTACTTTAATGCACTGAACTCGTCTTGCACCGCTATTGTCTGCAACTTCCAGCATCGATTCAACCTGAATCATAGCGTTACTCCACACGTATGAGCAATAAAAACCAGTTGCTGCCGCTAGCACAGAATGAGTAGTCGGCATTTTAATATTAATAACCGCTGCTACTCTTAATGTGAGTGATATACGCTCGGCGCAATCAGCATCCTTAAAAAGGCGGCTATTTTAACAGCTTCTGGCTTTTAATGCAATTTACTTAGATTTTTTCTACTTTTTCAACCACTTCAACCAAAGTCCAAGACTTGGTTTTTGAGATTGGACGCGTTTCTTTGATGCGGACAAGGTCGCCTTGTTGACAAACGTTATCTTCATCATGAGCTTTGATTTTTGTAGAACGACGAAGCTGTTTGCCATACAAAGGATGACGAACCAGACGCTCAATCAAAACTGTGATGGATTTGTCCATCTTGTCGCTGACAACTCGTCCTGTCAATACGCTAGCATTAGCTGTTTGATTGTTATCGCTCATGAGTCGCCTCGTTGTTTCTCGTTAATCAAAGTCTGAATCTGAGCAATCGTGCGACGATTGCCTCTGACTTCATGGGTGTTACCCAACTGACCCGTTGCTTTAGCCATACGAATACGGAAAGCATCAAGTTGCTTTTCATCAAGTAACTGAGTCAGTTCTTCTAATGATTTATCACGTAATTCACTGATCTTCATTACATTATCGTCCGCTTAACAATGGTAGTTTTAAAGGGCAGTTTTGCTGCAGCAAGCGTTAACGCTTCGCGAGCAAGTTCTTCTGAAACCCCTTCGAGTTCATATAGCACTTTACCAGGTTTGATTTCGCATACCCAATACTCGACTGGACCTTTACCTTTACCCATACGTACTTCTAGTGGTTTATTGGTAATAGGTTTGTCTGGGAATACACGAATCCAAATCTTACCGCCACGCTTAATTTTACGAGTGATGGTACGACGTGCTGCTTCAATTTGACGGGCAGTCATACGACCACGAGTCAACGATTTTAGACCAATTTGTCCGAATGCAACGGTGCTTCCACGGTGAGCAAGACCTGTGTTACGACCTTTGTGCATTTTACGAAACTTGGTACGTTTTGGCTGTAACATAGTTTAACCTCTGTCTGTGTTTCGACGGTTTCCGTTTCCACGACCACGGCGTTTTGGCGCACGAGTCTGCTCTTCTTTGACGGGATTATATACGCTGTTCATACCGTCAAGGATTTCGCCACGGAAAATCCAAACTTTTACACCGATAGTGCCGTATGTGGTTTCTGCACGAATTGACGCGTAGTCAATATCAGCGCGGAGTGTATGCAATGGCACACGACCTTCACGGTACCATTCAGTACGAGCAATCTCAGCACCGCCAAGACGGCCAGACAGCTCAACTTTGATACCTTTAGCACCAGAGCGCATGCTGTTCTGTACGGCGCGTTTCATCGCACGACGGAACATAACACGGCGCTCAAGTTGGCTGCCGATACCGTCTGCTACCAAACGTGCATCAAGATCAGGTGATGTGATTTCTTCAATGTTGACCTGAGCAGGTACGCCCATAATTTTGGTCAATTCTTTTTGAAGTCTTTCGATATCTTCGCCTTTTTTACCGATAACAATACCAGGACGCGCAGTGGCGATGGTAATCTTAGCAGCACCAGTAGGACGCTCAATCATGATGTTGCTGATCATAGCGTTGTCTAGTTTTTTGCGTAGATACTCACGAACTTGAATGTCGTTGATGAGGTATTCTGAGTATTGTTTAGGGTTAGCATACCAGTTTGCGTTATGCTTTTTGACAACACCAAGACGAATTCCGATTGGATGTACTTTTTGACCCATAACTTATTCTCCTACCTTTATAGTGATGTGACAAGTACGCTTACTGATACGATCAGCGCGACCTTTAGCACGTGGTAGGATACGTTTTAGCGTAATGCCTTCATCAACGTAGATGGTTGATACTTTAAGGGTATCGATATCTAAACCGTTGTTGTGTTCGGCATTGGCGATGGCTGAGTCAAGACATTTCTTAACGAAGACAGCACCTTTTTTATTACTATACGTTAGGATATCCAAAGCACGCTCGATAGATTTGCCACGAACTTCATCAGCAACGAGTCTAACTTTTTGTGCCGATATGGCGGCACCGCGTAATTTTGCAGTTACTTCCATGGTAAGCACCTTATCTCTTAGCTTTCTTGTCAATGCCATGACCACGATATGTACGAGTCGGGGCAAATTCACCTAGTTTATGACCAACCATCTGCTCGCTTACGATAACCGGTACGTGAGTACGGCCGTTGTGAACAGATAAGGTTAGGCCAACCATTTGTGGCAAAATCATCGAGCGGCGCGACCAAGTTTTAATTGGTTTGCGTGAGTTGGTGTCTAATGCATTCTCAACTTTAGCAAATAAGTGCGCGTCTATGAATGGACCTTTTTTCAATGAACGAGGCATGAAATTCTTCCTTTATTTCTTCTTGGCGCGGCGGCGGATGATCATACTGTCAGTACGCTTATTATGACGCGTTTTAAGTCCTTTAGACTTCTGACCCCAAGGGCTGGTTGGATGGCGACCTTTGTTACGACCTTCACCACCACCGTGTGGGTGATCAACCGGGTTCATCGCGACACCACGAACAGAAGGACGAACACCGCGCCAACGTGAAGCACCGGCTTTACCAAGTGATTTCAAGTTATTTTCAGTGTTAGAAACTTCACCAATAACAGCACGGCAGTTCACGTGTACGCGGCGAGTTTCACCTGAGCGTAGACGTAGAATAGCATAAATACCGTCACGACCTAGTAGCTGAACGCTGGCACCCGCAGAACGAGCTAGCTGTGCACCTTTACCGATTTTAAGTTCGATATTGTGAATCACAGTACCCAATGGGATGTTTTTCAGTGGTAAGCAGTTACCTGGACGGATTGGAGAGTTCTCTCCTGACATGACGGTATCGCCAACTGCTTGTTTTTTAGCAGCAATGATGTAGCGACGTTCGCCATCAGCGTACTTAAGTAAAGCAATGTGTGCAGTACGGTTAGGATCGTATTCGATACGCTCAACCACAGCTGGGATATTGTCTTTAGTACGTTTAAAATCGATAATACGATAATGTTGCTTATGACCACCACCAACGTGACGAGTCGTGATGCGACCATTATTGTTACGACCACCTGACTTACTTTTTGATTCGAGAAGCGCTGCAAAAGGACGACCTTTGTAAAGGTGTGGATGCACCACTTTTTCAACAAAACGACGGCCTGGTGATGTTGGCTTTGCTTTTACGATAGGCATGAGTGTAATCCTTATTCGTTGTTCGCTGTTTCACTAGTAGAAGCAGTCGTGTTTGCGACCTCTTCACCAGCATCAGCCATTTGTACATCTTGACCAGCTTTTAAGGTAACGTAGGCTTTTTTATAGTCATTACGACGGCCGATATTTTTACCAAAACGCTTTGTCTTACCTTTAACATTCAAAGTGTTTACTTTTAAAACTTCAACGCCTTCGAACATCATCTCAACCGCTTTTTTGACTTCAAGCTTAGTAGCATTAGAGTCAACTTTAAATACCTGTACACCAAGTGAGTCGCCAAGCATTTGAGATTTTTCTGAGAATACAGGCCCTCTTAAGACCTGATAAAGTCTTGCGTTATTCATGCTAGTGCTTCCTCAAATTGTTTCGCAGCTTCAACTGACATGATTACTTTATCAAAAGCAATCAAGCTCACTGGATCCACTTCGTTTGTACCAAGTACATTGACGTGTGGGATGTTGCGCGCAGCTAAGTATAGATTTTCGTCAACTTCTTTGGTGACGATGAGTGCACGAGGTGCGCCCAAATCATTTAACTTTGCAATCAGCTCTTTGGTCTTAGGACCAGAAACGCTTAGCTCTTCAACCAAAATCAAACGCTCTTGGCGAATCAATTCGGCTAGGATGCACTGCATCGCACCGCGATACATTTTGCGGTTAACTTTCTGTGACCAATCTTGTGGTTTGGCTGCGAATGCACGACCACCTGAACGCCAGATTGGGCTACGAATAGAACCTGCACGAGCGCGACCAGTACCTTTTTGGCGCCATGGCTTGATGCCACCACCAGAAACTTCGGCACGGGTTTTCTGAGCGCGTGTACCTTGACGAGCACCAGCAAGATATGCGGTGACGACCTGATGCACTAATGCTTCGTTGAATTCACGACCGAAAGCCGTATCAGAAAGCTCAACTGCCGCCCCTGTAACTGTTTTTAAATCCACGTTAATCCCCTTGCTTAGGCTTTGACTGACGGACGTACGATGACATCGCCACCGGTGGCACCTGGGATAGCACCCTTGATGACAAGTAACCCTTTTTCAACATCAACCGATATCACTTCTAGGCCCTGAACGGTAACGCGTTTGTTACCCATTTGACCTGGCATTTTTTTGCCTTTGAAGACTTTACCTGGTGACTGGTTTTGACCAGTTGAACCAAGGACACGGTGAGACACTGAGTTACCATGAGTGGCATCTTGCATGCTAAAGTTGTGACGCTTTACGCCGCCTTGAAAGCCTTTACCTTTACTCTGTCCTGTGACATCTACAATCTGACCTTGTTCGAACAAGTCAGCTAGGATCTCACCACCAATTTCACGACCTTCAAGATCGCTGTCATTGGCACGAAATTCCCATACACCACGGCCAGCTGCAACGCCAGCTTTAGCGAAGTGACCTTTCTGTGCAGCAGTTACGCGGCTGTCACGACGAGTACCTGTGGTAACTTGAATGGCTTGATAGCCATCTACATCAGTATTTTTTACTTGAGTAATGCGGTTAGCATTGACCTCAACCACTGTAACAGGAATAGATTCGCCTGCTTCAGTGAAGATACGGGTCATGCCGCATTTTTTACCGACTAAACCGATCGCCATTTTAGACCTCTTTATATCTTATATTAATGGGTTGGGTGTGTTTTGCATTAACCCAAAGCAATTTGAACGTCAACACCCGCCGCTAAGTCTAACTTCATTAGCGCATCCACAGTTTTGTCGGTAGGCTGAACGATATCAACCATACGCTTGTGAGTACGGATTTCGTACTGGTCACGAGCGTCTTTATTAACGTGTGGTGAGGTTAGAACGTTGAAGCGCTCAATGCGAGTCGGCAACGGTACAGGACCACAAACTTGCGCACCGGTGCGCTTTGCAGTATCAACGATCTCTTGTGCAGATTGATCAATCAGACGATGATCAAAAGACTTAAGACGGATACGGATTCTCTGGTTAGCCATGCCAGCAAGCTCCTAATATGTGCTTTTGTCATTCTTGCTTTGCAAAGATATGAGCAAAAGCCGTTTGGTTAAATATTCACTTTAAGCGGCCTTCTGTTCTTAACCAGAATGAGTTCGTTACCGGAACTTATAGCGTGCCAAAAGCAAAATAGTTTAAAGCCCCGCCGACCCTTCCATTATAGGATGTCAGCAAAGGCATAATGAAATAGTGCTAGAAACGATGCTCTAGCTGTCATAGCGCCAGCTGTTTAATTGGCTGCGCATATATAATTCAGTGGTGTGTATTATACATAGTATTTCGCTCATTGCAAGAGTAATATCGGCGGTGTTTTGAGATATCCCCCTTTATAAACAAGCGCTTTTATCAATAATTTTCTTATCAAAACCTCAATTAAGATACTTTATAATGGTATAAATTTACTCTATCATTAATCTAAAACGATGTCATATTGCTCTTGGGTATAGAGATTTTCGACCTCAAAGGTAATCACTCTACCTAATAGATACTCTAAATCTGCGACGGTGTCTGATTCGGTGGTCAATAGTAAGTCAATGACGGCAGCATGGGCAACCACAGTGAATTTCTTGGGCGAGTTATAAGTTCGCGCACAGCGCATAATCTCGCGAAATATCTCAAAGCAAACGGTTTCGGCCGTTTTAACAAAGCCGCGACCCTGACAGGTTGAGCAAGGTTCACATAGCTGCTGTCCAAGCGACTCACGGGTACGTTTACGCGTCATTTCAACCAGCCCAAGCTCACTGACTTGGGTGATTTTGGTTTTGGCGTAGTCCTGCGCCAACTGCGCTTGCAGGCTCTCTAAAATATCGTCTTTATGCTGCTGCTCAAGCATATCAATAAAATCTAAGATAATAATGCCGCCAAGATTACGCAGGCGTAGCTGGCGTGCGATGGCGTGAGTGGCTTCTAAATTGGTTTTATATACCGTATCTTCTAACGAGCGCCCACCAACAAAAGAGCCGGTATTGACGTCAATGGTGGTCATGGCTTCGGTTTGATCGATAATCAGATAGCCACCAGACTTTAAATCAACACGGCGTTTTAGGGCATCACGCAAATCATCCTCGACACGGTGGACATCAAACAAGGAAGGCTCGGCGGTATAATGCACAATACGGTCGTAGACGAAAGGCACAAACTCTTTAGCAAAATAACGGACTTGCTCGTAGATTTGCGCGTTATCAATCACCACTTTTTCGGTATCGGCATGCACCAAGTCACGAATGGAGCGCAGCGGCAGTGATAATTCTTGATAAATAAGCTCAGAGCTTTGATTTGGTTTTGTCTCTTGGCGACGGGCGCAAATGGTGCGCCAGAGCTGTAATAGATAGTAGATATCTTCTTCGAGTTTATTAACCGGCACGCGCTCAGCGGCGGTACGCGCGATCAGGCCACCTTGTAGGTTGACCGTTTGCATCAGGCTTGCCAGTTCAGTCTTTAGACGAGTGCGTTCTTCTTCGCCATCAATACGCTGCGAGATACCGATATGATCGCTCGATGGCAGATAGACCAAGTAACGTGATGGCAGCGATATATTGGTGGTTAAACGCGCGCCCTTGCTACCAAGCTGGTCTTTAGTGACTTGTACTAAGATACGTTGGCCTTCGTGCAGTCGATGCTGGATAAGAGATTTTGTAACGGCTACCACCTCAGTACTGTGTGCGCTGACCACAGGCGGCGTTACCGCCAAATCATCAGCGGTAGCTTCGATAACAGGACGTTGGTTATCGGTGTTTTCTGAGGTCTTATTTTTGCTCTCACTGACGGGACGCGGTTCGCGCTGCATATCATTGACATGTAAAAACGCGGTGCGTGACTGGCCGATATCGACAAAAGCTGCTTGCATGCCAGGAAGCACGCGTACTACCGTACCCAAATAAATATTACCGACCAAGCCAAGTTTATGATGACGCTCGATATAAATCTCGCCCAACACCCCGTTATCTAACACGGCGACGCGCGATTCCATGGGACTAATATTAATCAGCAGCTCTTCGGACATAATATTTTCTCTTAGCACTCAGCTTTCTTGTGAAGCGTTCATCGTTTGGTAGCCTCACAGTGTACCAAATGCACCTTGGGTTTGCCCATTATCCTAGCGTGTCATTATGTGCAGATGATTGAATGATAGCCTTTTGCCAGTTCATTTAAAACCACGCGTTTAATTACCCTAAATCAAATACGCTCTACTCTCACCTATTTATTTGCTCAGTTTATTTCTTCAGTGCTTAGGCTTTCTTGTTGGCGCTGACAGCTGTGATATTTTTAATTAACGCCACGGTTTGTGCCAACGGTAAACCAACCACATTGGTATAGCTGCCATTAATGCGGCTTACCCAGGCGGCGCCTAAACCCTGAATACCGTAGCCACCGGCTTTATCAGCAGGCTCGCCACTGTCCCAGTAGTGAAGCATCATCTCTTCGGTTAAGGGGATAAAAGTTACATCGGTACGCTCAGTAATTTGTTGTTGATTCACGATTTGAAATGCTCTGCCGGAGGTTGGAGAGCTTGCAGGCTTAGCTGATAACAATACTTGAGTTGCTTGCACCGCTGTCCATACTTGGTGAGTATTATCGGACATCTGCTGCCACATACGATAAGCGTCTTTACGGCTGTCGGGCTTGACCAATACCGTTTTGCCATCGGCTAAGACGCCAATGGTATCAGCAGTTAAAATAATTAAAGATGCAGACAAATCAGTTTGACTGTCGTTTAACTTTTTATTTAGCTCTTTATTCAATTGCTCTAGCGCCGCTTCTGCTTTGCTAGCAACCATACGTTCAATGTAATCTTTAGGAGATTCATTCATCTGCGGCGTTTCATCAATATCGACGCTCATGACCGTAAAGTTTAGTTGCGCTCTGGTTAGCAGCTCATGACGACGCGGTGAACCAGACGCTAAAATGAGATTCATCGTAATACTCTTATTTTATAAAATTATGGTTTTGCGGCTGTTTAGTTTTGCAGGAAAATGGACAATACAAAGCTAACAAAAAACCTAGCAAGCAAAAAATCTAGCGGGCAAATTTGCGTAATGCCAATAGCACCAACGGCCAGCTGATGATACTCATGAATAACGATAGAGCAGATTGGGCAACAAAGGTATTTTGGATAAAGAGTTGCAATATCCATAAGCTGACTTGAAAAACAACCAATCCTAAGCTCGCTATGAGCCAAGCACTCATTGTGTTGAGTTGTCTGATATAAATACTGGTGATTTTTATGACCATTGCGACCATCACGGCGGCGAACGCTTGCTGACCTAGGTGGGTATCCATTAATAAATCGGCGATAATGCCAATAGCAAAGGCGCTGAAAATCCCGACATAGCGCGGCTGAAACAGTAACCAAAAAATCAGCACCATGACCATGACCATCGGGCGCAGTGCTGCCATACTTGGGCTTAAAGGATAAACACTCAGTGATGAAGCAACAATAAAACTCAGTATGATCAAGGCCGGGAGCACCCCAGTTGCATTATCAGAATCAGCATATGCCATGAATACTTACCTTTAGCGAGAGTTTAGCGGCTGCTATTTAATGGTGCATTTAATCTTGGAAAAATAGCGGCGCTGATTAAGCAGATAGCTTTAAATACTATTTATCTTATCTGTCTATCAAAATGTCTATGCTATAAACGATGGCGAGCGATGCAGACTTATGAGTAAGTCGACACGCTCTTAGTTTTCTTTAATACCCGCATTTTTTTTATTAACCAGCTTATCTTGCAGTACCAAGACATAGGCGTTATCGATAAAATTTGCCGCCGGCGTGACTTCAATACTTCTAAAGTTATCCTCTTGCGTGTCTTCGACATGGGCAATACGACCAACGCGGTAGCCTGCCGGAATACGTCCGCCCAAGCCTGATGACACCAGCTCATCGCCGACGCGCACATCTGAGGTTTTAAAGACGTAGTTGAGGCGTAATGAAGTCGGTATGCCCTCGCCTGTGACGATAGCTCGCTGTCCGGTGCGTTTGACGGTCACGGCAACCGATTGCTGCTCATCGGTAATCAGCAATAAGCGACTGGTATTGGGATAGACATTAATAATCTGACCTAAAATGCCCACTTCATCGATGACTGTTTGACCAACTTGTACGCCATCTTGCTCGCCTTTATTAAGTACCACGATTTGCCTGAGCAGATTGGTATCTGTTCCAATCACTTGCGCGAGATTTAAATCAAATTGCTCAGGGCGCGTGGTCGATAAGATACCTTGCAAGCGCGCGTTTTGTGCCAAGATATAATCCTGCTGCTGCAGCTTAGCTTGGGCATGGATGAGTTGCGACTTTAGCTGCATGTTTTCGCGGCGTAGCGCCTCTTTTGACTGCAAGCTACCACTTGACCAGTGTTTTGCATAACTCGGCAATAACGACAGCTCATAAATAGGCTGCATGGCGGCATGGGTGGTCGAGCGTATCGGCTTAAACCATTCTGGATTTTTACTGTCAAACCACATCAATACCAGCGCCACTATCAATACGATAGCAGTCTTACGAAGCGCGAGTGGCTGACGAGCAAAAATACTTGGAATCATAATGGGTCTAATCTAGAGTTTTTAAGGTAAGCAATAGTTGCGACTGTGCTTAACAGCAACAAATATCAGCCTATAGCGTCAGTTTAAAATAATGTCGATATATTATTAGCGACGTTTAGCTGATATCGTTCTGCTATTGCATTTTGGTATGGCTAAATGTCATTAAAGGCAACCTTATTGGCTACCTTTAATAGGAAAAAAAAATAGGATCAAACAATTTTTATAGCGCGCTAATATTCACAACTTAAACAAAAATCATATTTAGGCTTTTGTTGTTGATAAAATCAAGCGCAATACCGCCGCCACGGCTGACACAAGTCAATGGCTCTTCAGCGACCGTTACAGGCAGACCGGTTTCTTTAGAGATAAGCTTGTCTAAATCACGCAGCAATGCACCGCCGCCGGTTAAGACAATACCGCGCTCAGCGATGTCTGATGACAGCTCAGGTGGCGTCTGTTCAAGTGCTGCTTTTACCGCGCTCACAATGCCACTTAATGGGTCGCTTAAAGCTTTTTGTACTTCTTCTGAATTGACCGTAAAGGTTTTTGGCACGCCTTCTGCCATGCTGCGACCGCGAACTTCAACTTCTAGCTGGCTGTCTTCATTTAATGCCGAACCCACCTCTTGCTTGATACGCTCAGCAGTGGTTTCACCGATCACACAGCCATGCGTACGGCGCACATGGGTAATAATTGCTTCATCAAACATATCGCCGCCGATACGAATCGACTCGGCATAGACGCAGCCTGACAGCGCGATAACAGCAATCTCAGTCGTGCCACCACCGATATCAACGACCATTGAACCACTGGCTTCATGCACGGGCATGCCCGCACCGATAGCGGCGGCCATAGGCTCTTCTAGCAACAATACTTTGCTCGCGCCAGCCGACGATACCGCTTCACGAATCGCTTTACGTTCAACCAACGTCGATTTGCATGGCACACAAACCACTACGTTAGGCTGCGCCATAAAACGCTTGGCTTTTACTTTAGTGATAAAATGCTTAAGCATTTTTTGTGTCACTTCAAAGTCTGCAATCACGCCATCTTTTAATGGGCGAATAGCCGTGATGTTGGCAGGCGTACGCCCTAGCATCTGTTTGGCATCAATACCAACGGCGGCGACAGTAGGGTTTTGGGTACGATTACTACGTAGCGCGACCACTGTAGGCTCATCGAGCACCACCCCTTTACCAGGAATAAAGATAAGGGTGTTCGCAGTACCGAGGTCGATTGCGATATTATTTGATAAAAATCCAAACGGGTTCATGGCTAATATATCCAGCGTATTACAAATGAGGCGAATGAGGCGAACGAAATTGACTGAGGGTTACTCGTCAGTGTTGAGCAGGTCGTCGTTAGACATGACCTATGGCGCGAGTTTATCATCGCAGCAAGTCAAACCGAAGCAATAATGATGAAATGAAAAAACTGAGCTAAATTATACCGATTTAGCTCAAAAAAAACACAGATATTTGCATCAGTACGCTAGGATTTTGCCGTTAAACGCGAAAAGATGTTACAAAGTTTGAAATGACAGAGCAGAGCATGCCATTTAATGAAACATCATTTAATTCAAACACTAACAAGGCGCGATCACCAAGTATTATTGCTGCGGCAGGTTTTGCTAAGTCATTTAAAGTCATTTAAAGTCATTTAAAGTCATTTACTTAACGTTTCGCTGAGCAGTGGCTGCATACTGTAACGTATTTCTGAAGGCAATGCTGAGCAATTGACAATCAATCCATAACTATTCGGTCAATTTTGTAACGCTCTTTATTTGAGTAAAGTTAGTAAAGATACAGCAGCAATCGATGCCCCGCTCTGTAATCTTCGGTGAGATGCTTTATAATAAAGGCACTCTTTATAAAATACTCAGATAGATTGTTTATTTGCGTGTATTTTAAACATTATTACTTTATTTAGTTATTACCTATTTTTATCCCTACTCTAATAAAAACCATCCTTCACTGGAGAAACTATGTCACAGCCAACCCTCGCCGCTGAAAACAATGTCAGCCGCCAAGAAATCTTAGAAGTTGCCCGCCTTGCACGCCTCGGTGTCGACGAAGACACCGCCAGTAGCTACGCCGACGATATCAGCGACGTATTAAAATTGATGCAAACGCTTGGCAGTGTCGACACCACGGGTATAAAACCTTTATCAAACATTCATGAAGTTTGCCAAGATCTGCGCGCCGATGTCGCCAAACACGATATCAATCGCGAGCGCAATCAATCGGTCGCGCCTGCCGTAGAAGCGGGTTTATACCTTGTGCCCCAAGTGATTGAATAATTGCCTCAATAATTTTTACCGTATTCCACTTTATTTAATGTTATTCACATTTTGACGGACGACACCTTATGTCTGAACTTCACCTTTTAAGTACCCAGCAGCTGATTACGGGCTTGCAAGACAAACAATTTAGCAGCGCGGAATTAACTGAGCACTATATTAAGCGTATCGACGCGCTAGATAGTAAGATTAATAGCTTTATCACCCATACCTCTGAAACGGCGCGCGCACAAGCACAAGCCGCTGATGAGATGCGTGCCCAAGGTGACAAGCGTCCCCTGCTTGGTGTGCCGATGGCGCATAAAGATATCTTTTGTACCCAAGGCGTCTTAACGACTTGTGGCTCAAAAATGCTACATAACTTTATTTCACCTTATGATGCCACTATCGTCACCAATATCGATAAAGCCGGCATGATTAGCCTTGGTAAGCTCAATATGGATGAGTTTGCGATGGGCTCGGATAATGAGAGCTCGTATTATGGCGCGGTACACAATCCTTGGAATCTTGAGCGAGTGCCAGGTGGCTCATCAGGTGGTAGTGCCGCTGCCGTTGCTTCAGGATTTGTTCCGGTTGCTACTGCCAGTGATACGGGTGGTTCTATTCGTCAGCCTGCGTCATTTTGTGGTTTAACCGGTATCAAACCGACTTATGGTCGTATCTCGCGCTTTGGCATGATTGCTTATGCGTCAAGTCTTGACCAAGCCGGTAGCATGGGCCGTAGTGCTATGGACTGCGCGTATCTGCTACAACCGATGATTGGTCATGACCCACGCGATGCTACTTCTATCAAACATGATATGCCAGATTACGTGCAAGACTTAAACAATGCCGTCACTACTGCTGGCGACAACGCTAAGCCATTAGAAGGCTTACGTATTGGCGTTGCAAAAGAGTACTTTACCAAAGGTTTAGATACCGAAGTCGAGCAAGCCGTACGGGCAGCGCTAAAACAATACGAAGCGCTTGGGGCGACGATTGTAGAGGTCAACATCACTGACCCTGAAATTACCCTAGCCACTTATTATATGCTCGCACCAGCTGAAGCATCATCGAACCTATCACGTTTTGATGGTGTGCGTTTTGGCTATCGCTGTGAGAACCCAACTGACCTGCTCGACTTATATACGCGCTCACGCTCAGAAGGCTTTGGCCCTGAAGTACAACGCCGTATTTTGACCGGTACTTACGCGCTATCAGCCGGTTACTTTGACGCCTATTACACTAAAGCTCAAAAAGTACGCCGACTCATCGTACAAGACTTCGAAGACGCTTTCGCTAACTGTGATGTCATCGCCAGTCCAACCGCGCCGACCGCGGCTTATAAGCTCGGTGAAGACCTTGATCCTGCAACCATGTATTTGGGTGACGTATATACCATCGGTGTCAACTTAGCCGGTTTGCCTGCGCTTAGTCAGCCGGTTGGTTTAACCTCAAACGGCTTACCAATTGGGCTGCAATTGATTGGTCAATATTGGCAAGAGAGTAAACTACTCTCTACCGCGCACCTATTCCAGCAGCATACTGACCACCATTTACAACACTCTACCATCGCGAAGGAGACGGTATAATGAACACAGCAACTACTACTGATAATGCCGCTCAGCAAGAAATCGTCCGCAAAGAGCTGTTCGTCGATGGCTATGAAGTGGTCATCGGGATTGAGATTCATTGCCAGCTCAATACCGAAAGTAAAATATTCTCCAGCGCGCCGACTGACTTTGGTCATGAGCCAAATACCCAAGCCAGTATCGTTGATTTAGGTCTGCCTGGCGTATTGCCTGTACTTAATACTGGCGTGGTAGATCGTGCCTTAAAGTTTGGTATTGGCGTCAATGCTGAGCTGGGCTTATTCAATACCTTTGACCGTAAAAACTACTTCTATCCAGATTTGCCTAAAGGCTATCAAATCACCCAAATGGCCAACCCTATCGTTGGCAAGGGTTATATTGACGTGGTGGTCAATGAAGGCGAGAAAAACGAATACCCGAAACGTATGGGCATCACCCGCGCGCACCTAGAAGAAGATGCGGGTAAATCCGTGCATGATGCCGTCGATGGCATGACGGGCGTTGACCTTAACCGCGCAGGCACGCCACTTATCGAAATTGTCTCCGAGCCTGATATGCGCTCAGCTGCCGAAGCGATTGCTTATATCAAAGCCATTCACCAGCTGGTCACATGGCTTGGTATCTCAGATGCGATTATGGCAGAAGGCTCATTCCGCTGCGACTGTAACGTCTCTGTGCGTAAGCCGGGCGCAGATTTGGGGACGCGTACGGAGCTAAAAAACCTCAACTCATTCCGCTTTATCGAACGCGCCATCAATCGTGAAATCGAGCGTCAAATCGACATCATTGAGGACGGCGGTAAAGTTATCCAAGCGACGATGCTATACGATCCTGAGCGCGATGAAACCCGCACCATGCGTACCAAAGAAGACGCCAATGATTATCGCTACTTCCCTGATCCTGACTTGCTGCCAGTACGTATCGAGCAGCATACGGTCGATGCCATCAAGGCTGCGATGCCCGAATTACCTGTTGCTCGCCGTGCACGCTTTGAAGAGGCACTTGGGCTATCAGAATACGACGCTCGCATCTTGACCGGTAGCCGTACGCTCGCCGATTATTTTGAAAATGTCGTCGCTGAGGTCGGGCAACAAGACGCCAAAATGGCCGCTAACTGGGTCATGGGCGATCTACTCGGTGCGCTCAATAAAGATGATAAAGACATCGCTGACTCGCCTATCAGCGCCAAACAGTTGGCTGGCATGCTGGCACGTATCAAAGATGACACCTTATCGGGCAAATTAGCCAAAAAAGTCTTTAGTGCGCTTTATGAGCGCGAAGGCGGCGATGCCGATGACGCTGCTGATAAAATCATCGAAGAAAAAGGGCTTAAGCAAGAAACCGATACGGGGGCGATTAAAGCCATCGTTGAAGAGGTTATCGCCAAAAACCAAGCGATGGTCGATGAGTATCGCGGCGGTAAAGAAAAAGCCTTTAACGGTCTGGTTGGGCAAGTGATGAAAGCCAGCCGCGGCAGTGCCAACCCGCAACAAGTCAACCAAATCCTAAAAGAGCTATTGGGTTAACTGTTCATTGGTTATGCTGACTGTGATAAGTAAAATACGATTGCAGATTTTGGCTAAAATAAATAGCCCTTGCAATATGCACAATTTTGCGTAAAATAGTCAGTCATTCGGGGCGTAGCGCAGTCTGGTAGCGCACTACACTGGGGGTGTAGTGGTCGCAGGTTCAAATCCTGCCGTTCCGACCAAACACAATATTAGGGCATACCGTCATTGACCGTATGCCCTTTATTTTGGGCGTTTTTCAGGTATTGAGCGTTATATAGGTGTATGGCGTTCCATATAGAATGTTGGTATTATTGTTGGTATTGAGCAGTACCAACATGGACAATACCAACAAAGGATAACCCCATGCCCCTAACCCATACAGGTATCAACAAGCTACAGCCTAGTAGCACCTCTATAGCCACAAAACGACCTGACAAACACAGTGATGGTAACGGGCTGCAATTATGGGTGCGTTATACGGGCGTTAAGTCATGGATTAGCGCCTACAGGTGGCAAGGCAAACAGCAAACCCTCACTATTGGCACTTATCCAGTAATGAGCCTACAAAATGCACGCCAGCGCAATATTGAGATTAAAAGGCTCATAGCTGATGGTATCAATCCAAAAGACGATAAGAAAAAGACACAAGCAGATAATGACGGTTCAAGGGCGTTCGATACCATAGCCCAGCGTTGGCACGATGACCGCAAGGCGCACATTGCCGCTACCACCTATAGCCGTGACTACTCACAATACCAGCGCGATATTAAGCCCATCATTGGACACATGAACATAGAGGACATAACCGCGCCTGATGTTTTGGCTATTGGTAAGGCAGTAGAAGCAAGGGGCGCTAGTGACATGGCAAGGCGTGCAATGCGTCAAACAGGGCAAATCTTTAAGCAAGCAATCCGTGAGGGCTTAACCAATCTCAACCCAGCCAACGACCTAACCGAAGCATTAAAACCTCACAAGGTGAAGCATCATAGCCGTATCACCAGCCAGCAATTACCAAAGCTACTACAAGATATTAACGCCTATGAGGGTGACCTACTGGTGAAACTAGGCTTGTGGTTTATGTGCTATACGTTTGTAAGGACGCAAGAATTGCGCTTTATGGAATGGAGCGAGATAGACTACAAAGCTAAGTTATGGCGCATACCAGCCGACAAAATGAAAATGGATAGACCTCACTTAGTACCGCTTGCCCCTCAAACAATGGCAATCTTAGAGCAAATCAAGGCGCTAGGGTTTTCGGACAAGTATGTTTTCTTTAATACCTCAACCCGTAAGCCATACAGTACAAACGCTTTTATCACTGCCCTATGGCGCATGGGTTATAAGGGCAGAATGACGGGGCACGGTTTCCGTGGACTTGCCAGCACTACCCTACACGAACAGGAATACATGCACGAAGCGATAGAGCTACAGCTGGCACATGAGAAAGAGAACAAAATCAGCAAAGCCTATAACGGGGCGCAGCATTTACCCTATAGAACCAAGATGATGAATGAATGGGCAAACTTCATTGATAATGCTTACGCTGGCAAGATTGATAACTTAATACGTGCAGACTTTAAACAACAAGCACAAAAGCTAGGTTAAGGCTTAGCACCAACTATGCAAGGCTAGGACTAATTACCCGAACGACAGCTATTTACACACCTTTGAGCTGTCACTGCCTTGCACCTATTTTATTAAAGGGTGTGTAAAGGTGTGTTATGAATATTATTTCAGACATAGATGTAGCTAAATTGATGCAACATTTAAATATCATTCAAGCTGCTAGTCTTATAGTAGGAGTTTCTCCTGCTACCATTTATAGAAATGATGATAATCAAACGCCATTTCCCTATATGCACGATGATTATAATACGGCTGAAAAATTTAGCGATGTTTTAGAAGCTGTTACTCATGCTGTAAAGTTCGGTTCACTAGAAGCTACCATTGCTTATAAAACTCCTCCTCTTATCCAGTATAACAATTTCAACAACCCCTCATTCTTATATCAAGATGACTTAACTGGGGATTGGTTCAAAACTGTTGATATTGATATACACAACACATTCATTCAACGTTCTAAATTAAAGCACTGGCTGTTAAGCCATGACGTAAAGCCACCCTCTTTGTTTACTAATAGCGAGAATGATAACGCTGATTATCTAAATAAAGAGCACGATAGATATGTGCCAAAACTAGCATTATGTATAAGAGCGTGGCAATCAAGCCAATACTTGCCTGATAATGTAGCAGTAGGGCTATGGTTGCAAGATTACATAAAAGACCATGCAAAAGAATACGGCTTAAGTAGCAGTGATACTATGGTGCAAAGCCTAGCTACTATATGTAACTGGAACTCAAAGGGAGGTAATAAGTCAACATTCCCATACCTTAGGGATAACATACCTAATGATTATAGCCAAATGCCGAATAAAGCTAATGTAAGTACAGAAAATGATAATTTTTTACCTGAACTTAAAGAGTTTTTAGAACCAAAACCCGAGGAGAAAGACAATGGGGACATACCTTTCTAGCCCTTTAATACTAATGCTTTTATAGAAAAATATAAAAATAATCACTTATAACTACCCCTAAACATACACCCGTGTTTAGGGTTAGTTTGCTATCTATTACCCCCTTGTCTTTAGTGCCATTATGAGTATGTCCGATACACGCTGTATCGTCTCAATACACTACATGGAGCTATGAACATGACACACCCCACCCAAAGCGCGCCAGTTATTCCCTTTACTGGTGACACCTCGAACGACACCGAACCAACCACCGCAAATAGTCCAGCTATGCAACTGCCTACTACAGGCATGGGCAGGGCTAAAGATATTCTGCCATTCCTACCATTTAGCAAAACCACTTTGTTTGAATGGTCAAAAGATGGACGTTTCCCAGCTGGCAAGAAGTTAAGCCCCACTATGACCGCATGGAGCTATGCAGACATTCACGAATGGCTTAATTCTCACACCTCAACCACTAGCGAGGTATAGAGCCATGACTACAACAGCCACCGCTACCGCCCCAGTAACTAATGAGCAAGCACCTAAGACCCAAATTGACACCATACGGGCACACTTGATGACAGGGGCAACTATCAGCACATGGGACGCATACCGCCTTTATCAAATCACATGCCTAGCACAGCGCATACATGACTTGCGCCTAACAGGGCTAGTTATTCAAAGTGAAATGGTCAAACACAATAAGAAATGGTTTGCCCTTTATTGGCTTGATGAACAAACCTTACTTGAAAGTGAACTGACTAACAGCGAGGTGAACTAAATGAATAACCACCCCAGCATATCAAGCGACACACCAGCCGAACGCCTAATGACTGTAGATAGTTTGTACTTACGGCTTATGTATGACCGCATACAAGATATTTATAACGATACCGACCACCTAGCCACCGCGCTAGATGCTATCAATACAAAAGATGATGTTAGTCAAGGCGTACTTGTGGCAGTCAAAGCCGCACTTTATGCCAATAGCGAGCTGGCAGGTATTGTTAGTGACATGTTTTGTGAACACGCATTACCGTACCAAGCGGAGGTAACAGACCATGACGCATAATCACACCAAACCCAATCTAAAAGCCCGTGACGGGGCACACAATCGCACGCAGCCACATAAGCGCGGCTTACTACTTAGCTTTATCATATTCATAGCATGGGTGGCAGGTATTGGCTTGCTACTGTCATTAATCGCTTGCCAGCCAGTCAATGCAAAACCGATTGCAACCGATGATAACAGCGGTTATCATAACCACACTACTAAACTAATAGCGGTTAAGCCAAGCCGTCATTCATTGGCTATTTTTGTGCCTAAAACTTGCCTGACTACTAATCAGCAAGCTACTACGGGCATGAATAAAAATACGTCTGTCTTTATACAGGCACGTCATATATTTAGCGCCGTCACTGGTGCGAACATCTATGACGGGTTGATAGAGCCTAATACAAAAGCCTTTACGGTAAATAAGCTCAACCGTCTATTAGCGGTAGTTAAGACCCGTCACCCTATTTTTATGGGTGACAACAAACTAACTAATCTAATAGGAGGGCATAATCATGCCTAATTCAATCCGTACGACCTCAAACACTCAAACCACTGCTAATAACACACCAGCCACATTCAAAGCAGGTGACAGCGTGCTATGCCCATCTGTAGGCAATGGCACTTATCAGCTATTCAACGATAAAGAATACGGCTGTTTAGGCTTTACTGCCAACGGCAAAACATACCATTACTGCAATGACGGCAAGGTAAGCCGCGATGATGCCGCCCCGTCATTATTCCATGACACCAAAGCCAACCGCCAAGCGATAGCCACGCTATACAATGGCAGCCAATCAAGCCAGCGCAAAGTAATAGACATAACCGAACCGAACGACAATGAAGTTATTGTTATATCGTCTTTTGAGTTATCAGATATTGCTTGTGATATGGAAAGCGCAGCTATTGTTATAAGTGACATTGGCAAGCTATTAGCACTTATTCATTACAAAAAAATAGAACCTGATGTTGCTATATCAATGGCGCGATTGACGCATGACACTACAGAAACGTGGCATGAGCTACTGCAAAGCCAGTTAGGTTCAATCAAGAAAACCTTAGCCATGACTCGCTACGGCAGGGAGGGTAAATAATGAAAACCTATCCACCAAAGCAAAGCCGTAAGCACGCCAAGCGCAAAAGCTACTACAAGAAGTACAGAGCCACGCGCCAGCCTAAACAGTCACAAGCAAGGGGGACTCGATGACCACACCACCACAAACAGCCACCCATGAAAAAGCCCGTGCGTTTAGCACAGGCTTTACAGTGGTAATAAATAGTTTTGATGCAGTCACACGGCAAGGACTGGCAAACGATAAGCTATTGCTCAAACTATATGACCTACTACCGCCCAATAGCTTGCTTAACGTTACCGACAATCTTACTACAGATGACGCGGCATTAGTACCGACCGCTGGCACGATAGCCCTAAGATTGACCGATAAACAAGGCGATATTGTAGGCGCGGTATTCTACACACCGAACAGCAAAGCAAAGCCCATTGTCATTGACCCTACAGGGTATGGCGCTATCGTCATGGGTGAGCTAAACAAAGCCAATGAGGTGATAGCACTTGATACTATAGATGATGGTATCGAGGTTCATTCATACTTAATGGCTAGCGATAAGACAATCATTGTTAGCCCTCAAAAGACAAATCAGCACCTTAAAAAGATGGTTCAGCATTGGAGTAGCACCGCGCCCGTTACCGTGCCTATGACACTTGATAATAAGGGTTTAATAAACCTATTGGCAGGTGTGAATGCTAAGGCAGTGATTACCGTGGCTCATATCGTCACAATGCTACAAGATGACAGTTATGAGGCAATACTGGCAGCTGATGACACCCAGCTAATCAATTTACAAGATACCGCCTACTATCCTGAATGGCGCGATGACCCACAGCTGAATGAACCGATGATTTATGCTGATGGACGTTTTGAGCTATACCATGATGGGCTGTTTTTTGTGAAATATAACGATGACGACCCAGCAAACATAACCTTTAAGTTTAAGGCGTTTGTTTGTTCACCGATTGAGGTTATCGCTAAGACTAGGGACACCAATAGCGGTACATGGGGGCGGTTATTGCAATGGCGTGATGATGACAATATCAAGCATCAATGGTCAATGCCGTTATCACTGCTACAAGGTGACGCAAGGGAATACCGCAAGGAGCTTGCCAGTCAAGGATTGAACATTACCACCAATCCCAAACAGCGCAGTTACTTAGATACCTATATTCAAAACTACCCTATTCATAAACGGGCGTTATGCGTAGATAGGTTGGGCTGGCATGAGGCACAATATATATTACCTGATGGTGCAATAGGTGGCGATGGTAAGCAGTTAATCGTCTATCAGGCAGCCCATGCAATCAACAGCACCATTGCCCAGCAAGGCACACTAGAACAATGGCGTGATGAGTTATGCAAAAAACTTGCTGAACAGAGCCGTTTTGTTTTCTCTATTGCTTGCGCGTTTGCTGGTCAATTACTCGCACTGTTAGATGATGACGGGGGCGGCTTTCACCTTTTAGGTTCATCAAGCATGGGTAAGTCTTTATCGCTTAAATTGGCTGCTAGTGTATGGGGCAAGCCTGACAGCTACACTAAGACATGGCGCAGCACTGATAACGCCTTAGAGGGCACAGCAAGTGAACATAACGACAGCTTTTTACCACTCGATGAGATTAGCGAATGTGACCCCAAAGTAGTAGGTAAAGCGGTTTACATGCTGGCTAATGGTCAAGGCAAAGGTAGGAGTACCACTACAGGGCATAACCGAACTGCTAAGACATGGCGCATTATCTTTTTGTCCAATGGTGAGGAGTCACTACAAAACTTTATGGCGCAAGCAGGACAGAAAACCAATGCAGGTATTGAGGTTCGAGTAGCGCATATAGATGCTGATGCTGGCAAAGGCTTAAAAACCTTTGATAGTTTGGTACTGGCAGACACGGGCGCAGCACAAGCCGATAAGATAAAAGAGTTATCACAGGCTTACTATGGCGTGGCTGGTATTGCATGGCTAGAACATATCACCAGTGACAAGGCAGCGACCACAGCCACCGCTAGGCAGCTTGTGAATGACTTTATGAGCAATTACAGCGACCTTGCCCCACAAGCGTATAGAGTCGCTAAACGGTTCGCTATTGTGGCAGCGGCTGGTGAAATGGCAACACTGGCAGGTATTACAGGCTGGCAATCAGGACAAGCAACCACCGCCGTTATGACATGCTTAGATAATTGGCTTGATAACTATGGGCGTGATGGTGAGCATGAGCAGCGCCAAATCATAGAGCATATCAAGGCATTTATTGAACAGCATGGTAGTAGTCGCTTTCAACCTTGCCACATTCACATGCACCAAGATTTTGAAACTAAGATAACAAACCGTGCTGGCTATCATAACTACGACACTGGGGAATATTATTTCTCTACCAGTACCTTTGATGAAGTCTGTTCACCATTCAATAAAAGCAAAGTATTGCAAGTGTTAGATGAAGCTAGGCTATTGAACGTGACAGAAAGCGACCGCAAAACGTGTAGAGTATCTTTACCATTCAAGAAAAACCGTACGCGCGTTTATGCAATCAAAAACGATATATTAAGTTGTGAAACTACAAAAAGCACTGGGACAGCTGGGACAACTGGGACAACCCATACGCAGCAAGGGCTAGGCACTGTCCCAAGCATTAAAACCCCACTGGGACAGCTGGGACAAAGTGGCTCAATTTGTTAATCTGTCCCAAGTGTCCCAAAGGCTAAAAAGGAGCTGGGACAGCTACAAGCCAATAACCACGGGCGTTGTCCCGTTGTCCCAAGTGTCCCAAGCAAAAAACTAAGGTACAGCAAAAATAATCAAAGGTAGGCGTTTATCGTCTGCCTTTTTTATGGGCTGCAAAAACCTAATGGAAACCTAAGGGTAGGCGCTCAATACTCACTTGCAAATCATGGGCAGCATGTTGTCATTTGTTGACATTCAAACCAGTTTGATGACTGCCAGCATGTTATCAATTGTTATGGTTTAAAAGCATAATTACCTTTACTTAGCGATACGGATTGCATAACCCCCAATGGGGTAAGTTAAGCCCAAAGTATGACCATCATTAGCCTACAGCCTTACAACACCATCAAAACACCATAGAGCCGTCAAACAAAATAGATAAGTCCATTTTTGGACGCATTAAGCATGATTTAGGTTTACCAGTGTTTACGGATTGCCAAAACATCAATGGAGCGCAACCGCTGGCTAGTCATGGGCTATAAGGCAGTTTTAACGACAAATCAGCAAGGAGCTGTAAACCTAAATTAATGTGAGCAGTTTTGCGCGTATCTCATACAAAGGGTAGTTTCTTGAGTCCATAAAAAGGAGTGATTTTCTATACTGTTTAATACGAGCTGACCACTTTAAAACACTAGATAAGTGACTCAATGGCAGCCCGTGAAAGGCTCATAGTAGATATGCACTGCAATAGCTGTATTAAAAGATAGATAGGCTCAAAATCGAGCGTATTAAACGTGGTTTAAGTTAACTATTTGTTTACGGATTGCCAAAAAGTGAATGAGCCGAAAACGATTGCTAGGCATGGGCTATAAGGTAGTTTTAGGGGTAAATTATAGGAGGGCTGTATCGGATTATAGATAAATCCTATTTTGGTTATATCGCATATCAAAGGGTAGGAATAACGGCAAGATTACGGCTAGTTTTCGGACACGTTAGAACCCAGCAAAACCTTACATTCAAAACCTGATAAAACCTGAACCCAAAACCTTATAAAACCTTACATTCAAAACCAAGTTACAGGGGTTTTTGGACATCGTAGAGGGTAGTTTTTGGAGTCCATAAAAAGGGACTTTATGCACAGGTATCGTAAGGGACTTTTCGGACATCTTAGAGCGCCGTTAAAATAATACTTGGAGTCCATAAAAAGGGTTAATTTTCGGACATCGTAAGCAGGGTTAAAAATGAGTTGTTGGACACGTTAGAGCGAGTTTATGGAACAGTACGCGCACGGGGTATATTTTGCCCATGATATGTAGTTTCTTAACAAGTACGAGGCAGCATAAAGGACTTTATGCACAGGTATCGTAAGCGAGCATCGCCCTAGTATGTTGAATAATGTTGAAGCAGTAAATAATTACAAAATAATATCCAATGAAGCAGCAAACAGTCAAAAACAGCACTATTAAAATCTATTGTTGGTATTATTGTTGGTATTGATGATAATTTAATTAGTTAAACCTATAACCATCAATGCTTACGGCTTATACTTTACTTCCTGCCGTTCCGACCAAACATAGTAGTTAAACAAAAAAGCCAATCATTGAATCAATGGTTGGCTTTTTTTATGCTCATTATTCTTCACTAAGTATCATAAAGACGCTTTGGTTATGGCACTTAGCGCTTCGTTAATGATAAATACTTTAGATTTGATATCTTTAAAACCAAATGAAGTCAGTCTTTGGCTATGCTTGCCTAAATATCTGTTGGCATCGTCCAGATTATCAAATACATAAATCCCGCCCGCTTCTTGCGTCTCTTCATTTTCTGTCCATAGCTTATAGACCAAACCATTTTCGGTTGCGATATCTGCGGCTAGCTCTTTCATGGCATCAAAAAACGCACTACCAAAAGGGCCACTATAAGGAAAGTCGATTTGCAAAAGGTATTTCATAATTTAATCCTCTTTATTATTGAAAGGTTGGCAATCATATATTCTGCCAGATGACTACAATCTTAACATATTACGATTCGCTATAGACTTTTAGTAAGCAAGTCGCTAGGGTAAATACTTTATATTTACTCTGGTTTGTCCTATGTCTGAGCTTACACCACACCTTGTTACTTATGCATCTTGGGAAGCTTATCGGCGACCTTTTGTGCGTGATTTGGCGTATGTGCTCGCCTGCCCTAACGTCTTGACGACGTGGTTAGATTTCGCACCGCATCAAACTACCCACAAAGTTGCAATACATAGCGCAGCATTTTGGCAACAGCAGTTTGAAGCTTATAAACCGCGTTTAAAAGAGTTGGATACTACCAATGCTTATCAGTCGCTGACCCGCTACTTATTAAAACGTCCTAGCCCCAATCGCTTGGGGTTTCATTTTGAGGGTTTATTGTCATTTTGGTTAGAAGACGGCTTTGCGCGCAAATTGCATCGGTACGAGACGCTCGCTAATAATGTGCAGTTATATAATGGCAAGCAAACAACAGGCGAGCTGGATTTGATTTTGTATAATCACGAGAACAATCTGGTTGAGCATTGGGAATTAGCGATTAAGTTTTTTATGGGTTCAGCGCCGTTTGCACCGATAGATTGGGTCGGTATCAACTCCAACGATAATTTACAGCGCAAAATGACCCACATGCAAACCAAACAGTTTCGTACGGTGTGGGTCGAGACTAAAAGTCATGGCCAAGTGAAGATTGATAAACGTTATGGCGTTATTAAAGGACGCTTCTTTTTACCAATGAACATCGCTAATTTCGTCTACCCTCATTGGCTAGCGCCAAGTTTTCCGATGCACGAATGGTGCGATAAAACTGATAATGCCACGCTTGCAACGATTGATGTAACTGCATTACGCGCCGCTCATTATATTGAATGGTTTAGCAAGCGCGACTTTTATGACAATCGTCAGTTAGCCCTTATGTATTCTGAAAACGGTATTTTAAGAACAGGGCTATATTTTGAAGGTGACAGGCCGATTGTGATTTATCCTAAAAAGTCTGGCCAAGAAAAAGAGATACGTTAAGCTTTTATTATAAACTTAGTAACTTTCAATTACCTGCATCAGCTCATATCTGAGCATATCGGCACTTGGCATGCGCTCGGCATGAAAGCGCACAATGGCAATACCGGCACTGGCAAGCGCTTTGTCTTTTTTATCGTCCGCCTTTTGCCGCGCTTTACTATTATGCGTCCAATCATCAAGCTCGATGGCAAGCAAGGTAGTCTGCGCATCGATATCCACGATGACATAGTCGACGCTTTGGCGACAAATGCGGTTAAACCAAAAGCTGCGCTCAGACGTCTCACTGCTATTGGCTTCAATGATACGAGACAGCTGAACTTGAACAAAGATATGATATTCAGGCAGCGCATTTTTCAATTTTTTAAAAAAGATCACTTCCGTATCGGTCATAATAGGCATCGGCGCAAATGGCCAAATAGCCAGTTCATCACCGCGCACAGGTGGCGGCTCAGGCTCAGTGGTCTGCTTATTAGAAAACAGTTTTGGTAGGGTGATCAGCCCGACAAATCCAACTGCCAATATTAAAAATATAACGCCAAATGACATGGTTTTACCTTATACATAATGAAAGCCGTCAGCTACGTAAATGATGTCAGTTAAATAAAATGACGACACATAGCTAACCGCGACAGGGCAGCCTTTATAGGCTGACAGGTTATACAGTACAGAAAATAACTGGAAGAAACAGAAAATAGCGCCGCACATCGTAACCAAGCTGGCACCAATCGGCAAACGATAAAACAAAAAACACGACAATAGATGTCGTGTTAAAAAAGATAGTGAGAATGATAAAAGTGAAAACGGACGTAATTAAAATTGTGCGGTTTATTTAGCGCTAATGGTTATCAGATTGCAGCAATTTAAATCCATTTTAGCGCCAGTATAAAACCCAAGCGCTGGTGGTATTCACTTTCGGGTCGCTATTAATCTTATCTTTTAGCGCCAAAGCAGCCACTTTACCGCGTTCAGGACCGACGATGACGCGCACACCACGGCTGGTAGGACTGGTTTTGACTTGATAGCCCGCTGATTGGAATTTTTTTGCCAACTCATCCGCTTTGGCTTGGTCATTTGCGAGTGCCACTTGTACGCCAAAACTGCCTTTAGCATCGGTTTCTTTCACCTCTTTACGCGCCTCACTAAGTTTCTGCTGCGCTTCACGCTTGGCATCGGCCGATTTCTTGGCCAACGCTTCTTCTTTTTGACGCTTTTCTTCACGCGCTTTTTCAGCCGCTGCTGCTTCACGCGCTAAGCGATCTACCTGCTGACGCGATGGGATGGTGATATTTTGACCCAGTTGTAGCGAGGTCGATGGCGAAATATTATTCGCTTGTGCTAAGACTTCTACGGGCATATTGTGTTGCCGCGCCAGTTTAATCAGCCCATCACCCTTTTTCACTTGATAATCCGTAGGCGATTTTGGCGCCTCATTTTTAGCGACTTCTGCAGCTTTTTGTTTTTTCTCAGCTTCAGACTGTTTTTTAGCTTCAGCCTGTTTTTTAGCTTCAGCTTGTTTTTTAGCCTCTGCCTGCTTTTTTGCTTCCGCTTCCTTTTTACTCTCTGCTAGCTTTTTAGCAGCCGCTTGCTCTTTAAGCGCGGCTTGGCGCTGAGCTTCTTGTTGCGCTTGAACCGTTTTTTGCTGCTCGCGTGCGCTGCTATCATTCTCAGTTGCCGTGGCAGTATTATTGCTATCCGTACTAGATTTGGTCGCCGTCGCCGTGTCTTTTTCAGCGTCTTTAGTGTCCTCGGCTTCTTTATCTTTAGCAGGTGCGGTGCTTGCCAAATATTGCTGACTTTCGGCGCGTGCTTTGGCCAATGCTTGCGCTTCAGCCGCCTCTTGCTCGCTTAAGAATTGCTGCGCACGTCTTTCTTGCTCTGCAACGCGGGCGGCGCGCTCTTTTTGTTTTTGTGCCAAGATGCGCTTTTCAGTTTCGATATCAGTCGTCAATGGCTGTGGAGATTCTTGCGCCGGGCTTTGTTTTTCTATCATCGCTGACGCAGGTTTTGTTTTATTGCTATCACCAATTTGTTGTACCATGGCGTATAGCATCACGCTACCGCCAATAATCATCCCAATGCCCAATAAGGCTTGTCTCGAAAAGTTCATCCGTTTACGTCTCTTAGTTGGTAATAAGGTTGATTGAGCGGCGCAACTGTCGTCCCAAGCTATATTTATATGGCTTTAATAAACAATTTTGAAACTTAATCTCGCCGCCAGTTACGTCCAGCCATTTTTAAATGCTAAGTTAAGCTGTACATAGCCATTTTAATCTGTATATAACATTGTATAGCAGTATGGTAAATCAGTTTGATTATAAAGCATATTTTTCATACTGTCTGCCATCACACTCCTGCTAAGACTAACATTAAATCAGTATGATTTTAATTTAAATTATCAGCAGCAAGAGCCGCTAGCGCCTCGCCAATCGTATGGAACGAGCCACATACCACGATTAAGTCTTGCGCTTGGCTGCCCTTTATAACGGCAGCGGTGGCTTCTGATAAACGTTTAAACTCATGTATTTGTGCCTTATCAACATAACTCGCTAAGATACCTTGTAGCTGCTCTGTGCTTGCTGCACGTGGATAATCAATCTCAGCGATAAACCAATCGCTAATAGGCAAGCCCGCGTTAGTCAAACGCTGCACGACTTTATTGATATCTTTATCGCCCAACATAGAAAACAGCATTTTAATGCTGGCAGGTTTACGGTTGGCTTGATTGCTGCTTTGATTGCTGCCTTGATTGAGAGCATCAGCGCTATTTTGCGTTGCTAAATGCTGCTGCCAAAGCGGTAATAATTGCGCCAACAAAAACTCAACGCCTTGCTCGTTATGCGCCACATCAAACAGCCAATGACGGTTATGGGTCTCACGATAGTCAAAGCGACCGGCAAGCTTGACCGTCTGCAAAGCCTGTTCGATAGCCTTTTTATCAATATTTAATGGGCTTGCCAACACCGCTGATAAAGCATTGGCAGTATTGGTCAATGACAGTGCGGGGCGTGGTAGTTGCATAGTGACAGCGGCATTACTGTATTGCCAAACGTCGGTATCTACTTCACGATAATCAAAGTCTTGCCCAGCTTGATAACAAGTTGCCTGATGCGTATCAATCGCTTGCTGTACACTCGCTGGCATCGCCTTATCGCCATAAATTAAGGTAATGCCATCGCGTAGGATCCCTGCTTTTTCACGGCCGATATCTTCGACATTATCGCCTAGCCAATCGACATGATCGATAGCGATATTGGTAATCACTGCCATATCAGGGTCAATAATATTGACCACATCTAAGCGACCGCCGAGTCCCACTTCTAATACCCAGACATCACAATCTGCTTCAGCAAAGATTAATAACGCTGCCAATGTTGTCATTTCAAAAAATGATAAGGTTAAAGCGCACTGTAACCTTGCCGCCTCTACTTTGCTAAAGGCATCAATCAAGGTCTCATCACTGACCATCTCGCCATTGATACGCACGCGCTCATTAAACACACTCAGATGCGGTGATTGGTACAGCGCGGTTTTATAACCTGCCGCTTGGCACATTTGCGCGATGACCGCAGTCGTTGAGCCTTTGCCATTGGTGCCCGCTACGGTAAATACATAAGCATCGTCTTTGGCTGACTGTACCACACCTAACGCCTCAGCAACCGGCAATACGCGCGATAAGCCCATATCTATCGCTGAGACATGAATTTGCTGCATATAATCAAGCCATTCGGTCAAACTCGAGTGCTCATTAGGAATATTAGAATTAGATACGATAGAGTCAGACATGGGCAGAACCTATATGGAATTTTTCGGGAAAATAGAGAATGAGAAAATGGTTAAATAAGAAATAGAGACAGTATATAACTACCTAGCCAAAAAGCAAAAATAGCATTTATCGTGATTGACGATAAATGCTATTAAGTAATAACGAGCTCAATTACCTGTTTGCTAAGCTGCTAAGCATCAACATTAGGCACGCGGCATAGTTTTGCCAGCAGACGGTAAATGGTATCAATAAGCTGATGACGGTGCACCACTTCATCGACCACGCCATGCTCTAATAAGAACTCGGCACGCTGGAACGGCTCTTCTAGCGTCTCACGCACCGTTTGTTCAATCACGCGCTTGCCTGCAAAGCCAATCATGGCTTTTGGTTCTGCCAAATGAATATCACCTAGCATAGCAAGCGATGCCGTCACCCCACCATAAACAGGATTGGTCAATACTACAATATATGGCACGCCAGCAATTCGTAAGCGTTCAATCGCCGCCGCAGTACGAGCCATTTGCATCAAGGATAGCAGTCCCTCTTGCATACGCGCACCACCAGAAGCAGCAAAGCAGACTAAGGGTACTTTATCTTTAAGTGCTTTTTCAGCGGCCTCTACAAAACGGTCGCCAACCACCGAGCCCATAGAGCCGCCCATAAAGCGGAAGTCAAAGGCACACGTCACGATATCAAGATTGCGCAATTTACCGTACATCACAATCAGTGCTTCAGACTCGCCGGTTTTGTCTTGTGCTTCGCTCATACGCTGCGGATACGGCTTACTATCCACAAAGCTTAATGGGTCTTTGGCAGTGAACTGCTGTCCTAGCTCACCGTCTACTTGATCGAGTAGCCAGTTTAAACGCTCACGCGCACTCATCGGTAAATGATGGTCACAATGCGGGCAGACATAACAATTAAAAATCAGCGCCGTATTGGTAATCATCGAATGACAGCTACTACACTTGGTTGACGGTTCGGTCTCTACCGCCGTCAAAGGTGCGGTCAATTGCTGTTTAATGCCCGGTATCGGGCGCTCAAACCATGATTGCCCAGCGGAACTGCCATTTTTTTCAGTCGTGTTTGTTTCAGTATTATTTGCAGTGGTCATATCAGGTTTTGTTATCGTATCAGTCATAATATTCGCCATTATCAAAGGCTTATCGACAAGTTAGCCAGGTTGGTTTAATTGGCTTAGTCTCTTGTCCCTAAGAAGTCCGTTTATAAGAATCAATTTAAAAGTCACATATCGTTATAACATCAGCAGTTATAAAGCACGCTTATGCGCAACTGTAACAATTTATATGTGATGTTAGTTTACACACGTAAACTAACTTTAGCAAAGTCATTTGCCTGTGTCTTTACAAACATTGTTATAAAAATTGCGCTGGCCTTCTAATTCTCTCAAATTTTGATATCAATAAACTCGATATAATATTAGGCGGTTAAACTATTAAGTGCGCCGCGTAGCTCGTCCATTTTTACCATAATTTTTTGCTGAGCAGTTGCAACCGCAGTCGCATCTTTAGCATCTATATCAGCAAAGTTTTGCACCAGCGCACTTCCAACAATAATACCATCGGCGTGCTGACCAATTGCTTTGGCAGAGGCTGCATCACGAATACCAAAGCCCACACATACTGGCAAATCGGTTTCGGCTTTAATCGCTTGTACTTGGGTTGCTACATCATCGGTATCGAGCGTCGCCGAACCGGTCACGCCTTTTAACGACACATAGTAAATATAACCACCGCAATGGGTCAGAACTTGCTCGCGGCGCTCAGGCAAAGTGGTCGGCGATAATAAGAAAATCTCATTCATCGCATGCTCAGTCAAATGCTGCGTGAAGCTGCCCGCCTCGGCTGGTGGCAAATCAACCATTAAAATCCCATCGACGCCTGATTGCTCGCATAAAGCGACAAAATTGTCATAACCGATGATTTCCACGGGATTCAGATAGCCCATTAGGATAATCGGCGTTTGCGTATCTTGCTTGCGGAATTCTGCCACCATGTTTAGCGCATCACGCGTACTGGTACCGGCTGCTAAGGCGCGCTCGCCAGCTAATGCAACAGTTGGGCCATCGGCCATTGGATCAGAAAACGGCAAGCCTACTTCAATCATATCTGCGCCATGCTCAACCAAGTCGTGTAGTAAGCCAACAAAGTTACCAGGCGTTGGATCGCCTGCCATGACATAAGGAATCAGGGCTTTTTTATTTTGGGCTTTTAAGGTTTCAAACGTACTTTCAATTCGGGTCATAGTGGTTCTCTTATAATTTTAAAATGAGTTTGTTGTCATTGAATCGCGTAAAGCTCGCATCTGTTTAATAGACTTATCAAAACTCGCTTGAGCGGTTTCTATGATGGCATCGATTTGAAACAATATGTCAGCATCTAACTGACTAATAAGCGATTTCTGATGCCAAGTCTCAATATGTACTAAGCGTTTTACATAAACCGAATCTGGTAAGTTTTGGCATTTATTAATTAAGAATTCTCGCCAAGGCATTTCTCTTTTTTCATCACCATTGCAAATATTGCATGCCAGCACAAAGTTATAGATTTCATTAGTACCGCCATCTTTTACAGCCTGCAAGTGGTCAAGATGACCTTTGCGACTATTCGGATCAATTACTATATCGCAATAGGCGCATTTATTATCAAAATAATTCCAAACTTGCTGCTTCTGAGATTTGTTAGGGTGAGTATCTATAACCTGTAGTAGGCTACGTTTAATCTGGTTTTTCGCCATAGAGGGTGTGACTTTTGCCATCTTACTAATTCTCTGATTTTTCAAAATTAAATAATATAAATATATATTGTGAACCCTCTATTAAACTTAATAGAGGGCATTATCAAACTAAATGAAAAATATTAATGATTTTTAAGCTAGAAAACGAATCTACAACTCAATCCCTTCTGCCTTCATTACTGAATGCAAATCCTTATCACCGCGACCTGACATATTGACGATAATACTTTGCTCAGGCGTCATGGTTTTAGCCAGCTTCAGCGCGTAGGCGACCGCATGAGCAGATTCAAGCGCTGGGATAATCCCTTCTTTACGCGTCACTTCATGAAAGCCCTCCAATGACTCTTTATCGGTACAGCCAACATATTCAACACGCTTCATGTCTTTTAAGAAGCTGTGCTCAGGGCCAACGCCCGGATAATCAAGACCCGCTGAGATAGAATGCGTCTCTTGGATTTGACCTTCATCATCTGCCATCAGGTAGGTACGGTTGCCATGCAGCACACCGATACGACCAGCGGCCAATGGTGCTGAATGACGACCTGATTCAATACCGTCACCTGTCGCTTCGACGCCATACATTTTGACCTCAGTATCGTTTAGGAAATCAAAGAATAGACCAATCGCGTTTGAGCCACCGCCGACACAGGCAACCAAGGCATCAGGTAACTTGCCGGTTTTTTCTAAATGTTGAATACGCGCTTCTTTACCGATAATCGCTTGGAAATCACGTACCAGTAGCGGATAAGGATGCGGCCCTGCAACGGTGCCGATAATATAATAGGTCGTATCAACGTTAGTCACCCAGTCGCGCATGGCCTCGTTCATGGCGTCTTTCAGCGTCCGCGAACCTGAAGTCACTGGCACCACCGTCGCGCCGAGCAAACGCATACGATAAACGTTCATCTTTTGGCGCTCGACATCATCAGCACCCATATAAACGATACACTCTAACCCTAGGCGCGCAGCAATCGTTGCCGTCGCAACGCCATGTTGTCCTGCCCCAGTTTCGGCGATAATGCGTTTTTTACCACACATCTTGGCAAGTAGTGCCTGCCCGATGGTGTTATTCACCTTATGCGCGCCCGTATGATTTAAGTCTTCACGCTTAAAGTAAATCTGCGCGCCGCCAATCTCATCACTCAAACGTTTGGCATGATAAAGCGGGGTTGGACGACCGACATAATTGACCAAATCATTATGATATTCTTCCCAAAACGCCGGATCGGCTTTTACTTTGGTATATAAGGTTTCAAGCTCTTCAAGCGCTGCCATCAGCGTTTCAGAAACAAAACGACCGCCGTGAACGCCGAAATGTCCACGCGCATCAGGATATTGGTTAAAGTCTTGCACGTTTTCTGGATTGGTAAAGGTATTGATGGCTTTAGCCGTGGCAGATACATCTTTGCTTGCGACATGACTCATGATAATTCCTACTATAATAAGTGGTATTTTTTAGAATAAATAAAGAGAGAGATTTTAGGTAATGAGCTATTTAACAAATAGAAATTCACCGTTAAAAAGCTAGTTACTAATATTCGAAGGTTCGCTCGGCGTCTCGTTTTGCCATCGGTCGCGTTTAACCGCTTTCATAAAGGCACGCATTTTGGCAGCGTCTTTTTTACCTTTGCCCGACTCAATCCCGCCGCTGACATCGACGGCATAAATCGGCAAATCAAGAGTCGCAGCGACATTGTCGGCATCAAGCCCGCCCGCTAAAATAATAGGCAGCGAGCTGTCTTGCGGTAGCAAGCTCCAGTCAAAACGTGCACCAGTGCCGCCATACTTATGCGGATGGTAAGCATCGAGCAAAATACTGTTCGCGCCAGCGGCAGCAAACTCATCAATTTGAGCACTTACGCTAACAGTGGTGTGCTGCTCAGTATTGATACGCAAGGCTTTTATCCAGCGTTTATTGACCGCGCTTGCCAGCTGCTGACACTGCTCGGGTGTTTCATCGCCATGGAATTGAATGATATCAAAAGGGACATGGTTTGCCAGTTCAATCAGTTCTGCTCGCGGCATATTTACCACCAAGGCCACGACACTTATAAAAGCGGGCAAAGAAGCACTTAGCAATTGTGCCTGCTCAATAGTAACAGCGCGCGGACTCGGTGCATAAAACACCAGACCGACGGCATCGACACCCAACTGAGCAGCCATCTTGATATCACTAGGCTGGGTAAAACCACAAAACTTAACCTGCATAATGTGACCTTATATATAACACTAAATAGAGATAACACTAGATATGACGTGGATAAATTGCCTTGGCTAAGGTAGCCGACCGTAAATACTGCTTAGCTATGCTAAATAGCAAATATGATGATTTGTTAATTGAATGGCAAATCCATTGCATCCAAAAACTTATCCTAGCATACTTTTATTCACAGTTTTGTTTATGATTGCGATTGATTAATATAGGAAAGATGGAATGTCTAAAACGGTGGCGGCAACGTCTCAGCACACTGCTAGCAATAATACGACGAGTGCAAACCCTGCACATTATTTAATGTGGTTTCGTCGTGACCTGCGAGTTCATGATAATACCGCATTGGCAGCGCTTTGCGAGCGTGCAAATGCGAATAATGCGCGCATCAGCGCTATTTTTTTTATGACGCCTGAACAATGGCATGCACATGATATGTCACTCACCCAGCTCGATCATATCGCCCGCAGCTTGCCAATCTTAGCAACCTCTTTGCAAAAACAATTGAATATCAACTTAACCGTACAGCTCTGTGCCAGCTTTTCTGATTGTATAGAGTCGCTCACCACCTTGTGTGAGGTAAATGATATCAGCCTTGTCATGGCAAATCATGAGTACGAAGGTAATGAGATTGACCGCGACCAAGAATTAACCAAACAACTTGCTAAATCCGATATCGAATTTATCCGCTGGCACGACCAATGTATCTTGCCACCAAAAACCATTACCACCAATGACGATAGCATGTATCAAGTCTTTACCCCATTTTATAACAAATGGCGGCATACCTTGGAGGTTAGCAGCTTACAAATGCACCAAGCCATGGCGGTAAACTCTCAGTCAAAAAGCAGCCAGTCAAAAATCACCCTAAAAACTGCAAGAGATAGCGCTCATACTGTTAAAGACATAGAACAATTAAGTAAAAAAGCCGTCGAAGATTATCAAAAAGGGTTAGAGACTGCCGTAGAGTATCAGCACATTGATTTTGGTGCTCAGCTTGAGCACGCTAGGATGGCTTATCTAGCGGGTGAAGGGGCTGCGTGTCAACGTTTAGAGGATTTCATCGCGGATGATATTGATAACTATGACATCAGCCGCGATGTGCCAAATTTGCAAGCGACCAGCCAGCTATCAGCTTACCTCACTATGGGCGCAATAAGCCCAAGACTTTGCTATCTGCAAGCTACAAAAGAATTAGAGAGATTACAGGATAATGAGAACGGCAACTTTAGCAGCTCTGATAACAACGATATTAATCGCTGGATAAGTGAGCTGGCGTGGCGAGACTTCTATCGCCATGTCTTAGCGGATAAACCAGAGCTTATCCAGCATCAGGCTTATAAGCATGAGACCGACACTAAGATTAATTGGTCGTACAATGAGGATGATTTTGGTGCGTGGTGTACGGGCAGGACGGGCGTGCCCTTAGTCGATGCCGCGATGCGTTGCTTAAATGCCACGGGCTTTATGCACAATCGCCTGCGTATGGTGACGGCGATGTTTTTGACCAAGGATTTACTGATTGATTGGCGCTTGGGTGAGGGTTACTTTATGCAGCAACTGATAGATGGCGATTTTGCATCCAATAATGGCGGCTGGCAATGGAGCGCGTCGACAGGCACGGACTCTGCGCCCTACTTTCGTATTATGAACCCTTTTAGCCAAGCTAAGAGCCATGATGCTGATGCATTATTTATTAAGACTTGGCTGCCAGAATTAAAAGACGTGCCAAGCAGTGTTTTGCATTCAGAAGAGAAGCTCCGTAAAGCCATCAACAGCGCCGATATGTTTGATAAAATTGATTATCCAGCCCCCATGGTTGAGCATAAAGTAGCCCGGCAACTAGCGATTGCTGAATTTAAAAAACAATCATAAATTTAATAAAGCCTTGAGCTTAAAGATGCTGCAAAGCCAATGGGTTTGACAAGAGAGCGCTAGCTATCTACTTGAGCTACCTTTTGCGTCACACTGCCAGTTTGTACCAAACTGCTTTGTGCTGCACCATCTATATCGATAGCTGGCTTTACTATTCGCGTCTGAATCGTATAAATGGCATACGCAAGACAAGTAAAGCTTATGATGAGCAGCACCCAGGTTGCGAAAGATAGCGATTCTTTTGCTTTAGAGTGCTTGGTTAATTTACGCTTCTCATGAACAGAGGGCTGATTATTAGGAGTTGTCATATGCGCCACCTCATATATCATATAAGCTCATTTTAGCGACAGTATTTATAAGTCTATCGCCAATAATAAATAAGTCCTGCTATATAATATAGTAACCTTATTGCCCATAATTTCAAGCGACATCTGTTAACTAGCGTAGCGGTTCGTTAGTCCATTTTAAATATTAAGTCGTTGGCAATTGACACGCCCCTGCGCCCTGCGTGGTGACCGTCACGACTGCACCGGTTAATGAAAATAACTGCTGCAATTGGGTTTGCGCATTTTCTAATGCCAGATTCATCACATCACCGCGGCAAGCACGCTCAAGCACTTCTTTTTTCGCCATACTTTGCGCTTGTTGCAAGATCTTTGGATCGACCTGCATCATACCAAAAGCGCCCGTTTGCCAATCATAGATTTCGATATCGTCTAAATAAACAGAAAATATTTCTGACGGCGGCAAGGTGATATTGATTTGCGGCATCATTGACACAGGCGTATTAGCATCGGCTTTTTGTAACTTGTTAACATCAATCTCTGGCTGCACCACCTGTACCATCTCAGGCGTTAATGCACTCAAATCAATCCCTGCTTCTACGCGCCCGCGTGCAATAAACAAACCCTTTTGCTCATCTTGCCACAGCTTCATCCAACTGCCTGGTTTTTGGCTAGTGATAACGGTATCGACACTAAACGCCACCGTCTCTAAACGATTTAATTTTTGGACTTGCATCACCACCCCTTCACGGGTAATGGTTTCTATCGGTTCTTCCTTGGTGAGGTTTTGCAGGCTATAAATCGCAAAAGCGAGCGCGGCAAGACCGATAAGTAATACCAGCCACGACAGCATGGAGATGGGTTTTTTCGCTTGCGGGCGCTTGGCATTATTACTACCCGCAGGAGAGCGGTTATCAGGGTTGACCATGTAAACTACCTCAAGGTTTTATATTAATTGTTATCAGCATTGAATTGACTGGTATTTAATTGCTAAACAGTACACCTTAAATGCTATTTGTTTGTAACGATTTCAAGCAGTTACTACCAATCGCCAACACAATTAAGTTTACCCTGTACTATCGCCAAACTGTCTTTAAATAACTACTTATACTTCTCTATCTATACAAGAAAAGTGACCAATTATTCTTTTGCATCAATTAAGCATAAATTTGACTGTCAACTTGCCAAAAAGTAATTGATTTTTAGCCCCATAAACGTCCTAATTTTAATAAAATATGCGCGTTTATATAATGTTTGGGATGAAACAACAAAAAGTCATTGCGTCTTAGGCGAACTTTACCTAACATAGTCAGATTGTATAAGCAAAATGTTGGCATGCAGCCATTTTTCTGGCTTTTTTGCTAAAAATATGACGCTGTCAATATCGATGTATTCATACAAAAACAAAAGTTCCACCCTTTTTGTAAGGCGTTTTATAAACGCACTTTCTAATAACGTGCTGCTTGCTGCAGTACTTTTTAGCTAGGCAGGTCCTAGACTATTACCAAGTGATAAAAGGTAAGCTTGCGTCGGCCATTAAAGCACACGCTCAATATCCTCCTATTTCTTATTTATTTTATCGTTGATAAGGTTCCGCTTTATTTATGAAAGCCAGTCAATTTTTGTTTGCCACGCTAAAAGAAACGCCCAGCGACGCTGATATCGCCTCAAGCCAATTAATGGTAAGAGCAGGTCTTATTCGTAAAATCGCTTCTGGATTGTATATCTGGTTGCCGATGGGGCTGCGCGTGTTGCAAAAAGTCGAACGCATCGTTCGCGAAGAGATGCAAAACGTCGGCGCTCAAGAAGTGCTGATGCCAATGACCCAGCCTGCCGAGCTTTGGCAAACGACCGGGCGTTTTAATGACTATGGTCCTGAGCTACTGCGCTTTAAAGACCGTCACGACCGCGATTTTGTCTTGGGGCCGACGCATGAAGAAGTCATCACCAACCTTGCTCAAGGTGAGCTGCGCAGTTATAAGCAGTTGCCGATTACCTTTTTCCAAATCCAAGGTAAGTTCCGTGACGAGATTCGTCCACGTTTTGGTGTGATGCGTGCGCGTGAATTTACCATGAAAGACGCTTATTCATTCCACGCTGACCAAGCGTCACTCGCCAAGACTTACCATGAGATGTATGACGCTTATACGCGCATCTTTACCCGTTTAGGCTTAGATTTCCGTGCCGTGCAAGCGGATACCGGTTCTATCGGCGGTTTTGCGTCGCATGAGTTTCATGTGTTGGCAGACAGCGGTGAAGATGATATCGCTTTCTCTGACGTTTCTGATTATGCAGCCAACGTTGAGCTTGCCGAATCGGTCAGCACCGCTGAGCGTCAACCACCAAAAATGGCGCGCGAAGATGTTTTAACAGAAAACATGACCAGTTGTAAAATGGTTGCCGAGCATCTAGGCGTACCCTTAGAAACCACGGTAAAAACCTTAATCGTCCACGGTCATACCGAAGATGATGAGGCGCAATTAATCGCGATTGTCTTACGCGGTGACCATCAGCTCAATACCATTAAAGCGGAGAAAATCGAAGAAGCCAATGTACCGCTAACGATGGCTTCTGATGAAGAACTCAAAGCCGCTGGTTTGCATAAAGGCTATATCGGCGTTGATTTGGATATGCCCGTATTTGTCGATCGCTCTGCAGCGTCTTTGTCAGATTTTGTCTCGGGTGCAAATGAAGTCAATAAACATACCATCGGTATGAACTGGGCGCGTGATGCGAGCATTACCCGCGTCGTTGATGTGCGCAATGTACAAGAAGGCGATCCCTCTCCTGATGGTAAAGGCAGCCTAAAAATCAAGCGCGGCATCGAAGTCGGTCATATCTTCCAGTTGGGTGATAAATACTCGCAAGCGATGAATGCAACCGTTTCTGGTGAAGATGGCAAGCCCGTGACCATGATGATGGGTTGCTACGGTATTGGGGTTAGTCGTATCATCGCGGCGGCTATCGAGCAGAACAACGATGAAAACGGTATCATGTGGCCACAAACGCCAAGCGTTGACGATTCAATTGCGCCGTTTGAAGTCGCTATCATACCGATGAAGTCAAAAGAAGACACCGTCATGCAGACGGCGACCGCGCTGTATGAAGAGCTAAAAGCCCAAGGTGTTAACGTCTTGCTAGATGACCGTAACGAGCGTCCTGGCGTGAAGTTTGCCGATCTTGAATTGATTGGTATACCGCATCGTATCGTGGTTTCAGACCGTAACTTGGCTGAAGGCAAATACGAATACGTCAATCGCCGCGAAACGGAAAAGCAAATGCTGAGCCGTGAAGAAGTGATGGCGAAAGTAAGCGGCAAATAGTTTTTGATAAAACTTGCTCAATAAAAAAGCGCCTATCTGATTCAGATAGGCGCTTTTTTATCAGTTGAATGCTACAAAACCGATTTAAATAAAACCATTACCTTACTGGCGAATTAAGCGGCTTGGCTGCGGTAATAGTTTTATATCACTGACGCGGCAAGGATTGATATCGATACCGCCGCGACGTGTATACCACGCACGAACCATCAACTCGCTTGGCTCATAATGTTTGCTTAAATCAGCAAATATTTGCTCGACACACTGCTCGTGAAAGCCATTATGCTGACGGAAACTTAAAACATAACGCAGCATGCTCGCTGCATCGACTACTTTATTACTAGTAATCGAAACCGCTAACGTACCCCAATCTGGCTGATTGGTCACCGGACAATTACTGCGCAGCAAATTAGAATAAAAAGTATAAGGCTGCGCAACTTCCGCCGTATTGCCGCTTGCTACATTATTATCATCTGCCTTGCTCTTTAGCAATGACGCGTTAGGATGTTTCGTTAGCGCTACTTTCTCGCTACTATTGGCAAGTGCCTCATCAATACAAACGCCTTCAGGTTGAGCAATCAATAAGCCTGTTCTTTTATTGTTCAAGTCATCATCTAAGCCAAATAACTCAACGGCTACTTCTGCTTGTACGCATGCTGATAAATCTTTAGTAATCAGCGTTTGCACCTCGTCCCAGCTAGCAAATTCAGTAAAGTTGATACTGTTCAAATACAGCTTAAGTGATTTTGATTCGACGATAAATGGTGAGCGGGCAGGAATAGCAAAGCGCGCAATCGCCACTTGCGAAACACCTTGAGGATTGAGCCAAGACAGCTCGAAGGCGTGCCACCAATCGACGCCCACTGCTAGCTTATCGTCTTGCCAGCCGATAACGTCGCGGCCTAGACTACGCGCTATCGGATATAAAGTCTCGGGACTATACTCAGTTGGATAATCAGTGGTTTGTTCGCCTAAAATACCGTGAATACTCATGAGTACTTCCTAATAGTAAAACTGATGATAGTTAAAATGTTAGAGATAGTAGCGTTCACAGCAGCTTATAAACGAATACGCGAACCATCACTTAACAGTCGATAAGAGATGATATAAAAAATGACGCAAAAAGCAAAAATAGCTGCCATCGAATACCACACATTGACATCAGAATAGCCAAGAATGCCGTAGCGGAAAGAGTTCACCATATAGACAATTGGGTTTAACAGTGAAATATTTTGCCAAAATGGCGATAAATTTTCCATCGAATAAAACACCCCGCCAAGATAGGTCAGCGGCGTCAACACAAAGCTTGGAATAATAGAAATATCATCAAATGAGCGCGCAAATACGGCGTTGATAAAGCCGCCAAGCGAGAATAAAACCGAGGTGCCAATCACCGTAAATAAGGTGATAAATAAGTGCTCAATACCCAGCTTGGTAAAAAATAACGCCACAATAAAGACGATGACCCCAACCGCCAGTCCGCGGAAAATACCGCCACTGATATAACCCGTCAAAATAGCGTGCTTAGAGATTGGAGATACCAACAGCTCCTCAATGCTCGAGTGAAACTTAGCACTAAAAAAGCTCGAAACCACGTTTGAGTAACTGTTGGTGATAATTGCCATCATAATCAAACCGGGCACGATAAACTGCATGTATGGCACACCGCCCATCTCGCCCACGCGCGAACCGATCATTTTACCAAAGATGACAAAATACAGGCTCATCGTAATGACTGGCGGCAATAATGTCTGCGGCCAAATGCGTAATATGCGGCGAATCTCTTTAATCAGCAGGGTGCGAAAAGCAATCCAGCGTTGTGCGAAGTTCATGCGTTATCTCTCCTAAGCAATCTGCGGGCTAATATCAAAACGCTATCATTGCCCGCAGTGTTGCCTATATGGTTGCTATATTTGTAGTGGTCTATTTATCTGGGTAAATTGGAAAATTATGAATAAAACAGCCTACGAGCTCAAAGGTTCATGCAAGCTTTTATCGACCAAGCGCATAAACAGCTCTTCTAAGCGGTTGGCTTTATTACGCATGCTCGCCACCAAAACGCCTTGCTTAGACAACTGCTCAAAGACACCGTTTAGCGACTCACCTTCGGTCAATGTCACCTCAAGCGTTAAATCATCGGGCTGTAGCGTATCAGTGACCCCTGTTAAAGCAATTTGTTTGGTCAATGGCGTTGCTAAATCAAAGACAAAAGTTTCGACCGATAACTGCGCAAGTAAATCTTTCATTTCCGTATTAATACGAATTTCGCCATGATCTAAGATAGCGATACGCTTACAAAGCTGCTCTGCTTCTTCCAAATAATGGGTGGTCAAAATAATCGTGGTATTTTCTTCAATGTTAATCTGCTGCATAAACTCCCACATCGAACGGCGCAGCTCGATATCGACCCCAGCCGTTGGTTCGTCAAGAATCAATAGCTTTGGTTTATGAATCAAGGCGCGCGCAATCATCAATCGGCGCTTCATACCGCCTGACAGCTCTCGCGCCTTATTATCGCGCTTATCCCATAAACCCAATGCCTTGAGCAGTTTTTCTGCCCGTGGTTTGGATTCTTTCGCCGCAATACCAAAATAGCCGGCTTGAGTAATCAAAATATCTTCAACTTTTTCAAACTGATTGAAGTTAAATTCTTGCGGTACCACGCCCAAAAACTGCTTGGCCTTTGAAGGTTCAGCCAATAAGTCGGTACCAAAGATATGCACACTACCCGCCGTTGGCTTAAACAGTGAGCTAATGATACCAATCATCGTTGATTTGCCCGCACCATTTGGCCCAAGGAGCGCAAAAAATCCACCTTGTGGCACTGTCAAGCTGACATCTTTTAATGCCGAAAACCCGTTGCCATAGGTTTTAGATAGGTTCTGAATAGATAGCGCTGGCACCTCAGACATGAATACCTCTTTATTAATGATGTATCTATAAAGGAATATAGAAGACGATTTAGGGAGATTGGTTTTTCTACTATTTGCTTTCGTATCTTAATACGAGTCTAGTGTCTTAATGTGAGGCTCATGGCAGGCGATTTCAACGTTAGGATGATATAACCACGTTATTAATAATATCAATCGTCGCCCACAAAAAAACGCCTACCTCATTAGATGAAATAGGCGCTCTATAAGCTTCTATATATGATTGCTGTTATCCGCAATACTGTAGCGTTTTTAGAATATTTTGACTATATTAAGCAGAATAATGATAAAAAAGCAAAATAGAAGACGATAACTACTTTACCGTCTCCTGCTGTTTTTTATTACTGTTGCATATAAGTCAGCCAATTAAATTAGCTTGCTTCACCAACCATATAATCCACTGCGTTTTGTACTTCTTCATCAGGAATATCAGCGCCGCCTTTGGCAGGCATAGCGTTAAAGCCGTTGATAGCATGGGTATACAAGGTATCTTTACCTTTAGCGATACGAGCTCCCCAAGCGCCAGCATCACCTAGCATAGGCGAGCCAAGTAAGCCTGATGCGTGACACGTTTGGCAGACAGCGCTGTAAACGGCTTTACCATCACGCGGACCATCGCCTGCTGCTGGACCTGCAGAACGTGCAGTGACGTCGCACACTTCGTCGTCTTCAAAACAGACTTTAGCAACCGGCTGAATACGAGCAATCAAGTTAGGATACAAAGCGATGAGCTTTTGTACTTGTGGCGTATCTTGCGGGATAGGCTCTTCTTCAGCCGCAGGTGCAGCAGCGGCTGTTTCTTCAGCGGGCGCCTCGGCAGTGCTTGCGTCTGCTGCCGCAGCTTCATCAGTAGCTGCAGCGCCGTCTGTGGTATCGGCAGCAGCTTTGGTATCGTCACCCAATTTTTCAGGCAAGTTATCGACAACCTCTTGCCCTTCTGCGACATCTGATACGGTTACAGGCGTGTCTACAACACTTTCGGCTTGGCTCACAGCGATACTAGCGATTCCTAGAATGGCAGCTGCCGATAACATAACTACTTTTCTCATTCGTCACGTTCTCTTATTGCGTATACAAGGGCCGACACGACTTGGACATTCTGTTTGTCCTCCTTTGATAACCAAGCAGTTATCAATAGCAAACAGCCATCCCGCATACGGGCGCGCTTGTAATCGGTGATTATAAATATGAATTCTCCCTGACATTATAAGGGAAAAGACAGGTAGATTGCCATGCCTGTTTGCCGACTATGGTGTTTTTTCTTAAAAAACGTCAATAGCGGTCTTCATTCATTGGCTTTATGACTTTTATTTGTTAGACTAAGCGGTCTTAATTTTTAGACGCCTTATCGTTCTAATAACGGCTAATTACCCATAGTTATATATCATGGCATTAGTTGAGATTTAGTCGCTAAATGACGCGCTCGTAGCTCAGTTGGATAGAGTATCGGTCTCCGAAGCCGAGGGTCGTGGGTTCGATTCCCGCCGAGCGCACCAATCATCATAATCACTCATGTTTTACCCTTTTCTAGTCCTACCTATTATCTCATAACACTTTAACAGCAAGGCGTTACGCTCTTAACTGCGGCCTATCACTGTGCGTTAACAATGATAAAATGTTGTATATAAAGTTGTTAAATTTACCTAATAGCCTTCTCTACCATACTCGTACACGTCGATATTCTACATTCAAACTTATAAAATTATTCTGCATCTTGCAAATTCGCTGTTAGCTGAGTGCGGCTGGGGACACGGTGATAATTAATCACGGGTACGTCTCCCAAACGGCGCTGACCGGCGTCAAGCTTTTTATCAATGGTAATCATAGCCACTTTTTTATCTTGCTTGCTAATCAGTAAATGATTGGCTTTACGGTTGACACGGTAGTCAGGAAAGTACTGCTTAACCAATTCTGCAGTTTTTTGTAGCGCATCATTGAGTGGTGTTTTTGCGTGCCCCGACTTTAGGTTGTGCTTATCGGCAGTTTTAGGCGCGCGCGATTTTGCCAATACCCATAGTCCGATGACAACCGCGAGCAATATGACAAGCCACCAAATACCATCTATCATAGAAGTCTATATCCAATCTTAAAAAGGGATGGCTCATGTTAACAGAATTATCACCTGCGTTAATAGCCGAAGTCGAAGGCGCTGCCAAATTGCTGGGCTCAAAACAGCGCATCTGTATTTTAACGGGCGCTGGTATTTCAGCAGAAAGCGGCATTCCAACGTTTCGAGATAAGCAAACAGGCCTTTGGGAAAATTATGTGGCTGAGGACTTGGCAACGCCTGAGGCTTTTGCTCGCGACCCAAAACTGGTGTGGTCATGGTATCAGTGGCGCCGGCAGTTGGTCGCTGAGAAAAAACCGAACCCTGCTCATGATGCTTTAGCGCAGTGGCAATATCATAGCCAATCTACCGAGCAGCAATTGACGCTTATTAGCCAAAATGTCGACGATTTGCATGAGCAGGCTGGTAGTAATGTCACCCATTTACATGGCAATCTTTGGCAAAATCGCTGCAGTCAATGCGATGCGCCCTACCAAGCGCAATCTAGAGGCTCATATAGCAGTGCCGATACCCTAGATTATAGTGACACTTTGATTACTTGCTCACATTGTGATGGCTATATACGCCCTGATATCGTGTGGTTTGGCGAAGCGCTGCCCGTACAAGCATGGCAGACAGCAGAGGACGCGGCAGCCAATTGTGAGGTCTTTATGAGTATTGGCACCTCAAGCCTCGTTTATCCTGCGGCAGGCCTAGCGCAATTGGCAAAAGAAAACGGCGCTAAAATCATCGAGATAAACCCACATCCAACACCGAATACTATCGTTGATATTACCTTAGCAGAAAAGGCTGGGATTATTATGCCGTTATTAATCCAAAAAATTACGGCCATGTAGCTATCACCTAAAAAGCACTTTGTAAAAAAGAAAAAGGCTTAACGATTTATATAACCGTTAAGCCTTAATCATTGAAAATATCTTTAATCACTTCTACCGGAGAGCAAGATCCACTCGCGCTAAGTATTGCTCTTTTAATTCATTATCTATAAATGAAGATCTAAAAGAGTTTTTTACCAAAGTAACGATATCGTTTTCTGTCAGAGGCAGATTGTCACATATATTGATAAAGTTTTGATTCATATAGCCTTTAAAATAAGCAGGGTCATCAGAGTTGACGCTGACATTCAAGCCATAATCGAGCAGCTCTTTAATATTGTGCTGTTTGTAACTCTCAAATACCTTGAGCTCAATATTATACCAAACCCAAAATATAT
>NZ_DFQS01000042.1 GCF_002377905.1 Psychrobacter sp. UBA3483 | reverse complement strand
CTTTAACCCAAAACCTGAGTATGAACAAGGCAAGAATCCAATGTTTGAGCCTAATGATAATAGCCCTGATTACTGCTCAAAGCAGTAATCTTAAAAAAAATAGCAAGACACCTCCCTAAGGGTGGCAAGACCGACAGTCACTATCGCAGACTACAGCGATTTTTTGCCGAAGCGAGGATAGACTACGATCAACTGGCTTTAATGATATATCGACTATTTGGGCTAGGCAAAGTCACCTTAACCATTGACCGCACCAACTGGAAATGGGGTAAAAGTAACCTCAACATCTTTATGCTAGGGGTGGTATATAAAGGGATAGCCATCCCCTTATACTGGCAAATGCTAGATAAGCGAGGTAATACAAACCATCTTGAACGCTGTGAACTTATTGAGCGGTTTATCAAACAATTTGGCAAAGATAACCTTGAGATGATAGTAGCAGACAGAGAGTTTGTTGGCGAAAAATGGTTTAACTGGCTCACCAATAATCACATACCCTTTGCCATACGGATTAAGAAGAACAGTAAAGTTAAGAATCATCATGGCAAGTTGGTACAGATTAAAGAGTTATTACGCCATGTTAGCCATCAAGAAACATATCGACATGGGCGAATACTGACTGTCGATGGTTGTTTGGTTCGAGTATTTGCCAAGCGTGATAAAGACTATGGTTTAGTGATTGTGGCCACCAATCAACTAGAAACAGTGGATGCGATGACAAGCTATGCTAAGCTAAGCGTTGGGAGATTGAGACTTTATTTGCTTGTCTAAAGGGCCGTGGCTTTAATCTTGAAGATACCCACTTAACCCATCTTGATCGGGTCAGTAAATTAGTCGCAGTGAACGCCTTAGCATTTTGTTGGGCTTATCATGTCGGTATTTATAAAGACAAAGATAAGCCGTTAAAGCGCAAGTTAAAGTCAAACGCTCGACCTCAAGCCAGTTTGTTTGCGCTTGGCCTGGATGTGTTGATTGAGGGCCTTCACTTGGTGTTCTTTAACAATGATAAGACTGTATTTCGACAGTTAGTTAGCTTTTTAACCCCTAAACCTATGAAAATCGGGTGGGGATGATTTTTTTGTCGTGTGCAGAGAATAAGTTAAACAGCTGTCGTCTATTCGATCTAAAACCGATACAAAGTGCTAATGGGGTGAGTTTTTTGCAGCCTCTGTTACGCCTGCGAACAGCAAGCAAGAAAAATCTATCCCATTAGCACGGGAATACTAACGTATCGATTTTATTTTGCAATTACTATATAAAAATATCTTCATCAAAAAAAAGCGCGTAAATATTTTCATATTTACGCGCTTTTAGTAAAAACAGTATGCCTTGCTATTTAGAACGTTCACCATCTGTTGGCATCATTTGTCGCTTTAGTGTTCTTTTTCAATTTAAAAACACTTTACGTATTTGTATTTGATACAATTATGTTACTAGCAAATTACAGATTAATTACTGGTCGAGTTTTGATAGGCAGAATCAAGCGGATTAATAGCTAATATTAGGCAGTAGCGATAAGCTGAATGATATGACGCCAACTATGTTGGCATTGATCAATACTGGAATCCGAGCCATTTATTTAGCTAAAATCTTAAAATAAGTTTTGCCATCATGACGACCAAGCTATCATATAAATATAGATTTACATATTATTTTCTAACATAAGGATATTCCAATGATAAACTTTCCACGTGCTAAGCCCTCCTCCCTGTTAGTAGCCACTATCTTTGCCATCAGCGCCGTCAGTATGGCCGGCTGTAGTAATAGCAATGAGACCAAAGCCGTTGACCGTTTGGAAGAAGCAGAAGCCTTGGCTCGCGTTAAAGCCCTCGAAGCCCGTGCCGAAACGCTAAAAGGTAATATGCCAGCTGCCAGTGATATGAGCGCTAGCGCAGGCGGCGGTGATGCGGCAGGCGCAGCAAGCGGTAAGCCGTCCATTAAGATGCCAGACGAATCGACCATTCCAGATGATGAGTATGGCGCTGCCGTACGCCGCGGTCTACAGCTTGCCAACCATACTTATAAAGAGCTGCCGAATAACGTTGGTAACCAGCTTAACTGTACCAGCTGTCACCTAGGCAATGGCTCAGAAGCGTATGCTGCACCTTGGAACAATATGCCAAGTATTTACCCGATTTATCGCTCACGCGCAGGTCGCGTCAATACCATTCAAGAGCGTATTAACGGTTGTTTTGAGCGTTCGATGAATGGTAAAGCACTCGATCTTGATTCAGATGATATGAATGCGATGGTGTCTTATATGAGCTGGTTGTCGCAAGATATGCCATTTGGGGTATCACCTGAAGGTCGCGGTTTTGTAAAAGTGAATAAAGAGTTAGAGCCAAACCCTGAAACGGGTGAAAAGCTATTTGCAGAAAAATGTAGCGTTTGTCACGGTGATAATGGCGAAGGTCAATATAATGACGATGGTACTTATATCTATCCTGCGGTAGCTGGCGATAAATCCTTTAATGATGGCGCAGGCATGGCGCGTACATATACCGCCGCGGCCTTTATTAAAGGTAAAATGCCGTTCGGTCAGGGCAATACACTAAGCGATCAAGAAGCGGTCGATATTGCCGCCTACTTTACCCATTTGCCGCGCCCTGTCAAAGCCAATAAAGACAAAGATTGGCCAAATGGCGATGCACCAAAAGATGTGCGTCGTTAATTGAAAAGCTTATAAGTCAGACCATAAAAAAGCCCAGCTATTCAATAACTTGGCTTTTTTATCATAGATAGTTAAGACAAATAGCTCTGCACACGACAAAAAAACAAAAAGTCTGTTAAAGCAAAGGCATAATAGTAATTTTTAAGACGAATCAGACCATGCCAAACTTTAACAGACTTAGTGAGACTTTAACCCAAAACCTGAGCATGAACAAGGCAAGAATCAATTGTTTGAGCCTAATGATAATAGC
>NZ_DFQS01000041.1 GCF_002377905.1 Psychrobacter sp. UBA3483 | reverse complement strand
TTTAATTATTGGGATTGGTATAAGCGTGGCAGATAAACAGTTATTAGACTAAAACCAAATAAAAAGCGCCGATTAATATAAAAATCAATCGGCGCTTTTATTGTTTTTATGAATTCATAATATCTTTATTCAGCATGGCAGTTATTCGAGTTAAGCAGCTACCGCTCCTTTACTAGCAAGCCATTGCTGAATCTCTTGGGTTTTGGTTTGTAATAAGTTCTCATCACCGCGACTTTCAATATTTAAGCGAATTAATGGTTCAGTATTTGAGGCGCGTAAGTTAAAACGCCATTCGCCAAAGTTTAAACTCAAACCATCGAGCATCGATTTGGTTGGATTTTCGGCGCTGAACTTCTCTTCGATGGCGCTAATAATGGCTGGCGCATCATGAGTGGTCAGGTGAAAATTTAGCTCGCCTGAGCTTGGATAGGCTGCAATATAACCGCTGACCAATTCTGACAAGGTTTTACCGGTAATTGATAATAACTCAATGGTTAAGAGCCAAGGAATCATGCCGCTATCGCAGTAGAAAAAGTCGCGAAAATAGTGATGCGCTGACATCTCACCGCCATACACTGCACCAGAATCCCGCATCACTTGTTTGATAAATGAGTGCCCAGACTTACTAATAACTGCCTTACCGTTATGCTCATCAATGACGGCTTCGGTGTTATAAATCACTCGCGGATCATAGACAATTGACTCGCCCGCATACTTGTTTAAAAACGCTTGCGCAAGCATGCCAACGACATAGCTGCCATCGATAAATTCGCCGTATTCATCGAATAAAAAGCAGCGGTCAAAATCACCATCAAAGGCAATGCCAAGGTCGGCTTTATTTTTTAGCACTGCTTGCTGAGTGGCGGTTCGATTGGCCTCAATCATTGGATTGGGAATGCCATTTGGAAAGCTACCATCAGGCGTATGGTGCAACTTAAGCACTTCAATTGGCGCGCCAGCTTGTGCTAACTTGTCAATTAATAAATCAACGACAGGACCTGCGCTACCGTTACCGGAGTTGATAACCAGTTTTAGCGGTTTTAATTTATCAACATCAATAAACGTCATGACATGATTGATATAAGCGCTTTTATCCGTTAGTAATTGTAATGTACCTTGTTGATTATCCGTACTAAATTGCCCAGATTCTGCTAATGCTTGAATCTCTGCCAAGCCATCATCGGCGCTAATCGGTTTTGAGTGTTCTTTGACCAATTTTAGGCCATTATAATTAATTGGATTGTGGCTAGCCGTTACTTCGATACCGCCCAACGCCTGATAATAACTGGTCGCAAAGTAAACCTCTTCTGTGCCTGTCATACCCAAATCAATCACATCGACACCCGCATCGAGCATACCTTTGATGGTTGCTTGTTTTAACTGCTCACTGGAGTGGCGGATATCGTTACCGATGACGATAGCTGGCTTTAATTTTTTCAGTTCATCTGCGACATCTGCAGCGCTATAATGCTCGAATAAAATTTGCCCAAAGGCGCGGCCGATACGGTAGGCGATGTCTTCGTCAAGGTTGACGCCAAGCTCGCCGCGGATATCATACGCCTTAAATGACTGAATGCTGATAGGGTGAAATTCTGTTGCTGGCTGATAGCCAGTAGTCGCAGAAGTGGACATAATAGTAAGCTTCCTTGTGCGTGCGCGGTAAAAAATGAGGGAGTGATAACAGGATTATAAGTCAATAAGCGTTCAATGATACACTAACTACCAAATGAGTCATAAAGCCGTAGTGGTGCTTTATGTGAGCGTTTTTATACTTATCCGTTTCTATGATAAAACATATAAGAGTATTTTATGAGTGACTTAGACAACCAAACGTTAACTTCTGTTACGCCGCCCAGCCCTGTACAGGGCGTGCCAGTAGCCACTGGCGAGTTAGACGATTTATTGGGATTGATGGCACGGCTGCGCGCAGATTGTCCGTGGGATAAAAAACAAAGCAATCATAGCCTCATTCCGTATGCGATTGAAGAAGCCTATGAGCTTGGCGAAGCGGTTCAAAGCGATGATGACGAAGATATCAAGGGCGAGCTTGGCGATGTGCTTTTGCAAGTGGTTTTTCATTGTCAGATGTACGCTGAACAAGGACGCTTTGATATCAGCGATGTGATTACCACCTTGCAAGAAAAGCTGATTCGCCGCCATCCGCATGTCTTTGAAGCAGAAACGCTAAAAGACGACGCTGCGGTAAAAGCACGCTGGGATGAGATTAAAGCAGAGGAAGACCAAGCTCGCGCCGCACGTGGCAAGCCGAAACGTCGTTTGGATAATACCAAGGCAGGTAGTGCGCTGATGCAAGCGCAGGAAGTGCAAAAACAAGCATCAAAATTGGGGTTTGATTGGGAAGGGGTCAGCGGCGCTTTTGATAAGCTTGATGAAGAAATCGCTGAGTTAAAAAGCGAGCTGACCGATAAATCGAAAACCGCTGCTCAATATACCATAAGCAAAGCCAATATCAGAGACATTGAAAAAGAGCTTGGCGATTGCATGTTTGCGCTGGTCAATGTCGCCCGTAAACTCAATCTCGATGCTGAAACGGCAACGTTGACCTGTGTGCATAAATTTAAGTCGCGCTTTGGTTATATTGAAGAGCAGTTAGCGGCAGCTGGCAAGCGTTTAGAAGATAGCGATATCAATGAGATGGATGCGTTATGGGAAGCGGCGAAACAGCATGAACGCGACTAATAAAAGCTTGCTTATTAAATGGTTAGCCATCAAATACTCATTTATTAAATGGCAGCATGCTAATTTATTTAAAAACTTAGTCATTTTTTTAGTAGGCATATTTTCTATCATGGCGGAGCTGTCTCATCCCGTCTTTGCCGCGCCATGTTTTGATAATGCTAAAAGTGCTTATAAATATCTATTGACGCAAGAAGCAGCCCACAGCCAAGCGCGCACGCAGACTAGAATTAATATCAATCGCGCGACAGAAGCCGAGCTGGTGGCATTAAACGGTATTGGCAGCAGTAAAGCGCAGGCAATTATTTTATATCGCGAGATGTTTGGCGGTTTTAAAACGGTTGATGAATTAACGAAAGTAAAAGGCATCGGGGCAAAAACCGTCGAGAAGAATCGCCAACGTTTAAGCGTACAAGATTAAGCGCTTTATTTTGTATAATTTAACCCCCATATTGACAAAATAGCATGTAAGTAAATGTCATAACACACCCACCATGGTCAAAATTTGTTAAACTAGCGGGTACATCCGCCTGATAGACGCTGTGTTCGTCGGGGTGGTTAAGAATAAAGGCGAGGAGTAGATGCATGGCCGAGCGTGCCGCCAAGCAGTTAGAACTGAATAAATCTGAATTACCCAATTCCATTACCGAAGTGATAGCCACCCTAACCCGAGCTGGGTTTGATGCCTATATCGTCGGTGGCGGCGTGCGCGATACTTTGCTAGGCCTGCGTCCAAAAGACTTTGACGCGGTCACTGATGCCAAACCTCATGAGATTAAAGACGTCTTTGGCAAGCGTTGCCGTATTATCGGTCGCCGCTTTCAATTGGCGCATGTCTACTCTGGGCGCGAACTTATCGAAGTGGCGACGTTTCGTGGTCCACCGCTCAATAATGCCAATACCAATCAAGACGGAATGATTTTGCGCGACAATGTCTGGGGCGATATCAAACAAGACTTTGCCCGTCGTGACTTTTCTATCAATGCTTTATATTATCAACCGCTTAAAGGTGTGGTACATGATTTTTGCGGTGCCCTTGAAGATATTGATAATAAAATTATTCGCCTGTTAGGCAATGCACCGACGCGTATCGAAGAAGATCCGGTCAGGTTGCTGCGTGCCCTGCGTTTTAAGGCAAAATTGGGTTTTGACTTTGATAGCGAACTCGCCGCCCAGTTCCATGATGACAATTGGGCTCTGCTTGAGCAAATCTCTCCGCATCGTCTGTATGATGAAACGCAAAAGATGTTCACCGGTGGCTATTTAGTGCCGTTATTACCGTTATTGTTTGAATCGGGCGCGATTGACAGCTTATTTATTTATCCGCCTGCCGAACCAAGTGCGTTGGTCAAACAAGTGGCTGTCAATACCGATAAACGTATCGCCGCTGGCAAAAGTATCAATCCTGCTTTCTTTTATGCCGCCTTGCTGTGGGAAAACTATCTCCATCAATTAGAAAAAGCAAAAAAACGCAATATGCCTTTTGCTGATGCGCAACTGCATGCAGCTGGCAAAGTCATCGACCGTCAGCGTATCAAGACCGCTATTCCAAAATTTGCCGAACAATTTATCCGTGATATTTGGATATTGCAGCCAAAATTGGCCGCGCCCCGCAGCAAACAAATTATCCAGTTATCTGAGCATCCTCGTTTCCGTGCCGGTTTTGATTTCTTGCTATTGCGTGAGCAGTGCGGTGATGCCGAACATCCGCTTTCAGAATCGACCAATGGCATGGGCGAGTGGTGGCAAAACTATCAAACCCTGACCGAGCAGCAGCAAGATCAAGCGATTGAGGATTTTGATGAAAATATCCGTCGCGGTGCGTATAAACAAGGGCAGCGTGGTCGCGGGCGTAATCGTCAAAAACCGCAAGCTTTGAGCACACCAAACAATGATAAGGTAAATCACATAGAAAACAATCAACCAGATACCATCAACGGCAATGCTCATAGCAAGCAAGCTAATGATGCCTCAAACGTGCCGTCACGCCGCCGCCGCGCTGCCAGTCAGTCGGCTCAGCATGCTAATAACAGTGTCAGTAATAGTAGCAGCAATGTCGGTCGTAATGAGAATGGTCGTAATAATAGCTATGATAAGCAGCAAGCAGCACAAGATAATAATGAGCTGGCGCAATTGCAGCAGTTATCACTGGCGAATACTGGCAACCAATCGGCACATAAGCGTCAAGATATAAAACCAGCGCCGTTGTTTGTCATAGAGCATGAAAAAGTGGTTCCGCCACTACGTAAGCAGTTGCCAGCGGACGATCAGCCAAAATCTAACGCTAAATCAAAGCAAGCCCCTGTGCAGCAAAGCCCAAAAGCTGAAAATACGTCATCTAAGAAAGCGCTGGTTGCAAGCCAATCTGATAACTTTGTTAACGCTGATAAGCAAGCGCAGCAGGATGCAAAAACAAAACCAGTCGATACCAAGCCTGCTGCTAGCAAAGCCGATTTTGAGCAGTCAGCTTTATCTACAACGGCCAATGCTAATATTCATACTAAGCGTACTGTCGCCCAAACGCCAGCGCTCGTCAGCATAAACAACGAGCCGATACCGTATAAACGTCGCCGTCGTCAACCTACTACGATAGCGAATAATAGTAATATTGACGTTAAAAATAACGCTGATAACTTGCATAACGTAGCGGCAAAACCAGTTAGCGATAAAGAGCAAGTAGGAAATACGGCTAAGTATGGGAAAAAAGCCCCCAAAACTGCGGCAGAATTTGCTGAGGATACACCCTCTGTTGCTAAAAAAGCTGTTGCTAAAAAAGCTGCTTCTAACAAACCTGCTACAACCAAACAGAATACTAAGAAACAGACTACTCAAACTCAGTCAGCTGATAATCAAACAGCTGCTAGTAAAATGAATGAGCAAAAAGGGCCGGTACCATCAAAACGCCGCCGTCGTCAGCCAAGCGTTAACAACGGTTAGGCTTACAAGCCGATTTTAAAGCACTAAAGCACTAAAGCACAGTGAAAACTATGAACAGCCACTTTGAAACTAGCAATGCCAATGCCAATAAAAGTAGTGACGGTATGAACTGGGTTATCTGCTATGTCGGGTTAGGCAGTAATTTAGAAAACGAGCTAGGTTCGCCGGTAGAGCATTTACAGCAAGCCATCGTAGCCATGCAAGAAAATAAGCAGATACGAGCAGTTCGTGTGTCTTCTTTCTATGCTTCGGCGCCGATGGGACCGCAAGATCAGCCTGACTTTGTCAATGCGGTTGTAGGTTTTGAGACTACCTTAACTGCGTTTGAGCTGCTTGCATTTTGCCAAGCGCTAGAACAACAAGCCAAACGCACCCGTTTGCGCCGCTGGGGTGAGCGCAGCCTCGATGTCGATATTTTATTGTATGGTGATATCGAAATCTCAGAGCCACAATTAACGATACCGCATGCGGGGTTGCATGAACGCAATTTTGTCTTGCTACCGCTGCGAGAGTTGGCGCCAGCGTTAATCATTTCAAACAAACCCATCACCGCTTATCCGCCGAGTGACGATTGGACGGGGCTAAAGCTATTAAAACTGAATTAGTGCCTCTTTGGTGCCTCTGTCGAATGATGAATAAGTTGGATGCTAGGATAGTGGCTGTGCATTTTATTAAAACGTCAAAGGCTATAAATAGTTAACCGCATTGAGGGTCATATGACAACCTTATCTACCTTAAATAAATTTAAAAAAGACGGTGTTAAATTCACTTGTCTGACCTGCTATGACGCCATGTTTGCGCGTATGATGGACAACGCGCAAATCGATACGATTTTGATCGGTGATAGTTTGGGCATGGTGGTACAAGGGCATGATTCAACCTTGCCTGTCAGCGTTGATGATATGGCTTATCATACGGCCAATATAGCCCGTAGTAATAAGCATGCACTGATTTTAGCGGATTTGCCATTTATGAGTTATGTGACGCTCCCAGATGCGGTGGCCAATAGCCGTAAGCTGATGCAGGCGGGCGCGCATGTGATTAAGATTGAAGGCGGTAGTGAGCTTTGCGATTTGGTCAAAACCTTGGCGCAAGCAGGTACGCCGACTTGTGTGCATTTAGGACTGACGCCGCAGTCTGTCAATGTCTTTGGTGGTTATAAAATCCAAGGTCGCGGTGATGCTGCGGCCGAAAAACTGCTGACTGATGCTAAAGCGGTGGTCGAGGCAGGTGCGGCGCTTTTGGTATTAGAGTGTGTACCGGCTGAGCTTGCGAAGGCAGTTACAGAAGCCGTAGCTGTGCCGGTTATTGGGATTGGCGCTGGTGCTGATACTGATGGTCAAGTCCTTGTCATGCATGACATGCTTGGTATGGTGCACGGCCGCGTACCACGCTTTGTCCATGACTTTTTAACCGATGAGCGTAATAGCGCGGGTAGTATTGAAGGGGCTTTTGCGCTGTATCAGCAGTCGGTACGTGACGGCAGTTTCCCCACTGAACAGCACCAATTTAGCTAGCCGTATTAAAGTAAGTCGTATTTGATTTAATGATTTGACGATTACCGATAAAAAAGCTATTAGGATAAGACATATTAACCATGCCCATTATTTATCATCACATCTCAGCGCTGCGTAACGCCCTAAACCCTTATCGTGGTCAGCAAGAGGGCAAGTCGCGTATTGCGTTAGTACCAACAATGGGCAATCTGCATGATGGCCATCTTGAGCTGGTCAAGCTTGCCAAGCAGCATGCCGATATTGTCGTGGTGAGTATCTTTGTCAATCCTACCCAATTCGGCGTCGGTGAAGATTTTGACAGCTATCCACGTACCTTAGATGCAGATGTCGCCAAGCTTGCTACCGTGGGCGCCGATTATGTATTTGCCCCAAGCATTGATGAGATGTATCCGGTATTGCCGCCACCAACGTCCGTTCGCGCAGGCGCAATCACCGGCCAGTTATGTGGCCAATCGCGCCCTAGTCATTTTGATGGCGTGGGCATCGTCGTCTCAAAACTTTTTAATATCGTTCAGCCCAATGTAGCAATATTTGGGCAAAAAGACTATCAACAATTATCCATTATTCAGCAGTTGGTGCGTGATTTAAGTTATCCGATTGAAATCGTTGGCGCGCCTATCGTACGAGCAGCTGATGGTTTAGCGCTATCGTCGCGCAATCAGTATTTAACTGAAACTGAGCGCAATATCGCTCCCATGCTTCATCAGGAATTACAGCGCTTAGCCGACCAACTGACGAATGGCGCGCATATCAAACAAGGGCCTGAGCATTTATTAGCAGCGGCTAAAGCGCGTATCACTGCAGCGGGTTTTATCATTGATTATTTAGAAGTTAAAACGGCTCAACTTGAGGCTTTAAAGGCAGACAATTTGCAGGCAAGTTTAGAAGAAAATCAGCAAGATTTGGTGATTTTGGTTGCCGCATGGTTGGGCCGTGCACGCTTGTTAGACAATCAGCTAGTGACGGTAACACTGTCGTCATGAGCGCGGGAGTGGCTAGAGCAATGTATAAGGATGACGGATCATGAGTACAACTAAGGACAATGAGCACGCCAAATCAAATAACGAGCAGACACAGTCCCATAAAGATAGTTTAAGTATCTTAGTGGTTTCAGGGCGCTCAGGCTCGGGCAAGACCTCCGTACTCAATATCCTAGAGGACTTTGGTTATTATTGTATTGATAATATGCCTTTGTCATTGGTTCCTGAGGCGGCACAAAAGCTGGTTTGTGATAGCGGCATCAAACGCGTCGCCCTTGGGGTCGATATTCGCACCCCGCGCGCCGATTTGTCCAATTTTTCTGAAATACATGATACGTTAAAGCAGACGTATGGCGAAGAGGCTCTCACCGTCATTTATGTGACAGCGCAAGAGGATATCTTAGTGGCGCGCTTTAATGCCACGCGCCGCATTCATCCTTTGATGGTGCAAGATAGCAAAGGCATCGAAAATACCGCTGACAATTTACCAGCGGCGATTGAAAAAGAAAACCAGCTTTTGCAGCCGATATTTAGGCGTGCTGATCTTAAAATTGATACCAGTATGCTAAATATCCACCAGCTAAAAGAGCGCCTGCGCGATTATGTTGGGGCTGACAATCAAATCGCCATTAACCTCTTATCCTTTGGTTTTAAATATGGCAGCCCAATTGATGCCGACTTTGTCTTTGATGTGCGCATTTTGCCCAACCCACATTGGAATCCAAAGCTGCGCGCCGCGACGGGTCTTGATGCGGAAGTTGCTGAGTTTTTTGCTGATTACCCAGAAGTGGCAGAGATGACGGACGATATCGCCGCCTTCCTTACGCGCTGGTTGCCAGACTTTTTACACAACAACCGCCATACGGTGACGGTTGCGATTGGCTGCACAGGGGGCAAGCATCGCTCGGTATTTATTACCAAGCACTTGCAAGATAAATTGAGCGCGAGCTTGCCCGAAGGTTTGAGCGTTACCGCTAAGCACCGCGAAAAACATCGTTGGTAAAGCAAGGTTAGTAATGCTAATTATTAATGGTTATTAGCTACAATGAATGCTTAAGCAATATAATCAGCAAGACGCAATAAACTCTATTATTTACTATCTCGAAAAATGGAAAGCTTTTATGATTGACTGGTCAGAACAAGATATGCGCGTCTCGCGCACAGAGCTCAAAAAAGCTCATGAGCGCTTACAAGCATTGTCGATACCGCTTGCCAGCTTATCAAAGAAGCAGCTTAAAAAACTGCCCGCAAGTGATTATTTTATGGCAGAGCTGATGGCGCTTGCTGACATTACCAGTGCCAATGCGCGCAATCGTCAAACCAAACGGGTCGGCAAACTCATCAGTGAAGAAAACCGCCACGAACTGGTTAAAGCCTTGTTCGACGCTTTTTTCCCAAAAGAGCAGATTTCCAAAATTGAAAGCTGGATTGAGCGCTTAAACATCAATGATGAGGGCACGCTAAAGCAGTTTGTAAAACAATACAAAGCCTCTGAGCGTAATAGTTTATATCAGCTGCTGCTATGGATTGAATATGCCAAGCACACACAGGATGATGAATTGATGGCGGAATCCAAAGAAGATTTGGCCAGTTATATTCGTGAAGTGACGATATTGTCGCAGCTGAAAAGCTAGCGATTTATATTAGCGTTAATAACAGCTCATAGCCCATAACGCAGGCAAAAAGCCAATCGTTTGATTGGCTTTTTGCCTGCTAATAAACGTGTATTTCTTTAAGCACTCATTCATCTTAAATTATTTTTTCTCGGCGCGTACTTTATCAACCAGATAATCAACTACTTTAGGAACAGTGGCGCTTTCACCCGTGACCACATACTTACCATGGACAACCACCGCTGGTACGCCTGAAAGCTGATAACGCTTAGCACCTGCCTGTGAGCGACCAATTTTTGTGCCAACGGCAAACGAGTTATAAAGGCTATTGAATTTCTTTTCATTGACGCCTTGTGACGCATACCATTTGCTTAGTGACGCTTGATCAAATAACTGTTTGCCGTCTTTATGCACCGCATCAAATAGCGCATCATGGGTTTTGTCTTCATAACCCAAAAGCTGAGCGGCGTAGAAACCACGAGCGCTGGCCTCCCAAACAGGGTTTAGCGCCGCTGGAGTTTTGAAAAATACCACATCTTTATCTTTGGTTTTTGCCCATTTTTCCATATGCGGATTCAGGACGTTACAATGCGGGCAGCCATACCAAAAAAATTCACGCACAATGATGGCATCACCGCTGATTTTTTCTGGATTGTCTAGCACGCGGTAGTCTTTTCCTGCGACATAATTGGCAGCTTGTGCGCCCATATTGGCAAGCCCAATAGCACAAGCCAAACCAGTCAATGCGATGATACGTTTCATACTTTTTCCTTGAGGTGTCGAGATTCAGAATGGTTGTTTCAGAAGGTTCGATTCAGCAGTCATTTAGCGCATTTGTATATAGGTTTTACGTGGTTAAGCAGCAATGCGTCGCCCAAATCAACCTTTTATAGACTACTGCCTATAATAGCGTAAAATGCCCATAGTTGTGAACCCGATTCTTAACTAACGGTTGTAAAGCTGTGAGCTATTATTTAAGGTATCTTACTGATGGTTTTGCGCTTATTTTATGCCTTAAATTCCTGCCTAGTGTTAAGCCAAAGTCATTAAGCAAAATGTTTTACAGTTAAAAATAACCGACTCATGGCGCTATAATTTGCGCGTTTCACAAACGGTGACGATGTACTCACGACAAAGTTGCTGCTCTCATGCTAATATTGAGCGTAGCATCATACTTCATACTCCCCGATAATAACTATAATGCCGATAAAGGAAAAATCCTATGAGCCAAGTTTTACCTTCTGCGCAGCCTATGAAACATCAACAAAACCATCCTACTGACCGTATTAGCGATTCTAGCAATGCTATTATGGCTGCTAGCGAATTTAACCAAAATACGGCGATCAACGTTGATGCCAGCGAAGTAGAAAAATTCAACAATTTGGCGAGCGAGTGGTGGAATAAAACCGGCGCATTTGCCACCTTACACGAAATCAATCCGCTACGTCTTAATTGGATAGAAGACAACGTCAAGCGCGGCTTTATGAGTGCCGATAGCAGTAAATCCGCAGAGATGGGCTTGGCCGGTAAAAAAGTCTTAGATGTCGGTTGCGGCGGCGGTATCTTGTCAGAATCAATGGCGCGACGCGGCGCTGATGTCACCGGTATTGACCTTGGTACAGAAAATCTCAAAGCAGCGGCCTTACATGCTGAGCAAAGCAATTTAAATGATACCTTGCGTTATCAGCACATTCCGATTGAGCAATTGGCTGAAAGCCATGCCGGTCAGTTCGATGTGGTCACTTGTATGGAGATGCTCGAGCACGTACCAGACCCAACTGCCATCGTCGAGGCATGTTTTAAGCTACTAGCGCCAGGCGGCGTTTGCGTGCTCTCGACCATTAATCGCAACCCTAAATCCTACCTATTTGCTATCGTTGGCGCCGAGTATGTATTGCGTCTGCTTGATCGCGGCACCCATGATTACGCCAAATTTATTACCCCAGCTGAATTGGATAAAATGGCGATTAATGCAGGCTTTAGCCGTCAAGATATCATTGGTTTGCATTATAATCCGTTGACCAAACGCTACTGGTTGGCGCAAAACGTCGATGTCAATTATATGATGGCGGTACAAAAACCACTGTCGTAAATTTTTTTTATAAGTATTCCTTTTTTAACTATCTTTTAAATCCATGTTTTAAATTAATATTAAGAGCGCCTGTTATGAGTCAATTTGTAAAAGCTGTCTTGTTCGACCTTGATGGGACGTTAATCGACACTGCCGCCGATTTCGTCCGGATTATTGGTAAAATGAGCGGCGAGAATGATTGGCAAGCGCCACCTGAAGCTGAGATTCGTGAGCAAGTTTCCGCAGGCGCTTCGTCGATGGTACGCTTGATGCTGCGTCATAACGGCCAACTTGAGGTTAGTGAAGAGGCGTTGCAGGAGTTTCGTCAGCAGTTTTTAGACGATTATGAAGCTGATATATGCGTCGATAGCTGTGTCTTTAGCGAGCTTGAAGAGGTGCTGCATACCTTAGAGGATAAAGGCGTACCATGGGGAATTGTCACCAATAAACCGCGCTATTTAGCAGAGCTTTTGTTAGAAAAAATGCAGTTAGACGAGCGCTGCTCGGTTTTGGTTTGTCCTGACGATGTATCACGCTCTAAGCCAGATCCAGAGCCGATGTATATGGCGTTGGAAAAACTCGCTATCCCGCGCGGTGCTGCTGAAAGCGTGCTTTATATTGGTGACCATATACGCGATATCGAAGCGGGCAACGCCGCTGGTATGACAACCATTTTAGCCGCCTATGGTTATATCCCGCCTGAAGATCAAAAAAACTTAAAGAAATGGGGCGCTGACTATATTACTGATACCCCTAAAGAGTTGAGTAAGCTTTTACTTTCTTCAGGTAAGTTTGACTATTTATAAAATAAATGCTTATAAAGCAAATAAGCCATTTATCAAGATAGCTAATAAGCATCCTACCTATTAAATCATCAAATAATAAGCAGTGAGTAATGCCATGAGTGACAATACTAATCCGCCAACGCCGCAGCAAACCAATCAAGCAGCTGCGCAAAATTCTGTACCATCTGTATCGCACGATGATATTCGTAATTTTATACCGCCTGATAACTGCTTAGATGGTAAAACAATTTTGGTCACGGGTGCTGGTGATGGTATCGGCCGTGTTGCCGCCTTGACCTATGCCCGTTATGGTGCGACGGTGTTATTGTTGGGGCGTACCAGTAGCAAACTTGAATACGTTTATGATGAAATCGAAAGCTTTGGCGGCAAGCAGCCTGCCATGCTACCGATGAATCTTGAAGGCGCAACTTATGCTGAGATGCAAACGCTAGAGAATTTGATAGCAAAAGAAGTCGGCCAGCTCGATGGGGTATTGCACAATGCTGGCATGCTAGGTTCTTTGACACCGCTTGAGATGTACGATGTCGATATGTTTGCTCAGGTGATGAAGGTCAACTTTACCTCTACCTTTATGCTCACCCAAGCCCTGCTGCCGCTGCTTAAAGATGCCGCCCATGGTTCTATCGTCTTTACCTCTAGTAGCGTTGGCACTCATCCGCGCGCGTTTTGGGGTGCCTATGCACTGTCCAAGCAAGCGGTAGAAGGCATGAGTGATATCTTTACCCAAGAAACGCAAAATACCACCAATTTACGCTTTAATTGCATCAACCCCGGCGGCACCCGTACCAATATGCGCGCTCATGCTTTTCCCGGTGAAAATCCGATGAGCCTAAAAACACCAGAAGATATTATGGGCGGCTATGTGTTTTTGATGAGTGATGAAAGCATCGGCGTGCGCGGTCAAGTGGTTGAGCTACAACCAAAAGACTAATCGTCACTTGTTATCTTACTGCCCGCTATTTTTATGGCCATTGATTGCACTTATAAAAGCACTTATTTGTTGAAATAAGCGTTATGAAGCCCCATCTATTTGTTATTAAAGACTTTTATCAATTAAAACCTAAATAGCATTAATAAAAAATAGGATAAGATTATGGCAGGTGGCTGGTCAAGAGATGGGGCAGAGCATGAACAAATGGATGCGACTGTCAATGATGCCCTAGAGCGCGCACGGCGTGCGCTGCCAACGGGTGAAAGCGCTGAGTTTTGCGATGAGTGTGGCAACCCGATTCCAGAAGCGCGGCGTATTGCCGTGCCGGGTGTGCAGCACTGCGTTAGCTGTCAGTCTGAGCTTGAAAAAGAAGCAAAGGCAACTGAGCTATTTAATCGCCGCGGTAGTAAGGACAGTCAATTACGTTAGTTTTATGCACTAAGTATTTAGCATTAAACCAATAGTTAGAAAAATAAAAAAGCCCTGCATATTAATTGCAGGGCTTTTTTATGGCATTAAATAGTATCAACATTGAATGCTAAAGCTATTCACTTTTAGCCGCTTCAACTTCTGCTTCATCGGGTACGAATACATAACCGACACCCCAAACAGTTTGGATATAACGCGCTTGTGAAGGATTGTCTTCAATCAGGCGGCGCAAACGTGATACTTGTACATCGATAGAACGCTCCATCGCGCCCCATTCACGACCACGGGCTAGGTTCATCAGTTTATCACGTGTTAATGGCTCACGTGGATGCTGTACCAAGGCTTTTAATACTGAAAACTCACCGGTCGTCAAAGTGACCACATTGCCATCGCGTTTAAGGGTACGGGTCGATAAATCAAGCGTCCATGGTCCAAACTCAACCACTTCTAGCTGATGACTTGGCGCACCCGGTAGCTCACGATTTTGACGACGCAGCACCGCTTTGATACGGGCCAATAGCTCTTTTGGGTTAAATGGCTTTGGCAGATAGTCATCAGCGCCGGCTTCAAGGCCAGCGATACGATCGGCATCGCCACCTTTAGCAGTAAGCATGATAATCGGAATATCACCATTGTCTTCGCGCAAGCGCTTACAGATACTAATACCATCTTCGCCTGGTAGCATCAAATCCAATACCACCAATGAAAACAGCTCACGTTGCATCAATTTGTCCATCTGATTGCCATCATGAGCGGTACGAACGACAAAACCATCGTCTTCTAGAAAACGTTGTAATAAAGAGCGCAAGCGGGCATCGTCATCAACGACCAAAATGCGCTGGTTTAAGGTGTCAGGGCTGTTGTTATCTGTCATACAGTCATCCTCTTATAAAAATTATTATTGGTAGAAATTATGATTGAAAATACAAGGGTGAATATCTTTGTTAATAAAAATAGAATTCAGGAAAGCATCCATAAAGGTAACAATATTAGTGCTGCTAGCTAAAAACCATTCCATCGATTGCTAAAAATAAATAAATATAACAAACTAGTGTTCAGTACAGTAGTAAACTGCAATATTTGTGCGGTTAAGACTTTAGTGTATAAGATTGCTGTAATAATTGCATCAATGATAATGCTAAATGCTGTATGCGTTTGTTTAACAAGGCGTGAGAACGGACGATATCAGACGATTTTTACCATAAAACAGGCGATAAATAACGAAAAGATAAAAAGGATTTTTATTCATGCAGCTTTTGCTATAATGCAAAACTACATTTCTCAACGATTGATACGTCTATGAGTAGCACTGATACCTTAACGCCATCTCAAACCTCGACAAATGCACAGGTTTTGGATGCAACCACACACGCGAATATTCACGACAAGCTTGCTCGCGCGCTTGGCATTAAGACTGCTCAAGTCAATGCGTTTGTCAAACTTTACGATGAAGGCGCGACCGTTCCCTTTATTGCCCGTTACCGTAAAGAAAAAACGCAGAATCTTGACGATGCGCAGCTGCGAGCTTTAGAGAAGTCGCTTAATTATGAGCGGGATATGGCAACCCGTCGCCTCAAAATTACCGAGCTGCTGAGTACGCAGGGTAATTTGACTGACGAGCTGCAGACGCGTATTGATAATGCGACGTCGAAACTTGAGCTTGAAGACATCTACTTGCCATACCGTCCACGTCGCCGTTCACCAGCGGCCAAAGCACGTTCTGCCGGCCTCGACGTTGCTGCTCAGGCGATACTGACGCAAGAGATTACACCGACAGAGGCGCTGGCCGACTATCAAGTACAATCTACTATCTCTGATGATAACGGTAATGAGATTGAAGTTGATTTTAGCGATATCGACAAGCAATTGGCAGGCGTACAAGCCATCATCGTTGATGAATGGACGCAGGCGTTAGACTTACTCGATAATCTACGCAGTGGTTTTGCGAAAACGGCGAGTATCGTATCGAGCGTTGCTAGTGAAGAAAAACGCGAAGTTGGTGAGAAGTTCAAAGATTACTTTGAACATAGTGAAAGCTTGGCGCGTCTGCCAAATCATCGCCTATTAGCCATGCTGCGCGGTCGCCAAGAAAACGTTTTAGGTCTTAAAATCGAAGGCGAAGACGCGCCATTTATCGAAAAAATCGTCAAGCATTTTGAGATTGATGCCAAAGCGCCAGCAGAACGTCAAAAGTTTTTAACTGAAGCCGCGACCAGTTTATGGAAAGAAAAATGGCGTCCGCATATCGAGCATCGTTTATTGACCGAAAAGCGTCTGACCGCTGAAGCCGATGCGATTGATGTATTTGCCAATAATTTACAGCATTTACTTATGGCAGCGCCTGCTGGCCGTAAAGTGATTTTAGGTGTTGATCCGGGTATCCGTCATGGCGTTAAAATGGCGATTGTCGATGCTCAAGGTCATGTCATGCTGGATGGCGAAGACAAGCCTGTCGTCGCAACCGTTTATCCGTTTGCCCCCGATAATAAGATGGATGAGGCCAAAAAAGTCATCGATGAATTATTAAGCACTTATAATGTTGATTTGGTCGCTATCGGTAATGGTACGGCGAGCCGCGAAACAGATGCGATGATTAAAGAGATTTTGGCCGCCAACGCTGAATTGAAAGCCAAAGCCGTTATCGTTAATGAATCAGGCGCATCCGTTTATTCAGCGAGTGAGCTTGCCAGTGATGAGCTTGCTACTTTAGATGTCTCTGTACGCGGTGCGGTTTCTATTGCCCGTCGCTTGCAAGATCCGCTATCAGAATTGGTTAAAGTTGACCCAAAAGCGATTGGCGTTGGTCAATATCAGCATGACGTCAATCAAACCCAGCTGGCAGACAGTCTAGATAAAGTCACCCAAGACAGCGTGAACGCCGTTGGTGTTGATGTAAATACCGCAAGTCCTGCTATCTTGGCGCATATTGCGGGTTTGAATAAAAACGTCGCCCAGCAAATCGTCACTTATCGTAAAGAGCATGGTGCCTTTGATAGCCGTGAAGCACTGAAAAACGTCCCACGCTTAGGGGTAAAAACCTTTGAGCAAGCGGCGGGTTTCTTACGCGTCCATGGCGGTAGCAATCCTCTTGATGCAACAGGCGTGCATCCAGAAAGCTATGCGCTGGTTGACAGTTTACTTGAGCAAACCGGTAAAGCATTGCCAGAAGTTATCGGTAACGATGGCGTGCTAAACAGCATCGATACCACGGCGCTTGCTGCTAACGATGACAATATCAGTGTCAAAGCCATCATTGAAGAGCTTGCCAAGCCTGCACGCGACCCACGTCCTGAGTTTAAAACGGCTAACTTCCGTGAAGACGTCAATAGTATTAAAGACTTGAGCGAAGGCATGCTGCTTGAAGGCGTCGTTACCAACGTCACAGCCTTTGGTTGCTTCGTTGATGTCGGTGTCCATCAAGATGGTCTGGTGCATATCTCACAGATGGCCAATGACTTCGTTGCTGACCCGATGAACCGCGTTAAGCCCGGTGATATCGTCTCGGTACGTGTGATTTCTATCGATGAAAAACGCGGCCGTATCGGCTTTAGTATGAAGCCTGAGTCTGAAAAACCAGTACGCCCAGCTGCGAAGTCGACTGCAGAAGGTACAGGTAATGACGATAAGGCTAGCCGTCCACGCAGCAATCGTCCAGCTAGTAACCGTCCAGCGGCTGATAAGCGTGCAACAAAACCGCGTGGCAATCGTCAAGATAAAGACAGCGCCAATAACCGCAGTAAAGCGCCTAGAGCGGAGAAAGCAGCAGCATCTAGTAAGGAAGCACCTAATAAAATAGGCACGCTTGGCGCGCTGTTGCAAGAAGCTGGCGTCACTAAAGCGAAAAAATAATATTTACCATAACGATTAACCAAAAAAGGCAGCCAGATGGCTGCCTTTTTTATTGAGAATATATTGGAGGATTCTCTACAAGATTGATTTCGCTAATTATAATTTATAGCGCTTGCGCTGGCTCAGTATCTTCTTCGTTTTCTGATAACGCTTCTTCTTGTAATGCCGCTTCTTCATCTAACATGGCTTGTTGTAAATCTTGTTGTTGTATTGCTGCTTCTGGGTTTTGCATGGCTGCTTGTTGCGCCTGCATGTCCTCTTGCATGGTATTCTGAATTGTCGCTTGCTCAGCTTGTAGCTCAGTGGTCACTGGCTGTTGGCTAGCAAGATTATTAACCTGGGCTCTTTTGATCGTTTGGGTTTCGCTTAACTGAAATGGATTTGCTTGGCTGGCTGCGGTTTCATTGACAGGAGTGCCTTCAGCCTCAAGAGTGGTTGCTGTTGCTGCATCTTCTACTGCTTCGCTATCAGTAGGGGCTGCCATAGCCAAACTTGGGATAGTGAGCGCTGCGCCCATAAGTAGCGATAAAGATAGAGTACTTTTTTTCATTAATCCATTCCTTAATTTACAATCTTATAATGTCAGTTTAAGGGGTTTTAAACTTGACGATTATGTTGAGTATTGTTGTATAAAATAAAATTGCTATACCAATTCATTTAGTATTTTGCATTTATATATTTAATATATCTAACATTAAACCTATAGACAAAATAAAATCATGATAACCATTGAGCGATTATCATGATTGATTGGTTAAAGAGTTTTATAAGCTGAACTGGTCAGTGATAAAAATCTAAAAGGAGAATAGCAACTAAATAAGCATGGGTTCAGTAGTACATCGATTAAAACTCTCACAGAGCGATGTTTGTAGGTGAGTTTGTGCAACTATTGTAGCGTTATTGTCAGGCACGACAAAAGGAAAGCAAAAAATGTTTTCTGCTTCCCTGTCTCGTTTCTAGCATAGGATTGTTAAAAATTAACTAGTAAAAATTTATTCAACAATCACATATTTACCGGTTCTTGGATCGACTACGCGCTGCTGGGTATTATTATTGGGCACGCGAATCACAGGAAAGGTTTGGCTGATTTCAGTATCTTCAAGGACGCTACTATCTGCTTCTTCACCCACGATGACCGCGCGATTGGCACCATCTTCTACCGCAATTGCTGTACCACTTGCGGTATTAACGCGTTTAATTTGGTCTTCTGGCGCAATAATGACTTCTTTTACACGGTACTTAGCAGGACGGATAACACGATTAGTTTCGACAATGACTGGCTCCATACTACGCTCTTCAGTGATGGCAACTTGAGGCTCTGGTGCTGGCGCTTCGGTTTCTTTAGCGTCGCTGACAACAGGGGTGGGGAATTTAGCGCCAAAGTGATTATCGCACTGCTGCATGCTTAAACGTACCGGATTACCAGCTTTATCCATATAGACGTTAACGGGCATATCAGCAGCAATAGGCACGTATTTACCCACTAATGCGCCTGAGACACCATAGCGACCATTTGACTGTCCAACGCCTAAATCACAAGCACCGGCTGAATAATCGCTGGTTTGTAAGTTATTACTGTTTACCACGGTTTGCGGAATCATGACTTCAGACAAACGCATTTTTTTAATTGACGCTTCGCCTGCTTGCAATTTGGGTTTTTGATAAGTATAAGGGGTATAAAACTTTGCCGAACCGTCTTTGACTGCCATCACACATTCATCGTAGCTGTCATAACCAACGTTACCATGGCTATCAGTCGTCATACCTGCATTGGCGGTAGTGGCAAACATGGCGACACCTGAGGTCAAAATAGCGGCTGTTAATACATTTAATTTCATAGTCATTCCCTCTCTGTTATTGTTAATTTGTTATTGTTAATATTTCTCTTTGGGCTTGTTGAACTTAGGCTCGGCTGATAAAACCTATGCCATAACCTGTTTTATCCTACGTCAGTTCCAGTAATATGGCTGTGACATTAGTCTGAGAATGTGTAGCTTAATGTATTGAAAAAGGGCAAAGGGGCAACATCGTTTACCAAAGAAATACGTTTTTATCGTTCGTTAACATTTGTCTAAAATGTAATGAGCAAAAAGGTAAATAATATAGGTAATAAAAAACCGCCTCTTGTTGCCAAGAAACGGTCATTACTATCTTAGTTAGAATTAACTCGTTTTAATCTTAACCATGGTTGCTATGAATCTTTTACTACTTCAAAGCTAAGACCAGAGTGGGCTTCTAAACGTTCAATTAAGCGAGCACCCATCGCCGAAGCCGGGGTCCAAAAACCACCGCCGACATCCTCTTTATTGATATCTTGCGCAAGACACAATGCTGCTTGTGACAACATACGCGAGGTGCTGCCATAACCTGGGTCTTTATCGCCGGTTACCTTGGTATTGATGGTATCGTTGTTGGCAGTTTTACCAAATAGGCGGATATCAAAATAGCCATTTTCTTGCTCTTCTTTAGAAGGACCCGAGCCTGATTTAGGCAGCACATGTTTAGATAATAGCTCACGACTTGGTTTAATCATCATGGCGGTGGCAAAACCCATTAAGCCTGCGCTCATTGCGTAACTCGATAATTTGCCTTTTACGCCATCTTTCATCCACATCGCTTCGTCATACTTAAAGTCGCGACCGTATTCATAACCGAGCAGTTGGTTACTGCGATGCACAATGCGGGTATTGATGCTGGCCATAACAAAGGGTGCAAGCCAACGTTTGTGCTCATCATCGTACTCTGGTTTACTGACATTATCTTGGCGCACGTTTGGCGCATCTTTGTCGTCGTTGAGCAAATAAGGGTTTGCCACTTGCTTACGGCGTGATTTATCTTGACCGACTTCTTCGAAAATCGTTGCCATCGACGCAATCGTGCCGCCAGATAGACCACCTTTTGCCGCTTTGACGCGCATATGAATCACATCACAAGCGCTACCAAATTTCTCTTGTGCTTGCTGCTGAGTAAAATACACGCCCAAATCCGACGGAATAGAGTCAAAGCCACATGAATTGACGATACGCGCGCCGCTTTGCTTGGCGGCGTCCTGATATTTATCCATCATATCTTTGATGAATATCGCTTCGCCAGTCAGATCGACATAATCGGTACCGTGATTGGCGCAAGATTTAATCAATGGCTCGCCGTATTTTAGGTAAGGGCCAACGGTTGAGATAATAACTTGGGCTTGCTTGGTCATCTTATCGAGGCTAGCCGCATCGTTACTATCGGCAATGATTATATCGACTTTGCTGGCAAGCTTAGACTGTAGCTCATTGAGCTTTTCTTCATCACGACCGGCTATCGCCCACGTGACATTCTCGCCATTTTTATCTTTAGCGTTCGATAAAAATTCCGTTAAATAATGGGCAGTAATTTGGCCAACAAAACTGGTCGCACCATACAAAACCACCGCGTAGGGACGTTTGTCATCAGCGTTTGCTGAATCTTGATTTGTTGATGCTGGTTTTGATGCAGCTGAATCGTTTGAGGTTTCCGTATTCATATTTATTTTCCTTGTTAAATAGCCGTTATCGTTAACTTGTATTGTTACATTGATAAGTTAGCTGGCTAAATAGCCGTCTTTATTATTTATGCAGCTGATGTTAACCCTTTAAAGTACTAAACCTTTAATCCGCATAAAATAAACCATTTAGGTTTATAGCAAATTTTGTCATAAAAATAAGGGAGTTTAAGCGTTCATTCACTATCTCTACACATAAGTCTTGAAAAGCCAAGTAAAAACTTAAGAATGGTAAGATTTGCTACAAAGTTTACATAACCTATCGACATTATTACCAAAATGAACGTCTTTTAGAGGAAATCATTGCTAATCTATATTCGTACGCAGTAATAAGTAGTATCAAAACAACAAGAAAATTTTCAGGAAGATAGAAGATAAGAGTGCAGTGGTAAAACGGTCGATCGATAAACAGTTTATTAATGGCCAAAACTGCTAGCTGTATATCTCATTCTTAACCATAATTTGAGGAGAATATTATGTTTCGTTGGGCCATTATTTTTGCGGTAATCGCATTGATTGCAAGTTTCCTAGGTTTTGGCGGTGTCGCTGGCCTATCGGCAAACTTTGCTTATATCCTACTAGCCATTGCTGTGATTCTATTCATTGTCGCATTTGTTAGTCGCCGTATGTAATAGAGAACAGTGACTGCTTAGGTCTTAAGTATTCATACTGATTAATAAGAAAAAGTCCTCGATTGAGGACTTTTTTTTATGACTCAAATTTGTCTGTTTTAATTTGACTATTTTGATTATCTTTAATGCCAACTGTCTTATGCAGTACTAGAAAGTTTTCGGCTGGATAATATGTTCCATACGTTTGGCAAGGCGAATATCTAGGCTTGTGATACCACCCGTATCGTGAGTGGTCAGGCGGACATCGACAACGTTATAAGTATTGCTCCATTCAGGATGATGTTCGAGTGCCTCAGCATAAAAAGCGGCTTGGTTCATAAAGCTTATGGCTTCGATGAAATCGCTAAAATGATAGCTTTTGACGATGCTATTACCGTCGCGTTGCCAGCCAGCCAAGTCTTCTAATTGTAAGTCGATTTGTTGGTTAGATAAACTACTCATGGTGGTATCCTTTGTTATTATTAGGAAGTGGAGATTTTAGAGTGATTGATTTGCTGGTCTCTATTTTATCTTATATCAGTTCTATTGCCTAAAGTTATGACATAAAGAGCAAAATTATGACATAAAGAACTTAGGACAAAAAACCCACCTATTTCTGCTTATCCTCACTATATCGTTGCAAGCAAAAATATAATAAAGGTAAACAAATAAATAGGAGGGCAATGGTATATGTTGACGCATAAGCCGGACGAGAGTTTTTACAGCATAATTACGGCTGTAAAGCTTTATCTATCATTGGCTTGTTTTCTTAAGCCTATAGCAGCTCTTTATATTCAGGATGTTTATCGATATATGAGGCGACAAACGAGCACTGTGGCACCACTTTTTTATTATTATCCTGAGCGTACTTTAAAGCATGCTTAACCAGCGCTGAACCGACACCGCGCCCGCCCAATTCTTGTGGCACGATGGTATGGTCATATACCAGTTGATCGCCACGCTCTTGATAGCTGATATAACCCGTATGACTGTCGATTGACGTCTCAAAACGCTTGGCTTGCTCATTGTGAACGATGTCTAGATTCTGTTTGTTGTCATTACTCATAGAAACTCTCCATTAATGATATTTATAATTATTCCTAGCGGTTGATAAAGTGAGGATTATTAAGTTGTTGTTATTAAGCGACTGTTAAATGACTGTCAAATAACTGTTATTTGCGTAATCTACATATTTTCTATCCTATCACTTTATTGATTGTGAACTTTTCTGGGTCAAATTTCTAGTCATTTCCCGTAAGGCTAGATAGGACGAATGTTAATAGCCTTGCTTTAACCCAAACATTGCGACAAGAATTGGTAAGGAATGATTTTGCATAAAGGTTTTGGCACAGAAGGCGGATAAAACAGGCAGCTCGGCATAAAAAGCGGCAAAAAAATCTAAAAGGCATATAAAGACAGGTAAAACAGTCCGTTAGCTTGCAGGGGTTGCGCCACAATGCGATAATGGTAAACAATTTATAACCCTGATTTTTGAGGCGCAGCCCGTTTGGCATGATTGCTAAGTCTGGTTTGCAAGTCTCGTCTATGCAGTCTATCGGAGTGTTAATGGCTCAATATATCTACACGATGAACAACGTGTCAAAACTTGTTCCACCTAAGCGCGAGATTTTAAAAAACATCAACCTATCGTTTTTCCCTGGTGCCAAAATCGGTGTCCTAGGTATTAACGGTTCAGGTAAATCAACCTTGCTACGCATCATGGCAGGCGTGGATAAAGACTTTAGTGGTGAAGCGCGCGCGCAAACTGGCACCAAAATTGGCTACCTACCGCAAGAGCCACAGCTTGATGACAGTAAAGACGTGCGCGGCAACGTCGAAGATGGTATGCGCGAAGCATTAGATGCGCTGTCACGTCTTGACGCCATTTATGCCGAATATGCTGAGCCTGATGCTGACTTTGATAAGCTTGCTGAAGAACAGGGCAAGATGGAAGACATCATCCAAGCGTGGGATGCGCATAACTTAAATACCCAACTAGAAAAAGCAGCTGATGCTTTGCGTCTACCGCCATGGGATGCTGACGTTAGCAAACTATCAGGTGGTGAAAAACGCCGTGTGGCACTATGTCGTCTGCTGTTATCACGCCCTGATATGCTGTTACTAGACGAACCGACCAACCATTTGGACGCCGAATCGGTTGCTTGGCTTGAGCAGTTCTTGCAAAACTACAGCGGTACTATCGTCGCCATTACGCATGACCGTTATTTCTTGGATAACGTCGCTCAGTGGATTTTGGAGCTTGACCGTGGCCATGGCTATCCGTACGAAGGCAACTATACTGAGTGGCTTGAGCAAAAGAATACCCGTTTAGAGCAGCAAAATAAACAAGAAGAATCGTTTGCGAAAGCGCTGAAAAAAGAGCTTGAGTGGATTCGTAAAAACCAAAAAGGTCAGCAAGCCAAGTCTAAATCACGCGTGCAGCGTTTTGAGGAATTGAACTCAAAAGAGTTCCAGCAGCGTAATGAGACGTCTGAGATTTATATTCCACCGGGTCCTCGTTTAGGTAATAAAGTCATCGAAGTCAACGATATCTCTAAATCGTTTGGCGATCGTCTGCTTTATGAAAACTTAAGCTTTAACGTCCCAGCAGGCGCTATCGTTGGTATTATCGGTCCAAATGGGGCGGGTAAAACCACACTATTTAACATGATTACCGAGCGTGATACGCCAGATACCGGCTCAGTCGATTTGGGTGAAAGTGTCAAGGTCGCTTATGTCGGACAGGTACGTGATAACTTGGACGACAAAAAAACCGTTTGGGAAGAAGTCTCTGACGGCCTAGATATCATCAAAGTTGGCGACTATGAAACCCCAAGCCGCGCTTATATCGGCCGCTTCAACTTTAAAGGTTCAGACCAACAAAAGCACGTCGGTCAATTATCAGGTGGTGAGCGTAACCGCTTGCAATTGGCAAAAACGCTAAAACAGGGCGCTAACGTCTTGCTCCTTGATGAGCCATCAAACGATTTGGATATCGAAACCTTACGTGCGCTAGAGGATGCTATTCAAGTATTCCCAGGTACGGTGATGGTGGTGTCGCATGATCGCTGGTTCCTTGACCGTATCGCGACCCATATCTTGGCATTCGAAGATGAAGGCCCAGTTTGGTTCGATGGTAACTATTCTGAGTTTGAAACCTATCGCAAAAAGACCATGGGTGATGATGCCAGTCCGAAGCGTATGAAGTATAAAAAGATTTCTACCTAGGATAATTATTTATAATAAGTATTTTTAGACAATAATTTAGATATAAAAAAAGACCTCTAATCCGTTAGAGGTCTTTTTTATGTTTAGCTTTTACGTTGTTTTATTAACGCTTACGGCCAAATTTACGCTGCTTTTTATTACTAATTTCAGTAATGGCGTGGGCAATTTCTTCTTCATTGAGGCTCGCCACTTGCTGCAAAATTTGCATCATATCAGGACTGAGTACATATTTTGCATGGTGAGCGATATCATCGATGCGCTGATCGAAAGTTAAGATACCATTTTCTTCATCTTTTTGCAGATAATCAAGACGAATCAAGGCACCGATAAAACTGGTAAATAGCGCACGGTCAAAGAAGTCAGGAATGTCGTCGGCATACAGCACAGACAAACGCTGCCCAAGCAGGTGACACAAGTCAACGACTTCGTTTTCGGTTAGATTGCCTGAGCCTTGCTGAGCCAGTAGAGCAAGGGTCATAAAGTAACGCTCAAGGCTTTGTTCAACTGGCGTCGCCAGTACTTGTAGCTGCTGATAGCATTTGCTATTGGTCTCAGGCACGCTCAGCATACCATTATCCATTTCGACAATCAGTCCATTAGTAAGCAGGCTATCGATTTTCTTATTCAGTGTCTCTTGAAGACCATGCGCTGAATAATAGAGGAACAACTCGCTTTGTAAGAATGGATATAACTGCTCGGCGATACTATTGAGACGGCTGCGCTCAATGCGTCCGTTACGTGCTACTAGAGCTGATAAGAAAGACAATAAAATAAAGACATGCAGGATATTATTGCGGAAATAGCTTAGTAGCGCCGCCTGTTTGCCAGCAACTTGGATAATATCACCCAAGATATGCGGTATGCGTTCGATAAGTTTTAGCTTAATACCGTAATCGATGATTTGCTGCGGCGTCATATCGGTGATAATCGTATCATCAGAGTAAGGCAAGTGCTGAGCCAGACCTTGGTAAAGGGCGATTTGCTCACGGCAAATATCTTCATCAAGCGCCGCCTTTGGTGCCGATAATAATACCAATGACAATAGCGACACTGGAGTGATGACCGCTGCCTTATTGATATGCTGCATGACTTTGACGCCGATATTATCCACCATGGCGCTGGTTTTATCATCGAGTGGCGTGTCGGTACGATCGGCAGGTAAGCTATTGGCTGGCACGTCAAACTTGGTCATAAAGTCGCTAAGATGCAGCGGCGTGCCAAAGCTTAAATGTACATTACCAAAGATACGTTCAATCTTGCGCCCAACTTTTAGGAGACCGATTAGCGATTCTGACTCTTTTGGCTTGCCTTTTAGCTCGCCCACATAGGTGCCGCCTTCCATGATACGCTCGTAACCGATATAGGTCGGTATAAACACCACAGGTTTATTGGTCCGGCGTAATTGGCTATGTACCGTCATCGCCAGCATACCCATTTTCGGTGGCAGCAGTCGCCCTGAACGCGAGCGTCCGCCTTCGATAAAGTACTCAATCGGGGTATTACGGGTAATCAGCGTGTGCATATATTCACGCAGTACCGCAGTATATAGCGCGTTGCCACGGAAGCTACGACGAATGTAAAAGGCAACCGCGCCGCGCAATAACGGCCCCAATACTGGTACATCTAAGTTATCACCCGCTGCGACATAAGGAATGCTTAAGCCGCGCATATAAATGACGTAGGACAGCAGCAAGTAGTCGACATGACTGCGGTGACAAGGTACATAAATAAGCTCATAATCAGCGGCCAGCTCACGTACCCGCTCAAAGTGATGCACTTCTACGCCATCATAAAGCTGCGTCCATAACCACGTCAGGAACTTATAAAAACCGCGCACGATAGAGTGTGAGTAATCATTGACCATTTCGTTGGCGTAGCCCTTGGCTAACATACGCGCTTCACGCACACTGGTGCCTGACGCCGCCGCTTCTGCTTCTATTGCATGTTTGATAGCAGGCGAATAAACCAATTTGTCGACCAAGTTACGTCTGTCCGACAAGTCGGGGCCGAGCATGCTGGCGCGCTGTTTATCCAAATAAATATTAAGCTGCTGTTGTAATGAGCGCACCAGCTCGCGATTGCCATCGGCTGACGCAACCATGGCAAAGCTTGGCGCTATATCATTTACCTTATTAGCATCATTTACTTTATTAGCACCATTTGCCGTATCAGCGTTATCAGCTTGCGCGGCGTTTTGCGCGGCTTTGTGAGTGGACTCGGTCGCTACTGAATCAAAGACAGCAAATCCTTCGCCATCGCCTTGTAAGCTGTCATGAATAAGGGTGCGTAAATCTTGTGGCGGATGGAACTGGACAAAGGTATCACGCCCCATCACCCCGATATTAAATAGCTGCTTGGTGATGCTAGGATCTTCCCAGTTATCGGCGGTCAACAATTTAAATAACGAGTCTTCTTTTTCTGGCGCGCGTCCCCACAGGATCGACACTGGCACCAAACGCACTTGTAATTCTGGATGTTGTAAGACCGCGGCAACCAGACGCGATAGGCGAGGTGATAGCTGGCTGTCTTTGGCATGCGGGTGATGTAAAAAGATAATGGCGGCATTTTCTTTAACATCATGAGTAATATCTTGCACACCGACTAAGGCGGGCGGCAGATTGTGCTCTTGCGTCTGTAGGTCAATCAAAATACTGTTGGAGCGCGAATAATCTTGCAGCACATAAAATCTAAGGATATTGTCGTCATCGTCGAATTCTGGCAACTCGCCCAAAAGCTTTGGCTTCACAGCGACATCAAGCAGCTGTCCCGACAGCTTGCGATAGAGCTGGTTAATCGGCGCATTGGCATAAAGAGTTGAGGCAACCGGCAGCATCTCAGCCTCGAATTCTGGGGTTGAGGTTGTATGGTCAGTTGCGACTGGCGCTTTAAAAATCCGTTTTTTTAAGAACTTCGGTATCATAATCAGTATCAAAATTAGTCAAATATGGTGAGCTTATGATGCCATAAAAGCCATCAAAGCGATATATAGTGTCTGTATATACTGCCAATATTAGTCTCATAACGGCATAGAATGCTGGTTTAAATGCCAAAGAATATTTGACGAGCCAAGCGTTAAAAGGTGAAATTATTTAAAGTCAGAGGTAGAAAAATCTGCGATTTCGCGCAATACTGTAAGGGACTAAAGTAAAATATTTACATTCAAATCTATCTGGAATTTTATCTTTTAACTTCATTATTCTAAGCCAAAATATTATGACCCCTGCTATCAAACTTGCCAAACAGCGCAACCTGGATTATAAGTTGCATGAATATACTCACGACAGCACCGCCGCCTCTTTCGGACTAGAAGCAGTAGAAAAACTGAGTATTACTGCCGAGCGAGTGTTTAAAACCTTGGTGGTGACAACCGACGCAGGCGCGCTGGCCGTAGCGATTTTGCCGGTCGATAAAACCCTAAATTTTAAAAAAATGGCAAAGGCTCTATCGAGCACTAAAATGCTGGCTTGCAAAAAAGTACAAATGGCTGAACCTAAATTGGTCGAACGGTCGACGGGTTATGTGCTCGGCGGCGTTAGCCCATTGGGGCAAAAAAAGCGCTTACCGACGCTTATCCATGCCGCAGCGCAGGAGCAGGCAACTATCTATGTGAGTGGCGGTCGCCGAGGTCTAGAGATTGAGTTGCCACCTGAGCAATTAGCGACCAGCCTTGACGCGCGCTTTGCAGATATCATCGATGATTAGTATTTAAGAAGAATTTTACACGCCGTTTATTCTGCGCCTTTGTCATTTGCTCTCAATAGTGTTTGCGCTGCTTATTAGCAGATTTGCTATTTTTAAATAAGGATATTACCCATGCCGCATTTAACCATTCAAGTGACGCCGAACGTCATGATTGCTCATGAAGAATCATTTCTAAAAGCATTAAATCAAGCGCTATGGGACAGTGGACATTTTGGTAAACCTACCGATATCAAAGCGCGCATCGTACCGATTGAAACGTTTTTGGTTGGGGTGACAGACGATGAGCAGCGCAACGGCTTTGTTTATGCGCATCTAAAAATTATGAGCGGCCGTGACGAGGTCATTCGGCATCAACTTGCTGAATTATTGACGGCTGCTATAGAGGAGCGCTTGAACACACAGCAATCAGGACGCGCCGACATCCAAATCTGTGTTGAGGTCGAAGAGCTCAGCGCGATTTATCATAAAAAAATGCTGAGCTAAACGCGAGCCTCAACTACTTATAAGGGTCACTTATTATAAGAGTTACTTATTATAAGAGTTACTTATTATAAGAATCACTTACAAGCTATTTAGTTTCGCATAACGACTTACTGGCAAATGTAGGCAATACCATCACCTCCGCCTTATAACCAGCGGTTTTACCCTGAGTCGCCATCAAATTGCGGGCGATACGTAAGCGATATTCGCCAGTTGCCGGTAAGCAGCCTTGATAAATAATCCCGCCTTTGGTGCCATCTTGCGTGCCATTTGGCATATGCAAGACGCCGACATTGGCGGTCTCAGGCGTGCCAGCAAGTGGCGCAATATTAATGATGGTATATTGCGCAGCGGCAGCATTAAAACGATACCAACGCTCCTGTTCTTTAGGATTTAATTTACCAGTAACAACACTACTAATAGCGCCTTTGGCAAAATGAATGGGGGTGTCGCTAGTTTTAGCCAACGCACTATTGGCGCCAACGCTGATTAATGCGGCACTCAATAATAGCGTTTTTAGCGCTCGGGCACCTGATAAAGTGGTTTGTCTATTAATCGACAACATCATTGCTTCCTTATTAAATTATGGTTTATCAGCTGTCTATTACTTGATAACTATGGTTCTATTATCTTCTCCGACTTTTCATTAAACATAAAAAAGCGCCTAATGAATAGGCGCTTTTCTTGTTAATTATTGCTCAATTGTGAGGCAGTCTTAGTCTAGGAAAGCAAAGTTATCGATTTCCATTGCCGTCATGCTTTCGCTTGGGGCGACCATACTTTCGGCATGGCCTGAGGTACGTGGTAAAATTTTATCAAAGTAAAATTCAGCCGTTTGAATCTTAGCTTTGTAGAATTCTGGTGATTCAGTACCGCCATTTTTAAGCTTGTCATAAGCGACCGCTGCCATACGTGCCCAGTGATAACCCATCATCACGTAGCCTGAGTACATCAAGAAATCTTCTGATGCCGCAGAGATGATTTCACGGTCTTTACGTGCCATCAGCATCAAGCGCACAGTCAAGGTGTTCCACTCGGCACATAGCTTGGTTAGCGCCCAAACGAATTTACGCATGTCTTTATCAAGCGCATACTCGCCGCACCATTTCATGATGCTTGAGGTGTAATCACGGATGATTTTACCTTTAGATTGCAAGATAACTTTACGACCGAGTAAATCAAGCGCCTGTACGCCCGTAGTACCTTCGTACATCGTCGCAATACGAGCATCACGAGCGATAAGCTCCATGCCCCATTCTTTGATGTAGCCGTGACCACCGTAAACTTGCTGACCGTGTTTGGCCGCTTCAATACCAAGCTCAGTTAAAAAGCCTTTTAGGATAGGCGTATAAAAGCCCAATTTATCATCCCATTTTTCAAACTCAGCGTCATCACCATTGGCAACGCCTTGCGACATTTTATCAGCATAGCGCGCTGAGTGATAAATCATCGAGCGACCGCCTTCAGCAAAGGCTTTTTGAGTTAAGAGCATACGGCGTACGTCGGCATGATGAATAATCGCATCAGCCACTTTTTCAGGGTCTTTGGTACCTGATAAAGTGCGCATAGAGCGACGGTCTTTCGCATATGGTAGGGCGTTTTGGAAAGACAGCTCAGTGTGCGCCAAACCTTGGATACCGGTACCGATACGTGCAGTGTTCATAAAGGTGAACATCGCTTTCAAGCCTTTGTTTGGCTCACCGATTAAGTAACCAACTGCGTCATCGAAGTTTAAAACACAAGTCGACGATGAGCTGATGCCCATTTTGTGCTCGATAGAACCACAAACCACGCCATTACGCTCACCCGCTTCACCTTCAGCATTTGGCAAGAATTTTGGTACGATAAATAGTGAGATACCGCGGGTGCCTTCTGGCGCATTTGGTAGACGGGCTAAAACGATATGCACGATGTTATCGGTTAAGTCATGCTCGCCACTTGAGATAAAAATCTTAGTACCACTGATTTTATAAGTACCATCATCTTGCGGGATGGCTTTTGATTTCACCTGACCCAAGTCAGTACCACACTGCGGCTCAGTCAAACACATGGTGCCAGACCACGTACCTTCAACCAATTTAGGTAAATAAATCGCTTTTTGCTCGTCGGTACCGTACTGTAGTAAGGTGTTGATACAACCGGTTGATAGACCAGGATACATCGCCCAAGGCCAGTTCGCTGTACCAATAATTTCAGCCTTGATAAGGTTGATTGACATCGGTAAATTCATACCGCCGTACTCTTCAGGGTACGAGATACCTTGCCAGCCGCCTTCAACGAACTGATCATAAGCTTCTTTAAAGCCTTTTGGCGTTGTTACCACACCATTTTCAAAATGACAGCCTTCTGCGTCCGCTGGCTGATAGATAGGAGATAGGACGTTCTCGGCAAAATCCGCCATGCCCTGCAAAATCATATCGACCGTTTCAGGATCGGCGTTCTCGCCATTGTCCAAATCTTTATAATGCGTTTGGAAATCAAAAACATCATTGATCAAAAACTTGATATCACGCAAAGGTGCTTTGTAAGTTAACATAGTCGCTCTCTTTGATTGTTTCGTTAGCATAGACTGTCGGCTCAGTAATTGAACCACGGTTCATGTAAACGGGTGTTTAATTATTTGGGATAAAGGCAGACAATATCACAGGTCGTCATTTGGGTTTATTAAGAACAGCTTGTCCATTTTGATAACCGTTAAGGCGTCCTTGATAAAAAACAGCTGTTGTAGCATTGAGGTCAGTATAAATCTTCTATAGCCACAAATATACAACTTATAACTAATATTCATAATATATTAAAAAAAGTAAAAATATAAGTTATCAATAAGAATGAGAAATCGATAACCGGGGATTGTTAAGTCCAGTTTTATTATAAAGCATCATAGTTTTGGCGTCAGTTTCAGTATAGATAGCAGGATAGGCGCAAAACAACCACTAAGTGTATAAGTTACGTGCCCAAACAGGATAAAGGAACACCAATTATGAGCGCACCAAAGCGCAATCTCGCCTACCAAACACAGCACAAAACGACGCCCATATTTTGGCTAATGGCAGTATTGACACGGATAAAAAAACTCATTGATGGTGAGCTCAATCATTTGTTGACCGTTAACCGTAGTAAGCGACCGTGGCACATGCCAATTATCGCCGCGATTACCATTAGCTTTCCGGTATTTGTCGGTGCCTACTTTGATGCTCTGCCATCTGGTATTAAAGCGTCACTAGGGGCGATGGTCATTTTAAATACCCCGTTAGCAGGTAAGCTGCCGTTTCGTTTGGTGACAGTGATGGCGTGGGGTTTTGCCATGTCACTATGTTTTGCGCTCGGCCTGATAGCGCAGCAAATCCCGCCATTAAAATTGCCGATATTTACTTTAATGGCGTTTGGTATTGTAATTTTCGGGCGCTATTATCGTCAGCCGCCGCCCGCAGGTTTGTTTGTGATGATGGCGGGAGCGATTGCGCTATTTATCCCCCTGCCTTTAGAAGACGTCATGCCGGCCACAGGCTTGGTGATGCTTGGTAGTGGTTTTGCTTTGGTGATGGCGCTGCTATATTCGCTGTTTTTATTGGCGACGCGTCCAGCGACACCGACGCCGACCTACAGTTATGAGCCCGATACCATAACAGAGAGTGTGATTGTCGCCGGTTTTGTCAGTCTATCCTTAGTCATCGCGCTGAGCTTAAATTTATCAAATCCCTATTGGGCAGCGGTCAGCTGTTTTTTGATTATCCAAGGTATTCATTTGCGTACCATGTGGATTAAGCAAATACATCGTTTACTTGGCACTATGGTTGGCGTTGGGCTGGCAGGTTGGATGCTGGCGTGGGGTTTGCCGATATGGGGCGTGGCGCTGGCGATATTAGGCTTAATGCTGTGTATCGAAACCTTGGTCGACCGCCATTATGGCTTGGCGGTGATATTTATCACGCCGCTGACGATATTCATCGCTGAATACGGCAGTGGGTTACCGTTTACTGAGCAAGCTTATCAAGAAGTCATTTTGGCACGTTTGTTTGATACCATGATTGGTTGTGTGGTAGGGCTAAGCGGCGGAGTGGTGATGCATTCGACCAATTTACGCGTGCCGCTGCGCCGGCTAGAGAATTGGTTATTGGCGCGTTTTAGCTAAATTTTTTAGCTGATAAAAAGCCGTATGAAGCTGACTCATACGGCTTATTTAATATATTCCTTCAATACTCTTATAAACTATCAGTGACTTTTACCACATCAATCGCGTGTCCCGTCCAACGCTTAAAACTTAACGCCGCCTGCCCGATAAGCATGCCATAACCGTCTGACGTTTGTGCGCCGCGTTTGGCAAAATGCTGCAAAAACGGCAGCTCACGTCCATACATCATATCGTAAGCATAATGACTGTGTAACTCGTCGCTAAGTGGCAGCGTATCACCTGATAAACCAATCGAGGTGGCATTGATGATGATATCAAACTCACCGCTTAGCGTTTCAGTGCTACAGATGTTAATCTGCTGCTTAGCAATCGTCTCACTTGCAGCGCTTAGCTCATTAACCAAATTTGTCGCCTTGTTCAATGTACGATTGGCAAGGGTAAGCTCGCTGATACCTGCTTCAATCAGTGGCAATATCACCCCGCGCGCCGCGCCGCCTGCGCCGATTATTGCCACGCGTGCGCCCTTTAGCGGCCAATCTAAACTTGTCATGTGATTGACCAACCCTTGGCCGTCGGTATTATCACCATATATCGCCTCAGCTATCGGCGTGCCATTTTTTAACAGCGCGTTATTCAGCAGTAAGGTATTGACAGCGCCTGCGACCTTGGCGTGCTCAGACAAGCCGCCACGCGCCGCGCAGCACTCATAAGCCACTTGCTTAAAGGGCACAGTCACATTGGCACCAACGCCGCCGCCCTGAAAAAATGCCTCAATCACCGCGGTAAAACTGGCTGCATCATCAGGGCAATACTGGCGCTGATAGCTAATCTCTAAGCCTGCCTGCGCTGCAAACTGCGTATGGATTTCAGGGGATTTGCTGTGGGCAATAGGATTGCCAATAACGATAAAATGCTTGGTCATAAAGGGTCCGCTGCTTATAAAGGGTAAAATAGAGGCAGAATTAAATGAACAGGTGAAAAGTTATCAATAAAAAAGTGGCTGTTTAATTATCTTATGCAACGCCACTTATCCAGTCCTACTTATCATAGGGGATAACGTTAGCTTTCACAAACCTCTGCTAAGACAATTATGCTAAGACAATTATGCTAAGACAATTATGCTAAGACAATTATGCTAAGACAATAAAAAAGGCTAAAACCGGAGCGAATATTTGGCCAGATAAATCATGCCTTTATCTCGTGAGGTCTTTAACAAATCTGTACTCTGTCGGAGCGGTATGTGTAAGGTAAAAGCTAGTCAAGTGTTAAGCAGTTGGGTAAACTAGGGAGCATAAAGATTTCAGTTGGCCTTGTGTTTTACGATGATCAAAAGTCAACATTTAACAATCTGAGTGATAACAAAGCCTATAACCACTAAAGTAATAACTATAAAGTCTTAATAGATATTTTTCATTATCAGCGGTAGCAAAAACCGCTCGTTAATACCGTTTTTGGATCCCTTTAAAAGTGTGAGTAAATTGTCCATGTGGAATAAAAGCCTACAGACTCTGATGGTCAGTACGATGATGGCAGTTGGCGTGTCTTTGAGTGCCTGTAATAGCAATACAGAGAGCGATACCGCCGCTAAAGAGGCGAGCGCTGATAATAGCGAGCAGATTGCCACTGCAACCTCCAAAGCAGAAAACGCCAATGCCAATGCTGACCTCGATGGCGCAACTACCGCGCAAGGAACACCGGTAAAATACGATGTCGCCTCGTGGGGCACTGCCAAAGTGACCTCCTTAAGCATTGATGAGCTTAAAAAGATACAATCAGCCTTTGGTAAAGTGGTCAGCACCGATGAAAACAGCTTGGACTATGCCAGTAATCCGGCATCCAAATATCGCTTTATGCAGGACGATGCGCCGTATTTGGACCTGATTGATTCTGAAAAATACCTTGAGCTTGGCTGGTATTTTGCCAATCCAACCGACTCTGATAAAGAAAAAGGGCTAAGTCAAAACCATGCCAAAAAAGCTTATCAGCTGGCGCGTCAATTGATGGGCGATGAAGGCGGTAAGCTGGTCGCTGATATGCTCGGCGGTCAAATCATCAAAAATAAAACCATCGGCGGTCAAAAAGTAGAGTTGGCAAAATGCGAGTTTTATAGCTGTATGCTGGTGATTAATAAATCCGCTGCTCAAACCGCTGATAAATAAGCGGGGCTAGCCTTGATGTCGCCTAATAGTTGGATATGTTTGCATCCATCAAATGCTACGCAGACCACGTTGTCGTTAGACAATCGCGGGTTGGCATACGGTGATGGTTTTTTTACCACTATGGGTGTCATTGACGGGCAGATACTGTGGTTGGACTATCATCAGCAGCGCCTTGTCTCGCATGCGGCAGCCTTGCAACTACAGTTGGACAGCCAGTCGCTATTAACGTTGTTAAAAATGCATGCCCAGCAATTACAGCAAGGGGTGCTAAAACTTATCGTCACGCGCGCCGACCAAGAAGTCCGCGGCTATGGCTATACACCAAATATTGGCGGCAGTGAGTGCGAGGTTTGGCTTAAATCCTCACCAATAAGTATTACCACTGCGCAATCGCTGCCACTCGCCGATGGTCAATTCATCCCGCTACAACCTGCCGCTAGTGCCATTTGCTTGTCTTCTCAGATTGCTTGCCTACCACCACCGCTTGTTGGACTAAAAAGCTTAAACCGCCTCGATAATGTGCTAGCAAGTGGCGAGCTACAAGCTATCAAAGTCCAAGCTATTAAAGCTGAGACATTGACAGGCACTATCAAGCCAAGCATAGCCGAAGGTCTGCTACGTGATATGAGCGGGCAGTGGGTTGAGGGCACGATGAGTAATGTGTTTTATCAATTAGTAGAAGCGCCAGTCGCAAAATCGTCCAATCGTCCACACTCTCAAAATTATAGAAATAGTAGCAGCAACTATCTGAGTACTGGTCAATGGTATGCGCCATCCATGGCGAAATCGGGCGTCGTTGGCGTGATGCGGCAAGTGATTATCGATACATTATCGACTAGTGAAAATCCCGTCATTATCCGGTCATTACAAGATGATGATTTGCCCCATTTAAGTCAGCTATTCTTTTGTAATGCGCTGCGCGGTATTATGCCTATGAGCAGTCTGAGGTTATTGGCGGGTGAAGTGGTAAGTTTTAAAGCGATTTAACCGTATTTAAAGAATATTAAATTTGGTGTCAATTAAGTTATTAGGGTATAAAACAACCTCTTCATTGCGATACAGTTCTTGCGCTTTTAATAGTGCTCCTTGTTCGTTCTCTGCATTAATTCTCACAATGCTACTTAGCGTTTCAACAATCTCTATCTGAAAAACTTTTTCCACTTTCTTATCGCTTTTTATCATCATTATTCTCAATACACTCGTATCAAAATTTCTTTAGGATTTATATCCGCTAGCTTAGCAAAGGCGCTGAAAAAGAAGTGATCGTCTTTTGTTAAGTGGGTAAAAGATAATAAAAGCGCTTAATATAATTTGCGATACTGACCACGACCGGTAAATTCAATAATGCCTTTATCGCGTAATACTTGTAATTGCTGACGGATTTTATCTTTAATATGGTTGTTTTCAGGATGTTTGAGTTTTAATAAGTCAGCAAACGCATAAACCTGATTGAGAGAGAAATTAGCATCGAGTTTATCGATACACTGCCAAATATCTAACGTCCAACCGCGTGTCTGCTGTGATTGCTGACGCAGAAACAAAGTTTTTTGAAATTGCTCGGTGACATTATCGCGTGGTATGACTTGCTGGTCTTTGACCAAAAACACTTTTCCTGATTCAGGCACTTTACGCAAATCAATATTGCAGCCGACCCAACCAGCGCGTTTGGCAGTGATGGATAAAGGCTTGCGTTTTATAATCATGTCCGGCTTAAAGAACTGTTTGGGAATGATTAAAAAGTTATTCACGCTCAATGCTTGAGAATACGTTAAAAAGAAGAAGTTTGGATTGTTGTCGCTGTTGATACGTTCAATCATGGTGTCATAAGCGCCATCATTAATAATCTGACTTAATCTTGCCTTTTTACTTTTTAACTCATATTCCTCACTGCAATGTCTGCAATAAAAATCAGCAACAGGCTTGCCGTTCGTAAATTCAGCCAATGGTTCGGCATTACAATTAGGGCAATAACTTTGCTTAGCGACCCAATCTTCACTGAGCACTCTAATGATTTGGCTTGGTGACTCATAGTTTTTGGCAAGACTTTGATTGAAATTTAGGTTCATAATAAGTTTTCGTGACCAATGGGCAGGCGGGGAAATAACAATAAAAGAGGATGAATATTAAGCCATCACTCTCAAGCCAAATAGTAAGTTAATCGATAAGCTAAGCAAATACCATTGAAAATCGCCCAGTTCAATGCTAAATTCCTAGCAAACTTCTGCCTCGCGAGTTGCCATGAGCAAGCCAACCCCTGAAATACCGCCTGAACGTTCAAATGAGTCGCCAAAAAACGACCATGACGGCGCGCCGCAGCAGCCTGTCGAGACGACAGCGCTGGACAAAAAACCTATCATCGACGACGTTAGCGTAGAGGAAGTACCGGCGACGGATATCTCGCTCATTAGCGGTGGTACTAAACCGCGCCACTATAAAGCCGATAATCCATCGTTTTTTATGCAGCGTGGTTATCAGGTATTATTGGTGCTTGGACTGATTGCCGCGTTTTTTTTGGTGATGGTGTATCAGACGCTGTTTGGCCGTATTGAGCAGCCACAGCAGATGGTGACGATTGAGTCGGGTCAGACGTATTATGGGCTATTGCCGCAGTGGCAGCAGCAGATTCCACTGTTTTCTGCCACGATTGCCAAGCTTTATATGAAAACGCAAATTGATGGCCCATTGCATGCCGGTATTTATCAATTACCAGAAAACCCTACCTTTGCTGAAGCCTTAGAAGTACTGGGGCAAGGGGTAAAAGCGGCGATGGTCAAGGTACAGATTATCGAAGGCAAAACCTCAAAAGATTTATATCAGGCGCTACGAGATAATAAAGGCATCAAAAAAGAAGTACTGACGGCGGATAGCACGAATACCAGCATCGCGCAGGCATTGGATTTGGTTGGCATTTTGCCAGATTCGGTGGTCAATAGTAATGATGCTATCGTCAATCACAATCTTGAAGGCTGGTTTGCGCCTGATACGTATTATTATGGCGAAGGCAGCACCGATAAGCAGGTATTGACCGATTTGTATAAGCGTCAGCAGCAAGCATTGACCAAAGCGTGGGAAAATCGCGACCCTGATCTGCCTTATGACAGTCCGTATGAAGCACTGGTAATGGCATCGATTATCGAAAAAGAAACCAGCGTGGCAGAAGAGCGTCCTTTGGTCTCGGCGGTATTTAGCAATCGTTTGAATAAAAATATGCGCTTGCAAACCGATCCGACCATTATCTATGGGATGGGTAGCCGTTATGAAGGCAATATTCGCCGTAAAGACATCGATGAAAAGACGGCTTATAACACCTATCAAATCGATGGTTTGCCGCCAACGCCAATCGCGCTGCCATCTGCGGCCTCGATTGAAGCGACCTTGCATCCTGCCGATAGCGAAGCGCTATATTTTGTGGCGACCGGTAACGGCGGTCACAAATTTACCAATAGCTTAAATGAGCATAACCAAGCGGTCAAAGACTATCTCAGCGTCATGCGTCAGAAAAAAGCACAAACACCGCCACCATAATTTAACCCTCTATATTTCTAAAAACCTATCGTGTACGGGCGTTATGTCTTTATATAGCTATCTATATAAAGACATAATGTTCATCAATGACATAAGGTCATATCATGTCAGCATCACTACCAGAAAAATCATCGCAAGAAAAATTAGCGCAAATAAACTCGCCTAAGCATTCTACTAATACCGCATCTTTTAGTACAGCGTCCAATCAAGGGCGCTTTATCAGTTTTGAAGGTACCGAAGGCGTTGGTAAGACCACCGCTATTGAGCAGCTTTGCGACCATTTGCAAGCAAAAGGCATCGATTATCTGCGTACCCGTGAGCCGGGCGGCAGTCCGTTTGCCGAGCAGCTGCGTGCTATTTTGTTAGACCCTGATACCAAAATTAATGACGATACCGAGCTGCTACTGATGTTTGCCGCGCGCTGTGACCATTTGCAGCAAGTAATTTTGCCTGCACTGCAACGCGGAACGTGGGTGATATGTGACCGCTTTACCGATTCAACCGTTGCCTATCAAGGTTTTGGACGCGCGCATGGCGATAGTACGGTACGCGCTAAAATTGCTATGCTGATTGAGCAATTTGTCGAACAGTTACCAGAGCTGACCTTGTGGCTAGATTTGCCAGTATTAGAAGGCATGGCGCGCGCCAATAAACGCAGCGCTGCTGACCGTTTTGAGCAGCAAGCGACCGACTTTTTTACTAGAGTGCATCAAGGTTTTAGCGTCCTTGCCAGCGAACAACCTGAGCGTATTCAGCGTATTGATGCTCAAGGTAGCGCCGAAGAAGTTAGTGAACGTATTTGGCATGCGGTGCAGGAAAAATTTGCATTAGTGTAATGTTGTTTTAACGCTGTCATTTCTACTTTATATTATCCAAAAAAAAGCCCCAACTGCGCAGTTGGGGCTTTTATCGTTTATGGAAAATTTTAAAAAGATAACTCTAGTCTTTATCTATATCCATGCTGTCAACGTTATCAAGGCTATCACCGCTAGAGTCCGGTAAACGATTGGGGTCAAGCGTGCCTTTTTTAGTTTTTGGTGCGCTACCATTACCGTTGGTATTACTAGAGGTTTTGGTTTTTGAAGTTGCGGTCGAATTATCCGACATCACCCCTTTAGTTTTATGAGCATCGGCAACCTTAGTGGAATTGTCTGCGCCAGTGGAGTCAGACTCTGTCGTTTGCACGTTATCTTTTTTAACAGTCGTGCTTGATACCTGAGTTTTATTAGCCGTATCAGTAATAGCATCTGACTGATTTTCTAGCGCCGTTTTTGTATCAGTCACCGCTGCTGCATTAGTTTCTTTAGCAGTGGTTACAGCTGCCTCTGGCATAGCAGTGTCATTACTATCATCGGTAAGCTCTATTTCTTTACGCTTTTCAGGCGCTTTTGAGCTGGATTCAAAGCTGGCATCTGCTACCGCGCGTGCCTGCTCTTGTTTTGCCGTTACATCGACCGGTTTTGGTTGCACTTCATCATCGACGACCAATGAAATCAGCTTACGATCACGCGGTACGGTGCCATCGAAATTATCGGTAATCACGTGCAGCTTACCTTCTTTATCGACCGTATAAAGCGGCACAAATTGCTTATTATCGGCTTTGTATTGCTCAAAGCTATAGCTGTCGGTGATGTTAGTAATTTTGATACGCGCTTTTTTTGATAGCATACTGGCAAGCTTGGCATAAGTCACATCTTTACCAAATAACCACTGCGAATGGAAGTTGCCTTGTTTGTCATCGCGCTCGCTTTTGACTTTTTCATCACTGAATTTAAGGCGATAGATTTTACGCTCGCCAAACTCATGACGGTAATGAATCTCAGACAAGGTATTCATTTCTCTATCGGTACTCATGGCAAACAGACGCCCAATACCGATAAGGTCTAAGTGATGGTCGGCATGGTCAGAGATAGGATTACCAAAGTAAGTACGCAGACCACTCATACGCGCGCGGGCAATATTGGTATAGTTATTGTGCGCGACGATGACATCAAAACCTTGGTCTTTTAAAGACGTTGCCACCAATAACGCGATAGGGTTGGAGCCAACGACCAAGATACCGTTGGTTTCAGGCTCACGGACGCCCAAGAAATTACCAACCATTTTTGCGCCCAAGCCCTGAATCATTACTGTACCGATAATGACGAGGAAAACCAAAGGTACGAGCAGCTCAACGCCTTGAATATCATATTCTTGCAAGCGAATGGCAAAAAGCGACGAGATAGCAGCGGCAACGATACCGCGTGGGCCAATCCAGCTAATCATCAGCTTTTCATTGGTTTTTAGATTGGAGCCAATAGACGATGCCCATACTGATAAAGGACGCGCGACAAACATCACAATCGCGAGTAGCACCAAACCTGCAAAGCCAACACTCAGCAAACTGGCAAGCTCAACGCGAGCGGCAAGAATGATAAATAATACCGATACCAATAAGATGGTCAGCGATTCATTAAACTCTAAAATCGTCTCACGCGGGAATTTTGGCCAGTTAGCCAGCGCCACGCCAAGGACGGTGACGGTTAATAAGCCAGACTCATGCTCTAAATGGTTAGAGATAGAAAACAGCAGCAGTACAAAAGCTAAGGTAAAGACATTGCGTAAAAACTCAGGAATCATATGGCGGCGCATTAAAAACGCCAATAACCACGCCCCTGCCAAGCCCATCGCCACTGCCAATACCACAATTTTGGCAAACAGTAAGATACTACTGGCTTCACCGCCTGAGATGATATATTCATAAACCAAAACCACCGCAATCGCGCCAATTGGGTCAATGATGATACCTTCCCATTTCAAAATGTTGGAAATGGTCTTGTTCGGGCGCACGCTGCGCAGTAACGGCATAATGACCGTAGGGCCAGTCACACAAACCAGCGCACCAAATAGCAAAGCAATCAAAGGGTCGACATCGAACAACAGATAAGTCGATAGCGCCACAATGACAATGGTAATAAGCACGCCGACCGACACCAGCATCTGTACCACAGAGCCGTGCTGCTTAATCTCATCGAACTCTAAAGTCAGCGAGCCTTCAAATAAAATAATTGCCACACCAAGCGAGATAAAGGGGAACATCAGCTCGCCGAGCACCAAGTCTGGGTCAAAAGCGCCCAATATCGGGCCAACAATAATACCAATCAGTAATAAAAACAAAATGGACGGTTGCTTTAAATACCAAGCCAACCATTGGGCGGCAATACCAAGCCCAACCACGCCGGATAATAATAGGGCGGTATCCATAAATTAATCCTTTTAAAATCTTGTTATATTTTATATCTAGTTAGGCGCACTACAGAGGCTGCTAGCGTGAGCCGCAGCAAAAGATGAAAAATAAGCTGATGATTGCCAATTTGTTAAAATAACGATCTACAAAAATTAACTTTTGTTTGTCATATAAATTATTTGGCTTGTTATCATAACATGGTTTTATTTTATGTATTTTAGGGCAATCTTTACGCCACTTGATTATCGGCTTAGAAAACTTATTAAAGGTAGTATGTCTAGCATGTTAGCAATAAGACTATCTTTATGATAGAAAAGATAAAGTTTTATACCATAAGTCGAAAATGGACGGTAAACTAACAAGCATTCTTCTTTGCAAGTTTGCATTTTCCAAAGTTTATGATGAACGCAGATAACAAAAGCAAGCGGTAAAATCTCTAAGCCAACAATCTAAAGAGCCGTTTTTTAAATGTTGGCTTTAGAGGTTAGCGAATGAGCAAACTGAGCGATTATCAACATAATATATAATGAATGACGCCAAAATTATTATTTATGACGGTCCTATTTAAACCGTTTATAACAATTATAAAGACCCATTATATGGAGGGTAACATGCCTAAAAATATACCTATCAATACGTTTAGCAATATTTCTAAAACGTCGATTACAGTCAATTTGAGCCGTTGGTTACAGCAGAGCACTTTGGCCATAGCGGTTGCCACCACCATGGCGGCGGGTATCAACATCGCGACCGTGCCAACTGCCCAAGCGGCCGTTACCACCGCAGATTTTTCAGGTTTGGTACAGCAAGTCACGCCAGCGGTCGCGCGGGTAAACGTCACCAAAACCGTCAGTGAGGCGGAGCTTGCTAAAGCCCAAACTGCTGAGCTATTGCGGAAGTTCTTTGGTGATCGCTTACATATTCCCGACCAAGCAGCGACGCCTGCGATTGAACATGCCTATGGCACCGCATTTTTCGTCACCCACGATGGTTATATGCTGACCAATCATCATGTGGTGGCAGGTGCGGACAAAATTACTGTCACCCTTAATGACAGAACCGAGCTTGATGCCAAATTGGTTGGCAGTGATGAGCGCTCAGATGTGGCGGTGCTCAAGGTGACGGGGCGTCAATTCCCAGCCCTGCCAATCGGTGATTCTAATGCGTTAAAAGTAGGGGAGCCGGTATTAGCGATTGGCTCGCCCTTTGGTTTTGATTATTCGGCTTCGGCGGGCATTGTCAGCGCCAAATCGCGTAATTTTTCCCGTGAGACCAGTGTGCCCTTTATACAAACTGACGTGGCATTAAACCCTGGCAACTCTGGCGGCCCACTATTTAATCAGCGCGGTGAAGTGATTGGTATAAACTCGCGTATTTTTAGTGGTACGGGCGGCTATATGGGTCTGTCATTCTCTATTCCGATTGATGCGGCGATGGATATTTATGAGCAGCTAAAAAATAACGGTGAGGTTGCGCGTGCCTATCTGGGTATTTTTCCGCAGGATATCGACCGTAATTTAGCCGAAGCTTATAACTTAGCGCGTCCGCAAGGGGCGCTATTAACACGCGTCTCACCAGACTCGCCTGCGCAAAAAGCTGGGCTAAAGCCAGGCGATATTATTTTAAAATACAATGACGTCCAAATTATGGAAGCCTCCGACTTATTAAATCTGATTAATCGAGCGCGGCCTAACGATATCTTTCGCGTTCAAATTCAGCGCGACGGTAAACAAGCTATCGTAACCGGCAAGCTTAGTAATGCCTCCAATGATATGCAGTCGCAAACAGGCGCACAGCAGGCCAACGGCATCAGCTTGGGACTGGCGCTGCGCAATTTAAGGCCGGAGGAGCAAATAGAGCTAGCTGCTGATAATAAGACCGGCGTCTTAGTGACCGCCATTGAGCCGACGGGACTCGCAGCGCGATCGGGCATACTAGCAGGCGACGTCATCACCAATTTGCACCAAAAACCGATTAAAACGGTCAATGATTTTTCTAGCGCCGTGGCATCATTACCTGAAAAAGGGGTGGTGACGATTGAGATAGTGCGTCAGGGCATCCCAGGTATCATTGGTTTACGCATTGAATAGCAAAGGATAGCGTGATTAGCAGCGCTATGAATCGGCTTTCTTTATGTACAGCAATGCATATCGTCCGACCATTGCTATGTTGACGATTCGTTAAAATATCTAAAAAGGTTTTATCGCTGCTAACCACTTACGCTACACTAACTGTTTAGCTTTCTCGTACATTTTTTAGGTCAAATAAAGTCACGCTGAACATTATGATAGATTGCCGATTTTTCCCTTTATAGAAGTGTTAAGCATGAATTGTTTGATAGCGATGAAGGCAAAATATGCTACACTAGCAGGCGTTTTTATGGCTCTTGGTCAATCGAGTGGCTGCGGCTAAATAGCATTAATCACGTTAGCATCATAAATACACAGTATGAACATCACGCAAGGTCTTGCCCTGACGTTATTTTACCAAACGTTAAGCTCCATAGAGCTAAGAGGGACACTTGCAAACGACTTATCATGTGATAGCTTTAATAAAAGCTAGGATATACAGGCACGGTTATGAGCACAGCATACGACGATATTAAAACCCGACTACAAGGCTCAATGGTAGCCTTGGTAACGCCCATGCATCCTGACGGCACGGTCGATTATAAACGTCTGGCAGACCTCATAGATTGGCAAATTGAGCAAGGTACGCATTGCTTAGTCGCTGTCGGTACTACTGGTGAATCCGCCACTTTGTCAATGCAAGAGCACAGCGATGTGATTCGCTACTTTGTGCAGCATGTCAAAGGTCGCGTGCCTGTGATTGCAGGCACTGGTGCCAACAATACGATGGAAGCCATTAAGCTAACCCAAGATGCCGCCGAAGCAGGTGCTGATTGTGCGTTATTGGTCGCCCCTTATTATAATAAACCGCCACAAGAAGGTTTGTTTCAGCATTATAAGGCCATCGCTGAAGCGGTAAAAATCCCGCAAATGCTTTATAACGTACCGGGACGTACCGTTGTAGATATCGCCCAAGAAACCGTTGAACGCCTCGCTGATATTGAAAATATCGTTGCTATTAAAGACGCCACAGGTTCGGCTGTCCGCGGTGAGCAACTGATTAGAGCCGTTGGCGACAGAATGGTGGTGCTATCTGGTGACGATAGCACTGCTCTTGAGCTGATGCAGTTTGGCGGTAAAGGCAATATTTCGGTGACGGCTAACGTTGCGCCAAAAGCCATGAGTGAGACTTTTAGCGCCGGCCTGCGTGGAGATTTCGATGCCGCTCATAAAGTTCATGACGTGGTCAAGCACTTACACCGTGACTTATTTATCGAATCAAGTCCTATTCCCGTCAAGTATGCGCTGCATAAAATGGGCATGATAGACACCGGTATTCGTTTGCCGTTGGTATGGTTGGCTGAAAAGCACCATGCGACCATTGATGAAGCTTTAATCCGTGCAAACTTATTATAGTAATATATAAATATAGCGGCGTACTTTTTAATCGCTTCATGCTTATTTAATAGAGAAGCGCTGTTTATTTGCTATCAAAAATAAATGTTTTGCTTAACTCAGTGCTAAATCAGCAATCATTGCTAACTCAGAGAGATAATATGATGACAGTATCATCAAACCCTGCAAAAATATTCCCGATGCTAGTGACCGTGGTTTTGGGTAGTACGTTAGTGTTGAGCGGTTGCCAAGCGACTAAAGGTCTGTTTGGTAAGCGTGATAATGGTAGTCTTGAGTATCAGCAAAGCAAAAAACTGGCGCCATTAGAGTTGCCAGCGGCGCAAGAAACAGCGCCATTTGTGCCGTTATATCCAACCCCAAATGCAGGTGCCAATACCTTAAAGCTAGAGAACGAGTCGGGTAAACAATATCAGCTGCCAAAACCTCAGCGTACAGTTGCCGTGACCCAAGCATCAGAATAAACCCCTTTTTTATCCCTATCTATACCGCTGGTCTTTTATTATGGTTAAGCAGGTTTGTTTTATACCTTAATATAAATGGCTTAGCGGTCACTGCGCGTTTTTACCACATAAGCTTGAACGAACAGGAACTCCCTCATGCAAAAGCAACAACTGCTCTATAAAGGCAAAGCCAAGTCTGTTTATGAAACAGAAGATCATGATCTGCTGATTTTACACTTCCGCGACGATACCTCAGCGCTTGATGGCAAGCGTATCGAACAGCTCGCTCGTAAAGGCGTGGTGAATAACCGCTTTAACGCCTTTATTATGCAAAAACTGGCTGACGCTGGTATCGAAACCCATTTTGAAAAGCAGTTGTCAGACGATGAAGTGTTGGTCAAGCGTTTAGACATGATTCCGGTTGAATGCGTCGTGCGTAATTTTGCCGCGGGCAGTTTGGTACGTCGCTTAGGTTTAGAAGAAGGTCAAGCTTTGACACCGCCTACCTATGAGCTGTTTTATAAAGACGATGCGCTTGGTGATCCGATGGTCAATGAGTCAATCTCTATCTCGCTTGATTGGGCAACCGAGACTCAATTGGCGAAAATGAAAGAGTTAAGTCACCAAGTTAATGAAGTGCTAAAACAACTGTTTGATGCTGGCGATTTAATACTAGTAGATTTTAAACTTGAGTTCGGCGTATTCCACGATCGTATCGTTCTAGGCGATGAGTTCTCGCCTGATGGCTGCCGTATCTGGGATAAAGCGACCAAGAAAAAGCTCGATAAAGACCGTTTCCGTCAATCATTGGGTGATGTGATTGAAGGCTATGAAGAAGTAGCAAAACGTATCGGCGTGCCGTTAAACTAGAAATTTAAAATATTTAAAAAATAAAAAACTGAGCCTTGCGCTCAGTTTTTTTATGGGGATAGGCATTTTAAAAACAGTCATATTAGATCGCTATGTTATTTATCTTTACGCGCTTCTTTGATTTTCTTCGCAGCCATCTCCATCGCATCGGCTGCTTTGTCCGCCAATGTGCCGACCACTTCTTTAGCTTTAGTGGTAGCAGTGTCCTTTAAAGAGGATTCTTTGTCGTCTTTAGATTTAGAATCACCCTCTTTACTGTCTTTGTCTTTCTTGTCAGAATCCTCATCATTTTTACTGTCATTTTTGGCGTCTGATTGATTGTCTTTTTGGGTATCAGAGTTGTCTTTATCAGACGATTTATCAGTCTGGCTATCTTTACTATTATTTTTGTCCGACGTTTTGTCATCTTTTTTGTCATTAGCATGGTCTTGGTTAGATGATTTGTCGTCTTTGCTGTCTTTATTTGATGACTGATTATTTTGCTTGTCGTTTTTGCTGTTATCGTCTGTCTTAGACTGACTATCTTTTGAGGCGTTATCTTTTGAGGCGTTGTCCTTTGAATCGTGATTTACGTTGTTTTGAGAAGCATTATTGTCGCTATTATCTTTCATCGCTGCGTTTTTATCGTTGTCCTTCTGGTTGTTCTTATCATTGGCATTATTATTGTGTTGCTTGTTGTTATCCGCATTAGAGTTACTCATTGTTATATCCTTTTGATTGTATTTTTTAGTGTTGGATGTTTTTAATTTTTTAACTTTACAATTGATTAGCGAGTTCTAAGCTTACTATTAGAATGAGTTAACTGTCTGTATAGCAATAGTTGCAATAGGTAATAAGGTCTAACGCTTAGCCGCTTTGAGTGGTTTTTTATGCTAAATTTATATCGTCAATATAAATGCCGTTATAAATCCGGTTATAAAAGCTGCTATAAAAAAGGTTGCCTTTGATGTCATTGTCCAAATTACCCAATACCCAATCCTCCGTTTTGGAATCTAGCTGGTTTGCTCGCCCGACTTGCGTGGTAGCGGCAGATTTAATTGGCAAGGTTTTATGCCGTCAGCTAATCGATAGCGATGGTAAGCAAAAAACCCTACGGATGCGCATCTCAGAAACCGAAGCCTACATTGGTGAAGGTGATGCTGCTTGTCATGCGCATGCTGGCACGCGCACGCCGCGTACTGAGATTATGTATAGCGAGGGTGGGGTATTTTATGTCTATCTGACCTATGGTATCCATCATATGCTCAATTTGGTCAGTGGGCCGGCAGAGTCGCCAGAAGCGGTATTGATACGGGCAGGATTCTTAACAGACGATAGCGCGCGCTTAATTGATGAGCAATTACTGAGCGCTGATAAGCAGCTTACCCATTCCAAGCAATTTGCAGGCCCTGGCAAGCTGACCAAACGGCTGCAAATCGACCGCGACTTATATGGTGCGCCTATCACGCCCGCGTCAGGGCTTTGGGTTGAGGACGATGGTTGTCAGCCGCCAGTATCTCTGCGTCCGCGTATTGGTATTGATTATGCGGGCGTGGCCAAAGACTGGTTACTGCGCTATGTCTGGACCGACCATGCTTCGCTGTCCAAAAAATAGCCAATCTATCGCTCATAGTCATTTTTTCAATAGTATTAAAGGGGGTAAGCGATGTATAAACTGACAGTTTTTATTCCGGAGAAGGCGCTAGAGCCAGTAAAAGTCGCCTTATTTGCGGCGGGTGCTGGCAAGATTGGTGATTATGAGCAATGCTGTTGGCAAGTAAAAGGGGCGGGGCAGTTCATGCCACTATCAGGCAGTCAGCCGCATATCGGCACGCAGGATACAATCGAAACCGTTATAGAGTGGCGGGTAGAGATGGTGGTGGCTGACGCGCATATTAAACCGGTGATTGAAGCACTAAAGCAGGCACATCCTTATGAAACGCCTGCCTATGATGTGATTGAAGTATTGGACTTTTAATATCTTAAATTTGTTATCAGAAATGATCAGTCTTCTTTGATTTTAATGACGTTGTAGCTTGGATAATCAAGCTCGATTTTATAGTCTTTACTGCCGCGGCGCGCCTTCACTTTTATTTTATTATCGCCTTTTTTATATTTGACGTCTTTGACCCGATAACCCATATTGCTGACCTGATTGGCCGCGCGTTGCTCGATAGCGGGCTGATAAAGCTCTTTATCAAGAGATTTGATGGTTTTCTTGTGTTTTTTATAGATTTTAGTGTCTTTATAAATGTCTTCATAAAGGTCGCCATACGCATTGTAGCCAGGCGCAGTGACACAGCCAGTCGTTATGGACAGTAACGCGGCAATCATACTGCTTGCAGTGGTGGTTTTTAATAACGTATATTTTTTCATAATATCCTCTTATATTATTAAACCCCACTCTCAACTTGAAATA
>NZ_DFQS01000003.1 GCF_002377905.1 Psychrobacter sp. UBA3483 | reverse complement strand
TCCAAGTTTAGGGGGTCAGTTCACATTGGTAGCGCTTTTTTATTTTAAACATACCCTGTCTTGTAGAAGATTAAGCTAAATCTTTGACGCCTCGTAAATCTCTTCAATAGAAGCGTTAATAGTATTAGCAAACTCTTCGTCACTTTGTTGCTTGCTTAAACCTTCGGTAAAGGCACGCGAGAAGCTCGCAATCATACCGGGGTTTTGCTTGAGCTTTTCGCAGGCATCATAACGACTATAACCACCAGACAATGCCACCACTTTTAGTACTTTTGGATGGTCAATCAGCTCTTGATAAAAGCCCTCTTCTTCTGGCAAGGTCAGTTTTAGCATCACTTGATGACCGTCGTTTAAGCGCTCAAGATTATGCAAAATACTGGTTTTAAGGATGATTTCGCAATCATGTTTTTTGCTACTGTTGATATCTACTTCAGGCTCAACAATAGGCATCAAACCTTTGGAGATAATCTGCTTTGCCACATCAAACTGCTGCTGCACGACTAGTTCAATACCGTCGACACTTGGCTCATAAATAACTGAACGCATCTTGGTGCCAAATACCGGATAGTTTTTAGCTTTGTCCAATAAAGCATCTAGATTAGGTATCGGACGCATCACTTGCACGCCATCCATGTGCTCAGCCAAACCCTTATCTACCTTTAAAAACGGTACGATATTTTTATCTTCCCATAGATAATTGGCGGTCGGCTTGCCATTAACCTCGCGCTCCATGGTATCTTCAAATAAAATCGCGCCAAGGACACGCTCATTATCAAAAGCATCACAAGTCATGATACGAGCGCGCATCTCATGTACCAAGTCAAACATGGCTTCATCGTTGTCATAAGCATCGCCGCTAACGCCGTAATTTTCTAGCGCTTTTGGCGTACTGCCCCCGCTTTGATCAAGGGCGGCGATAAAACCTGAACCATTTTTTATACGCTGTAGTTGTTTTTCGTATTCCATTGAATGGGTATCCTATCCTAATTTATAAGGGTAAAACGTTATTATAATAAGTCAATCAGCCCTCAACCGTGTGAGCCTGACTGTCAGTTACCTTATCATAGGACATGGCGCGTGCCTATCGTTGATAAGTTAAAATTTTGCTCATTTAAACGCTCGAAGTTAAGCCAAAAACAATACCGCCACACAGCAAACTGCCAATAATAAACCGACGATATTGATACGATTAAGCTGCTCTTTAAATATGCCGACGCCTATCAACGTTGCCACCGCAATCACACCCACGTTCATACTTGTAAAGACGATGCTTGGCGACTCAGACAATACTTGATGGGCACGCACATAAGCATAAATATTACCCATATTTAGCGCCCCAAGTAATAATCCTGCGCTAAGAGCATTACCCTGCCAGCGTACGCGCGTGCTAAGCAGGTAAACGAGTAGCAGCAAACCTGCCAACCCAAAGGTCACAAACAAGGTTAAAGGAAAAGCCGCCCCTTGCTTGGCAACTTGCTTAAATAAGATATCAATAACGCCATAACCTAACCAAACGCCAAACAGCCACAGCGGTGTCTGCTTTGCTTGGGTATTTATAAGCCCATGCTGCGGGCGATAGACCAAAGCAGCAAGCGCCAAAAACCCTAACGCTAGCCCAAGGACTCGCGTACCTGTCAGTACTTCGCCAAATAATAAAAAAGCGGCAACAATAGGAATAATAAGCGATAAACGCTGAGCGGCATCGGTTGCGACCATACCGACCGATTCAATCGCGCGCCCAAGGATGATAAATACCGCCGGCAATAACACCCCAAGGGCAATAATGATGCCCCATGCATTACCAAGTGCGCCGATGCTACTGACATCTGGTTTTAATAACACCCAAGTTAATAAAAATGCCACGGGATATCCCGCCACGATGGTTTGGCGAATATCGATATTTTTTTGGCGTAGTATTTTTAAAAGTACGGAAACAGCGACGCTACAGAGCACCGCTATTATGAGATACATCATCAACTTTATCCTTGTTTGGCCACAATTCTGCGTGTTTATAAGCGTTTATTATTTGTATGAGTAAACAAGTACTCATCCATTAGCTGATTTTTCCATTATTAAAATGGGATAGATAGAAGAAAGCAATAAACCAAAGGAAATAATGGAATGTAACAAAATATTTCATCTACAGCAATCTAATTATTGTGTACTTGATTGTTCAGCTTACAATTAGCATGCAGGCATGAGGACGAATTTTGTTAAAATAACCAGCAATCCTAATAACAAAAGTAACGATTCACGATAGCGCTTGACGGCGTTTATCTTGGCGTACTGCTATGAATGCTCTTTGACTGCCTATGAACGCTTTATTTCGCTTTTTTGAAACTCGTCTGCCTGCCTTTCCTGAGACGCCTATGCCGCTGCCCTCACCGCGCGATGGTATGCTCAAATTTATGTGGGCGTGTACCAAAGGGCTACGCGGTTGGTTGTTGCTATTTATGATTTTGTCCGCTGGTATCGGTATCTACGAGGCCATGCTATTTGCGTGGATTGGCAATATCGTCGATTGGCTTGGCGTTTATACCCCGCAAAATCTGTGGGCAGAAAAGGGCGATATGCTGCTTTTGATACTGGCCGTGATGATTTTAAGTCCGCTCTGGATTGCCCTATCGTCATTTATCCATTTTCAAACCTTGCAAGGCGTCTTCCCGATGCAGATGCGCTGGCGTTTTCATCAGCGTATGCTTGGGCAATCGATGCAGTTTTATCAAGACGAATTCTCAGGTCGCGTCTCTGCTAAAGTGATGCAAACGGCGTTGGCGGTGCGCGATACTGTCATGACAGTCACCGACATGTTTATGTACGTTGCCGTTTACTTTATTACTTCTGGCATTATTTTATTTAATTTAGACAGCTTGTTATTGATTCCATTTATCGTTTGGTTTGTCTTAGTGTGGCTGGCAATGTGGTATTTTATTCCCAAACTTAAACAAACGGCGATTGTACAGGCCGATGCCCGCGCGTTAATGACGGGGCGCATCACTGATGCGTATGCCAATATTATGACGGTTAAGCTGTTTAGCCATTCGCGCCGTGAGCTTGGTTATGCCAAAAACGCCATGGGACAGTTTTTGGGTACGGTCCATGCGCAAATGCGCTGGGTCAGCTACCTTGAGGTATCAACCCATTTAATCAGTGTGATTTTGGTCAGTAGTACGGCCGGTATCGGAATTTATTTATGGCAGCAAAGCGCTGTTGGTGTTGGGGCAATTGCCGCCGCAACGGCGATGGCGCTGCGATTAAATGGCCTGACGCGCTGGATTATGTGGCAAACTGCTAGCCTGTTCGAGAGTATCGGCACGGTACAAGACGGTATGCGCACGTTATCTGCGCCGCAAACCATCGTCGATAAGCCAAATGCTTCTATCCTTAAAGTTAGCGATGGTCGTATCGTTTTCGACCACGTTGATTTTAGTTATGAAGGCGAAGACAATGACACAGGTTTAAACAAGCATAAATCAGGCCAGCCTCTAGATAGCATAAATGAAAATGGCATGGATTCTATGGCGGGAACTTCGTACGCCAAACTATTAGATAATTTTTACTTAGATATCAAACCCGGTGAGAAAATCGGTCTAGTTGGGCGTTCGGGCGCTGGTAAATCAACCTTGGTTAATTTGCTATTGCGCTTTTTTGATGTCGATAAAGGTAAAATTTACATCGATGGGCAAGCGATTGATGAAGTTACCCAAGAGTCGCTGCGTCAGCAAATCGGTATGGTCACGCAAGATACCTCGTTATTGCATCGTACTGTCCGTGAAAACATCGCTTACGGTCGTCCTGATGCAACCGATGAGGAAATCATTACAGCTGCTAAGCAAGCACAAGCGTGGGACTTTATCAAAGATTTATATGATGATAAAGGCAATACCGGTCTTGATACCCAAGTCGGCGAGCGTGGCGTTAAACTATCTGGCGGTCAACGTCAGCGCATCGCTATCTCACGCGTGATGCTAAAAAACGCGCCAATTTTGTTACTGGATGAAGCAACCAGTGCGCTTGACTCTGAGATTGAATTTGCCATTACCGAAAGCCTGAACGACATCATGACGGGCAAAACCGTGATTGCGATTGCGCATCGATTATCGACCATTGCCGCGCTGGATAGATTGGTGGTTATGGATAAAGGCCGTATCATCGAGCAAGGCAGTCATGATGAGCTCTTGGCATTAAATGGCGTTTATGCGCGCTTATGGCAGCGTCAAAGTGGCGGCTTCTTAGGCGAAGACAGCTAATTGAAAGTTAACAATAAAATGTAAGATGACGGTTAAAAATAGCCACAAGGAAGTGAAATTTTTATGGAAGCATTTACTAAGCGTATTGATATCAATGGCAAGCAAGCGCGCTATTATGATTTGCAAACGTTAAATCACATAGCAACTCATGCAGACAAACCAAACCACCATAAACGCCCGCCTGCCCATTTTTATGGTGGCAATAGCTTTACCGTTGGTACTTACGCACCGTTGTTAAATGAGCTCGCAACAGAGTTTGATTTATCGGCATTAGCGCTACGTGGCTATTGGTATGATAAACCGCAAGCGCCGCGTCTGACCCGCGAGCAAGATGCCGATTTATTGATTGAGTTTTTGGAAAAAACCCAAGACGCCCCTATCGTGGGTATCGGGCATTCGCAAGGCGCAACAGCTACCGCTATGGCAGCAGCGAAACGTCCCGATTTATTCTCGCAGTTATATCTTATCGAGCCCGTCACCTTTACTAAAAAACAAGCGACACTTTATAACTTACTACCACGTAAAATACTGCTAAGCCGAGAACCCTTTAAAAGCACCCTAACCAAGCAAGTTACATGGTCAAGTATTGAGGATTATTATGAGCATCTGCGCGCACAACGGGCTTATAAACGTATCAGTGATGAGCACTTAAAAGTATTTGCTGAGCAAAGCTTGTCTGCTAACGATGATGGCAGCTATAGCTTGATGTTTGCCCCCGAGCAAGAGCTGGCCAACTATTTTGGTGCGCCTCATATCGATGCAGCATTAAAAAAACTCGGCTGTTCTTATACCTTAATCACGGGCAAACCGACTCTATTTATCAATGATAAAGTACGTAAACAATGGCAAGAGTTTGTTCCTGATGGCAGTATTATCTCTTTGCCAGACTACGGTCATCTATTACCGATGGAAGCACCGAAATTGTGTGCGCAAATTATTAATGAACATTATGAAAACAGTAAATAAGCCAAGCCTTGTGAAATGTGGGATATATGGGATATGAGCAATGAGCAACCTTTTTGGCTCTGCGCCGACTGATAATTTATTGCCTTATGATGGCAAGGTTAATGATTTAGGTAACGTGATCGATTACCCAAGTGCCTTATATTATGCCTTATTGACGACGCTACCTTGGCAATCTGATGTCGTAACGCTATTTGGTAAGACGCATGTCACCACTCGGCAAATAGTATGGATGGGCGACAGTGCTGCTAGTTATCAATACTCTGGGCACACGCGGCAAGCCATTGCATGGACAGACTCAGTGTTTCATGTGAAACGTCACGTTGAACAACAGTTATTGAAAGTCGGTATCGACGTCGATTTTAATTCTTGCTTGCTGAATTATTATCCATCCGGCGATGAAGGTATGGGTTATCATGCCGACGATGAGAACGAGCTTGGCGAGCAGCCAGTTATAGCTTCTTTGTCACTCGGTGCTACGCGCAAGTTTGTTTTAAAACATAAAAAAACTCAAGATAAAGTCGAGCTTTATCTTGAGTCCGGTCAGCTTATCGTCATGCATGGTGATACGCAAAAATATTGGAAGCATACTGTCACTAAGACAAAAACAGTTTCAGAGGGACGTATTAGCTTAACCTTCCGGCAAATGGTATTAAGTTAAGTGGATCTGGCTTAATTTAAAAAAGCTTAGCTTGCTTTAAGCACAATCTTGCCAAAGGTATCGCCTTTTTCTAGCTGATGGTGCGCGGCGACCACTTCAGATAAGGGATAGGTTTGCTGAATCTGCAAGGTCAGCTTGCCATCAGCGATATCTTGTAAAACCTTTGCCATGTCTTCGCCATTTGGCTTTACCGCATAACCATCAACGCTTAGATTTTTATCATCACCCGCAGCTTTTAGTTTATCAACCCAAATGGTCGGTAGCACTTTAACGCGAGCCCCTGACTTGAGTACACTTAAGGCGCGCACGCCGGCATCGTCACCGACCAAGTCCATCAGTACATCGGCTTGTAAATCCGGAAAATCTTGGTCTTTAGTATAATCAATCCAACCTGCCAGCTTACTTTTATCTATCAAATCATCAAGTTTGGCGTATTTTTCTGGCGAACAAATAACCGTGACTTTGATAGTATCCGAAGCCACTTTTTGTAGCAAAAACTGAATCGCTAAATGACCAACGCCGCCCGCTGGCGCGTTTATCACCACATGCTCAGCGTTTTTTATGTCGGCAAACTCGACGAATTGTAGCGCCGTTTGCCCGATACAAGGCAATGCTCCTGCTTGCTCTAATGTCACCGCCTGTGGTACTTTTGCCAGTAAATCTACGTCAACAGCGACGTATTCAGCGTAGCAGTTGCCATCAAAACTAAGAGCCGCGACGTCATCTCCAATCATAAATTTATCGCTATTGCTTTTGACCACCGTCCCTGCAACATCAAAGCCTAAAATAGCGGGCTCATCTTTATCAAATTTATCTTTTTGAATGGCCTCAGCGCCCCAGCCTTTACCTTGACGGGTTTTATAATCGACGGGATTGATACCAGCATAAGCAACTTTAATTAATACTTGGTTGTCCTTTAATTCAGAAATAGCCACGCCGTCTTGATATGTCATGACCTCAGGCTCGCCAAACTCGCGTATCAGTACGGCGTGCTGCGCCGTTGGTAGGTGTTTATCAGACATGATTTTTCATCCTTGTATTATTCTAATTTCTCTTTTTGCTTAATTTCTTATGTGTTATGGATTCATTTATAACAGCAATTTATAGCAACGCCAGCTCTGCACTTAACGGTAGATGGTCCGATAGCGTTGACCAAGGCTTACCGGTATGTACCCAAGCATCTTTCACCCTTAGATTGCGCACATAGATTCGGTCTAGACTGAGCACAGGCAGTTTTGCTGGAAAGGTTGGCAACAACTTACCATGACAATGCTTAAAAGCTTCGGTCATACCCAAGCTTGAAGCGAGCCTGTCACAAGACATTTTTTTCCAGTCATTAAAATCGCCCGCCAAAATCAGCGGCTGGTCGGGCGCAATCTCATTACGCACATAGTTAGAGATGGCTTCATACTGCTTGATACGGTCACGCTCAAAGAGGTTTAAATGGGCGCATAATACCACCACCGGCATATCCCACCCTAAAGGCTGCACTTCACAATGCAGGACACCGCGCTGCTCAAGTTTATTGACAGTAATATTGACGTTATGCTTTGGATCTAGCGGAAAACGACTCAACACCGCATTACCATGATGACCGTTTTCATACTCTGAGTTTTTGCCATAGCTGTTTTGCAGTTGCAGATATTCACCAAACCATTCGTGCTGTGATTGGTCGGGGTATTCGTTATATTGCATGTTACGCTTGAGGTTTTGACCCTGCACTTCTTGCAGGCAAAGAATGTCTGAGCCAATGATATCAAGCGCTTTGGCGATACCCTGTATCTTGACTTGGCGATTCATCGGCGACATGCCTTTATGAATATTGTAGCTGGTTAAAACAAAAGAGGTGGTATTAGTCATAAATTTATCAGTCATAAACTCAGTATGGATAGAGTGAGGGTAAATGGCGCTTTATGAAAACTTATCACATGACACAAGTCATAAGACAAGCATCAGCCTGCATTATTATAAAAAAGAGCATTGATTCATATGGAACCAATGCTCTTATATTATACCTATGTCGTAACGATGGCTAATTCATTAACGAATAGCAGCAATCGCTTAGTAGCGCGTTACCAGAGCAATTGGTTGGTCTTCACCCATCAGCTCCAGCGGCATAAATACAACTTTGCCGCCATTATGAATGACATGTTCGATGATTTCGCCAACCGCATCATCAGTCACGCCTTTGGCGGTCGCATCATCAGCCATACTTAAAGTCTGCGCCTGCTCATCGATCGTGGCAGGTTGCATATAACCGCGGCGAACATATAGGGTTTCGCCGACACCTTGGAAAGCACTGCGGTAAACTTCTTGCAGGTCTGTTTGGAGCATATTGGCACCGCGCGCTTTATCAATCTCACCCATAGCGGCTTGATGTAATGACGAGCGATAGCCTTCGACTGCCTCTTGCACGCTATCAACGATATGCTGGGCGCTACCTTCTTCTAAATTGGTGGCGTTTGAAACGGTGGCAATAATGTTTTCTGGACGGTCACAAACATCTTTGTAGTAACCGATATTTTTTGCATCACCAACAATGACTAGAGGCATTTTATGCTCGCCCCATAGCTCTTGGACGCTCTTATCTACTTGGTTAAAGAACTCTTTTAGATAGCTACTCTCGTTATTTGCTGAGCGATCAGAGCCTGCATCACCCGTTGTGTATAAACCATTATTTTCCACAGGAAAAGGAATATTTTCCATATTGTTTTGTGCGTCGGTCTCTTGATCAAACTCTTTTACCACACGGTCATTGGAGGCTTCAATCAAGCGCGCCTTATCACGGGTCAATACCACCGTGTAATAATGCACAGCACTGGCCATATCACGTACCAAATCACGTGTTGCAAATCTATCAGAGATAATCACGCGCTCTTTGGTATCAATAGGCATACGAACGATTTGAGCATCATCAGTACTGGCAAATATGGCCAAGGTATCTAGGTTATAGTTGTGATTAAGGTCAGCAGTTTTATTTTGTATGTTTTCTAAAATAGTGGTAGCGGTACTTTTGTCGTACTCATTATTTAGACGTTCTTCGACGACTTTTAGTTGGTTTTTTAGGGCAATAGGATCTTTTTGATTATCAGGATGCTCACGGTGCGTTTTGACAAAAATGCTGACCGCTGGATTGGCTTTGGTCTCACGTAGACTTTTAAGAGTTGCTTTCATAAATACTGCTCCTTATTTTATTATCATTGGTTTGTATCGCAAAGCTTGTCATAGAATTTAAAAATTATTTTTAATCATTGCCTTGTGTCTAATTTATTATATCAAGTCCTTGTATACCTAAGATGCTAACAACTTACCCTCACTCCCTGTAGGGTTAATTTGCAAGTAAATGATGATGCTTTGTAAGTGAAGCTTAGCTAACTTTAAGAAATATCGAAAGTTGACGTTGATTTATTTTCCAACGACACACTCCTAAAAAGCCATTTGTAAAATAAATAAGGGTAACATCACCTATAAGCGCTGGCTTGTATTTCAACCCTGTCATACCCATCTTTTAGATAACCATCTTCCTAAATAGCTTTTTAGATAACATTTATAACCCTTTATCTAACCCATAATCATTTATTCATCACTAGCAGACCTTGATTAACAGACATTGGATACCTTTCTTTATGACTTCTATGAACTCTATCGCTCCAGATCTACACCTTGTTGATTTTTCCATTACCACACCTAACGCCTTACAAAGCCAGGTCATTGTGGCTATCGATGCTGCCAACCGTTTTTTAGATAATATGTCGGAAGATAGCAACCTTAGCGCTGAGCAGGCTTTGGCAGAGGTGATGAGGTTTGACCATATAAATCTTGCTTTAGATCGTAGTTGGGGGATTTTGTCGCATCTTAATAGCGTTATGAGCGGCGATGATATTCGTCATGTGCATCATGAATTGTTGCCGAGACTTTCCGCTTATGGCACACGTGTTGGTCAGCATCAGCCGTTATTTAGTCGCTATCAGACGATCGTCAATGATCAGGCTTTCTTTGCTGCTCTAGAACCTGCGCGGGCGCGAGCGATTGAGCTTGCGCTACGTAGCTTTGAGCTCTCAGGTGTGGCATTACCAAAAGCGGAACAAGAAGAATTCGCCGCTATTCAAAGTGAGTTATCGACTTTATCAGCGACGTTCTCAGACCATATATTAGATGCCACCCAGGCTTATGCCTTACCACTTGAGCAAGACCAATTAGCAGGGTTAACCGAAAGTGGTTTGGCGCTATTAGCGGACGCAGGTGAACAGTATAAAGCGCGTGAGCTTGCCAGCGGTACGCTCACCCAAGCACAAATTGATGCGTTGCCGACGCCTTATTATGTGGCAAGCTTAAATATTCCTGTTTATCTTGCTGTTATGACCCATGCCGATGATCGCAATCTGCGCGAAACGCTTTACCGCGCTTATGTCACCCGTGCTTCTGAGTTTGATGAGCATACCAATGCCAAAGGTGAGTCGCTCAATAATGCCGATATCATGGGTCAAATCCTGCAATTACGCGCGCAAAAAGCCAAGCTATTAGGTTTTAATAACTATGCAGAAGTATCACTGTCGACTAAAATGGCAGATAGCGTTGTAGAAGTTGAAACCTTTTTACGCGATTTGGCTGCGCAAGCAACCCCAGCCGCTAAGCAAGACTTAGCTCAGCTGCAAAAGTATGCGCCGGATTATGCTATTGAGGATTTGCAGCCGTGGGACAGCGCTTATATCGCCGAAAAAGTAAAACAGAGCGAATTTAGCTTATCGCAAGAGGAGATACGTCCTTATTTCCCACTACCGAAAGTGACTAGCGGATTATTTACAATCGTTGAGCGCCTATACGGTATCAAGGTACAAGAGCACAGTGAGTCGGTATCACGCTGGCACGATGACGTACGTTTTTATCAATTATTTGACGCCGATGATCACTTGCTTGGTGGCTTTTACTTTGATTTATTTGCCCGTAGCGGTAAACGTGGCGGCGCCTGGATGAGCGGTTTTCAATCACGTTATATCTATACGGAGCAAGACCATCAGCAGCTACCGGTCTGCTTTATGGTCGGCAACTTCACCCCTGCCCTTGATGGCAAACCAAGCTTATTGACCCACGATGAAGTACTCACCTTGTTCCACGAATTCGGTCACGGTTTGCACCATTTACTCACCCAAGTAAGCGTTAGCGATGTCGCTGGGGTCAATGGCGTTGAGTGGGACGCGGTCGAGTTGCCCAGTCAGTTTATGGAAAACTGGGCGTGGGATGCTGAAGGTATCGCACTGATTAGTAGCCATGTCGAAACTGCTGAGCCATTACCAAAAGACAAACTTGCCGCCCTATTAGCGGTCAAAAACTTCCAAAGTGGCATGCAAACCTTACGCCAAATAGAGTTCGCACTTTTTGATTTGTTGATTCATGCGCACATGCCAGCGCTTGATTATGAAGGAATTTTGGCAACGCTAAACGCCGTGCGCGATGATATTGCCATTATGCAGACGCCAGATTATAATCGTTTTGCCAATGGCTTTAGTCATATCTTTGCTGGTGGTTATGCCGCCGGTTATTACTCGTATAAATGGGCGGAGCTGTTGTCTGCCGATGCGTTTAGTAAGTTTGAAGAAGAAGGTGTTTTTAACCCAGCTACGGGAAAAGCCTTCCGCGAGACTATTTTATCAGTCGGTGGTAGTTTCCCTGCCAAGACCAACTTTGAGAACTTCCGCGGTCGCAGCGCCAGTATCGATGCGTTATTACGTCATAGCGGTTTTGACAATGTCAAAAATGACATGGCTAAAAATGACGCTGCCGCCCCTGCTAAAAGCAATGTTCAAACGACGCGCGAGGTCATCTAAATGCGCTATCAATCATCAACGCCAAAACGCCGGTTTTTAGCGGGCGTTCGCTGTCCTAAATGTCAGGCGATGGATGCTGTGATGCAAGTTAACATCGTTATACCTGAACCTGATGAATACATCGGATGCACGCAGTGCGGACATACAGAGCGTCGCCCCGATCCTGATACTATCAGTGCTAAAAATCATTTAGAGGATCAGATTGCTCGTGATGCCATGTCGACTGGCACCAGCGGGACGGTGAAGTTTAAACCCTAATTATAAGTCTTAATAAAACCTAGCCTATCTAGCAATAGATGGGCTTTTTATTTTGAGTTTGTTATAGTATGCCTACTTATATTTTTGACATAAATCGACCATTGTATGAATAAAAAACAGACACCGCCTTTATCCGTTAAACCATTAAAAAAACAACCAGTAAAACGACGCAATAAATGGTGGCCAATTCTTATATTGGTTGTTTTACTAATTGGCTATTTGGTTTGGAAAGGTAACTCGCCAAACGCTGAAAAGTCGCCGATTGAAAGCACAACACCTGCTGCCGAGTCTATTGCGCAAGATAACGCTGTGCAATCAGATACCGCATCGTTAGATAATAATGACGAGCTAGCTTTAGATAACGATAGCTCGGCAAGTACAGATGTTCAAATACCTGATCCCGACGCTATTTTAAATGCGCCTTTGCCGGAAAATGACAGTTTAGCAAAAGAAGAAATCGATCGCTTAGAAGATGAGCGTCAGCGCTTAGCAGAACAAGAGAAGCTGGCAGCGGAGCAGTTGGCAATGAATAAACAGCTGACAGAGATGAAAGAAGAGCAAATCGCCTTGCTTGAGGAGCAAATTGCTCAGCTAGAAGCCGCTGAAAGCGCGAAAAATAGTGTAAAATAATATTCATTTCACAAAGGGGCGGATAGATAGATGGCAAGTCTACAACTTACCCACGCCCCTATTTTAAATAGCAGCGCCCAATTGCTAGTATTGCCGGTGAATAACGCCGGTATTCTGTTAGACCCTATTCTTGCGCGCAGCAAAAACCTGTACCCGGACAATTACCAACGCTACTTTCGTGCCTGCCGCGAGGGTAGCTTAATGCTTGGTAGCTGTTTAATGCATAAGCGCGCACGTGAGCAAGCTGGACTTGGCGTCAGTAGCAACGGTAGCCAACCGAGTTATATTGCTAACCTTGTGGTATCGGATCATCCCTACCATCCATCAAGAGCAAGCTGGTTAATTTCAGCGTTGGTTGATTTACAACAGCAGCTGATACCTTTAATACGTTATCAAGGTATACGCAGGGTTGCCTTATTAGCGCGCCCGCTTATTGCTCATCATCTACAACACAATCCTACTCAAAATGATGCTAGTAACAACGCCGAAGTAGAAAAATTAATTGCTTTAGAGTGGCATAGCAATCTCTTGCCGCTTATCAACCAGCATTTGCAAGATTTACCAAAGCTGCGTATCGATATCCACCTTCCTAAAAACATCGGCATATAAATCAATTTCTCCCTATCATCACCTTTTTGAAGACATAAAAAAACCGCCTTGATTGCTTATTAACAGCGACCAAAGCGGTTTTTCATATCTTGACTAGTTCAAGTTGCGTCACATATCGCTGCTTAGTTTTGCTCGATACCTTTCATGGTCAGCTTAATACGACCACGATTATCGACGTCTTGTACCAATACGCTGACGGTTTGACCTTCTTTTAGATAATCAGACACGTTTTCTACGCGCTCATCTGCAATTTGCGAGATATGGACGAGACCATCGGTGTTTGGCAAGACGTTAACGAAAGCACCGAAGTCAACAATACGAGCAACCGTACCTTGATAAGTTTTACCGACTTCTACCTCTGCGGTAATGGCTTCAATTTTGCCAATAGCCGCTTTAGTTGCTGCTTTGTTTTCACCGAAAATACGAATTGTACCAGCATCATCGATATCGATAACCGCGCCAGTTTCTTCGGTTAGCTGACGAATCGTTGCGCCACCTTTACCAATCACATCGCGGATTTTTTCTGGGTTGATTTCGATGACGGCATAGTTAGGTGCATGAGCGTTGATTTCCGTACGGCTTGCAGGCAGTACTTTGTTCATCGCTTCTAGGATATGGATACGGCCAGCATGGGCTTGCTTAAGGGCTTGCTCCATAATGTCTGGGGTAATACCTTCGATTTTGATATCCATCTGTAACGCGGTGATACCGTCTTTTGAGCCTGCTACTTTAAAGTCCATATCACCAAGATGATCTTCATCACCTAAGATGTCAGACAATACCGCAAAGCGCTCGCCTTCTTTAACCAGACCCATTGCGATACCGGCAACTGGTGCTTTTAGCGGTACGCCAGCATCCATCAATGCCAAGCTTGCGCCGCAAACTGAAGCCATTGAAGAGGAACCATTTGATTCTGTGATTTCAGATACCACACGAATCACATAGGGGAAGCGTTCGCTATCTGGGAGCATTGCTTCAACACCGCGGCGCGCTAGGCGACCATGACCGATTTCACGGCGTTTTGGCACACCTTCACGGCCGGTTTCACCAACTGAGAAATGTGGGAAGTTGTAATGCAACATGAAATGGTCACGAATCGTACCAGCCAATGAATCAATCATGTTTACATCACGGGTGTTACCAAGCGTGGTGGTTACTAATGCTTGTGTTTCACCGCGGGTAAATAGTGCTGAACCATGGGTGTATGGTAATACGCCTACTTGTACATCTAGTGCACGAACAGTTTCAAGATCACGGCCATCAATACGCGGTTTACCTGACAAGATATTGTCACGAACGGTGCGGTATTTTAACTCTTCATAAATCTCTTTTAATTCAGTTACCGTAACATTATACGTTTCTGCTTCTGCGTCACCTGCCAATGCCTCGATAATCGCTTGTTTGATTTCGTCAAGTTTGGTGTAGCGCTCTTGCTTATTGGTAATGGTATAAGCATCAGCAACTTGCTCGCCAAACTGCGCTTTCATGCTGGTTTCTAACGCTTGATCGCGAACAGGCGCGGTGTATTGCTGCTTAGCGGTACCAACTTCTTCTGCTAGTGACACGATATTTTCGATAACGATTTGCTGCTGCTCATGACCGTATAAAACCGCACCTAACATTTGGTCTTCAGACAATTCTTTCGCTTCTGATTCAACCATCAATACTGCAGATTTGGTACCCGCAACCACCAAGTCAAGGTCGCTGTCTTTGAGCTGCTCAAGCGTTGGGTTAAGGACGTATTCACCATTGATAAAACCAACACGCGCTGCTGCTACCGGGCCATTAAATGGCGCATCAGAAATAGCCAGCGCTGCTGAAGCACCGATGAGCGCAGCGATATCTGCCGACTGAGTTTTATCAGACGAGACAACCGTTGCCGTAATTTGAATTTCGTTCACATAGCCTTCAGGGAATAGTGGACGAATCGGACGGTCAATCAGGCGCGACGTTAAGGTTTCATTTTCGCTGGCACGGCCTTCACGTTTACCATAAGCACCAGGGATTTTACCGGCTGCATACATTTTTTCTTGATAGTTGACTGTCAATGGAAAGAAGTTTTGACCTTCTTTCGCATCAGACTTTACTACTGCTGCTACTAGGACAGTCACACCGCCCATGTGAACCAAAATAGAGTTTGCTTGACGAGCAATACGGCCCGTTTCGATAACGACCTGCTGGTCGCCGTACTGAAATTCACGCTTAATGGTATTAAACATTGTCATATAATTTTCCTAATATTGACTGACGAAAGGGATATCAGCATCGCAAAAAGCTGATATCTGTCATTAAAAATTCTTGGTAACTGGCTACTCGTGATTGGCTACTAATTGACGTTAACATAATTAAAAATTGGGTCGATTAGCGCAAATGTTGTTACCTATTCATTTGATAAATTTATTTAAATAGACGACTTAGCGTTACTTACTTAATAAAATCTGTTTTTCTAGTCACTGTTTTATCAATAGTACCCGTAATGATAAGTCATATAAATATTCAATCGAGCGCGAGTACTACTCTCAAACTCATAAGGCATTATTTTACAGTGATTTATAGCCATTGACCAATGAAATGCAAAACTGTCTGTTTGCGCATCGCAGTTATAAACCGTTCAGTATAAAAAATTCGGTTAAAATAAGCGACTGCCGCATTAAAGGTGACACTAGAGCACAATATTTTAACGGTCAAACTCATATAAATACGCATAAAAAAACGGCGTGAAACTATTCCACACCGTCTTTAGAAAAAATCTATTTTATCGAGCTTAGCAAGCAAGTGCCAAATGGTTGAGCAAAAATTTTAAAATGCTGCCATATTAAGGCATATTCTTTTTTAGCCACCATTGGTACTCTTATTGCCAAATTAACGACGTAGACCTAATTGGCTAATAAGGGTGGTATAGCGACCAAGGTCTTTACCTTTTAAGTAATCAAGTAATTTACGACGCGTGTTAACCATACGGATAAGACCACGACGGCTGTGATGGTCAGCTTTGTGTTCTTTAAAATGGTTTTGTAAATCGTTAATACGAGCACTTAATAGCGCTACTTGAACTTCTGGAGAACCTGTATCATTTTCGCCACGTTGGTATTGAGCAATGATTTGTTCACGATCAGTATTGGTTAGCATAAATCTCTCCGGCAATGCTAAATGCACTAAGATAAACTTAAATTTTAAGTCTCTAAGCACAATAGAATAAAAAAATAAAATAGTTTAATCGTCATTCAGGACAACCCTGCATTACTAGAGTTGACCTAGTGTACGACAAACTTATCAATTAGAACGTTTAGTTAAGAATAAAACGAAATTTAAACGTGACAGCGATTATAGCAAAAAACTGCTGAACTAGCAGCAGTTTTTTATAGTCGTTTTACAATTTTTACAGAGAAAAATTAGCGTAAAAACTAAATCGATAAGATCGATAAGTAAGATAGTTTTTCACAGACAATTATTTTATAAACTACTTCTCTACATCATCCTGCGTAGCATTACCGCCAAGCTCATTATCTTCAAGAGGAGCGGTCGTTGCTTCCGCTAAACTATCTGGGATATTGTCTTCTCTAGGATTGATATCTTCTGCTTGTTGTTTAATTTTTTTCTCTTGCACGTCCATGTTACCTTTTGAGTCACTCATATATATTCCTAATTATCATTATTTTTCTACCAATTAATTTGTTAATCATTAATAAATTTAATAAGGTATAAGATTAACTATTTTTCTTCTTTAGCATTTTTTAAATTTTCAGCAATACGGTCAGCGGCGGCCTCAGTATCTTCCGTATGGTTATTTTCTGTTTGACCTTTTAAAGCAGCAGTTGCTGATTCTGAACGCTCTTGCTCGAATTTAGTATCGTTTGGGTTAGGGTTTGACATAATAATTTCCTTTTTTATGGTTATGGTTTTTACGTAAAATCAATATAAATATTAAAAACGAATCGATTTATGAATTAAGTTTTCTACAATGTAACTTATTTTTTGCTTTAAGATAATGCTTTATCAATAGCGGCTACGAAATCGTTAATGTCATCTGGGTTACGTGAGGTGATTAGATTGCCGTCTACCTGTACACTTTTATCGACGAAATTTGCGCCAGCATTTTCTAAATCAGTCTGCAACGAGTGGTATGCCGTTAGGGTTTTACCTTTAGCAATTCCAGTATTAATCAATGCCCAAGGCGCATGACAAATGACTGCTAAAGGTTTGTTTGCATCTTTAATAGCATTAATAATGCTATGCGCTTCTTTATTCCCGCGTATGGTATCAGCGTTCACAGTACCACCCGGCAAGACCAACGCATCATAAGCAGCAACCTTGGCATCTTTAGCAAATATATCAGCAGTAAAGGTGTCGCCTTTATTAACGTCCTGCTGCATGCCTTGAACTTCTTTATCTTCATTGGTCGTAATTAGGACTGTTTTATAACCCTTATCTTTTAATTTTTTATTAACTTCTTCATATTCGGCTTGTTCGAAGTTATTATGTAATAAGAAAGCAATGGTTTTCATAATAATCCTTATACTTGGTACATTAATTTTATTAGTTTTACACAATATCTTTTATTATTGCTTTTAAAGTCGAGCATTTTATTTATATTAGTTAATGTCTTTTTATTTTTATGTGTACTGCTTATTTTTATAATTTTTTAACGATTAAAGAATTTCCATCTTTAGTATTTTTAATTTTTTCTTATTTTTATGTCTTTGTCTTGCTTTCCGTAGCTGACTTAACTAAGGTACAAAAAAAGCAGGTCTCACTATAGGTGAAACCTGCAATAAAATGTGATGATATGTGATTAGTGTAAACTCTTAGTAAGCTTTACCTAGTTTCAGTTAAGCTGCTTTGAAAGGATATATCATAATTGAATTAACTTTTTAGGTTGTAGTCGCCCATTTAAACTTACCGCGCCTAGGCCAATAAACTGCCCTTGCTCATTTAATAGACGGATATCTACCGGTATTTCATAAGGCAACAAAGCCTCACTATCACCACCTTTATCATCATCGCCATTTTTTTGAGTAACACTATTCTCATCATGGCTATGCTGTTGCTCGACGCTAGCGGAAATATAGCTTCGTAAACTGTCAGTTAGCTGCTCGGTGACATTTAAGCGTTGTCCCATATATACACGGACACACTGCTCGGCCGTTAAGCTAAGCTCAGCATCAAGGGTAATACAAGCATCAACTGGCAATAAATACGTTAAGCGACGCTCCAAAGACAATGCCTCTAAATCGGCCAAGCCAATCGCATCATCAATCTTAAAACTGCCAACCTGTAGACGCCGTAAAGCGGTTAGATGCCCTAGCGTGCCAAGGGTTTTAGCGATATCTTCTGCCAATACTCGTACATAGGTACCTTTCGAGCAAGTCACTGTCAACTGAATCTGCTCTTTATCGATAGCTTTTAACTCGATTGCTTTAATTGTGATATCTCTTGGGGGCCTATCGACCTCGATACCTGCTCGCGCATATTCATACAATTTTTTGCCATCTTTTTTTAGCGCCGAATACATAGGAGGTATTTGTTGCTGAGCACCTAAAAACTGCTGAGCAACGTCTTCTAACAACGTTTCATCAAACATGGGAACAGGCGCTTGCGCAATAATTTGACCATCTGCATCACCAGTATCTGTCTGACTACCAAGTAAAATAGTCGCTTGATAGGTTTTATCGGCATCGAGTTGGTAATGACTAAACTTAGTCGCCTCACCCAGACAAATGGGCAATAAGCCCGTTGCCATCGGATCGAGGGTACCCGTATGACCGGCCTTTTTGCTGTCATGGTTGGGTGACTTAAACAAATACTTCACCTTTGACACCACCTGCTGCGAGGTCATACCTTGCGGCTTATCCACTAATATTACGCCCGAGACTTTTATTTTCTCAGGCGTTTTATGCGTTTTTGTAGCAGCTGGCATAAGGGGTTTTGTAGAGGCTGTCGACATAGCGGTTACTCGTTAATTTCTTGCTCATCAGACTCGTTTTGCTCAGTTTTGGTCACAGCCTTATTGATAAGATCCATCATATAGTTACCCCGCGCCGTCACTTCATCATAATGAAAACGCAAACGCGGTGTGGTACGTGTTTTTAGACTGTGGCTTAACTCGGTACGCAGAAAACCAGCAGCTTTATTGAGGACCTTGATGCTGTCTTCATGGCTAGATTTGGTCATCGCATCATTAAGCTCAGGCTCCATGATGGTGACATAGATATCAGCGTAACCTAAGTCTGGGCTGACTTTGACACTAGAAATAGTGACAAAGCCCGTCAAGCGCGGGTCATTGACTTCATCACGGATAAGGACCGCAAGCTCACGCTGAATTTGATCAGCCAAGCGTTGTAAACGTTGATTCATGTTATTACCTTATTGGTCATACAGCTTATTTTTATTAACAAACTCTCATTAAAAACGCATGAGCGTTATATCTAATGACATTAAATATAAAACACAATATCTTTGCTAAAAAAGGCCTAGCAGGGTGTACCTGTTAGGCCTAAGTACAGCTAAATCTTAAGAAATTATCCAACCATTCAATTATTTTATACGATTGAATGGTTAAATCATAAAACGACTGCTTTAGATGGTACGGGCGAACTCTTGGATTTCAAAGACTTCGATCTTATCGCCAGCTTCAACGTCGTAACCACGAACCGCTAGACCACACTCCATACCGGTACGTACTTCATTGACGTCTTCTTTATAACGACGTAATGATTGCAATTGACCCGTAAAGATAACTTGGTCATCACGCAAGACGCGGATAGGTTTGTTGCGATAAATCGTCCCCTCAACCACCATACAACCAGCAGCAGCACCAAATTTACTAGAACGGAATACTTCGCGAACCTCAGCAACACCCAAGATTTTCTCACGATGTTCTGGCGCTAGCATACCACTCATTGCCGCTTTAACATCATCAATCAAACCATAGATAACGCTGTAATAGCGGATATCCATTTTAGCAGCGTCCGCTTTACGGCGTGCGGTTGCGTCTGCACGGACGTTAAAGCCTAATAATACCGCTTCACTAGATTCAGCCAATGTCACATCAGATTCAGAGATTGGACCAACCCCTGAGCTAATCACACGGACTTTAACTTCATCAGTCGATAGCTCATTTAAGGCAGCAAGTAATGCTTCAAGTGAACCACGAACATCGGTTTTTAAAACGATATTTAGGAATGAGACATCGCCTTGTTCCATCTGATCAAACATGCTCTCTAGACGCATGGCGTTCTGACGCTCAAGCTGACGTTCACGCTCACGATTGGTTCTAAAGTCAGCCACTTCACGAGCTTTTTTCTCATCGGTTAAGACTAAAAATTCGCTGCCAGCAGCTGGTGTTTCAGGTAATCCTAAGATTTCTACTGGAATAGAAGGACCTGCAGATTGAATACGTTTACCATGTTCATCGGTCATCGCACGAACTTTACCGTAATGCTCACCCGCTAATACCAAGTCGCCTTGTTTTAGAGTACCTTTTTTAACCAAGACACTGACAACCGGGCCACGACCTTTTTCAAGTTTTGATTCAATGACCACGCCTTGCGCAGCACCATCTAACGGTGCTTCTAGTTCCATCAGCTCAGCTTGTAGGCTGATAAGCTCTAATAGCTCATCAATACCATCGCCTGTTTTGGCTGAGATACGCGCCATTGGGGTATCGCCGCCCCACTCCTCTGAAACCACTTCTTTCGCGGTTAATTCATTAAGGACGCGATCAGGGTCGGCACTTGGTTTATCCATTTTATTGATAGCAACGATGATAGGCGTACCAGCAGCGCGCGCGTGATCAATTGCTTCTTCGGTTTGTGGCATCATGCCATCGTCAGCAGCAACAACGATTACAACAATATCTGTCGCCTGTGCACCGCGTGAACGCATAGCACTAAAAGCGGCGTGACCTGGGGTATCAAGGAAAGTAATAACGCCGCGATCGGTTTTCACATGATAAGCACCAATATGCTGGGTAATACCGCCCGCTTCACCTGTGGCAACTTTCGTTGTGCGAATTTTATCGAGCAATGAGGTTTTACCGTGGTCAACGTGACCCATAATAGTCACGACTGGTGGACGCGTTTGCACGTTACTGCTGCGCTCATCAACGGCATCTTGTAGATCGTCTTCAACCTTGGTGTCACTAACCGGTACTGGGTTATGACCCATTTCTTCAACAATCAGACTGGCTGTTGCTTGATCAATAGTGTCTGACTCGCGCGCAATTTCACCCATTTTCATGAGTAATTTGGTCACTTCGCGAGCTTTAACCGCCATACGCTGTGCCAAATCAGAAACCGTAATGTGTTCACTGATCTCAACATCGTAAACGATTTTATCGACTGGTTTTTCAAACTTATGCTGTGAGGCTTGCGTTGAGCGTAAACCGTTTTTACGGTTTTTGATTTCACGCTCGTCTTGGTTTTTGCGGCGACCACGACCGCGAGCACTGGTACTACTGGTGCCGCGTTTGATTTCGCGACGTTCTTTTTCAAACGATTCTTCTAGTGCATCACCAACCAAACCTTCGGCTAATGGCTCATCTTTACGAACTTCAGTTGCAGGCTGATCGGTATACTTACCAGCCATTTTACGCATTTGCTCAAGCGTACGCTTTTGCGCTTCTTCGGCTTGCGCGCGGCGAGTTTCTGCTTCGATTTCACGCAGACGCGCTTCCTCGACTTCACGAGCTTCGCGAGCTTTACGCTCAGCTGCCGTTTCAACTTTTGGTTTCGTAGCAGCAACTTTTTTCTTCGGCTGCTCTTTCGGTTTAACTTCTACCGCCGCTTTACCGCCTTTTTTCACAACCACTGAGGTTGAGATATCGTCATTCTTATCGTCTGACTTTTTGCTCGAACCTAAGCTTGCCCGCATCGCTGCCAAAGTAGCGGCTTGACGTTCTTCCGCCTTTTTCTTGGTAGCGGCACGCTCTTCTGCTTCTTTAGTCGCACGCTCTTGCGCTTCAATCATTGCTTGTTCGCGCGCTGCTAATTCTTCCGCCATTTTTTCTGGATCAGGCTTCTCGAACACTTTCTTTTTACGCACTTCTACATTGACGCTCTTAGATTTACCTGAAGAGCCGGTCACACGCGCGGTGCTAGTCGTCTTAGATTTCAGGCTAATACGTCGCTTTTCTTGCTGGCCATGACTTTGCTTTAAATACGTCACCAACTTCTCTTGCTCAAGCTCGGTGACTAGGTCATCCTCTGCGCGAGCAGGCAGTCCAGCATCTACCAGTTGCTGTTGTACAGCACTTGCGGTTTTGCCTACCATATCTGCCAGTTCTTTGACGGTCTTATCTGCCATTTATTATCACCTACTGTCTATTATTTGCTATATGTTCAATTCAGTTGTTGGCTACAAATGATTGGGTTAAGGCTAATACTTGCAACACATTTGATTGGGTTACGTCGTACCAGCCCTTATTATCGATAGCATATCACTAAAAGACAGCGATATGCAGTTACCGCTTATTCATTGAACCAAGATTCCCGAGCTTTCATGATGAGTTTTCCTGCGGTTTCACTATCTAAACCTTCGATATCTTCTAGATCGAAGACGGCTTGTTCTGCCAAGTCATCCACGGTAATGATGTCCTTTTGTGCCATTTTATAGGCCCAACTGACCGTCATTCCTTCAAGATCTTGTAGTTCTTGACTTGGCTCTTTCATGTTCTGTTGTTTGACCAATTCATCGGCAATGACCACTTCTTTGGCACGCTCTTGAATCATGTCAATCGCTTCATCGTCTAGGCCTTCGATATCATAAAAGGTTTCGACTGGCACATAGGCGACTTCTTCAATACTGGTAAAACCAATATCAACCAGCGCTTGGGCAAGATCTTTATCGACCTCTAAACGCTCATAAAATAACTCGATAAAGGCTTTACTTTCGTTTTCTTGACGCTGCTGATACTCTTCCTCTAACATCATATTAAGCTTATAGCCGGTTAATTCAGACGCTAAACGCACGTTTTGACCTTGTGAGCCAATCGCCCGCGCCAATTGATCATTGGTGCTAAAGATAATATCCGCCGTTTGCGTGTCTTCATCGAGAATAATACTGCTGACATCAGCTGGCTCTAGCGCGCTGATGATAAATTGAGCGGGGTCATCTGACCAAACCACCACATCAATACGCTCGCCATCAAGCTCTTGCTGTACCGCTTGGATACGCGTACCACGCATACCAATGCAAGCACCAACGGGATCAATACGATGATCGTTGGTTTTAACCGCTATTTTAGCACGCGTCCCCGGCAAACGCGCGACATTACGAATTTCAATAATTTGTTCGGCAATCTCGGGCACTTCTTTTTGCATCAATGCTGAGAGCATTTCAGGGTGCGTGCGTGATAGTAATAACTGGGCGCCGCGGTTTTCACGGTTGACATGATATAAGATGGCATTGATACGCGATTTTGCACGTAATTGCTCACGAGGTAACATCTGATCACGTGACAGATAGCCTTCAGCGTTGTCACCTAAATCAATGATATAACCATCGCGCGTTTGTTTTTTGACTTCGCCATACATCATCTCGCCAATACGTGGCTCAAATGCGTCGGCTACGAGCGCACGTTCCGCTTCACGGATTTTTTGAATAATCACTTGCTTGGCTTGCGTGGCAGCAATACGACCAAATTCAATCGATTCGATCTGCTCTTCTTTAATATCACCAATTGACCACTCATCTTGGTCAAGATCGGTAATCGCAAGCTGACACGCAGGCATCTCATGGTCTTCATCTGCAACCACTGTCCAGTAACGATAAGTATCATAATCGCCCGTTGCACGGTCGATAGCAACCCGCACCGCCACTTCTGGCTGATCGGTATAGACTTTTTTCTTCGTGGATACCACTAAAGCATCTTCGATTGCTTCAAAGATGTCTTCAGGATTTAAGCCCTTTTCATTACTGACAGTTTCTACTACCGTTAAGATTTCACGACTCATGCTATACCTGTCCTATCGTTTTATAATTGACTTAAACTTTATCGTTAATGTGTTGACGTTATATTTTCGCCGTCAGCCAAAGGCTGTTTGGAGAGTAAAATACCGATTTATAAAGAAGCTATTTTATAAGGAAACGGTTTTAAGAAAAGCTGTTTTAAAACCAGTCTTTAAAATTAAGCATCTTCATAAATCAAGTTGGCTTTATCAATATTGCTTAACGCAATCTCAAACTGCTCGCCATCAGTGGCGGTCAGCTTTAGAGATGTATCATCAATACTGTCTAAAGTACCAGTCGCTTTGCGGCGTTTTTTATCACCTTCGCCAATCGCTTGGATCAATCGCAAGCTCACTGTTTGACCGACATAGGCACGCATTTGCTCATCTGAGAAAAAGGCACGATCAAAACCTGGCGACGATACTTCTAAAATATATTCACCAGCAATCGGGTCATGAACCTCAAGAATGCCGCTCACTTGATGATTCACCGCTGCGCAGTCCTCGATGGTTACTTGCTTATCTTGGGCTTGGTCTTCTGGCAATGCCTCAATATAAATGCGTAACAACGAACGACGACCTTGAGGCGCAAACTCAATACCCCACAGCGCCACATCACAAGCCGCTACCGCAGGAGCAATAATATTGGTCAGTTCTGTAACTTTTGTCGAAAGCTTCATAATCTATTTATCTTTTCCTATTCACGTATCTATCTATCGTACTGAGCAAACTGTATTTGATTTTGTGCTGTAAAGCTTGTATTGATTAGTACCTTATTGTTTATTAACAGTAATATTTATTAGTAATTATTAGTTGTTACAAACACTGGCTACGACCAAATTAAGACAAACCACGCCTTAAACGACAAACCTACCTTATTCTTAAACCCCTCTTTATATAACCGTATCATTGAGACGTTTATATCATTTGTGCTTTTATATAAGGATGAGCCTAGAAAACATCAAGCTCAACCAGGCAATGCTTTTATTAGGTATAAAGCAGAACTATCGATAAAAGTATGAGAAGTAAGGGATAGTGCGCTTATCAAGCATCGCGGCGAATGACGATGGATAACGAATAGCATCATACTCTATAGAGATAGAGCTTAGCATAAGTAGAATAGATATCGCGATAACACCGACCATCAGATACAAAAAAACCCACAAACATGATGGTGGGCTAATCGTTACTGACAAATTTAGTGTACAAAACATCAGTATAAAAAGTGGTAGCGGGGGCTGGATTTGAACCAACGACCTTCGGGTTATGAGCCCGACGAGCTACCAGACTGCTCCACCCCGCATCAATCTAGAACGCATATTATAGAGAGGTTTTAGAGGGCTGTCAATACTTATTTTAGATAATAACCAAATTAAGCATTAATGACGATGAACCCTACTTTCTATAACGTTTACATGCAACAACGTTCAAGTAAAAACATCATACCGATAAAGCTTGGTGCGATTGGGGGGACTTGAACCCCCACAGCTTGCGCCACCACCCCCTCAAGATGGCGTGTCTACCAATTCCACCACAATCGCATTTTCTCACTACACTGTTTTTGAGCTTTAACCTTTTATAACCGATGCATAAGGAAGGCAACGAAAGTTAAAGACCGCTAAAAACAGAGAAGCATTGTAAATCTAACCTCTTAAAATAGCAAGTACTGCCTGCATTAAAAGATAAGGGCTAAAAATATCTGTCAAAAGAATTAAACAGATATTAACGCCAATATAACTACTGAGGATTTTGTGTCAGCGGGCGCGGTGTTTGTGGCGCTGATACTGGCGCATCTAAACGGAACTGATCTTCCGCCTGTTTACGTGCATGCACAGCAAGTGTCATACTGGTGATAAAAAATATCACCGTTAATACCGCAGTGGCACGCGTTAAAAAGTTTGCGGTGCCGGCGGCGCCAAATACGGTGCCTGATGAGCCCGCACCAAAAGAAGCTCCAGCGTCCGCCCCTTTACCATGCTGTATCAAAATCAAGCCAATCATGGCAATCGCCACGATAATGTGCAGGGCTAATATAAACGTAAACATGGTGGCCTCTTTTGCCGCGTAATGACGACTGATAACGTAAAATAAATCGTAGGAATTAGTAGTAAAACTGCGTAATGCTTATTGATTGACATCTAATATGGCTAATCATGCCAAACCAGTTGCATAAAAAAGCAATCATCTAAATAAGGCGCATTGTACACGATTGCAAGGGCACTGTTAAAGTCACTTTTACCAACTGTTAAAGACATTTTTTGAGCAAAGTCATTGTTCAGTATGGATTAAATAGTGATTCTACTGGATTCAACTACGCTTGATGACGACCAAAAGCCTTAGCAATCGCTAAAAAACTCTCTGCTTTTAGGGATGCGCCGCCAACCAAAGCGCCATCAATCATGCTATCGGCAGCAAAACTATCGGCATTGTTGGTATTGACGCTCCCACCATATAAAACCGTTATGTTGTCTAACTCGCCATCAAAGCTCGCAAGCGTTTGCTTAATATGTTGATGCGTTGCACTTACTTCAGCCACGGTTGGTACTTTGCCCGTCCCAATTGCCCAAACTGGCTCGTACGCGATGATTAAACGCGCTGACAAACCTGCAATAAGTTCGGAGTTTTGCGCAAGTAAGTCCTTAATCACGGCTAATTGCGCATCAATGACTGGCAATGTTTCTTTGGCATCATACTGCGCTTGGGTTTCGCCAATACAAAATATCACGCCTAAGTTTTGCGTGAGGGCGTGAGTCATTTTCTGCAATAAACAGTCATGAGATTCTTGATGGTACTGACGGCGCTCAGAATGACCCAGTATTGTCCATGTAGCGCCCGAATCAGCAATTTGCTGCGCTGAACAATCACCAGTATAAGCGCCTGTGCTGGCACTGTAAGCGCTGATATCTTGAGCAGCGCTTAGTATGGCACTACCTTTTAGACGCTCACTGACAGCAGTCAAATGAATTAGGCTCGGGGCGACCATCAATTGACAGCCTTCGATATCCGCCTGCTCTTTTGTGCTAACAGCCGTTAATAAGTCATCTAGTAGCGCCTTGACGTCATGGCTCGTTGCTGGATTCTGCTTCCAATTTCCAATTACCCAAGCTTGCATACCCATTTACCTTATCTTATGTATTGCTGCCAATATGGCTCATATGCGCGCAAGTATAACAAATATTTCCCAAGTGCTATAGTGCGTTGCTATAGTATAAGGCGCTTAGCATTGGAACCGATTTTGCATAAACTGATTTTAAATAAGTATTTGTCAAACCAACGTTTTTTGTAGATTAACTATCTTATACGCTATATAAGGTCTTTTAACTCTAAAAAATTCCTATATCATTCTATTTATAGAAAATAAAACCAAAGCAATCCATCAGTTGTTTTGAAAATAAATATTATTAATCAATATAGCGATTATAAATAAGCTACTAGCGTTATATGTAGCAGGTGCTTTGGTTTTGGTAAAAAATACAGCCCATTTGGTATCACGCATAGAGAGGTCTTAATGTCTATCACAGCCAGTAAGTACGGTGGTTTAGCGCAGCAGTTGATTAGCGAAGGTATCGTCAGCGAAGCGCATATGAAAACTGCGCAAACAGAGTCGCAACAGCAGCAAATCGGATTGGTGCCTTATTTGGTCGACAATAAGCTGGCCAATGCCTATCAGGTCGCGCAGATGTTGTCGCAAGCGTTTGGCGATCCTTTGTTTGATCTTGATGCGCTAAGCTCAGATGTCATTCCAAAAGACTTGGTTGATGAAAAAATTGTACGTAAGTTTAATGCACTACCACTGTTTAAACGCGGACAACGCTTATTTGTGGCATTAAGTGATCCTACCCGTATCGATGCCATTGATGCTATTGCCTTTAACTCACGTTTATCTATCGAGACTGTCGTCGTCGAAGAAGATAAGCTCAAAAGGCGTATTGAAAGTCTGTACGCTGATACCATGCAAAGTTTTGATAGTTTTTCTGACAGCGATTTAAGTGCCGGCTTTAATGAAAGCGAAGAAGACGAGAGCGAAACCAAACTCAGCGACGGTGTCGATGAAGCGCCCGTGGTGAAGTTTGTCAATAAGATGTTGGTTGACGCCATTCGTATGGGCGCCTCAGACTTACATTTTGAACCTTATGAGAAAACCTATCGCGTGCGTTTTCGTGTCGATGGCGTCATGCAAAAAATGGCCAGTCCGCCGGTACAGCTGGCAGGGAAAATTGCCGCGCGTCTAAAAGTGATGTCGCAGATGGACATCTCCGAGCGCCGTATACCGCAGGATGGCCGTATTAAGCTTAAGATCTCGAAAGATAAAGCCATCGATTTCCGAGTAAACTCTTTACCTACCTTATTTGGCGAAAAACTGGTTTTACGTATCTTGGATCCCTCATCAGCCATGCTTGGTATTGAAGCATTGGGTTATGAGCCCGATCAAAAAGAGATGTTTTTAGAAGCCTTACATAAGCCGCAAGGCATGTTACTTATCACCGGTCCTACCGGCTCTGGTAAAACCGTCTCGCTCTACACCGGTATTAATATTTTAAATACCGGCGAAACCAATATTTCCACTGCCGAAGATCCGGTCGAGATTAACCTTGAAGGTATCAATCAGGTCAACGTCAACCCGAAGGTGGGTTTGACCTTTGCCAATGCGCTTAAGTCATTCTTACGTCAAGATCCTGATATCGTTATGGTGGGTGAGATTCGTGACCTTGAAACCGCCGAAATTGCGATTAAAGCGGCACAAACGGGACATATGGTGCTGTCGACCCTGCATACAAACTCTGCACCTGAAACTTTAACCCGTTTACGTAATATGGGTGTTGCCTCATTTAATATCGCAACGTCAGTAAACTTAGTGATTGCTCAACGGTTAGCACGGCGCTTATGTAAAAACTGTAAAAAACCAATCAATATTCCACGGCAAAGCCTGCTTGAGCTTGGTTTTACCGATGCTGATTTAGACAATCCAGATAACATTATTTATGAGCCTGTCGGCTGTAACGAATGCCGTGAAGGCTACAAAGGCCGTGTCGGTATTTATGAAGTGATGAAAGTCAGCCCTGATATCTCCCGTATTATTATGGAAGATGGTAACGCAATAGATATTAAAGATGCGGCGCTAAGAAACGGCTTTAGAGACTTACGCCGCTCTGGTGTTTTAAAGGTGTTACAAGGGGTAACCAGTATTCAGGAAATGATGCGCGTGACTTCTGAATAGCAACCATTGCAAAATTAAAATTCTAATTTCTAATTTTAAACCTTTATACTTATAAACCAGCAATGTTATCTAACAGATATACTTAAATATAAAACAGATATATACTGGCTTTTTACGATAAAATGAAGTATATAAAATTGGCACAATAAATTTGACATACTCTTATCGGTTTAGAACATCTTTATTAGACGAATTTTGAGGGTATCAACATGGCAAAAGCTAAAACCGACATGCTATTAGACTTTGTCTATGATGGAGTAAACCGGCGCGGACAAAAAGTAAAAGGCGAAACCACCAGTCGTAGCTTGGAGTTGGCAAAAGCAACCTTGCGCAAACAAGGTATCACGGTCAAAGGTATCAAGAAAAAGCCCAAACCTTTATATACTTTTAAAAAGTCTATTAAACCGATTGATATTGCTATTTTTGCGCGGCAGTTGGCCACTATGATGAAAGCCGGCGTGCCATTAACTCAGTCTTTTGAGATTGTTGCTGACTCTCTTGATAACCCGAGCATGAAAGATTTGGTCTTGCAAATAAAAGCCGATATCGAAGCAGGCGGCACTTTTGCTTCGGCACTGCGTAAACATCCGCGCTATTTTGATGATCTGTTTTGTTCTCTTGTAGACTCTGGCGAGCAGTCAGGTGCGCTTGAGACCATGCTAGAGCGCGTTGCAACCTATAAAGAAAAAAGTGAGCTGTTAAAAGCCAAAATTAAAAAAGCAATGAAATATCCTATCGCCGTTATCGTTGTTGCCATTATCGTCACTATTATCCTACTAATTAAAGTCGTTCCTGTATTCTCAGATTTGTTTGAGTCTTTTGGGGCCGAACTACCTGCGTTTACTCAGATGGTGGTAAACATGTCAGAATGGATGCAATCTTGGTGGTTTATCTTAATTGTACTGATTGGTGGCGCCGTCATTGGATTTTCAGAAGCTAAAAAACGCTCTAAGAAGTTCCGTGATTTCCTAGACCGTGCGGTATTAAAAGCACCGATATTTGGCAATATCGCTTATCAGGCGGTTATCGCTCGCTTTGCGCGTACATTATCGACCACCTTTGCTGCTGGTGTACCCCTCATTGATGCTTTAGATTCTACCGCTGGCGCTGCCAATAACGTAGTCTTTTATAACGCCATTCAGCAAATAAAAAACGATGTTTCAACCGGTCAGCAATTGCAATTTTCGATACGCTCAACCAACTTATTCCCAAGTTTAGCCATTCAAATGGTTGGAATCGGGGAAGAATCAGGTAGCTTAGAAGAGATGCTCGATAAAGTTGCCGTCTATTACGAAAATGAAGTCGATAACGCTGTTGATGGATTAACAAGCCTAATGGAACCTATGATTATGGCAGTGCTCGGTGTGTTGGTCGGCGGCCTAGTGATTGCTATGTATCTGCCAATCTTCCAAATGGGCTCAGTGGTAGGTTAACAGCCACTGCAAGGAAAACGATTTCATGCAATTTATTCAGTTATTACAAGAAAATACGACGCTTGCCTTAGTTGTATTTGGTCTACTTGGTCTGTGTGTTGGCAGTTTTTTAAATGTGGTGATTCATCGGACACCGCTTATGATGGTAGTGGCTTGGCGACAAGAGTGTAGCCATTTTATGGCTGAGCAAGCGGACATGCCGCGTGAACATACGCAGCCATTATCAGATATCGTTGCCACCGATACCCCTATCACATTAAGCACACCTGCTTCACGCTGTCCGCACTGCGCCCATAAAATAAAATGGTATGAGAATATCCCTTTAATAAGTTGGCTTGCATTACGGGGACGCTGCTCAGACTGTAAAGCTGCTATCGGACTGCGTTATCCTATTGTTGAGCTGGTAACTGCTCTGCTATCTATGCTGGTCATTTATCAGTTTGGCGTCAGCGCCGCTGGATTATCAGCATTGATTTTGGTTTGGACCCTAGTTGCACTAACAGGAATCGACTTTGATACTCAGCTATTGCCAGATCGCCTAACCTTTCCATTGGCGGGCTTAGGATTGGCGGTAAATTCGCAAGGTTGGTTTGTCTCACCTACGCAGTCAATCTGGGGACTTTTACTTGGCTTTTTATCTTTGTGGGTGGTGGTAAAAATCTTTTATCTCATCACTAAAAAACATGGTATGGGACAAGGCGATTTTAAATTACTAGCCGTATTGGGTGCTTGGCTTGGGCCTATGATGTTGCCACTCATTATCTTGCTCTCCTCCCTGCTAGGTTCTATCGTCGGGCTTATTTTGATGAAAAAACAAGGGGAAAGCCGTCCTTTTGCTTTTGGTCCTTATATCGCGATTGCTGGTATCATTGCATTATTATACGGCTCAAATATCGTCAATTGGTATTTAGGAATGTACGCTTAAACCCCTATACTGACGCAAGTAGACGCGCAATTTCTCAAAAATGCGCTTTAACCTGCTAGAATAGGCTATTGGTATATTGTAGCCTCCCTCTTCTATCGGTTAAATAAGTCATTACTATGTCAAATTATGCCTCATCTTCATCTTATTCCTATCAGCCACAGTCGCCCCAATCCAAAAGCAAGACGTTAGTTGTCGGCTTGACCGGCGGTATCGGCAGCGGCAAGTCGGCGGCAAGCGATTGGTTCGCGCAGCAAGGGATTGATATTATTGATGCAGATGTGATTGCTCATCAAGTGGTCGCTAAAGGTAGCGCTACTTTACGCAAAATCAAAAGAAAGTTTGGCGATTGGGTATTAAACGATGAGGGGGAAATGGATCGCGCTGCCGTACGCACTCATGTCTTCACCCATCCTGAAGCCTTAATTGAGCTTGAAGCCATCACCCATCCAGCGATACGCGAAGCGGCAAAACTACAACTAGCAGCCAGTACGTCGCCATATGTCGTGCTATCAGCGCCACTACTGATTGAGGCAGCAGAAGCTGGGCTTGCTAATTTATGCCAGCGTATACTGGTGTTGGATGCTACTGAAGAAACTCAGCTTGCACGTGCGACTCAGCGCGATGAGCAAAGCGTACAAAAGATAAAAGCCATTATGATTAATCAGCTCAGCCGCGAAGAGCGTAATCGTCATGCAGATGACGTGGTGCTTAACGAAAGCGATCTTGCGGCGTTATATTTACAGCTTGAGCCGTTACATCAAAACTATCTTACGCTTGCCCAGCAGCTAAAGTTCGCTGCCGATTAATCTCATAGAGCGCCATACCGGTTGCCACACTCACATTTAAGCTTTGTAAATTACCATGCTCGTTGCCTGACATCGGAATATAAACCAGCTCATCGCAACTTTCCATTGTTAGGCGGCGCATGCCCTCGCCCTCAGAGCCCATAATAATCGCAGTTTTACCCGTCATATCAGCGGCATGTATTGGCTTTGCCTCTGCATTTAACGCGGTTCCAAACACGAAGACGCCAGCATTTTTAATCTTGCTTAACGTACGAGCCAAATTGGTCACACTAACGATAGGCATCATCTCGGCAGCGCCAACAGATACTTTCGCAACGGTTGGCGTCAGGCTTGCCGCATGGTGTTTGGGACAAATAACGGCATCAACGCCCATGGCCACTGCGGTACGTAAGCAGGCGCCAAAGTTATGCGCGTCGGTGATCTGGTCGAGAACCAATAATAAGCACTGCTCACGCTTAGCAATGGTATCCAATAAACCTTCATCAGCGAACCCTAACGGACGCGCATTAAGCACCACACCTTGATGCTGCGGGCTGCCGCACAGCTGGGTAAGCTTGTCTTTTTGTGTCGGTTGAATACTAATACCATTATCACGGGCTTGCGCCATAATCGCTTGTACGTGGCTGTCGCTCTCACGTCCTTGTTGGACAAATAAGCTGAGTCCATCAAGCGGGCGATATTCAAGTAAGGCTTCAATCGCGTGAATGCCATAAAAATAGCTGGGTTTTGCCATAGGGAATCTACAATATAAAAGTGGTATCGCGTACGGCGATAAAAAATAGGAAGTATAGTCAGTCCTAAATAAAATCAGTACAAGTGTAATAACGCGCTACTGGTATTCATTTTCCTTGCTTGCTGTGCTTACGCAGACAGAGGCTGCGCAAAATGAATACCAGTAGCTCTATGTTCATCTTGTAGCGGACCGCCTATATAACGATAATTGTAGCAATTAACGCGTGGCGAAACGAAAGATTATTAAAATAATCGCCCAAAAAAAAGAAATAAACCTTCGCACAAGGTTTATTTCTTCTAAATTGTTTATTTAAAGGTGTGGCAAGTTGCCTTTTGACACCTTTAATCGTATGATTTTTTAGCCAGCTTAACCTTCTAAATGACAGATATACTGCACGATTTCTTCTGTACGCAAATTAAAACCACTATTGCCTTCGACCACGAATGACTGTCCTGCGCGGTAGTAGCTAAATTCTTCCTCACCGTTTATTTTGACCTCACACTCACCGCTGATGATTTCGATGCGCTCCGAAGTATTGGTGCTAAAGTGATAGTGCTCAACCAAATTGTCGCAAGGCAAAATAACCCCGAGCGTCTTATGGCGACCGTCCTCAAACATAATGGTATGGCTTGAGCAACGACCATCGTAGGATATCGTGGCTTGAGCATTGACTGTTACATTGGTAAATTGCGCCGCTGTCATAGTGGCTTCCTTATCAAATAATTATTGCCAAACTAAAAGACCAAATTGAAAAACTAAATAGCAGAATAACTCATCGCTTAAATGACAGTTCTATTACAACTTTTTGACGATTCACTCTATATTTAGCTCGATATAACTGTTAACCAAATAAAGACTCGCATAGAGAATACACTATGAAAAGTAATGATGAAACGCTTACTTTATCTAGCATGAACTCACCTCTCGTCTTTTACTAGAAACATCATAGATAGCAGATTGTATGAAAATCTGGTGGTAAGAGTTTATCATTATGTGAGATTATGCTACCACATTATATCTATAAAGTTTGTTACAGCGACTAGGAAAGTTGCGCTTATTGTTAAATGAATACCTAGCTTTGATTACCTTTAAAATTTGTATTTCCTACCTTTTGCCACCATAATATTTGCCAACTGTCTTTATCTTATTAGCACCATATACCAAAGCTGTTTTTCTTTACTTATCCTATTGTAGACCTAAAAATCAGCCTAATTGCTGATATTTATTGTCTGCCATGAGAGGCGTTGATGCTCGTATCATTAACTTTACAGCAGTTTGCATTGATTGCTCAGCATGAGCTGAGCATGGCTGAAGGCTTCAATGTCATCACCGGTGAGACAGGTGCTGGCAAGTCATTATTACTAGATGCGCTGTCTTTGTGCGTAGGCGAGCGCGCTGATAGTGCCATGGTCAGGCACGGCGCGGCATATGCTGATATCTATGCGCAGTTTGATGTAGAAAATAATGACGTTGTGGCAGAATGGTTTGCCAAAAACGAGCGCCCTTTAGAAGAACCTGAAGTCCTGATTCGCCGTCAGCTTAGTAATACAGGCCGCTCTAAAGCCTGGTTAAATGGCACGCCGGTCAGCTTAGCGGAACTTAAAAGCTTGGGCGCTTTATTGGTAAACATTCATAGTCAACATGCCCAGCAAGCCTTGCTAAAGCCACAATTTGTGGTGCAGTGGCTTGACGAGATGGCACAAATCACGCCACTTGCTGTACACACGACAAGCAGCTATCAAGCTTATCAGCAGCTCAAACGCCGCGCTGATGATATCGCCAGCCGCGAAGCTCAGCGTCAAGATCGCATTCAATTGTTGCAAAGCCAGCTTGCTGACATTGCGCCGCTACTCGCGGTTGATTATGCAGAAGTTGAAGCGGAGCACGAAGAGCTGTCTAATATCGAAGCGTTGATGACGGAAGCCAGTCACGGCTTGCACCTGCTCGATAATGACACTGATGAGCCGGATGTCATGACCTTGCTCGGGCAAGCGATTAAGCTTTGCGACAATCAAATGGGCGTCAGTCAAACCTTTGAGCAGGCGTCCGAACAGTTGCATTTGGCGCAGCAGCAAATCACTGAGGTCACAGGCTTACTATCGGATTATGCTGAGCAGCAATTACCCGACCCTGAGCGCTTGCAAACACTCGATAGCTTAATCAGTCTTGGGCACCGCTTGTCGCGTAAGCATAGCTTGCCCGCAAGCGATTTGATTGATGAAGCAAAACAGTGGCAAGCGCAATTAGAACAGTTAGAAAATGAGCCAAGTAGCGATGCGATGGCAGCGCAAATCGAGCAAGCGTGGCAGGCGTATCTGGCGCTTGCCACTGAGCTTAATAAACAGCGCTCAAAAGCGGCACCAAAAGTCAGTAAACAGCTGATCGCGCAATTACAACCGCTTGCCCTGCCAAATGCGCGCTGCGAGTTTGTCTTTACCAAAAAGACCGACCCTAGCCAGTATAATGGTCAAGGCTGCTATGATATCGATTTGTTGTTTAGCGCCAACGTCGGTATGCCCATGCAACCACTGCATAAAATTGCCTCAGGTGGTGAGCTGTCGCGGATGGCACTGGTCATGCAGGTATTGCAAGCGACCAATGCTGATAATAATGCTGCCAAGCCGATGCTCGTCTTTGATGAAGTCGATGTTGGTATCAGTGGCGGCACCGCGCAAGTGGTTGGTGAGCTGTTACGCGCGCTTGGACAGACGCAGCAGTTATTGGCCATTACTCACCAAGCTCAAGTTGCGGCACAAGCGCATCAGCATATCTTGGTACAAAAACATCATGATGAGCAAACTGAGAGCGAGTTATTAATTTTGACCGATAGCGCGCAAGTCGATGAGCTGGCCCGTATGTCTGGCGGTGTGACCATCACTGATGTCACCCGTGACCATGCACGTAGCTTATTAAGTGATGTTAAATAATGATTATCGAGTGATGGCTACTAAATAGCTGGCAGGTACATGGTTAGTAGAAAATAACTCGCAAATAATGACCAGTCGAGAGTACAGTCTTTTAGCAAACAATCGCTAAATATTTGCTTTAGTTGATTTTTTACGCCTAAACGCCATATAGTGGTCTATCCTCTTAATAATTTCACCTTTAATATTAGGTTGCGTTTGTTTATATGTCTAAAGCCAATTTGACCCATCACTTCTTAATCGCGGCGCCCGAGCTGTCAGACCCACGGTTTGAGCAGGCGCTGATTTATATCTGTCGCCATGATAAACATGGGGCGCTTGGTCTGATGGTCAATCGTCCGATAGAGCAAGCGCGCGTCGGCAAACTGCTAGAAGATTTAGGTATCGAAGTGACCGACCCGCAAGTGATGGAAGATATGGCGTTAGAAGGTGGTCCTATGTATCCAGAAGTCGGTTTTGTCCTGCATACTGGTCAACCAGAATGGGCGTCGTCTTTTGCCATATCAGAAAACGTCTGTATCACCACCAGTCAAGATATCCTAAAACGCATCGGCGCCGGTCAGGGTGTTGGGCATTATCAGCTGTGCTTAGGTCATGCCAGCTGGGGCAAAAAACAGCTCGACCAAGAGCTTGCAAGTGGCGACTGGCTGGTCTGTCCTGCTGATTTAAATTTATTGTTTGATACGCCATTTGCAGAGCGTTGGCAAATCGCTGCCGATAAAATTGGCGTTAACTTTGACTATTTGAGCAGCGATATTGGTCATGCCTAGCGTTATATATTAAGTGCTATATACTGAGCAGCATTTGCTTAATGACGACAGAAATAGGAAATACCCCAAATTATGGTCAATAGTATTCTTGCAGATAGCGCGGGCGCTATAACTACTGATAGCACAGACGTTATAAATGCTGATAACGCTACTGAACCAGCGATTAAGCCGCATCTTATTTTGGCACTCGATTATGGCGTCAAAAAGATGGGGATGGCGTTAGGTAATAGCATTACCGAAACTGCGCGCGCCTTTGATATCTTGGCGATGAATAACGGTCAGCCTGATTGGGATAATCTGCTCGGTATTATCAAAGTTTGGGGCGTGGCAAAAGTGGTGGTCGGATTGCCACTGAATATGGATGGTAGCAGCTCGATGCTGTCTAAGCGGGCGCACAAATTTGCCCGCCGCTTAGCGCATAGAATTATGGAACAGCATTTACCCGTCACTGTCTCTCTCTGCGATGAGCGCCTGACCTCGGTAGCAGCACGCGAAATTGCGTGGGAAAACGGTTGGATTAAAAACGAGCGCGATCCGATTGATGATATCTCCGCCTGTATCTTGATGTCGACGTATTTTGCTGATCCGAGTAGCAGTCTCGCTATCGACGCCATTAAAGCGGATTAAGATAGCAGTAAGTCCATTGCTAATATACCGCCCCTCTTTGCTATATCATCTAAACGAATAAATGACTGATTAATATGACCACTGTCTCAGACCAATCGTTGCAAAACAGCTCTCAGCGTGGCTTTGCGCCGCTCGCGATTGCGCGTATCAAAGGCGCTCAGCGAGCAAACCAGATAGCAATTTATCTTATTTATGCCGCTATTCTCGCCTTTATGGTCTTTGGCACCATTGCCAGTATCAAAGCCTTTCATGACAATCAGCTGCTTTATCAATTGTTCTATAACTTGCCCTACGCTTTGGTGGCGCTCACGATTCCTATTACTATTTATGATGCGCTGGTGATTTATCGTTATCGCTTAAATCAGCCATCGATGATTGCCATGAGTATTGGCGTATCGATGGTGATATTACTTGGCGGGTTATTATTTGCCGATACTGCTTGGTTAGGTTTGGCGTGTTGGCTTGGGGTGGCTTTTTTATTTAAAGTGAGCTTTAAACGCTTTTTTAATTTCTTAGACGCTGAAAAAGAGTCTGAAATCGCTGAAGAAGTGTAAAACAGCTGAACAGAAAATAATGCTAAGCAATAGATAGCAAAAAAATTTAACCTTTTATTAATTTAAAACGACGACTATGACAACTTCAATATCTGATAGCATGATTCAACATCATTTAGATACCCAAGGGCTTATTTGCCCTGAGCCAGTGATGATGCTGCATCGAACCATCCGTAAAGCCGAAGCCGGTGCGGTGATTGAAATACTCGCCACCGACCCTGCGACCACTCGCGATATTCCTAATTTTTGCCGTCATTTGGGGCATGAACTTGTGCAGCAAGAAACGCTTGCTGAAAATGTGCCGTTAGATATTGATCCTGATGAAATCACAGTTGCTGACGATAATAACGCGCCTATTAACGCCACGCTTTATCGGTATTTGGTCAAGAAAAAGAATGCTTAAATGCATTTGATTAAGCCTAGAGCATTAGTACCCTAACAGCACTAAGAACGTCAGTACATTAATAAAGTAATAGCACTAATAGCATCAAGATATCTTTGCTTTGTACGAAATATATCATTCACAAATTAAAGGTAGATAGCGTGTTAGCAACCCAAAAGCAGTATGTGCAGTGGCAGGAAAACAAAGACGGAAACGAAACCTTACATCAAGCACTTTGGTTATCAGAAAGCAATCATGTGCCGCCTGTGCGGATTGTGTTGGTCGATGATAAGACGACCGCCGATGAGGCTTACCGTTTGGCGTGCGAAGGTACTTCACTACTGTGGCGCGGTGACTTTCATAATGCACGGCAATTGCTACAAGCGCTCAATCGACGTATCGAGCGTACCAATGAGCGCTCTGAGCAGCGTAAAATAAAAAAAGCAGCAAATCAGTCTGCTAAGTCTAATAAAACTGCAGCTGAATCTTCAGAGTTATCCAAAGATATTCCCAACTTATTTCATCAGCAGCGCCAAATCCAAGCGCAGCGTGCGCGCATATTAAGCCGTTTGCTATTAGAACTTGATGCCAATTATGTCAGCCAATTACGCCGCGCCCCTGATATGAGTGCAGCTTGTATAGCTGCTTTTGGCGAGCTGAAAGAGTCATGTGTACTGTCGTTTCGTGACCTACAAGGGGCGCTTGGCGCAGCTCAGTGGCGCGAAAAAGGCGTCTCAATTGCAAGCCTAGGTCTATCGATATTCCCGCATTATGGCGTTTTTGCGCCAACCCGCCATGAGTATGTACAGCTATTGCTCGATGCGCCGCTGCCAGATACTTGTGATGTCGCTTATGATATTGGTACGGGCACTGGCTTGCTGGCTATTATCTTAGCGCAGCGCGGTGTCAAACAGGTGATTGCTACCGACTTAAATCCGCGGGCGTTGGTCTGCGCCAGCGAAAATTTTATGCGATTAGAATTAGCTAATGTACAGTTGCAGCAAGCAGACCTTTATCCGACTGATGCGCCGCTCGCCAACCTGATTGTCTGTAATCCGCCTTGGTTGCCTGCTAAGCCAAGCTCGCCGTTAGAGTATGCCGTTTATGATGCCAACAGTGCGATGCTGCGTGGATTTTTGCAGGGCGCGAAATCTCATTTAGCTGAGCAAGGAGAAGTCTGGTTGATTCTGTCGGATTTGGCTGAGCACCTGCAACTGCGCACTCGTGAGGAACTATTAGGCTGGTTTGCAGATAGTGGCTTGAAAGTAAAATATCGTCTCGATACCAAACCTAAGCATGGTCGCAGCCAAGATAATACCGATCCACTATTTGCGGCGAGGAGTAGCGAGGTTACTTCTTTATGGTGCTTAGAAGCTGCCTAAACTTTAATAATTGATAATTAATCATTGAGTATCAAATTATGAGCCGCGACCGTGCTGTGCAACAGCGCCAACCTAAAGCGCTAGCCGTTGATGATGAACCTACTTATATCACTGAGTTTCGACAAGCGATGCTTGCCCGTGGACTTGCGACGCGGACGCGTAACGCTTATGTGCGCGATTTACGTTCTTGCGAGTTGACCAATCCTATTGCGCTGACGAAATGGCAGCCTGAAGACGTTCTGCACTGTCTATCTACTCTTACCCAAGACGGCAAAACCCCACGCACGCAAGCACGCATGCTGTCAAGCTTGCGCCAGTTCTATCTATGGATGATTGCTAGTAATCTGCGCGAGGACAATCCGTGCGAGCGTATCAAAAGCCCCAAATTAGGTCGTCCACTGCCAAAGGATTTGAGCGAGGCAGATGTCGATAACCTATTGGCGGCACCTGATAGCAGCACAGCGCTCGGTCTACGTGATAAAGCCATGTTAGAGGTGCTCTATGCGTGCGGTCTGCGCGTCAGTGAGTTGATTAACCTATCGCTTGAGCAAGTGAACCTAAACTCTGGTTGGCTACAAATTACCGGTAAAGGGAATAAAACCCGCTTAGTGCCACTCGGCGAATATGCAGCAGAGGCGCTAGAAGATTATCTAACGCATGCTCGTGGCGACTTAATTGCGCATTTGAAATCGGGTAATTGCCAAGCGGTGTTCTTGACCGCGCAAGGCGGCTATATGACAAGGCAGAACTTTTGGTATCTATTAAAGAAATACGCCAAAATCGCCAGCATTGATAAAGAATTATCACCGCATACCTTACGTCACGCCTTTGCTACGCATTTATTAAATCACGGCGCAGACTTACGTAGCGTGCAATTATTATTGGGGCACAGTGATTTATCAACGACACAGATTTATACCCATGTGGCGACGGCGAGATTGCAGAAGTTGCATGCCGAGCATCATCCGCGCGGTTAAAATTGAAATTAAAGATTTATTGATGATTGTAAAAGGAATATAACGTGTTGCAAGCTCAGCCATCTACTTTGCCTACCCTAACAAAAGGGCAAAATTCTGCCCTCAAAAACCTTACCATCATGGGTTACTTGGAAGGCGCTTCTTTTTTAGTATTACTTGGTGTCGCCATGCCACTAAAATACATGTTAGGTATTCCTGAAGCAGTGAAATATGTCGGTATGGCGCATGGGGGATTGTTTATCGCCTATATTTTGATGCTACTGATTGCAACTAACAAAATAAAAATGCCGCTATGGGCAATGCCTGCAGGTGTGCTTGGCTCGTTTTTGCCATTTGGTCCGTTTATATTTGATCATTTATTAAAGAAGCGGTTGGGGAAATAGGGGTTAGATAAAGATGTAGGGTGCACCTCGCGCACCAATTTTAGACATCATTTTGATTCAGGTGCGCATGCCACACCCTACCCATCTTCAAATGACGCAATCATATATTCGCAATCATATAACAGTCGCCTTGCGGCGCGGTTTAGTCCTGATAGTAGCGGATAGCAAGATTGACTCCCATCACAATTTTTGCAATAACAACTCCCCACCATACAATTCTATTAATAGGATGCTGCAAACCTGCCCTTTTCTCGTTACAATACCTGCCATAGTATATTAACCTTCTATTTATTAAATAATCCGAGAATTCCATGAGCCATAGACCCCCTGCTGACCTACTAAAAAATGCCGAACACTGGCGTGAAGACATTCATTTTCGTCAAGATGTGCTGGGCAAGCCGTTTGATTTTGCGACCACGTGGGGTATTTTTTCACCGCAAAAGCTCGATGATGGTAGTTTGATGCTGCTTGATTATGTGGATTTTCAAGCGGATGATGATTCGATAGATTTGGGCTGTGGCTATGGCGTGCTTGGTATGACGGCGGCGCGTGAATGCCCGAATGGTCTGCATACCTTGATTGATAAAGATTTTATGGCGGTAGAATATGCGCGCCGTAATTGCGAGAAAAACGGTCTAAAAAATGTCGATGTGCATTTGTCTAACGGCTTTAATCATGTGGCAAAGGATAAAGACTTTAGCCTTGTGATGTCGAACTTGCCGGCCAAAGTAGGTAAAGAGCAGCATTATCTGTATTTCCTTGATGCCTATGCACGTATGCGTCAAGGTGGGCGTTTTTATGTGGTGACCATTAATGGCCTACGTCAGTTTATGAAGCGCTCATTTACCGAAGTATTTGGCAATAGCGAAAAGGTTAAACAAGGTAAAACCTATACCATTACCATGGCGACCAAAGACTAAGCTTAAGCAGCTTAAAAGCTGCACAAAAAATCCCGCTAACACATTATCATGTTAGCGGGATTTTTTTACCTAAACTTTTAGAGCTATATTTTTACAATTACATTTTTAAGGTTACATTTGCCGTTTCAGCAAATATCCACCCAACATCGCACTGGCTATAATCGGTAATAGCACCATTAATAACGGCGAAAATCCAGTCGCGAGTGCAACAAAGCCAACCAAGTCTTGCACGTAACTAAATAACAAGCCAAATAGTAATGCCACCACGATGCGTAAGCCCAAGCTATGCGTGCGTAGTGAGCCAAAGACGAATGAACAGGCAACAATCACCAGCGATAAAATCGATAACGGTGAGAGCAGCTTTTGCCAAAATGCCAACTCATGACTCAACGAGCGCGTGCCCTGCCTGCGCATAAATTGACGATGCTCATATAACTGAGTCAATGACAAATCTTCGGCTTTACGAGTGAGTAAATACACCGACTCAGGGGCAAAAGGCAAACTCAAGGTATCTGACGGTGCAATAGCTTGGCTACTCTCAAAGCCCTGACCAATCATCAGCTTGGTCATATTATTCAACTGCCACTCGTAGCGATATTGCTCGCTCGGTTTGCTGCTATTAGTATCTATCGCTTCGCGGCCGATATATTTGCCGCCCTCAGCATGAATGGCAGTTTGCAGATTGCCATTATTATCCAAATGCCAGCGTTTAACTTCGCCGATATTGCCTTGCACATCGGCATAATCGATATACAAAATATCGCTGCCATCTGGCTTAGCACTGCCGTCTTTTGTACTCTCAAAGCGTGGTTGCACCGTCCAATAACCACGTACCGAGGTGACAAGCGAGCTATTGTCTTGATCGTTAATCTCTTGCGCCAATTGATTCGAATACGGCAGGACAAACTGATTAATCACCAATGCCAATAGCACAAAAATCAAGGCAGGCTGCAACACCCAACCGACGATACGATAAACACTGACGCCAGCGGCGCGCATGACGACCAGCTCGCTTTTATTGGCAAGTAAACCCAAACCGACCACGGCGCCAAGTAACGCGCCCGTTGGGATAAACTGCTCTAAGAAGTACGGCGAGCGATAAAAGATATATTTAATCGCCTCGCCCATCGTATAGTTATCATCTAACGAATCTAACTCAGACAAATAAGAAAATACCAGCTGCAATGCCCACAAGCCTATAACCGCGCCGATGATGGCAAGCAAAGCGTTTAGTTTAACGTAACGGCTGAGCACTTTTAGATTGGTTGGTTTTGGCGCAAGTTTTAGCTTATGGCTTGGCGAATTTGGCTTTGATGAATTAGACGATGATGATTTAGAGAATAAAGCGCTCATTAGGATTGTCCTCCTTGTGAGCCATTGCTTTTATGGTCAATATTGCCTTGATGCTCGCTGACGGTTAACAGCTCATCTGGTTTGCGAAAGCGCAAACGATGTTGGACGCGGCTGCCCCAATTCATATAAAGCGCCAATGCCATAAAGCCTAATACCAACCATGCATACGCCCAAACGCTAACACTGCCTTTACTCACCGCATTTTTGAGAGAAATAATACCCAATGCACAGCTGACAAATAATAAAATCGATGGGAACAAGCGCAACCAGCGACCTTGACGCGGACGTACTTGCGCCAGTGGCACGGCGAGCATCGGTGCGATAATCATCAGCCAAGGCAAAGCCAGACGATAGCCAAGCTCCCCTTGCGCCGCTCGAAGTGCATTTTCACTATTCACTGCTGTACTGCCCGTTGCGGCTTGCCATAATGGACCAATCGCTTGGGTTTCAATATTGGCTTCGGTGATGACTTCTTTGGAGGATTCGGTCAAAGTAATACGGTAACGATCAAAGCCCACTTGGTTGTATTTTAGGCTGCCTGCGCCGACTTCATAGCGGCGACCTTGGAATAAATCCAATTGGGTGACGCCGCTACTGCCGGTATCTACTTGCTGAGCGCGTTTGGCAAGGGTAATGGTATCTTTACTGATACTATTCTTGCCTATAAGGGCTTTTGGCAGCTCTGGGATATTGAGTTGCTCAGCGGTTTCTGGGTCGATATTGTTATTGACATCAACGGCCGCATTTTTTGCCGCACTGCCTTTAGGCTTAGGCTCAGATTGAATCAATATCACATCTTGCAATTGTTTTTTATCATCACTCAAGCTGCCGACATACAAATGATAATTACCACTACTGATAAACTGATTGGGACGAATCAAATCAAAAGCGCTGGTCAACGCTTGCTGCTGCCAAACACTTTCCGATGAGCGTACGCCCCACGGTTTACCAACGATAGATAAAGCCGCTTCCCCAACAAATAATGCCAATATCAGCGGCGTCATCAAACGTCCAAGCTTACCACGCGACACGCCGCTGGCATTAATCACCGCCATCTCTTGGTCGACGTATAAGCGCCCAAATACCAACATCAGCGCGATAAAAAATGCCAGTGGCAGGATTAGCTCTAAAAAGTAAGGCAAGTTATAACCAATGATGGTAAATAATAGGCTGATGTCCAGATTGCCTTCTGCAGCAATGCCAAAGTAACGGATTAAGCGGCCGCCGAGCATCATCACCACTAAAAACCCCAAGACCAAGGCGGTCGTTGAGGCAACTTGTTGAGTCATATAGCGGCGTAATATCACAATAGGCACTCTTTAGAAAAAGGTTGGTATGCGCACAATTTAGCGACGTTTGACTGGCGCTATGTTATAAACAGTAGCGATAAAGATAACCGCTAATCCTAGCATATTTTGCTCAAAAATGGCTGTGAAATGTGTTGGAAAACATTGCCTCTATCTTGCTATAACGCTAGATTATTTAGTGGATAATAGCTAAAACCAAAAAGGCGTATAGTGTATATGAGTTATAAGCCTCACTTAATATCAGAGCAACTCTATTAAGTATTTGCAGTATAGGCTTGCTTTATGTCTAATACTTGCTCACTGCGCACTTAGCGTGCAATATGCTACACTAGGGTGATGGTTAGTGAGTTCTAAGCATTAATAAAGTCTAAAGCTTTAACAAATCCACTAATAGATAATAGCGCTTGAACAGGTATCAGCAATTTAAATGAAACCTGTCGTTGTTATCATGCCAATTTCATAACGCTAATTTCATAACTCTAATAAGGATAATTATATGAATATTAAATTAACCCAAACGCTACCAAAAACGCATACACAAAAAATACTTAAAAAAGAAGCCAAAAGTAAAGATGCCGCCTGCTTGGTGGTGCTCATCGATGATAAGAAAAATATCTTAGCTGAAGCGCAATTGAGCGATTATCAAAGCCGGATTGAGCAATTAATTGAGGTGTCGCATTTTAACGGTAAAGCTTGCGAAACTGTGGCAGATTATGCCTTAGCGGGCGACAAGAAAACCACGAAAGAAAACCCAGTACAGCTATTACTCGTCGGTGTGGGTAATCTTGATAAGCTTGGTCACAGCGGTTTGCAAAAAATCGCCAATACCATTTATCAAAGCACGCAAAAACGTGTTGACTCTATTACCGTTGCTTTAGGTGATGCTCTAGAAGAAAATCATTTCAGCCAGTTTGCCCTTAATTTATTGGCAGCAAGCTACCGTTTTGATAAATACAAATCTGAGCAAAGCACGCCTGTTTTAACCGACATCTATTTATTGGCTGACGAGTCATTAGAAGCTGCGTTAACATTTGCCGAAGCGGTATTCGCTGGTCAAAGCCTAACCCGTGATGTCGCCAATGAGCCGGGCAATATCTGCTTCCCAGCTTACATGGCTGAACAAGCCGAAGCGCTTGCTAAAGCTTATCCTGACTTATTAAAAGTCACCGTCTTAGGTGAAGATGAGATGTCAGCGCTGGGTATGAACTGCTTCTTAGCGGTTTCTCAAGGCTCTGCCAAAGAAGGTAAATTGGTATTGTTAGAGTACCGCGGTAAATCTAACTTTAGCGCTAAAGCCGGCGCTAGCAAAATTGCCAATAGTGGTGCAAAAGTAACGGGCGGTCTAAAAGCCTTGGCGGATAAATTACCGACCAAAGCTGGCAGCAAAAAATCTGACAAAAACAGCGATGTAAAAACTGTCAATAATGACGCGCCTATCGTCTTAGTTGGTAAGGGCGTGACCTTTGATTCAGGCGGTATCTCAATCAAACCCGGTGCGGCGATGGATGAGATGAAATTTGATATGGGCGGTTCAGCATCGGTACTCGGTACCATTAAAGCTTTATGTGAAGCGCGTCTACCAATTAACGTTGTTGGTGCCTTAGCTTGTGCGGAAAACATGCCATCAGGTGAGGCCACGCGCCCAGGCGATATCGTCAAAGCCATGAACGGCAAATCGGTTGAAATCTTAAATACCGATGCCGAAGGTCGTTTGGTGTTGGCCGATACGTTATGCTACGTACAGCGCTATAATCCAAAAGCCATTATAGATGTGGCAACGTTGACCGGCGCTTGTGTGGTTGCCTTAGGTCACGTGCGCTCAGCGGTATTTAGTAATGACGAAGACGTGTTATTTGAATTAGAAAACGCCAGCCATTTATCGGGCGATTTAATCTGGCATATGCCGTTAGATGATGAGTATCAAACACAGCTTGACTCGCCTATCGCTGATATGCAAAACATCGGTGGCAAAGGTGGCGGGGCTATCACAGCCGCTTGTTTCTTATCGCGCTTCGTTGAAGAAGGTCAAGCATGGGCGCATTTGGATATCGCTGGTACGGCATGGAATTCTGGTCAAGACAAAGCAGCAACTGGTCGCCCTGTTCCGCTATTTATGCAATACCTTAAAAACAGCGCAAACAATGCCTAATCCATTATCAATAATCTATCGGTAAAAAACCAATTTATGAAAATGAATTTATGAACATCAGTTTTTATATTTTAAGTGAAAGTAAAGCCCAAGATATCTTGGGCTTTATTTGTCAATTGACCCAAACAGCGCTGAATAAAAGCGCTCAGTCGCTGTTGATTCTCATAGATAAAGATGATGAATTGCTATCGACACTTGATGAGGCACTATGGTCATATGATGCCGCAAGCTTTATACCGCATCAGCGACTTTTGCACGCTACTATTTCTGAGCCTAAAGATGCTAGTAAACCTGTGCAAGATAATAGTGAGCCATTAGCCCCTGTTTTACTTAGCAGTTATATGCCAGCGGATTTTAAAGGCATTGTCTTAAATACCACCATCCATCCTGTCAATAATTTTATGGCAGCGACCAATAACGCCCAGCCTACTCGGGTGCTTGAGCTCATAAAACCTGACCTTGAGAGTACGCAAGAAGGTCGGCGTAAATATAAAACTTATCAGCAATTGGGCTACGAGCTGACACATTTTAAGGTTTAAGCTATAAGACCCTTTTATTTCTCGTCCTAAAAAACACTTTCATTTTTTCTCATTAATCACTTTTACTTAACCTTATGTGCCTAGGTAGGCATGGGTTAAAGGTAGGCGTTTATCTTAAAAAAATGCTACCATCCTTCGATTACTTTTCCGTTTTATAATAAATCTCATATTTATTGACTAAGTCGAGGGTGTATAGATGCGTTCATTGATTGCGATGTACCAGCGTATAGGGCTGGTACCGCTTATTATTATCGGTTTAATATTAGGCGTTTTGATTGGCTGGCTGGCACCAAATATCGGTATTGCGCTGGGCCTATTAGGGACGCTATTTGTTGGGGCGCTAAAAGCGGTCGCGCCGATATTGGTCTTTATTTTGGTCATGGCAGCGATTAGCCAACATCGCAGTGGCAATGAGGTGTATGTCAAACCGGTGCTGATTATGTATATGTTTGGCACTTTTTTGGCAGCTCTGACCGCCGTTGGCGCAAGCTTCTTATTTCCAACCGAGCTGATATTGGTCAATGCCACCATTGAGCAAGTACCACCTGCTAACCTTAAAGAAGTACTCACCAACCTGCTGATGAATTTGGTTGCCAACCCTGTGCAGGCCATCGCTGATGCCAATTATATTGGTATTTTAGCGTGGGCAATCATCATTGGTTTTGCCCTACGTCAAGCCAGCGATACCGCGCGCGCCGTGGTCAGTGATTTTTCTGATGCCATCTCGCAAGTGGTCAAATGGGTCATTGCGCTAGCGCCATTTGGTATTTTAGGCTTGGTTGCCAATACCGTCGCTGAGACAGGCTTTGCCGCCCTAGCAGGTTATGCGCGCATCTTGATGGTACTGGTCGGTTGTATGTTGTTTATTGCGATGGTGGTCAACCCTATTATTGTCTTAGTTAAGACGGGTAAAAACCCTTTCCCACTGGTGTTTACTTGCCTGCGTGAATCAGGGATTACTGCGTTTTTTACCCGTTCATCAGCCGCTAACATTCCGGTTAATATGAACCTTGCGCGTAAATTGGGTCTACACGAAGACACTTATTCAGTCACCATTCCGCTAGGCGCAACCATCAATATGGCGGGCGCGGCGATTACCATTAACGTCTTAACGCTAGCAGCGGCGCATACTCTTGGTATCGAAGTAAGCTTTGCGTCAGCGCTACTACTAAGTTTGGTCGCAACGATTAGTGCTTGCGGCGCTTCTGGTGTGGCTGGTGGTTCTCTACTGTTAATTCCATTGGCGGCAAGCTTATTTAGTATTCCAAACGACATCGCCATGCAAGTGGTGGCAATTGGCTTTATCATCGGGGTGGTACAAGATTCCGCTGAAACTGCCTTAAACTCGTCAACGGACGTCTTATTTACCGCTGCCGCTGATCCAAAATATGCGCGTTAATTTTTAATTATTGACGTTGGTTTTAATTAAAAACCGTCATTTTTAAAGCGGTATTTTTAATAGTATAAAGGGTCTCATTTAGAGACTCTTTTTTATGGACAATGATAAGACATTGGCTATTTTAAATGCTCGACGTCTATTTCAATCACCGGCATCTGCATATCAAGCTGGCGCTTAAATTGACGCAGCTGCTCAACCTCATCTAGTAACTCCAGTATCAAACCAATTGCCGGCACACTGGCTTCAAAGTCACGGCTGAGGCGCGAGGCACGGCGTACGGTTGTCAGCTGATAACCGGTAAATTGCTGACGCTCTGGTACATCATATTCGATAATATTTTCTTCAAGCAATTCGATGACCCATTGGCGCTCTTGTCCACAAGCAGATACAAGCTCATCTAGGCTCAAGATAATGTCGGTAAATTCAGGCGAGTGTTTCATAATGATTATCCTCGTTTGCGCTTTATTTTATCGTATGGTCTTTATCTCTATTACAGGGCGATTACTCATGATTCATCACAGTTAAAAACTGATAGCACCAATCGTTAATACCAGCCGTTAATACCCGTCATTAACGGCTGATATTGGTATCAGCAAACGCTTCTTTAAGCTGCTCATACGCTTTTATAGCCGCTTCGCTGCTGACATCAGGATTGACGATGTTTAAGGTCAAATATAGATTGCCCGCTTGCTTCGCAGGAATACCTTTACCTTTTAGGCGTAAATTGCTACCTGATTTGCTGTTTTTAGGAATCGTCACCCCAAGCGAGCCAGCTGGGGTATTAACGGTAATTTTTTCACCGAGCGCCGCTTCCCAAGGCGCAATATTGACGGTTTGATAAACATCGGCGCCTTCAATGCGGATATTATCAGCGTGACTGATTTTAACCTTTAAAAATAAATCGCCATTTTTACCGCCGCCGATACCAGCAGCTCCTTGTCCTGCTAAGCGTATTTGTTTGCCGTCAGTGATGCCCTTAGGAATTTTGATTTTAAGGGTTTTATTTTCATAATCGACACTACCGTTTGGCTGACGCACGGGCACATTTAGCTTGATACTGTAATCATCGCCACTATAGACCGAAGCCAAATCCACGGTAATCTCCGCATGTTGGTCTTGACCTTGGCTATTTTGCGACCTAAAACCACCCTGCTGCGATTGTCCGCGCGCACCGCCGCCAAAAGCGGAGAAAATATCATCGAAGCGAAAACCGCCGTCGCCATAAGCTTGACCTTCGCCAAACTGATCTTTGATGTCTTCCCAGCGGAAACCACCTTGGCCGCCAGCGCCCGCAGATTGCCCACCAAAACCGCCAAAGCCCCCAGCGCCGCCTGCACCAGCAAAAGGATTGTCTAGCATGGCATCGTATTCTGCACGCTTGTCTTTATCCCTGATGGTTTCATAAGCATTGTTGATTTCCGCGATTTTGTTATCAGCGTCTGGATCATCACTGACGTCAGGGTGATATTGGCGTACCAGCTTACGATATTTCTTTTTAATCTCAGCATCGCTGGCATCTTTTTTGACGCCCAAAATGTCATAGTAATTTTTCTCTGCCATGTTATTTTTCCTCAATATAAAAGCCTGTGAATAAGACTGCTATGCCAATGTAAACGAAACGATGGACCGGTTTGTATGAGAGCGATATAACGCATATAACGTATGGTCGTTAACATTATTATTGTCATCTACATATCATCATAACAATAATAAACGGCCAACAATACCAACCCAAACTGTTAGACAAATAAATAGTTACCTTAAGTATAAAGGCTATATTTATAAGTAATAATGGAGATATTGTTAACAAAATTAAAGAGTGGTTAAGAGGATTGAGCTATGGTGAATCATAGATTTGCAGACATAACAGCGCACTTTTGACCTTAGTAGTTCTTTTACATACCTGTAAGGGTATAACAAGCTCTTTCTTGTAAAATGCCTTTATTATTTGTACTCGCAGGGAGTATGGATAACATAGGCAAGAGTATCTGTCTATCTCATCAACAAGAAATAGGTATTAAATGTCTTATTTAATCAAGTCTTTAGTCATCACTTTATCGCTGCTGTTAAGTACGACCGTTTTTGCCGGCAACACCAGTTATTATGGTAGTAAGTTCCACGGCAAACGTACCGCAAGTGGCAGTATCTTCAATATGAACTCCCTCACCGCCGCGCATAAAACGCTGCCGTTTGGTACGAAGGTACAAGTGACTAACAAAAAGACAAAGCAGAGCGTGATCGTAAAAATTACCGATAGAGGACCTTATATTAAAGGTCGTATATTGGATTTATCGAAAGCCGCTGCTGGTCAAATAAACTGTGAACTTTGCACAACTACTATGAAAATACTGTCTTATGGAGATGGTAAATACCGTATGGAATAATGGCATAAAAAAGGGAGAGCTCAGGCTCTCCCTTTTTTTATATCGACGAGTTTTTATAGGGGCTATATATAGTGGCTATATATAGTCACTATGTTAAGCGCTTAAATAATCAAGCGGTCACCTTGCCGTGACAACTTTTTATTGAAAACGCGCTTCCATTTCTTCTAAATTTGTCATCGCTAGCAACAGCTTTTCTTCATTGTCGCTATGCTGCTGCTGGAGCGCGGTTTGCTCATCTAACAATAGCAATAAATCAGCTTTGCGACTTTCTTCGTACAGCTCAGTATCGGCAAGCTTGGTTTCTAAACCGGCCAATTTTTCATCAATTTTGGCCAATGCCTTTTCTGTATTTTCAATCTCACGGCGTATCGGTGCGGTGAGCTTACGCTGCTCAGCAGCCAATTTGCGCTGCTCTTCTTTGCTAATTAAAGGCTGGGCGGCTTTGTTAGTTGCGGGTGCAGTCGACGCATTACTGCTCACTTGATTGCCTGATTGGCTGGTTGATGGTTTGGTTATTTGACTGTTTGCCGAACCTGCATCTGTTTCACGTGAAACAGATTTTTTATTATCTTTTTTGTTCTTTTTCTTACTGGTATTTTTGTCCGAGGCATTTTCTTGTTTGCGTTTCTCTGCTAGCCATTTACCGTAGTCACTGATATCACCATCGAACTCGTCGATTTGGCCGTCATGCACTAAAAACAGCTCGTCGCAGACATTGGCAATCAGCTCACGGTCATGCGATACCAGTACCACTGCCCCTTTAAACCCTTGCAGGGCAATGGTCAAAGCCTGACGCATTTGTAAGTCTAAATGGTTGGTAGGCTCATCGAGAACCAGCACATTTGGACGCTGCCAAACGATCAATGCCAAAGTCAAACGCGCGCGCTCGCCACCAGAGAATAGCTCACTTGCGGTATCGATACGGTCGCCGCGAAAGTCAAAACTGCCAAGGAACGAGCGCAGTTCGGCATCAGAGGTTTTACCTGCTAGTCGGCGCAGCATTTGCATCGGCGTCGCCGCGGCGTCTAAAGTATCCATTTGGTGCTGGTTAAAGTAGCCAAGCTTTAAGGTGTCAGAGACGCGGTAGCTGCCTGATAAAATACCAATTTCGCCAACCAAGGCTTTAATCAAGGTCGATTTACCAGCGCCATTCATCCCCAATAAACCAAGGCGGGTGTCGGGCGTTACTTGGACGTTGGCATTATGCAAAAGCGGCGTCTCGCTATAGCCGATATCAGCATTGCTCATTTCTATCAGCGGCGAGCTCATATTGGCCGGCTCATAAAAGCGGAACGAGAACGGATTGTCCGCCATCATCGGCGACAGCTCTGCCATGCGCTCAAGCTGCTTAATACGGCTTTGTGCCTGTTTGGCTTTACTGGCCTTGGCACGGAAACGACGAATAAAGTCATCCAAATGGGCTTTGGTCGCTTGTTGCTTCTCAAACGCTTGCTGCTGCTGCGCCATACGCTCATGACGGGTACGGATAAACTGCTGATAATTACCTGTATAGAGGGTGATTTTTTGTTGTTCGACGTGCAAGATATGGCCGACGGTGGCATCCAAAAACGCTTGGTCATGCGAGATCACAATCACCAAACCGGTATAAGCATTAATCCAGGTCTCAAGCCAAAGAATGGCGTCCAAATCCAAATGGTTGGTTGGCTCATCAAGGAGCATTAAATCGGCCCGGCTCATCAAGGTCTTAGCAAGGTTTAAGCGCATGCGCCAACCACCTGAGAACCCTTCAACCGGTAACTCATGCTGACTGGTCTTAAAACCAAGACCCGCCATGATTTGCGCCGCTTTGGTCGGCGTCCGATAGCCATCAATTTCATCAAACTGCTGATGCAAAACGCCAATCTGATCGTCACTGACACTGCTTAAATCATTTAACGCCGCATTAATCTCATACCACTGCTCATCACCGCTTAGCACGTAATCTATCGCCGTCTGTGTGCTCGCCCCGACTTCCTGCGCCATGTGTGCCACCTGCCAGCTATCAGGAATGCTGACTTCGCCCTTATCAAGCGTCACTTCGGTATCGCCGGTGCCCATTTGCGTTAATAATAAGGCAAACAAGGTGGATTTGCCGGTGCCGTTATTGCCCGTTAAGCCAACTTTGTGGCCCGGATGGAGCTGAAAGCTTGCCCCTGCAAACAACTCACGACCATCACGGCGAACGCCAACGTCTTTAAATTCGATCATATAATTTCTTCATCTCAACAATAATATAAAACATAAGGCAATAAAAACATACGTCTGGCATGTTTACAGGCGGCTATTATTTCAAACGCTTGGCGCATAGGCAAACGATTAAATAACTATTTTAAATTCAATCCTTTATACTGCTAAAAACCACTTACTACCATTATGATGTGCCAACGATTTAAAAATTTGGTATTTAAAACCACTATTTGGCATTTAAAACTACTATATAGTTGCAAACGCTGCTGTCACCCTTGACAAATCAATCAATACCCCAATTATGATATACTAGTAAAACACTATTGACATCATGCAGTTAGGTGTCTGAAGTTAAGTGTTCAAAGTTAAATAACGGCAGCATTGCTATTCACCAAACGGCCATGCCACAATGTTGCAATGCTAAAGTGTCGCCATGCAAAAATATCGCCATGCTGCGATGAACATCCAACATGAGCAGCCAGACACTTTAACCAAGTATAAAAAACTTTACGTAGCCTATGCTTAACAGCCGCTACTTGTCAGTCGCCCTATCCAGTATAAATAGACGACCTCGCAGAAATAAAAAACAAATCATTTGATTTTAGCAACTGAGGTAGATATGAACGAATCAGCCAATCAATTTAATCCAAGCACAAGTCAACCAGTCGACCCAACTGCCTTAAACTTAACCGACAGTGCGGCGAAAAAAGTACGTCGCCTGCGTGAAGAAGAAGGTGACAGCAATCTTATGCTGCGTGTCTATGTGACGGGTGGCGGCTGTTCAGGCTTCTCTTATGGTTTTAACTTTGCCAATGAGCTCAATGAAGATGATGCCAATTTTGATAATGAGGATGTGACCTTAGTCGTCGATTCGCTAAGCTATCAGTATCTGCAAGGCTCGACCGTCGACTATACCGAGGGTTTAGAAGGCGCACGCTTTATCGTCACCAATCCAAATGCCACCACCACTTGTGGCTGTGGTTCATCGTTTTCTCTTTAAATAAGTCGAGATAATGGCTTCGTTATAGAAGCAACCTAGTCAAGCAATATAGTACTGTTGGAATAATCTAAGTATACAATCGTAAACTGAAAAAGACGTTTTTAACCGATAATCTGGTAAAAAGCGGCTTTAGTCGGTTTGCGATTGTTTTTTTATGGGAATATGCTTAAATACCGCCTTCTTTTGAGTAGCTAAACTAATCAGTCCCGTTTTTTGGCGCACTTTTAAAGATATTTAGCCAAGCTTTCGCTTTTGAGCCTTTTATTAAAAGATTTTTGTGAGAAGATTTTTTATTAAAGGATTTTGCTAATAAAGAATAATGACTAAAAAATAATCCTATCTCTATCCCAAATTATTAAGGTACACCCTCATGGCTAAGTTATCTCTTGACGCATTAAACGACATCGACGGCTTTATCGCCGCTGCGCTAGTAGACAGCGAATCTGGTCTTGCAATGGCTACTCTTGGCTCTGGTATCGACCTTGAGCTAGCAGCGGCTGGCAACACCGAAGTACTACGCTCTAAGCGCAAAGTAGCAGCAGCGTTAGGCTTAAATGAGAACATCGAAGACATTCTTATCACTTTGAGCAAGCAGTATCATTTGCTACGTCCACTAGTACGTAATGACAATTTGTTTTTATACCTTGTACTTGACCGTCAAAAATCAAACCTTGCAATGGCGCGTCATATTTTAAAAGGTTTCGAGACTGAATTAGAATTCTCGTAAGCCTGTTGGTACAAAACAATGAGTTATCTAAAGCATCTACCTGATAAGTAGATGTTTTTTTTGTTTTCTAGGTATTTACTTTAAGCCAATAGATTTGGTTAATAACGGCACGGAGCCGCCACCTTTACAAGTCAAATAACCGCCGTCTGAGCGCCAGTGAAGCTTACTGTATTTGTAATTGTACGTGGTTTTTGGGGCGGCTTTGGGCTAAACTGACGTGATTCTATAACCCATTTTTGCGGTTGCACAGTGATTGCGTGGCAACCGACCATAACTAATAACAACAGATGACTATTATGAGTAATTTTGCGAGCAGCTTTGTCGATTTTAAAGTTCCAAACTGGTTTGATAGCAAGCATTTAAGCGGCATGCTGCGCGGTATCGAAAAAGAAGGCCTGCGGGTTAAACCTGACGGCTACTTGGCACAAACCCCACATCCAGCCAAGCTTGGTTCAAAGCTCACGCATCCATTTATCACCACCGATTACTCTGAAAGCCTGCTTGAGCTTATCACTGACCCAAAGACCTCTCCAAAAGAAACGCTAACCATGCTACGCCAATTGCATTTATTGGTTTATCAAGGTATGCCTGAAGGCGAGCTGATGTGGCCATTGTCAATGCCGTGTATGCTGTCATCAAAAGATGAAGATATTCCGTTGGCAGACTATGGCAGCTCTAATACTGGTAAGCTAAAAACACTCTATCGTAGCGGGCTTGGTATCCGCTATGGTCGCCGTATGCAGACCATTGCAGGCTTGCATTATAACCTATCGTTTGGTGATGATTTATTTAGCGCATGGCAAGCACAAACGCCAACGGCGCAAGATTTGACTTTAACCGAATTTAAAAATGATAAGTACTTAGGGCTCATTCGTAACTTTAAACGTCTGACCAGTTTGGTACTGTATTTATTGGGTGCCAGTCCTAGCGTCTGTCCGTGCTTTGTGGCTGGCATCGAGCATGACCTTGAGCGACTTAATGACTCAACCTACTATAGGCCGACGGCAACCAGCCTACGCATGGGTAAGCTTGGCTATACCAACAGCGTGCAAGAACATCTCGATATCCGCTATAATAATTTGCCCGAGTATATTAAAGGTCTACGCCGTGCGATTCAAACCCCGCATGCAAGCTTTGAGAAACTTGGCTTAGATGATGCCGACGGCAATCCGATTCAAATCAATGATCATATTCTACAAATAGAAAATGAATACTATAGCCCGATTCGCCCCAAACAAATCGCAATGAGTGGCGAGAGCCCAACCGAAGCGCTTGAGCGCCGCGGTATCGCTTACGTTGAGTTTCGTGCTATCGACCTCGACCCTTATAGCGATATTGGCATTCGTTTATCTAGTGCCTGCTTTTTAGAAGTGATGGCATTGTACTGCCTGCTCAGTGATTCACCAGAGCTCATGCCAGCAGAAGAAGAAGCGTTGGCGGTTAATTTAGAACGCGTGGTCAACGAAGGTCGCCGCGAAAACTTGCAAATCATTAATAATGGCGATGAGCAAACCCTAGAAAGCTGGATGCTTATGCACTTGAGCCGTATGCAGCCATTGGCAGAGCTACTTGATGCGCACTATGGTGGTAATGAGTATCGGACAGCGGTTGCTTTAATGCAAGGTAAGGCGGGGCATCCTGAATCGACTATTTCGGCGCAAGTGAACTCAGATAGTAAGCGTTTAGGCAGCTTATGGCAGCTTGGCTTTACTTTAGCAGAGCAGCATCGTGAGTCGATATTACAGCAGACGTTGAGCCCAAACACCCAAGCCAAATATGAAGTACTGGCTGAAAAATCCATCTTGCAACAAGCCGAGCTTGAAGCTGCTGAAACTGAAGACTTTATGGACTTTTTACAGCAATATCGCTAATGGTTAAACGATTTTATCTTTTATAAGTTTTACCTTTTATCAATTTTAACCTTTATCAATGAGCACTTTATAAGAGTATTCGCCCCATGCGACAGCTAACCACTTATCGTAATTTGCAAGTGTTTTTAGTAATAATGGCCGTGATAGGCATGAGCTTTGCGCTATTTTTCTTACAGCGTTATATGGGGTTTTCACCTTGTCCGCTATGTATCTTCCAGCGCATCGGTCTGATGATTATGGGCGGCTTTGCTTTGATTGCCGCTATATTTGATCCAAAATCAAAAATCGTCCGCCTGTTATTATGGCTTGGCAGTTTGGCAGGGATTGGCTGGGCAGCAGCAGTTGCAGCTCGTCACGTATGGCTACAGCATTTACCCGCTGACCAGGTGCCTTCTTGTGGGCCCGGTTTAGATTATTGGCTTGATACCCTACCGATGCAGCAAGTATTAAAAGAAGTATTTGCCGGTTCTGGTGAATGCGCGTCTATCGAATGGACGTTTATGGGTTTGAGTATCCCTGAACAATCTTTGATTTTATTTAGCATTTTGATAGTGGTACATGTGTTCATTCTATGGCGTATCGTACGCCCTGCCCGCTAACCTGCTTTTATTATCCTTATTAATTCTGATAAATAACCGTCTCGCAACCCTGCATTGACGGTTATTTTTTAGGTTTTGTTTCAGGCGTTTTTAGCACCATTAAAGTCATAGCTTTTCATTGACGACACGCTCTAGTCACTTTTACACTTTGATATGTCTGAGATGTTTATTTACTCTATTGGAATAACGGTAGTCTTAATTACACTTTAATCGTATATAGATAGTATTTGTAATGTCTAGCCGCGATGTTTGTTATCAAAATCACCAGATTTGCCACATAACTTAACGAAGTTAGGGTCGTAAGCACTACCTATTACCGCTAAGATTATCCCTCACAATTTCTTTAACTTTTACCAAGACTTTCATTATTTATTTTACTGACAAGGTTTAAACTCACTATTAAAAAAATTGTTTTTTGGTAACACTATGATTACTATCTCGACCCCTTTTTCTGCTGCTGTGACTATTATGAGACGCTGTATGCGTCCGTTATTAGCGCTGCCACTTTGTCTGCTACTCATGAGCTGTGATAGTGCGTCATCTTCTACGACTGCCAATAATAAAACCACGCAGGGCGCACCGGCTACTAATAGTAGTGCCACATCGTCTGACTTACAGGATAATGACGCTCAAAAAGATCTGGCCAACGATGCAGCGGATGAGGCAAATAACGCAGAAAGTCAATCTCTGATAGCAGCAGCAAATTCAAATGACAACAGTCGCCGCGCGCCGATGATTTCGGCTGCCAGTAGCGACAGCAGCTTACAAGCAACCTTGATGGGTGATTATGGCGGCGTGGTGCCATGCGCTTCTTGCGATAATATTGATATCACCTTAAATTTATTTGCTGATGGCTCTGTGCTAAAAACCAGTGTTTTTAATGATGCGGCGCCGACCAATCCGCCTTTGCTAGAATCAGGGGTTTATCGCCAAGATGACGATAAAATCACCATTGTTTATGAGAGAAAAAACATCGAAACCTATAAAATCAGTGACAACCATTTGATTATGATGGACGCTGATGCCAACCCTAATGATGACTATACCCTTTCTCGTAAATAAACAGCTAGCGACATAAGTCAAATCGCAAATCTACACAACGCCTACTTGCTGGGCGTTTTTTATTGGTCATCTTATGGTGTTTACTTTACAATGAGTCTTTGTTTATCGAGCTGTCTACCGAACTGCTGGCTGTACTAATCACGGTTGGCTGATATTCAAGCTCAATCTCCTTTTTTTAAGCGCGTACGGAACGTCTATGCATATTCATATTCTTGGTATTTGTGGTACTTTTATGGGCTCGCTGGCGTTACTTGCGCGCGCGCTTGGGCATACAGTCACAGGCTCGGATGCCAATGTCTACCCGCCGATGTCGACCCAACTTGAAAATGCGGGCGTGACCATTGCCGAAGGTTATCTCATAGAGCATTTGCAGCCAGCGCCAGATTTGGTGGTGGTTGGTAATGCTATGAAACGTGGCATGGATGTTATCGAATATATGCTCGATAGCGGCCTGCGCTATACCTCAGGGCCGCAGTTCTTATCCGAGCAAGTGTTGCAATCACGCCATGTCATCGCCGTGGCAGGTACGCATGGTAAGACCACGACGACAACCATGCTGGCGTGGATATTGCATTATGCCGGTATTGACACAGGATTTTTAATCGGCGGCGTGCCATTGGTTGATACTAGTGACGAGCGTTTGCAACAAGTCTTTGCCCATAGCAGCTACTTGGGTGCTGAAAAAGTCGCTGATGGCAGTGTAGAAAAAACCGGCTACTTCGTTATTGAGGCTGATGAATACGATTCAGCGTTTTTTGATAAGCGCTCAAAGTTCGTCCATTATCGCCCCCGTACCGCTATTTTAAACAATCTTGAATTTGACCATGCCGATATCTTCGCTGACCTAAACGCCATCCAAACCCAGTTTCATCATATGGTGCGCATGATTCCAAGTAGCGGCAAAATCATCATGCCAGCGGCGACCATTAGCCTAGAAGAGACGTTGGCAAAAGGCGTTTGGACACCCATTTGGCGGACAGCGGTTATTGATAAAAAGTCAGACAACGATAGGAAAGACGAGCAAAGCCCTCAGCATAATAGCGACTGGCAAGCCGAGCTTATCAGTGCTGATGGTGGCCAATTTATCGTCAGTTTTGTAGAGGAGGATGAAGCGACAGCGGTCGTTGATTGGTCGATGAGCGGTATTCATAACGTCAATAATGCGCTGATTGCGGTCGCAGCGGCTTATAATGTTGGTGTTGATGTCAAAACCGCCTGCGCAGCATTATCCGCCTTCGCTGGTATCAAACGTCGCATGGAGCTGATTGGTGATGTAAATGACATCTTGATATTTGATGATTTTGCCCACCACCCAACCGCTATTACGACTACATTGGATGGCGCTAAAAAGAAACTGGCGAACAGACGCATTTGGGCGATTATCGAGCCGCGCAGCAACACCATGAAAATGGGCATTCACCAAGACAGCTTGGCTGAATCCGCCGCCCTCGCCGACCATACTTTATGGTATGAGCCAACCGGACTTGAATGGGGTCTAAAAGACGTCATCGATAATGCCAAGGCTAAAAATTCTAATATCGTAACTCAGCAGGTGCTGTCTAGTACCGAGGCGATTATTGAACATATCATGACCCATGCCCAAGCGGGCGATGCGATTGTCATTATGTCGAATGGTGGCTTTGAAGGTATTCACCAGCGTCTATTGACTGCGCTGCGCAATAAATAAATCTCCATTTAAATGTGAAGCCTCTAAAACCAATACCTTCTCTAAAAGTATAGTTCGTTAAACGGACTATGCTTTTTTTATAGCTAGTTTCCTTCTCATAGATAGCTCCTCCAACGTTTATAAGTCCATATAATTATTTGAATAATTTACACATGATAGTAATCAACGCTTTATCACGTTAGCGACTTTACTACCGTTTTAACCTACCGTTTACCTATTTCATCTGCTTGATAGCAAATATGGCTTTTTTCTCACATAGCCCGTACACAGATAACATTTCGTCGTTACTTTTTATGACATCCAATGATTACAATGGATTCATCAAATAAGTAATAGATTATAAATAACAGCATAAATTAAAAATATTAGGAGAATAACAATGAGCTTTATTTGGATGATTATCGTTGGTTTGGTCGCAGGTTTATTAGCACGTGCTATTAAGCCGGGTAACGACCCTATGGGTTGGATTATGACCATTGTATTGGGTATCGTTGGTGCCATGCTGGGTGGTTTTGTCGCAGGCTTAATCGGTATCAATGCTGATGGTGGCTTTACTGGTCTTATCTTCTCAGTCATCGGTGCGATTATCTTACTGTTTATCTATGAGATGATTATGAATAAACGCCGCGTATAATGCAGGCGCGCCATTCCTCCCACTAAGTTAAAGAACATAAAAAAGGTCTTACTCAACGTAAGGCCCTTTTTATTGGCTGTGTTTTTCTATCTGAATTATTAATAGTCAGTTTTTCTTATGTTATTCCCTAAGCATAAAGTACCTTATGTATTGATAAGCATTACTTTTGCCCCCATTTATCTTATAATATCAGTCCTATTTTATCTTTATCATTGAGGTGAGCCTTATGGCGTTACTCCCTATTTTAAGCTATCCCGACCCGCGCTTACGCACGATTGCTAAGCCTGTTAAGGAAGTCACGGCTGAAATCAAAACCTTAATCGCCGATATGATTGAGACAATGTATGATGCCCAAGGTATTGGTTTGGCGGCAAGCCAAGTCGACCGTCATATTCAGCTTATCGTCATGGATTTATCGGAAGATAAAGACAGCCCAAGGGTATTTATCAACCCTAAAGTCACGCCGTTGGTAGAAGAAAAACAGCCGTATGAAGAGGGCTGTTTGTCGGTGCCTGAAGTCTATGATAAGGTTGAACGTCCAACCAAAGTACGTATCGAAGCTTTAGATGAAAATGGTGATAAGATTGATGAAGAAGTCGAAGGCTTACTTGCTGTTTGTATCCAACATGAAATGGATCATTTAAATGGTGTCATCTTCGTTGATTATTTATCGCGTCTTAAACAAACGCGGGCGCGTGATAAAGTGCGTAAAGTCCTTAAAATACGCGAAAAACAGGGCGAGCAAATCGCGGATAAACAGCTACAAACGACCAACTCTTAATACATTTATATTTTAAGCCACGCTTATTTTGCTCTTATTATCGTTAAAAATGAGGGTCTTATGACGATATGATGATGACACTGGCTTTTATATCCTAACGTTTTTATTCTCTGGTTTTCTTATTCTCCGACATTAATTGTCTTCATTAAAGGTTTACCCACCATGACCATGATCAAAATTGACCAATATTTTGACCCTGCCGGCTGGCAGAAGTTCACCAAAGCTGCCGAAGGTCGCGACACGCCATTTTTGGTGGTCGACTTGAGCCGCATTAAAGCAAAATATGCGGAAATGGTTGGTTTTTTTCCAAAGGCAAAAATCCATTATGCCATGAAGGCAAGCCCTGCGGTTGAAGTCATTAACTTACTGGCTGAGCTTGGGTCAAACTTTGACTGTGCGTCAATCTATGAGCTGGATCGGGTGCTTGATTGCGGCGTTGAGCCATCGCGTATCTCTTATGGCAACACCATTAAAAAAGCGCAGCATGTCAAATATGCGTTTGAAAAAGGGATTGATTTGTACGCAACCGATTCTGAAGCGGATTTAAAAAATATCGCTAAGCACGCGCCTGGTTCAAAAATATTTGTACGTATCTTAGTACAAGGCTCTGAAACCGCTGAATGGCCGCTATCACGTAAATTTGGTTGCCATCCAAATATGGCAATTGACTTGTTGATTCAAGCGCGCGAATTGGGCTTAGTGCCTTATGGTATCTCGTTTCACGTCGGTAGCCAGCAAAAAGACGTGGCCGCTTGGGATGATGCGCTCGCCAAGGTTAAATATATGTTTGACTGGATGAGAAATGAGGAAGGCATTAAGCTGCAAATGATTAATTTGGGCGGCGGCTTTCCGGCAAACTATATCAGCGAAGTCAATCCGGTCAAAGTCTATGCAGAAGAGATTACCAGTTATTTGACTGATGATTACAATGAAGATGAGATGCCAGAGATTATCCTTGAGCCTGGTCGTTCATTGGTTGGCGGCTCGGGTGTCTTGGTCAGCGATGTGGTGCTGATTTCGCGTAAATCAGATACGGATTTGACCCGCTGGGTCTATACCGATGTGGGCTTATTCCAAGGCTTGATTGAAACTTTAGGCGAAGCGATCAAGTATCCTGTCTATACGCCTAAAATGGAAACCTCAACAAGTGAAGGCACCGTTGTATTGGCAGGGCCAACGTGTGACTCAACCGACATCATGTATGAAGAAGCGGGTTACCAGTTGCCAGAAGAGCTTGAGATTGGCGATAAAATCTATTGGTTAACGACTGGTGCTTATACCAACTCGTATTCATCGGTCGAGTTCAATGGTTTTCCCCCGTTAGACGTGGTTTATATTGATTAATTTTTAACCAATCAATATCAATAAAAAAAGCGCAGTACTGTGATAAGTAGTGCCGCGCTTTTTTATGTTTGTTTATTTCTTGACGTTACTAACTAACCAGTTGCAGTAAAAAGTCATTCGTTACTGCACGAAGAGCGAAATCGGTACGCTATTCATGCTATTTAGCGTCCTATTACTGCCATAGCCTGAGTTTTGGCTTTGATTGTTTTGTGAGATTTGTCCGATAGTCACCCACTGTCCGCGTGGGACGATAATAGTGCTATTCAATTTTTGACCTTGTACGCTACTGTTATTATTATAAGCGTGGCGATTATCAGAAGGATTAGCGCGCACGAGCTGTTCTTCTACTTGGGTTAATGTTACTTCTACTTTCCCATTTGGCAGTAGTGTTGGCGTCACCGCCATCCCTTGCGTCGTTGGCAGTAATACTTGCTGCTGAATAATAATCTGCCACGCTGGACGGTTATAGGTCGGATAGCTATTGGCAATATAGCTTTGGTTTAATGAGTAAAGCGTGCCGGTGCTGATGCTTGCCGCCCTGCCAGAGAGGGTTTGTACTTGATATAGATTATTACCTTGCTGTTGGCTATTACGCTGGTTAATAATCCCTGCACCTTGAATACCGCGATTACTAATAATAACCCGACCTTGCTGATTATTATCTTGGGATTGGCTACTATTTCCAACACGCACAGCAACGGTCAATGCTTGCGGTTGACCATCAATCTGATTGAGTAACTGCTTTACTTTTTGATAGTTAGCAGCCGTGGTATGTAATACTAATTTATCTTGATAGCTCGACACCGTACCGCCATCGTGACTACTATTTAACTGCTGACGAACGGCTGGTAATAACGCCTCACCGCCATAGGTATGAATCACATAAGTTTGATAAGCGGCCGCTTGTACGACGATTGGCAATACCGTTAAACTTAAGGTAAATGCTATCGGACACGTATAACTTATGGTTTTGGTAGCTTTTATCATAGCCAGCGTACGACCAAAACGTGTTCTTAGATGTTCGCTAAACTTATTCATGTCTGACTCCTAGCAGTCATTCTGCTTTATCAATAAGTAACCGCTACCAAACCATGAGTAAGAAACCTTAATATTTTAGGCTTTAGTCATTTAAGCCCAAAACATCCTGCATGTTATATTGACCAATTTCTTGTTTAATTACCCAAGTTGCCGCACGTACAGCACCAGCGGCGAAGGTCATGCGCGCTCGGGCACGGTGGGTAATTTCAACCACTTCACCGTCGGCAATAAACATCACGGTATGATCGCCGATGATTTCACCGCCGCGTATCGCATGAATACCAATGCTACCCGCTTCGCGCTCACCTGTTTGCCCTTCGCGGCCATAGACAGCGACGTCTTTTAGGTTTTGTCCGCGCGCTTCTGCGACCGCTTCTGCCATCATATAAGCCGTGCCCGATGGCGCATCAATTTTATGCTTATGATGGGCTTCGATAACTTCTACATCAGCATCATTGCCAAAAGCTTTTGCTGCCATAGCCAGCAGCTTTAAGGACAAATTAATGCCTGTTGAATAATTACCTGCATAGACAATAGCGATCTGCTTACTGGCTTCTTGTAATACTTGCTCTTGCTGCGCATTAAAGCCTGTGGTGCCAATCACCATCGCAACTTTGTTCGCGGCGCAGATTTGCATATTTTGTTCGGTGGCATCAGGCAGGCTAAAATCAATCAGCACATCAATGTCATTAATAACGGCTTTTAAATCATCGACAATTTGTACTTCTAGGCGGCCAATCGCTGCAACTTCGCCAGCATCGGCACCGACAAGGCTCGAACCTTGACGCTCAATCGCGGCATTCAGCGTGGTTTGCGCGTTGTCCTGTACCGCTTCGATAAGCATACGCCCCATGCGCCCACCAGCACCGATAACGCCGACTTTAATAGCTTGCTCTTCTGCCTGTTGACTCATATCTTTGTCCTAAATATTTTATTTTTGATAGGTTGTTTGTTAAATGTATGAGGTTAAGTTTAGCAAATATAATGGATAAATGGTTTTTTATAGTATCAACAAAAAGGCCTATCGTTTCACGTGAAACAATAGGCCTTAAAATTACTTAACGGTAGTACTCAGCTATCAATCAAATAGCTCGCCAATCTTTTTAAAGAATGACTTTTTATGGGGTGACTGCTGATGCTTGCTATCACCATCAAGGGTATCTTGGAATTGACGTAACAAGTCTTTTTGCTCGCGCGTCAGGTTCACTGGCGTCTCGATGACCACACGACAAATCAAATCGCCTTTCATCGTCGTACGTACCGGCGTCACGCCTTTACCGCGCACACGCAGCAATTTACCACTTTGCGTCCCTTCAGCGACCTTGATTTTGACTTTGCCATCTAAGGTTGGAATTTCTACTTCTTTACCGAGTGCCGCATCAGTAATACTCACTGGCACATCCATATAGAGGTCAGCGCCTTGACGGTTAAAGACATCGTGCGGTTTTACGCGTACTTCGACATATAAATCGCCGTTTTGCACGCCTGCGCCGCCTGCTTCGCCTTCACCTGCTAGGCGTACACGGTCACCATCGTCAACGCCCGCTGGTATAGAAACCTCAAGCGTGCGCGATTTATCTTTTACGCCGCTGCCATGACAGTCAGAACAAGGATTTTTAATCTGTTTGCCAGAGCCACCACACTGCGGACAAGTCTGCTGCACGGCAAAAAAACCTTGCTGCATACGCACTTGGCCTTGACCGTGACACATCTGACAAGTGACCACATCAGAAGCATCTTTTGCGCCTTTACCATCGCAAGTATCGCACGGCGCAGGTGCCGTAAAGCTGATTTCTTTTTTACAGCCACGCACCGCTTCTTCTAAGGTTAGCTCAATCACATAGCGTAAGTCTGAACCGCGGCGCGAACGGCCACCGCCGCCACGTGATTGGCCAAAGATATCACCAAAGTTGCCAAAAATATCGCCAAAGATGTCTTGGAAGTTGCCACCGCCACCAAAACCGCCGCCGCCCATGCCGTTTTCAAACGCCGCGTGCCCCATGCGATCATAGGCTGAGCGCTTGTCTTCATCGCTCAATACTTCATACGCCATCGATGCTTCTTTAAATTTGTCTTCAGCATCAGGATCTTCAGAGTTACGGTCTGGATGGTATTTCATGGCCAGCTTGCGGTAAGCTCGCTTAATTTCCTTGCTGTCGGCGGTTTTACTGACACCTAATACTTCATAAAAATCGCGCTTACTCATGGGCTCTCCTATCGTCTTCACAGTCCACCGGTCGGCCGATTCATCAACCCGAGTCAATCCTCTCCTTTATAGTACCCGCAAACGCTTAAAGGTTTCACATGAAACGTGGCGAATCGGTTGCAAAAAGAGGATAACTATAGAATCTTGCCAGCGAATACGGCGGGATGCTGCTTAACCAAATCAATTATTAAAAGTTTGCGCTATTTATGGAGATGACGGCGTGATTTATCAAGCACTGAGGCGTCTAAATTATAAATTATGACGCTTTAAACCTTTTCAAAAAGGATTTATTAAGAATTGCACAAAGCTTTCCATACCTTTATAAGGTGTAGGCATGCTAATATTTAGCGCGCTATCAATGCACATATAAACACTGTTTTTAGATTTTTAGCCACTTTTTAACCATTAGGTCTGCGATAAGGTCGTATTTTTATGAAAAAGCTGATTGTTTTGTTGATTGTCATTGCCGTGGTTATCTATGGCGGCTCGCCTTATTACAGCGCTTATCAGCTTAAAAATGCCTATGACGCCAAAGATGGCGCGACTATCGCAGCGGCAATTGATTATGAGCAAGTGCGCCCCAGTATCCAAAATCAGCTGACCAGCCAGTTTGCCGTGACCATGACCAAATATCCATTGGTCGCCGAACTTGGCGGCGCGCCATTAACCGAAGCGGCCAATGGCTTTATTATCCAAGCGGTCGATGGCGCCATTACCGCGCAAAATATCGAAAAATTGATTAATACCCAAGGTCAAGCCAACGCCGCGACCAAAGAGCTTGCGGCGGCATGGGCGATTGCTAGTAATCAAGTCGATTTAAAAAACCTGATTCAAAATCTAATCATTCAGCGCGGCGACGTCAATGCCGTGGTCAAAAATCAAATGCAGCAAATCATGCAAAAGCAAGCAGCGGAGCTTGAGCAACAAGCGGCGCAAGGCACCGATAGTGATAAGCCAAAACTGGCCTACTGTGGTATTAACTGCTTTACCATTAGCGGTCAGGTGAAAGGTTATCTGCTGACTATTGAGATGCAGCGCGAAGGTTTGATCAATTGGAAAATCGTCGATATCATTTTTCCGAAATAGCTATTACTGCAATAGCTGTCACTGAGATAGACGGATAGAATCCATCCTTAAGCACCACTAAAAACTGCCCTATGGACATAGCTCATAGGGCAGTTTTTTAATAGTTACTTTCTATGTTATAGACTTTTTAATAATCAGAGCTCTTAATAAACAGACTTCTTAATCATTTACTCTACACCTAAGAACTCTAAAAACTCTGGGCTCTCAAAGCTTGCTTGATAAAGGACACCATCTTCGCGGTAAATTGCTGGCGTTGCCATGACCGCAAGCCCTGCTGATTTTTCACGGTTAGGCGTTACATAATCGGCTTTACAACTGGCTGGTGCAGGCGTCATTTTACCTTGTAGCATTGCTTTATCAAAAGCAATGCGGCGGCTATCCTCACTGCCCTGACACCAAATAGCACGCATTTGCTCAGGCGACTTTTCATATATCGGATAACCGATGGTTTTTACCGTCACGCCTCTGGCATTGAGCATGGGTAACTGTTGATGCAAGCGGCGGCAGTACGGACAATTGACATCATTGGCGACATAAATAATGGCTCTTTCAGGACTGGTCGCAGGATAAGTAATCAATTGGCTTTCGTCTAAAGTTGCAAATACCGCTTGGTTTTTAAGGCGCTCAAAGTTGCCATCAAGCCCGATAAACTGACCGTTTTCAATCACTGATATCTCACCATCGGTGATATATTGCCCATCGTCTGATAATAGAAATGGCACACCCTCTAGCGTCGCGCCCCAAATCACGCCAGGTACGGCGGTATAAAAGAATGGGATTTTGGCACTCATATTTTTTAGTGCGCCCATATTTGCCAGTAGGTCAGATTTTAGGCTGGCGCTGACCGGCTTGCCCACTTGCAAGCTGCTGCTACGCGCTGGTGTTTTTGTAACGATGCGCTTACTTGGATTTTTTTGTAGCTCACCTTGGATGACATATTTGCCCTCTTTGGTAATATGCAGCGGCGGCTGGCCTACCAAATTCACCCGATACATATTGGGCAACTGTGAGGGCACAATAGAAGTGATTGGCGTTTTGATATCAGCTTGGCTCAGTAGTTGACGTAATTGTCTATCGACAGCTTTGCTCACGCTGCTAGTAGCAGCTTGGGTACTTTGTATATTGGCACCAGTTTGCGGTGTTTGGCTGCTGTTGTTTTTGATAACGTCAGAAGTGCTTTGCTGCGCACAAGCGGTGGTAGTCAATAATATGGCACTGATTAAGCTGACAGATTTTAATATAGGGAGTTTCACGAAGACAGTCCTATTGGTTTTTAATAGCAATACGTTAGACACTTTCAGTATTAATAAAGCTAACTATATTATGTAAAAAAATAGATTAAAAAAGATAGGCAGACTTTAGCACAAAGACATTTTTTGCAAAGTTTAAAAGCCTCAATTTTGCAAAACTGCTACTGAGCTTTAAGAGATAGGCAACACAGACAGCAGCCAGAGATCATAGAGGTAAATAATAAACATTAAAAAAGCAGCGCACTTTTTGGTGGCTGCTTTTTTGCAAAGGAGATGAGTGGCTGATTTTAGAAGTTAGCAACGCCTAATTTTAGAATTTCGCCACTTCCTCCGGCGTTAAGAAACGACTGTCGCCTTTATCCAAACCGTCTAAGGTGATATGGCCAATACTGGCGCGATGCAGCTCGGTGACTCGATTGCCAAAATAGCCCATCATACGTTTTACTTGATGGTATTTACCCTGCTCCAAGGTCAAGCGTGCATGGGTTTCATCGATAAACTCAAGGGTAGCAGGCTTGGTTTCTTCATGGTCGCCTTCTAAGAGGATACCTTCAGCCACTTCTTTGACTGCATTGGCCTGCGCGTCGCTGTCCATTGGGCTTGCTAATGTGAGCTCGTATATTTTGGCATGCTCATGTTTAGGGCTGGTCACGCGGTGTAACCAGCTGCCATCGTCACTGATAAGCAGGGCGCCTGTGGTATCGACATCGAGGCGTCCTGCAATACGCAAGCTGCCAAGCTCAGGTACAGCGATTAGCTCGGTGACGATAGGATATTCTTTGGCTTTTAAAGTGCACTCAAAGCCTTCAGGTTTATGGAGCAAGATATAGCGATTGCCAGTCGCAACCGACAATGGCTCGCCCGCCCACAGTACTTCATCATTAACGATATCGACATGCAGCCCTGGATCTTTGACCACCGCATCATTTACCGTCACTTCACCGGCGTGCAAGATCCGCTTTGACTCTTTGCGCGACAGCTCAGTGGCTTTACTTATAAATTTATCTAGACGCATACGCTTGACTACCATTCGTTTTATATTACCAACTTCGTATCAGAAGCCAACCATACAAGCACGGCTATTGCGCTTGTCCGCTATCTTAAATAATGAGAAGTGGTACTATAATAAAAAATTAAATGAACACTGGGCCCAATACAGGCGACAGTGAAAGTTAAGTAAGTTTACCATATCCAACCTAGACCTGATGAAATATGAGCTATCAAACGCTAAAACATGCGGTCAGCGCACGCTTAGACATTAAAAAGTCTGAGTTTATTGCCCATGCCTATCCTGTTACCTCGCGTGAACAAGCGATGTTTCACGTGGAACAGTTACGCGCGCAATATGCCGATGCGCGTCATCACTGCTGGGCCTATATCATCGGTGACCCCGATAACACCACCAGCGCAGGTTTTGACGACGATGGCGAGCCCAGTGGTACCGCAGGACGACCGATATTAAATGTCTTACAGCATAAATCTATCGGCAACGTGATTATCATTGTCGTCCGTTATTTTGGCGGTATCAAACTGGGTGCGGGCGGTCTAACTCGCGCTTATGCAGGTTCTGCGCAGGCGGCTGTTGATGAAATGATACTACTACCCTACGTACCGATGGCGCAAGTGCAAATAATCGCTGAATTTGCCACCGAAGCGCAGTGTCGCTACGTGGTCGAAGATTTAGGCGGTCATATTGATGATGTGACTTATAGTAAACAAGTCACCTTGACCGTGACGCTTGCTGAAGCAGATATCGATCACTTGAAAGAGCGGCTGGCGATGGATGGGCGTGTCTTAGAGTCTCCATAATTGATAAGTATGTATGCAGAGCCATTTTTCTTAGTTCTTCTGAGTGGTAGTTCTAGATGAATTGCTTTGAGTGACCATTCGTTCACTGAGCGTTCACTGAAAAGCATTGGTTTTGGCAACCGCCGTCGGTATGATAAGGCATTGATTGTTAAAGACGATTTTAACGATCATTCATATAACCACTAAATAAGAAACCTTTATGCCAACATCGAAACCACATAAAACCTTTGCCCCTGCCCCTTTTAAACCCCCATTTTGGTTAAGCAATCCACACTTACAAAGCATTTTACCCAAATTTTTTGCTCCAAAAACGCCGACTTATCGCCGCGTGGTCGAAAAAGACTCTTTGGATGAAAGTGATATTGCTTATGACTTTTATGATGCTCATCCTATAGACCCCCAGTCTATAAACTCAGCAGAAAATGGCGAACTTGAGCAAACGCCATTAATCGTATTGTTTCACGGTATGGAAGGCAGTAGCGACAGTCATTATGCGCGCGCGTTGGCCTATCAGATGCATGCGCAAGGATGGCACTTTGTCGTCGCGCACTTTCGTAGCTGCGGGGGTATTCCTGCGAGCGGTCGCGTCTTTTATAACGCCGGTGACACGGGCGAGCTGCACCATATGCTTGAGAATTTGCGCAAAAACTTTGCCCATATCTATGCAGTAGGCGTGTCCTTAGGCGGTAATGCACTGGCGAAATATATGGGCGAATATGGCGACAAAGCGCTCTGTGATGGCGCAGCGGTGATTTCAGCACCTGTCGATATGTCGTCGGCGGCGCTTAGTATGCACAGCTTTTTGAGTCATCGTATTTATACCCCGTATCTGCTCAATCCCATTATCAAAAAAGCCTTGGCGAATGACATTACCAAAGATGAGATTGACTCCATCAAAGCGGTCAATCGTATCAGTGACTTTGATGATATCTTTACCGCTCCGCGTCATGGCTACCGCTCTAACAACCATTATTATCACGCCTCATCGGCGCTGCCTTATTTGATAAAAGTAACCAAACCTTTATTATTAATCAGCGCCAAAGACGATCCTTTCCTTGGGTTTACCGCCACGCCAAACGATGTCTCTGACAGCGTCACTATCTTAGACACCGAGCATGGCGGGCACGTGGGCTTTATTCGTTATAACGTTGATAAAGACAAATCGACGCATCTTTATAAAAAATCCAGGTTTGATATCAACTGGTTACCCGAAACCGTCAGCGCTTATTTTGAGTCTATTGGCGTCGCGTCTAGCGATTAATGATGACATTTGCTACTCTACCAAACCATAGCCTTTTTACTTAACCTCCACCTCTTTGAGATTGCGCCATGTATCCATTTATTCGTTATGCCAGTACCATCGCCCACGCCGCGCTCCAAGTAAAAAAGGGCAACACCTTAACGTTTAAAGATACCAGCGAGATTAGCTTTCGCTGTCGTCTGACCGATATTGATAATTTCTTGGAGATGAATAATGGTCGCGTGCTGACGCTTTATGATATGGGACGTACCGATTTTGCGGTACGGAGCGGACTTGGTAGCCAACTGCTCAAGCAGCGTTGGGGTCTGGTGGTCGCTGGCAGTACCATCCAATATCGCAAACGCATTCGCGCCTTCGATAAAGTCACCATGAAAACTCGTATCGTCGGCTTCGATGAGCGCTGGATTTATATCGAGCAGTCGATGTGGGTCAAAGGCAAGCCTTGCTCCTCTGCCCTACTGCGCACCGGCGTCACCGAAGGCGGCAAAGTGATCGAAACCTCGCGTGTCTTAGCGGCGCTAAATCAAGCAGATTGGGAGCTACCGCCGAGCGGCTATGTGGCAGAATGGATTATCAGTGATGCCGACCGTCCGTGGCCACCGCAAGCTTAGAGCTAATCACTCAATGATATTCATAAGTCATAAGCAGCGCTGCACAACTACGTAACCTTATAACTACTATTTACTAACAATACATTATATAAATAAGTATATTAAATGTTAGGATGGTAGTGAGTTTTTTACTCAACTTAATAATGTTTAAATAAAAAACAGTCTACTAAGGAAAAAATATGGTTAATAATACGGAATATGTCGGCACGCTATTTGATAATAGTGACTCAAACCCAAGCAAAATCACTTTAGCCTTTACCATGGCAGGAATTGCCCTGAAGAAAGGGCACTCTGCTTCCGTGATTTTGATGGTAGATGCGGTGCATTTGGCATTACCAAATGCCTTGGATGACGTCAATATTGGCGCGCCGTTTGAGCCAGCGGGCGAATTGCTCGAAGCCTTTATTGAAAAAGGCGGCCAGGTATTGGTCTGCGGCGCCTGTATGAAACATAATGGTGTCGAAGAATCAGTCATTGATAAGCGCTTTACGGTCATCAGTGGTGATGATGTGGTTGAGCTGCTGATGAATGCGAAAGGGTCGTTGCAGTTGAATTAAGCGTTTAAGCTAAGCAATAAGTTTAAGTAAATAGGTTGGTTTCCTAGTCGTCATTTTGATGGTTTGGGAGCTAACCTATTTTTTATTTAATTATTGGGTACTAACCTTAGAAAAACATCGCTTTTAGAGTGAAAATCTACTGCTTTTATCGAATAACGAAATACACATTATCTAACACGCTCGCCGTTCAGCTTTGCTAAAGTAAGTCATGCAAATCTCCTAATAAAATAACAAGGACGCCCGTCATGACCTTACTTAATACCTTTGATTTAACCTACCCTATCGTGCAAGCACCGATGGCAGGGGCAACCACGCCTGAGCTAGCAGCGACGATAAGTAACTTTGGTGGACTGGGATCATTAGGAGGCGGGACGACGGCGCCAACAGTTTTAAATGAGCATATTAATACCCTTAAATCGCTCACCGACCGTCCCTTTATGATCAATCTAATGGTGTTATCCGAGCACGATTCTACTACTTTGGATAGCAAAATTCCTGCTTGGTTAGACGCGTATTATGAAAAAAACAACATAGACATGGCGTTACCTGAATGTCCCGCGCTAAGCTTTGCAGAACAGCTACAAGTGCTGTACGACAATCCCGTTCCTGTCGCTAGCTTCACCTTTGGTATTATCAGCGCCGAGCAGGTGCAGGGTTTAAAGGATTTGGGCACACGCGTCATCGGTACTGCCAATCATCCGTTGGAAGCAAAAGCATGGGCGGAGATTGGTGTCGATGCAGTATGTCTTCAAGGCTCGGAAGCGGGCGGTCATCGCGGTGGTTGGTTGCCACAAAGCGCAAACGATCCATTGGGTTTATTGACACTGATTAGTCAAACGCGTGCTTACACCGATATTCCTTTGATTGCAGCGGGCGGTATTATGACGGGGCAAGCGATTAAAGCGGTGCAAACAGCCGGCGCTGAGCTGGCGCAAATAGGCACGGCGTTTTTGACCACCGATACATGCGCTATTAATGATACGTATAAACAAGCGCTACTTGATGCCAGTCTGGGTAAGCGCAGTAGTGAGACACGTTTGACGCGGCTGTTTTCAGGTAAGCAAGCACGCGGATTGTTAAATGATTATTTGCGCGATTTTGGTCAATTTGAGAGCGCGCATGAGTTACCGTCTTACCCACAATTAAATGCCATGACCAAAAACTTGCGTGCTCATGCAAAAAATAACCTCGATGCCGAACATCAGTCTTTATGGGCAGGACAAGGGGTCGCGTTGGTCAGACAAGAAAGTACGCTTGAATTGCTCGAGCGACTAGTAAAAGATTTATAGTTTGATCGACGTCGTTAACATCTTGTAGCCAAAAGGAAGAAACATCAGAGCATCTAATGTTTCTTTTTTATTTTCAAACAAATACTTTCAACCAATCCCTAACGCTGCGCCTCTAATATACTTCTAAACGCTTTGTAATCGTCTGCCGTTTGTTCCACCGCCTCGATCATTGGTACATGACCAATCTCTGGCATCATAATCACCTGCGCTTGCGGAATGATTTTTTTTATGAGATTGACCGTTTCAGGTTTAATAATCTGATCTTTATCACCCCAAACGACGAGCGTCGGAATGTTATATTGGGCAATGATTTTGGCGCGCTCTTCGACATTATCGGTGACGATTTGCTTGAGGATTTTGGCGTCCAGCTCTTTATTTTTGATACGCTCTTGCGCGAACACCGCTTTGACCGATTTTGGCAAATATGGCGGCTTATACATGACAAAATCATACATTTTGTAGAAGTCTTCATTGCTCTTAATCAACAGCGGATTGTTCTCTAATGTCGCGCCTTCTAATGATTTAGGAATGCCAGCTGACCAAAAACCTGCGCTATCGACGAGCCATAAACTTTTGACCTCTTTAGGATACTTTGCTGCATAAGCTACACTGATAGCGCCGCCCATCGAGTTGCCGCCGACATGAATGTTTGACGCCAACCCTTTTGCTTGCAGCAACTCATGTAAGCGCGTCGCTTGCGCCTCCGAGCGATAATCAGCGCTCATCGGTTTGCTCGACTCACCAAAACCAAGCAAATCAGGAATGATGAGATGATAGCCTTCTAACTGACGCGCGATACGGGTAAAGTTGTCTTTATTACCGCCAAAGCCATGAATGAGCAATAACGGCTCGCCAGCGACATTGCTGTTTTCGGCATAGACCATCTTATCACCAGAGCCCAATGTCAGCGATTTGATTTCTAAATCAGACTTGTTACGCTCATATTGAATAATCTTTTGCGTGGTATTGACCGCTAATTGATTGGGTGCGGTGGTACAACCGATCATAGAAAGACTAAAAAGCGCAGCAAGGCACAGGCGTTTTAAGAGCATCGAAACATCCTTGTTATAGTTGGTGAGTATAGGTAGAAAAGATTAGAAGTTAAAGACGCCTAAAATCGCAATCTTAGCATACGAATATTAGGGCATGTCCTTAATTAAACCGATAGCAATCTAAATGGGCTAAAAATGGCTAAATTTTTCGCTAATGTGTCTTACCTGTACTTTATTTATCATCGATTAATTTTAATACTATCACCTATCAATACATTATATAAAAAAACGTTACCAGTCTAACCAAGATGCTATAGGCAAGGTCATCTATAATAAGGGTTTTTATGTCATAAAATACAGCCAACTTGGATGGCGAAAAAGGATAAACATTGAGTAAAACAACTACCTCCACTGCTAAAAGCCGTGACCTCACCCAAGGGTCGATTGCCAAAACCATGCTGCTTTTCGCTCTGCCAACCCTTGGCTCATCAGCCTTGCAATCGCTGAATGGCTCGATTAATGCCGTCTGGGTAGGGCGGTTTTTAGGGGAAGAAGCGCTGGCGGCGACGGCAAACGGTAACATCTTGATGTTTATCCTAATCTCCTTCGTTTTCGGTTTTGGTATGGCGGCGACTATATTGATTGGTCAAGCCATGGGACGCCGTAACGACACCATGGTGAAAAGAACCATGGGCACGGCGCTGGGTAGTATTATTCCAATCAGTATATTGGTATCGGCAATCGGCTGGCTATTTGCTCCCCTACTGCTCAATCTGCTCGGTACGCCAGCAAGTGCGGTAGAGCTTGCTCTGACTTATCTACGGATGATTTTTGTAGCGATGCCGGTCACCTTGACCTTTACGCTGATTATGATGGCACTACGCGGAACGGGCGACTCTACCACGCCGCTTTGGTTTATCATTATTTCGGTAATTATCGACCTGATTTTGACGCCGGTGCTGATTTTGGGTATCGGCCCCTTTCCTGAATGGGGTATCTTTGGCTCGGCCTTTGCAACCGCTGTCGCCAATGCTCTAGCGCTGATTGGTATGATTATCACCATGTACCTGCACGGTTCTGTGCTGACACTTAAGCTGCCCGAGCTGCGTTTTTTACGCGCAGACCGAGATATCCTAAAGTCGATGTTTTCAAAGGGTTTGCCGATGGGGCTACAGATGATTGTTATCTCATCAGCAGCATTAACGATGCTATCGCTCATTAACCGCGAGGGCGTACAAACAACGGCCGCTTATAGCGCAACCCAGCAGCTTTGGACCTATGTACAGATGCCAGCAATGGCGCTCAGTGCTGCAGCCAGTGCGATGGTCGCACAAAATATCGGTGCCAATCAATGGAACCGTGTGGCGGGCATCACCCGCTGGGGGCTTATCTTTAACGTGATATTGACGGGCGCTATGATCGGGGTGCTGAGTGTTTTTGATGAAACTATTTTGGGGCTTTTCCTTGGTAGTGACAGCGCCGCAGTGCCGATTGGGCGCCATATTCAGTTGATGGCAACTTGGGGCTTTATCTTTTTTGGCATCGCGCAAGTTTTCTTTGGCACCATGCGTGCCAACGGTTATGTGGTTTGGCCGCTAATCGTCATGGTGATTTCCATGTACCCTGTGCGCCTTGGCTTTGCATTCGGGCTTTATCCATTCCTTGGAACCGATGCGCTTTGGCTGTCGTTTCCAGCTGGCATGGTAGCGACTGCTGTGATGGGTGCAGGATTATATCTCTACGGCGGCTGGCGCAAAGGTAAAAATATGCCCGCCGAAGAAGCGGCGCAAAGGTCGGAGGAGTTTCGCGCCCATACCGGCACTAGTGCCTCGTTTCGCGATATTTTACCGACCACAGTGTGGAAGCTCTCGCCTTTACGCCGTATTACAAGGCTACGTCGTCGACTACAAAAACGCCTGCAAAAACACCGTATGAGAAGAAAACATAAACGTTCCTCGCGCGGTTTATAAGGGTTTACAGATAGAAGGGTTTACAGATAGTAAGTTGAATTGATTAAAGCTCAATTGTTTTAAGTTTAATGACTTAATAAAAAGTCCACCGCTGCTGCTGCATGAATTGCAGTGGTATCAAATACGAGGATGGGGCTGTCTGTTTACTTCATCAGCATGAATGGCGACAAATTATTAAAACTGAATGATAACAATATAATAAGGCGAACTTGATGATTGATAATAACCATTTTACCTAGCCGTCATCACGCGTTATCATAGTCGCCGCTAAGCATGAGCAATGCTTTGTATCAACCTCTCTCATCGCAAAACATCACGTTTACAGCAGTAATGAAACGTGGCTCTCATCAAGCAGGACAATAGAATATTATGGCAAAATTCCCGACCGTCAGAATACGCACGCGGCGCAAATACTATCGGCTGATTTTCACCTTTTTAATGGCGCTGATGATGTCGACGATTATCTCGACAGCCCTGCTACTGATTAATGTAGGATTTGTCGAAGGCTTTTTTATCACGTTGTTTAACTCGTGGAAATATGCCTTTATGGTCGCTTGGCCGAGCGCGTATATTTGTGCCTATTTAATCCAAGAGCACCTGCTGAGTAGGATTGAGTTTTATTAAATAATCTCAACCTTATTTTTTAAGCAAGCGACTCTATGGTCTAAAACGCCTTCTAATACAGGTTCTATTTGAGCGCATTCGCTTCCTGCTATTGGGCAGCGGGTTCGGAATACGCAGCCCGATGGTGGGTTTATCGGACTTGGTAGGTCACCTTCTAATAACTGAATGGTTTTATTACGCTCAGCGATAGGGTCAGGTAATGGCACAGCAGACATCAATGCTTGGGTATAAGGGTGCGTCGGATTGCTATAAACAGCTTCACCTATTCCCAATTCGACCGCGTGTCCCAGATACATGACCAGTACCCGATGAGCGATGTGTTTAATAACGGATAAATCATGAGCGATAAAGATAAGCGATAGACCCATCTCTTGCTGTAGGTCTTGTAATAAGTTAATAACCTGTGCTTGAATGGAGACATCGAGGGCAGAGACTGGCTCATCACAAATGATGATTTTAGGTTTTAATATGAGCGCACGAGCGATACCAATTCGTTGACACTGACCACCAGAAAACTCATGTGGATAGCGGTTAATCTGATTCGGCAGTAGCCCAACCTTTTTCATAATGGTGCGTACTGCATCCTGAACGTCAGACTTTTTCATTTCTGGATAGTAAGTCCGTAGCGGCTCGGCGATGATATCGCCTACGGTCATGCGTGGATTGAGCGAGGCTAGCGGATCTTGAAAAATCATTTGAATGTCTTTGCGCTTTAGTCTCATGGTTTTTTTGGAAGCACCAACTATCTCTTCGTCACCGAATTTAATACTGCCAGAGTTGGCGCGCACCAAACCGATAATCGTTCTAGCCAACGTTGATTTGCCACAGCCAGACTCTCCTACTACCCCTAAAGTCTCCCCAGGGAATAGCTCAAACGATACACCGTTTACTGCCTTTAGCGTATCAGGCTTTTGCCAAAAGTAGGTGCCTTTTTGCTTAATATTAAACGTAGTATGGACATCTTGCACTTGCAATAGCGGGACCTGGGTTTGGTTTTGAGACATACCTGTGTTTGCTACTGTCATGCGTTAGCCCTCCAGCTTGAATAAGTTATTAACGTCCGTATCTGTTGTCATACCCTTTGCCGCTACTTCTGAATCAGTCACTTGTGCTTCAGGATACCAATGGCAAGCCCGTTGACGCTCGTTGGGTAAAAATTCAAGTGGCGGCGCTACTGTACGGCAGATATCCATGGCGTGTGAACAGCGCTCATGAAAAGGACAGCCGGTTGGCAGATGGAGTAAGTTTGGCGGGCTGCCAGGAATGGTCGCAAGCTTACCTCTATCATCATCAAGACGCGGAATGGCTTTTAACAATCCGATCGTATAGGGGTGAGAAGGCGCGTAGAAAATCTCTTCTGTTTCGCCATACGCCATAGTACGACCAGCATACATGACCAACATCCGATCGCAGATGCCAGCCACTACTCCCAAATCATGCGTAATCATGATAATGGTGGTACCAAAGTCGCGCTTTAGCTCATTTAATAGCACCATAATTTGTGCTTGAACAGTCACATCAAGCGCAGTCGTAGGCTCATCAGCGATGAGTAGCTTTGGGCGACAAAGCAGCGCCATCGCAATCATAACTCGCTGACGCATACCGCCTGAAAACTCATGCGGATACATACCAATACGATTTTTGGCCTCAGGGATTTTGACCGCATCTAGCATTCGAACTGATTCTGCCCAGGCATCCCTTTTACTCAGCCCTTTGTGTAGTGTCAAGACTTCGGCGAGCTGATCCCCTATTTTCATATAGGGGTTGAGTGAGGTCATCGGATCTTGGAAGATCATAGCGATTTGCTCAGCACGTATTTTATTCAATGCCTTTTGGGATAAACCTAGCAGCTCATTACCTTCAAACTTTACAGAACCGGTGGTACGACCGTTTTTTGCTAGCAGTCCCATAATAGCGAACGCTGTCTGCGACTTACCAGAACCTGACTCACCGACAATGCCCAAAGTTTCACACTCATGCAGGTTAAAATTTAAACCATTAACGGCGGTCACTAGGCCATCTTCAGTAGTAAATTGTACCGATAAATCTTGTACCGATAATAGGCTATTCTCTTGCTGACCCTGATTATTAAGCGCTGAATCAAAGCCTACTTTACGGACAGTAGAGTCTGTTTGCTTAGGTGAACCATTTATGTGTTGAGTTGTCATAGTCTTGCTCTCTTAGCGATATTTGACTAGCGGTCTTTTGGGTCAAACGCATCACGTAGACCATCGCCGATAAAGTTGAAGCAGAATAAAGTAATAACCAAAAAAGCGGAAGGAATCAAAATCTGCCAAGGGGCGACTTGCAACGTTTGAGAACCTTCTTGCAGTAATGCCCCCCAACTGGTCATCGGCTCTTGTACCCCAAGCCCCAAAAAGCTCAAGAACGACTCAAACAAAATCATCGTCGGCACAAGTAAAGAAGCATAAACCACCACCACCCCAAGCACATTAGGAACGATATGACGCAGGATAATATTAAACCCTGATACCCCGCCTACATGCGCTGCTTCAATGAACTCTTTGCTCTTTAGGCTCAGTGTCTGGCCACGGACGATACGAGCCACATCAAGCCAAGACACCAGTCCAATAGCGACAAAGATTAAAATAAGGTTACGGCCAAATATAGTCACGAGCAAAATCACGAAGAACATAAATGGAAAGGCGCTTAGAATCTCCAAAAAACGCATCATGATCATATCAACTTTACCGCCAAGATAGCCTGACGTTGCGCCATACACCGTACCAACCAATACTGCCACCGTGGCGCCAGCGATACCAACTAATAAAGAGATACGGCCACCGACTGCGGTGCGCACGAGTAAGTCTCGACCAAGCGAGTCCGTACCGAAATAGTGCTTATTTTCAATCGAAGGCGCAGCTTGCATAAAGTTCCAGTCGGTCTCTGCGTAGCCAAAAGGCGCAATCATTGGCATAAATATGACAAAAATACCGACAAGTAATAAGATAAAAAAGCTCGTCACAGCCGCTTTGTTTTGATAAAAACGGCGCCAAGCATCTTGCCATAGGCTACGGCCTTTAATCTCTTTAATAGGCAGAGTCATAGCCTCAGTTGGCTGGTCTACGAGAAGGCTCATAGTCGTCCCTTTAGTAATCTCATGGATAATCTGATAGTCATTTTTAAGTAATAAGTAAGCTCAACACTGTCTGTTGACCAGCCATTAATACTGAATTTTTGGATCAATTATCGCGTATAAAATATCGACAATCGCATTAAAGGCAATGGTTAATACACCGACCAAAATGGTCAAACTCAGCACCACACCATAATCACGATTAAGTGCGCCATTCACAAATAGCTGTCCGATACCAGGTAAACCAAAGATAGTTTCAATAACAATAGAGCCGGTAATAATACCCACAAAAGCGGGACCTAAATACGATATCACTGGTAACAATGCCGGCCTAAGCGCATGTTTCATAACGATTTGGCGCATGGGTAAACCTTTAGACTTGGCCGTGCGGATATACTGGCTATTCATAACCTCGATCATCGACCCGCGCATAATTCGGGCGATACTAGCAACGTATGCTAATGCTAGAGCGGTGACTGGTAATATGAGGTTGCGTAGAGCGCCATCATTCCAGCCGCCAGCAGGCAGCCACTGCAAAAGAATCGCAAAAATAAGGACCAATAATGGCGCTTTGACAAAGCTTGGTATCACAACCCCGGTCATCGCAAAAGCCATCAATATGTAATCCAGCCACGAGTTTTGCTTAAGCGCTGCGACAATACCAAGGATCAAGCCTAGTACCAATGCTAATATAAAAGCATACAAACCAAGCTCCATCGAAACGGGGAACGACTGTGATAACAACTCGTTGACGGTATAGTCTTTATACTTAAACGATGGCCCAAAATCACCCATCGCCAATTGTTTTAAATAATGGGCATACTGTAACCACATGGGATCATTAAGATTGTACTTAGCTTCGATATTGGCCAATACGGCGGGAGATAAACTGCGCTCAGAAGTAAAAGGACTTCCTGGCGCTAATCGCATCATAAAAAAAGACACGGTTATTAGAACAAACATAGTTGGAATGGCTTCCAAAATACGCCGAAAGATGAGCTTTAGCATAAGGCCTCTTTTAAGGTTCCTATTATAAGGATGCCTATTTTCAAGTGCTTGTTTTCAACGCAGCCTTGCTACGTTTTCAACTCAAATAAGTAAGCGCTATAAGTCAGAATCCGTCTTCTTTATAGCGCCCACTAGGGTTTTAGCTATGTACTTATCAGTGCCTATCAGTGCTTAGCAATAGAGATATCTTTACCTTGCCAATTATCTAAAGGATCTTTATCTGAGAAGCCAATAACATAAGGCTTAACTAAGCGAGGGCTAACATAATGATAGATGTTGAGTAGCCCCATATCCTGATCGAGCTGCGCTTCCGCTTTTTGATACAAGCTTGCACGCTGCTCCGGTGACACGCCCGTTTTTAATGTTTGCGCCATCAGACTGTCAAAATTGGCATTGGCATACTTACCATAGTTACCACTATTGTCAGATTTAGCGATATTCAAAAAGGCTGAAGGCTCGTTATAATCCGCACACCAACCAGCCCGAGCGATTTGATAATTACCATTACGGCGGGTATCAAGGTAAGTTTTCCACTCTTTGTTGGTCAAAGTCACATCGACGAACCCTAGCGCTTGCTTCCATAGTGAGGTGGCTGCTACCGCGACCTTTTTATGGTTGTCATTAGTGTTGTAAAGGAGCTCAAAGGCAAGCGGATTATTTTCGTTATAGCCCGCTTCGTTCAGCAGTTTTTTAGCCTCTTTAATACGCTTCTCTTTGTCCCAAGTTGACCACTCTGGGGTATTTACCACCTTACCATTGGTCGACTTAGGGGTGAGCTGATAAGCTGCCGTTTGGCCTTGACCGATCACTTTGTCCGCGATGGTATCGCGATCTAAAGCTAAAGCTAAAGCGCGGCGTACTTTTGGATTATCAAAAGGAGGTTTGACGGTATTAAACTCATAATAATAAGTACAAAGGTAAGGTGAGATTCTAAGCTCATCGCCGTTTTGTTTCTTCAAGGAAGCAAATTGCTCGGTTGGAATCTCATTGTAGGTGACATCCACTTCACCGGCCTGATAGCGCGCTACATCGGTAGTGCTAGAAGGAATGGGTAGCATCGTAATGGTATCGAGCTTTGTATTGGCATCGTCATAATAAGAAGGATTACGCGTCAAAACCAGCTCATCATTAATCTGCCATTTACTGACTTTATAAGGGCCATTGACCACAATATTGGTAGGGTCTGTCCATTTATCACCGAAAGCTTCGATCGTTTTTTGATGGACAGGCTTGACCGAGTTATGAATCAGCATGTCTGGAAAATAAGGAACAGGCTCTGATAACGTCACTTGCAAGGTTTTATCGTCAATCGCCTTGACACCAAGCGTCTCAATACCCGCCGCGCCTTCGACGATTTTGTCAGCCCCGACCACTTTGGCATCGACTAAATAGCTTGAATAAGGTGACGCGGTATTGGGATCGACCAAACGGCGCATGCTATAGACGAAATCTTGTGCCGTAACCGGATCACCATTTGACCATTTGGCATCACGTAATTTAAAGGTCCAAACTTTATTATCGGTACTTTCCCATTCGGTGGCCATTCCTGGTATCGTTTTGCCATCGGCATCTGTGTTGGTCAAACCTTCAAACAATTGGCGACCGATATTAGATTCAGGAACTCCAGATACTTTATGAGGATCAAGCGACTCAGGCTCTGTGCCATTATTAATGACCATCTCTTGAGTGTCCGCTAATACACTTGGATCAATATTGGCTGACGAGCTGGCATTATTATTAGTTGCCGTATTATCACTACAGCCTGTCATAAACATAGCGAGAGCAAGAGAAGTAGGTAAAAATACGGTAGTACGAAGGGAAGTAGGGTTGAGGGTCATATGGCATCCTAGCGGGAAGAAGACAGGCCGTCGGCCTCGTCTTTTATTAAGTCTATTTAAATTTAGTATCTATTGGCTATATCTTTGATGTTCTCAATCAGTAAAGACTGAACATACAACTCATACAGTATAGAAAACTATTGTTAACAGTAATAATAAAAAAAGTTATCAATGTCAACAGTATTTGAACTTATATCCATAGTGATGAACAGGAAACCACTCTAGCACTAATGATAAAAATAAGTAAAAAAGATTAAAAAACCTGCAAATTTGCAATTTTTTGCCTAGATTTGATGTTTTTTATCGTAGAAAACTTACCACGCATCAAATAGCTATTTTGATGTTACTAATTGTATCCTGATTCTATTTACATCTACTAAAACTGATGGACTTCTTTATTCAGCCCACTTAATTGCACTCTTAATAAAGATAACGCTACCTTGTGAAAAACAGCTAAGATAAGCGACAAACTGTTTTTAATCAGAGGCGACTATGAGCCACGCACGGCGTACTATCGAGCAGTTACTGCAGCAAGGTACTCTCCCTCTTAAAAATGCCGAGGCAGCAGCAATACACTTAGAAGTCTATCCGAGTAAACGCACGTGGCTAGACTTTTTTGATAAAGCCCTACTAATGATTGGTGCAGTGGCACTGGTATTATCCTTGGTGTTTTTTATCGCTTATAACTGGCAAAATATGGGCAAAATAGGCAAATTTGCCTTGGTTGAAGGGGCGCTGGTGATTACCATCGCGCTTTATATAGCACTGTCTTTTAGGCAGCTTATACAACGGTTTCAACTGATTCGGCAGTTATTATTGCTTATCGCTAGTATTATTACTGGCAGCTTATTGGCGCTATTTGGGCAAGTGTATCAAACGGGCGCTGATACCTGGCAGCTGTTTTTTGGCTGGGCGCTATTGATTACGCCTTGGGTAGTTATCGCCCGTTTCCCTGCGTTATGGCTGCTGTGGTTAGGCTTAATCAATGCCTGCTTGGTACTCTATTTAGATGTCGCAAATCTACAATTTATTAACTATAGCCTGCAAAATATCTCCCAAGTAGCCATCCTTGCGCTATTTAATTTTATTGCCTTTTATAGTTGGCTTATTAGCTGCGACAATAAAAAACCTTTCTCTGCTAGCAAGTTCTTCAATCGTATTAATCCTGGAAAGTCCACTGTTGATATAACCGATAATGACCTTAAACATCCTCTAAATAACTCTAAAACAAACAGCGTTCAAACCAAATCCAGCTTGCACTGGAGCACTTATGTCGTCGGTTTATTAAGTACGTTTTGTATGACGTATCTGGCGATTGTCACGGTCTTTGATAATGGCAATATCTGGGCAACGCTTATCGCTATCCTAGTGTGGTTAGGTTGGTGCGGCTTTATGTTTTGGCACTTTTATCAGCGCCGTCTTGATTTACTGATGCTGACTTATTTGTCGTTTTCTATCATTACTGTAGTGATGTTTTGGGTCGGTAAATGGCTGTTGGATGGTTTTGACGCAGGTGGGTTTTTGATATTAGCCTTGCTACTTATTGGCATGAGCTCGTCGGCAGTTATGTGGCTGCGCAAAGTTGCCCGTATCAAGAACGATGACACTGCTCCTCATACTGTAATCAAGGGGAACAGCGATGAGCAATGAGATGAATAATAATATCAACCATAACGAACAAAATCATGACCTTTTGCTATTACAACAGCAGGGACTCATCGAGGCGCAAAACGTCAATTATAAGCTTTTGAATAATGCAGCATCTGAAGCGCGCAGCCCGTGGTTTATCAGCTTACTTTTTGGTATGAGCGGTATTTTAGCCAGTCTGTTTTTTATAGGGTTTTTAACCTTGTTATTAGATAGCAGCGGTTTGCTTGATAGTACGCTAGCGGTATTTATTATTGGCGGCGTATTAAGCGTTATCGGCGGATTCTTATTTCATAATGCGCGTAGTCGCCACAGTGCTTTTTGGGATAGTTTAGCCTTTGCGATTACGCTAGCAGGTCAAGGATATATCGCCTATGCTTTACTGGCGAGTGAGATTGCAGAGCCACTCAATATAGTGCTATTGCTCCTTGTGCAACTGTTGATGACTGTTGCGATAGCCAATTTTATCTATCGTTTATTGAGCGCAACCTTAGCCTTAAGCTGCCTGTTTTACTTATTAAATTATTATCACTTATCTGAAATAAGCTTAGGATTATTGGCATTAATCACTAGCGTGACTCATTTACAACGCTATAGGCTAGCTGCTTTTATTCCAACTAAATGGCGAATGAATGCGTTAGAAATTATGAGTGCTATTGGCTATGCGAGCGCCTATGTCTTGCTCAGCATTTCCGTCTATTTTATCGCTACGGAATATGGCAATAGCTTTAATAACCTTGATAATTACGGTGAGTCATTTAGCTATAACTACTACCTTGCTCAAGGGCTATTAACGCTTGCCAGCCTTTATGCCGCTTATCTCATTTTAAAGCGCTATCAGGTCAAATTGCGATCAACAGCAGGACTGCTCATTAGCGCCGCGATTATCATCCTTGGCGTGGTCTCCATTTATGTCTCAGGCTTATTGGCCACCAGTTTGATTATTATCATCGCTACTGCCAATAGCCAACGCGTGCTGTTAGTACTGGGCGTTATTGCCTTGGTCGGTTATATCTTTTGGTACTACTATCAGCTCGATACGTCTTTATTGGTTAAATCCGTTTCCCTGTTTGTTATTGGAATCACGCTATTGCTGCTGCGCTGGCTGCTTATCAAAAGCTATTTTGCGAAGATAAAACCATGCGCTAACGTCAATCAGGAGCGGCTGTCATGAATAATAAAATTTTGACCAAGCGCTTGCTGAAGGACACATCAAAGACCCATTGGCTACAAAAACCGGCAGTCACGATTATTATTGCCCTCCTTGGACTGGCGCTGGTATTGGTGGTGATGACGAGGAATATTATTAAATACGAAAACCATCTTACGACTGGCGATACGATTTTATTAGCACTTGCGCCCGTTGATCCACGCGGCTTTATGCAAGGCGACTATATGACGCTCAGCTATGCGCTAGAGCGTGACGTATTTGCCGCCTTAAATAGAGACCCCGGTAGCTATCCTACTAATGAAGAAGGCTATGTCATTGTTGCCTTAGATAACAATAAAGTCGCACAGTTTATGCGCTTAGCGGCTAAACAGCCTAAAAATCTAGCCTCTAATGAGATGGCGATTCACTACCGTATCCGTAACGGTACGATGCAATTAGCGACCAATGCTTTTTTCTTCCAAGAAGGTAATGGCGAAGCATTTGAAGCGGCAGAATATGGGCTATTTCGGATTAATGATAAAGGGGAGCCGCTACTGACCAATTTAGTAGATGACGATTTTAAGGTTATTAGTCCAAAGCAGGCACATGCAGAACAAATAATCACAGAACAAACTGCTAATGATTAATGAAGCCAACTAAATGCTGCTCACTTAACGCTGACTACTTTGCTTTACCAAAGTAATATTGCGATAAGCAAGCTGGGTTTGCTACTGTTGATGGCTACAAATTTATTCGCTCGTTAAAAGCATTTGAAAAAACGTAACAATTAAAAAAAGGATTTATTATGCGTAGTGCAACCTATGATCATTTTGGCAAACCAACTGAAGTATTGAGCCTAGGCGACCGCCCTATCCCCGAGCCAAAAGCCAATGAGGTACGCGTCAAAACCATTCTCGCCTCCATCCATAACCACGACCTGCTTACCATTCGCGGTCAGTACGGCTTTAAACCTGAAATGCCAGCTATCGGTGGTAGCGAAGCCTTAGGCATTATCGATGCCGTTGGTAGTGAGGTTAAAGACTTAAAAGTCGGTCAACGCGTAGCGGCTGCCAGTGTACAAGCAACTTGGGCAGAGTACTTTGTCGCATCAGCCGATATGGTATTTGCTGTCCCTGATAGTCTAGAAGATGAAATGGCTGCGCAGTTAATTGCCATGCCGCTCAGTGCGTTGATGCTATTAGAGTTCTTAGAAGTAGAAAGCGGTCAATGGGTTATCCATAATGCGGCAAACGGTGCAGTCGGTAAGTCGCTTGCCATGCTAGCGGCGGCGCGCGGCGTCAAAACCATTAATCTGGTAAGAAGTGACGATGCCATAAAAGAGCTAGATACTCTCGGTATCAAAAACAATATCAACACTTCAGATGACGACTGGAAAGAGCAAGTCAAAGCGATCATCAATAATGATAAAATCAGTGCGGCGGTCGATTCTGTCGGCGGTGAAAATAGCGGCGATTTGTTATCGTTACTCGGTCATGGTGGCATCTTCGCCGCCTTTGGGGCGATGTCGGGCAAACCTATGGTCATCAATCCTACCCATATGATTTTCAAGCAAGCCGTGATGAAAGGATTTTGGGGCAGTAAGCTCAGTCAAGAGATGAGTGTGGAGAATAAGCAGCGCCTAGTGAATGAGCTGATCGATAGAGCGGTAGATGGACAATTAAAACTGCCCGTGGAAGCGGTATTTGATTTGGCCGATATCGTGAAAGCGGTCGATGGCAAATTACAGTCAGGCAAAAAAGGCAAGGTATTGCTAAAGCCTTAAACTATCGTTAACTTGTAACTTAGCTAACCTTCGTTTTATTGACAATGGCAGCGTTCTTTATTAAGAGCGCTGCCATTTTTTATGGCGACCGGCTCTACCCTGCTTGGCAATATACTGATAAACAGCAACAACGTTCATTTACCAAAGTCAGGTTGCGGCTAGCAAGACCCGCTTGTTAAGGTTGATAAGCATTTATCTACTGACGTCGCTTAAAAATTGAAAACATTTAATTAAAATAATAAAGGAAATCATTATGCGCCACGCAACTTATAACGAATTTGGCAAACCTTCAGAAGTACTTAGTATCACCGACAGCCCTACCCCAGAACCCAAAAATAATGAAGTCCGTATCAAAACTATCCTGTCCTCTATTCACAATCACGACATCGTGACCATAAAAGGCGAATACGGCAATAAACCACAATTACCTGCCACTGGTGGCTCTGAGGCCGTTGGTACGATCGACGCTTTAGGTAAAGATGTTGAAGGGGTTAAGAAAGGTCAGCGCGTTGTTGTTTCAGGTATATCAGGCACTTGGGCGGAATATTTTGTCGCTCCGGCAAAAAGCCTTATCCCTATTCCAGACGCCATCGATGATGAAATGGCCGCACAGTTAATTGCCATGCCGATGAGTGCACTGCTGCTGATTGAGTTTTTAAATATTAAGCCCGGTCAGTGGCTTATCCAAAACGCCGCCAATGGTGCGGTCGGTGAATCGATGGCGATGCTGGCGCCTGAGCGTCATATCAATACGATTAATTTGGTACGCAGTAAAGAGTCACAACAAGAGCTTATCGAGCTTGGTATCACTGAAAATAACATCGTGACCGATAACGACGACTGGAAAGAGCAAGTACAAAAAATCGTTGGTGACGCCAAAATAAGCGGCGCGGTTGATGCGGTCGGCGGCAAATCAGGCGGTGAGCTGCTGTCACTACTCGGTAAGCATGGCGCAATGGCGTCATTAGGATCAGTGTCTGGCGAACCACTAATGCTAAACCCAAGCAATCTGATTTTTAATTTGACTAAAGTTAAAGGTTTTTGGGCAAGCGATTTGATGCAAGAGATCAGCGCCGATGATAAGCAGCGTTTAATTAAAGAGCTGATTGAGCGTGCCTCAAGCGGTATCCTAAAATTACCTATTGGCGGTATCTATGATTTAGACGATATTCAAAAAGCGGTTTCAGAAGACGTCCAGTCAGAGAAAAAAGGTAAGATATTGATTAAGCCTTAAGCTGCTTGTGCAAAGAGCATTTACTATAAAAGCAATAAAAAAGGATTAATACCATGTCGAATAACAAAACCTTTAAAGCCTTAGTGGTTCACGAGACTAGCAACGGTGAATTTGAAAAAAGCATTGAGCAGTGCAGTGTCAACGACTTGCCTGAAAATGACCTATTGATTGAAGTGTATTACTCATCATTAAACTTCAAAGATGCGATGTCGGCATCGGGCAATAAAAGAATCACCAAAAACTACCCGCACACTCCTGGCATTGATGCTGCAGGCGTGGTGGTAAGCGACAAGTCTGGCACGTTTTCTGAAGGCCAAGAAGTCGTGGTCTTTGGCTATGATTTGGGCATGGATACCGATGGCGGTCTCAGTCAGATGATCTCTATCCCTGCCGATTGGGCGGTCGAATGCCCGTCATCGCTCACACTAAAAGAAGCGATGATCTATGGTACGGGCGGTCTCACCGCAGCCTTAAGCGTACAAAAGCTTGAAAAAATGGGCGCAAAACCTAAAGACGGTCCAGTTGCGGTGACGGGTGCAACGGGCGGCGTCGGCAGTATCAGCATCGCCATATTAAGTCAGCTTGGCTATGAGGTCATCGCCTTCTCCGGTAAGCCTGAGCAAAGCGACTATCTAAAAGAGCTTGGCGCAAGCGAAGTCCGTCATCGCGATACCATTAACGAGGTCGGCGATAAACCCGTCGGTCGTGAGCTATGGGCAAACGCTATTGATACCATCGGCGGCGACTATTTGGCAAACTTACTCAAACAAACCAAAGCGGGCGGCGCGGTCACCAGTTGTGGCTTAGCGGGCGGTGCTGAGTTTACGATGACGGTATTGCCGTTTATCACTCGCGCAGTGTCCCTACTCGGTATCGATTCAGTCTATATTCCACTGGCTGATAAAAAGGCTATTTGGCAGCGCGTCGCCACTGATATGAAATTGCCTAATCTCGAACAGTATGCTGAGGAGATTACACTTGAGCAGACACCTGAGTATTTAGATCGCTTTATGGCGAGCAAGACGGTTGGGCGTTATGTGGTAAATGTGCGGGGTTAGGTTTTTGGGTTAGAAATAAGGTTTTTAGATGATAGTAGCACTCCTTTTGGGGTGCTGCTTTTTTTCTTCTTTAAAAGTTTATACTGGTATTTATCCTATATCAAAAAATTATTTTACTTACTATCACATATAACTATGGTGTAAATTTTTTGAAAATATTAGGGCGTGTCTTCAATTGGATAAGCCATAAATAATAGTTACAATACCGCATCTATTGAGACGATGCGAGAAATACAAGTTATGGCAAGAACAGCACTAACAGATACGCTTTGGGATCAATTGCAATCAACAATGACACAGCATGGCTGCTATCAAACTCAAAACAGTCGAGAGATCATGGAAGCCATACTGTGGAAACTGCGCACAGGGGCGCCTTGGCGTGACATACCTAAAGAATTGTGTTCGTGGAAAACAGCCTATAGTCGCTTTAATCGATGGTCGAAAACTGGCTTATGGGAGGATTTTTTTTTAGCCTACGAAAAGAAGTTGATACGGAATGGGTATTCACAGACGGAAGCTATGTTCGCTGTCACCAGCATGCAAGTGGAGCTCGGCGTGGTGAAGATAGAGCAATTGGACGAAGCCGTGGCGGCGCAACTACAAAGATACACCTATCCTGTGATGCCGATGGATATCCGCTCGATTTTAAAATCACTGGGGGTGACGTCCATGACAGTCAAATTGCAGGTGAATTGATTGACATGATTGGACAAGCTGATTACTTTATCGCTGATAAGGGCTATGATTCAGAGTGTATCAGAGACAAAGCTCGAAGCCATAATATGATACCTGTCGTTCCTAAAAGGAAGAATGCCAAACAGCCTAATCCAGAATTTGATAGCTACTTATACAAACTGCGTCATCTTGTTGAAAATATGTTTGCAAGGCTTAAACACTTTCGTAGTATCGCCACTCGCTATGAGAAGTTGGCTCGTAATTTTAAGTCAATGCTTTATCTGGCGTGTACTATCATTCATTGTAAGATGAATTGAAGACACGCCCTAAT
>NZ_DFQS01000052.1:564-26586 GCF_002377905.1 Psychrobacter sp. UBA3483 | reverse complement strand
TCATGGTTGCAATCTCACTTTGGCGGTGGATAAAGACTTTGATGCTAGCGCATCTAGGCCTCTTTTTCACCTGCTCTTTGATATTGCACTTCATGTGTTAATCTAAGGTATAAAAAGATTGGATAATACTCATTAAAACAAATTAAAGCGCCATCAACTTAAACACTGACGATAAAGGCAGGGGCTCAAATTGATGGCGTACATCATACGCCTATAATATCACGGCTCCATATTAATTGAGTAACGGCTTGCTAATAATGACGTGATAATGCCGTTTTTAAAGGTTTTAGCATGGCATAAACGGCTTATTAGCCAAATAAGCGTTTAAATACCGCGTCCAATCTTTTCAGCCAACGCCTGCAATTTTGGCACAATCATCGCTGCATATTCTTCCGCTTGCCAGTTGGCACTCGGCACACTGGCATTGAGCGAATATGCATACTGCCCAGTAGCGATGTCAAAGACGCCAACGCCCACGGCCAATATATCGGTAGAAAACTCACCATCTGATACCGTATAGCCGTATTTTACATAATGCTCTGTCGCCTCGGTTAACGCAGATTGCGCGCGGTCATACTCTTCTTTGGATAAATGCTCTTGTAGATTATTACGGATCACCGACTGTCTCGCGGGCGAGCTTACCGCATAAAAAGCGCGTCCAATAGCGGTACGGGCGACGGGCACGGCTGAGCCAACTTGCAAATTGACTGACAGACGAGCAGGGCTACGACAACAAGCGTGATAGCGCATTTCTCCTTCGACCTCGGTGGCCAAATTTACCGATACCTCATTGCTACTAGCAAATTGCCGCAGCAGTGGCTCAGCTGCGGCCACCATATCATGGCGACTCCATGCGGTCGCGCTGAGTCTCACTGCGCTACTGCCGAGTTGATACTGTCCGTGCTCGGTCATGCGTAAAAATCCAAGCGTCAGCAAAGTATGAATAAGCCGCGTAACGGTCGCTTTTGGTAATGTAGTCATTTGACATAACTGCTGATGGCTAAGCTGCTCATGCTGCTCAAAGGCTGCTAATAAAGTCAGTCCACGCCCCAGTGCGGTGACAAACTGGCGGTCATTATCGTCCTTACTTTGCTCAAGAATGGTGGTCATTCGACTAAGTAGTGGCAGGGCTGCTGATACATTTTTTGTCATTTTATGCTCATTTTTTTTGATAAAGGTTTACAGCGCCGTAAAACTTTGCTTAAATAGATTAAAATTATGAAACTAAGTTTTGCATAGCGGAACTAACAAGTCAATCATTTATACAAACGATTTACTCATTAATCACTACTCGTCGGTCAGGAAGACTGATAACAAGGAGTTCTACATGGCAACATCTAAGCGTCCAAGTTTCGACTGGGAAGATCCGTTTTTATTACGCGACCAGCTGACTGACGAAGAGCGCATGGTCACGGACAGCGCCCGTCAGTTTTTTCAAAAAGAGCTGATGCCTGGCATTTTAGAGGCCAATCGCAATGAGAATTTTGACCGTAATATCATGCGTCAAATGGGTGAGATGGGCTTGCTTGGCGTGACAATCGAAGGTTATGGTTGTGCCGGTTTATCGAGTGTCGCTTACGGTCTGATTGCCAAGGAAGTTGAAGCGGTGGATTCAGGTTATCGTTCAGCGATGAGCGTGCAATCGAGTTTGGTCATGCATCCTATCTGGGCGTATGGTACTGAAGAGCAAAGAGAGCGTTATTTGCCTAAGCTTGCGACTGGCGAATATGTAGGTTGCTTTGGTCTGACAGAACCAGATTCAGGGTCAGATCCAGCTTCAATGTCGACCCGTGCGCGTGCGGTTGATGGCGGTTATGAGCTGACAGGTAATAAGATGTGGATTACCAACAGTCCTATCGCTGATGTGTTTGTCGTTTGGGCAAAGGACGATGCCGATGAGATTCGCGGTTTTATTTTAGACAAAGGCATGAAAGGGTTATCAGCGCCGAAGATTGAAGGTAAGTTTTCATTACGTGCTTCAGTTACCGGTGAGATTGTCATGGACAAGGTATTTGTCCCTGAAGCCAATGCTTTCCCAGATATCCGCGGTCTAAAAGGGCCATTTGGCTGTTTAAATAAAGCCCGTTACGGTATCGCATGGGGCGCAATGGGTGCGGCAGAGTTCTGCTGGAAGGCCGCTCGTCAGTACACGCTAGACCGTAAGCAATTTGGTCGCCCACTTGCCGCAACGCAGCTGGTGCAGTTGAAGCTTGCCAATATGCAGACGGAAATCGCTTTAGGTTTACAAGCGGCGCTACGTGTTGGTCGTCTGATGGATGAAGACAATGCGGCGCCTGAGATGATTTCACTGATTAAGCGTAATAACTGCGGTAAGGCGCTCGATATCGCGCGTATTGCTCGTGATATGCATGGCGGCAACGGTATCTCTGATGAGTTTCACATTATCCGTCATGTGATGAACTTAGAAGCGGTCAATACTTATGAAGGTACGCACGATATTCATGCGCTTATCCTAGGTCGTGCACAGACTGGTATTCAAGCGTTTTATTAATCTTTATTAGCTAAGAGCGTACGTTGCTGTTTGGTCTTTTTATAGGCATAGCATTGACAGTAGCGTACGTTTTCAGTTGTTTTTCATCATTTAACTGCTTGGCAATTAAATGATGAAAAACAATTTTACCATCAAAAAATCAAAAAAATACGCGACACAATAAGGGATTATTATGACGGATATGGCGAAAGGCGCATTGCACGGTATTAAGGTGCTTGATTTATCGAGAGTATTGGCCGGTCCTTCTTGTACTCAAGTGCTTGCAGATTTGGGCGCTGAAGTCATCAAGGTTGAGCGTCCACGTATTGGTGATGAAACGCGTCATTGGGCGCCGCCAACATTCAGCGATGACACCTCCGCTTATTACGCTACCATTAATCGCAATAAAAAATCCCTCACTGTTGATATCACAACCCCTGCCGGACAAACCATTATCAAACAGCTTGTCGCCGATAGCGATATCGTCGTTGAAAACTTTAAAGTGGGTGGTTTAAAAAAATACGGCTTAGATTACGACAGTCTAAAACTAGACAATCCGCGCCTGATTTATGCCTCATTAACAGGCTTTGGGCAGACAGGGCCTGATGCTAAGCGTCCCGGTTATGACTATATCATTCAAGGCTTATCAGGGCTGATGAGTATTACCGGTCCAAGCGATGGCGAACCGCATAAGGTTGGCGTGGCAGTGGTTGATTTATTCGCCGGATTGCAGCTGACCATCGGTATTCAAGCCGCTCTATTAGCGCGTCAGCATACCGGACTTGGGCAGCACGTCGATGTGGCATTGCTTGATAGCGCGCTTGCGATGCTCGCCAACGTTGGTATGAATTATTTGGCATCAGACAAAGTCCCGCCAAGACTCGGTAACCAGCATCCCAATATCGTCCCTTATCAAGTATTTGCGGCTCAAGGCGCGTCGCACTTTATCTTAGCCTGTGGTAATGACAGTCAGTTTGCCAAGCTTTGTCATGTGTTGGACGTTAATTGGCATATGGACGAACGCTTTATGACTAATCCACAGCGCGTGGCTCATCGTGAGCTGCTGTGTGATGAGTTAGCTAAGCAATTTGCCAAGCAACCGCGCAGCTATTGGTTAGAGGTATTGGATAAAGCGGGTATCCCATGCGGAGCAATTCATAATATCGCTGAGGCCTTGGCGATGCCGCAAGCGCTAGCACGTGAGATGGTAATTGATTTTAGTAAGCAAGGCAGTCCTGTGCGGGCGCTTGGTAATCCGATTAAATTATCCGCCTCACCGGTCGCTTATCGGACACCGCCACCCAAATTGAGCGAGCATACCGATAATACGCTTGCTGATTTGGGCTATGACAGCGACATGATAGCCAAGCTTAAAGCCGATGGGATTGTTTAATGCTCATCCTTAAAACCCAAACGCTGCTCAATTTGCTCTGCCAATTCAATCAGGACAGCACTGACCTCAGCTCGCTTGGATTCATATTCTGCTTGTAAAAAGCTGACCGCCATACCAGCAATGGCATTACCCGACGCATTACGAATGTAAGTGCCAAGGCAATACATGCCTTCGCGCAGTTGTCCATCGTCAAGGGAGATGCGACTGGCTTGAATGGCGGTGAGCTCAGTGGACAAATCGATAAAGTTATTGACGCCATATTTGGTAATAGGTGTAGGGAAGCCAGTGGCGTAAATAGACTTTATGCTGTCCATAGATAAGGTTGAAAGCATGGCTTTGCCTGTAGCAGAAAAAACGGCTGGCACGCGAACACCAGCGCGAAAGGTAAAGCCGAGCGGTGCGGGCGCTTCATGACAAGCTAAAAACACCACTTCACCAAAATCGAGCTTGGACAAAGTTACGGTATGCTGAAGAAGGATTCGATACTGGACAATAAGGTCTTTAAACAACTGGATGACACCTTGCTGCTGCTCGTATTTACCGGCCCAATACATCAAATATGAGCCCAAATGAAAGCGGCTGTCGCTGTCTTTATAGATGACATGCTTGGCTAATAAACTTTGCAAAATATTGTGGGTCGAGCTACGTGGCAGGTTAAGCGCTTTGGCGATATGCGCCGCCGTTAAAGGTTGGGCGCTGTCAGTTATCAAATCTAAAATCTGAAAAGTTTTGTCCAAAGCAGGAACGGCGGCGGTGCTCATAAGAAACCTATAGAAGTCGATAAAATTGAAAAGTTATCAAAATAAAATGTTAAATCAGCACAAAATTGATAATAGGGGTTGCAAATAGGAGATTATCATTCTTATAATGATGTCTCATATATAGAATAGATGTTCAGTATATTGAACAAATAACAAGTTATCAATAACTATTTAAGACATAACCTTTTATTTTTAGTTGTTTTTATTTTTAGCTATTTGTTTATCACTATAAATCTGCAAACCCTATTTGCAAAATAACCCTGACAAGGAGTGTCAACATGTCACAACAGTCAAATACGCTACAACTATCAAATCCAGACCTACTCAAACAGCAGTGCTTTATCAAAGACGGCTGGCATGACGCCAGTGATGCCGCGACTATTGATGTCAGCAATCCTTTTAACGGTGAGGTCATCGGTAGCGTGCCAAGCCTGACGAGCGATGATGTCAACGCTGCGGTTACGGCTTCTCATGAGGCGCAAATCACGTGGGCGGCCAAAACGGCCAAAGAGCGGGCGGAACTACTACAAAAGTGGGCCGACCTTATCGATGCCAATAAAGAAGATTTGGCCATCATTATGACTGCCGAGCAAGGCAAACCTTTAACCGAATCACGCGGGGAAGTGGGTTATGCCAATAGCTTTATCCGCTGGTTTGCTGAAGAAGGTAAGCGCGTTTATGGCGATGTTATCCCTGCCAATCAAACCCAATTGCGCCATGTCATCTTAAAACAGCCCGTCGGGGTCTGCGCGGCAATCACGCCTTGGAATTTTCCAGCAGCGATGATTACCCGTAAAGCCGCACCTGCACTCGCAGCAGGCTGTACTATGATTATCAAACCTGCAACCGAAACGCCGTTTTCTGCGTTAGCACTGGCGGTATTGGCGGAGCAAGCGGGCATTCCAGCAGGCGTCATCCAAGTGGTTACAGGCAAATCATCAGTCATCGGCGATATCCTAACCGGCGATGCGCGCATTCATAAGCTGTCATTTACTGGCTCTACCGAAGTCGGTCGCACCTTGATGGCACAGTGCGCCCCAACCATCAAAAAACTGTCATTAGAGCTCGGCGGCAATGCGCCATTTATCGTCTTTGATGATGCTGATCTTGAAAAAGCCGCTGAAGGCTTAATTGCTTCTAAATATCGTAATGCGGGTCAAACTTGTGTTTGCGCTAACCGTGTCTATGTGCAAGACAGCATTAAAGACCAATTCCTCGACGTATTTGTAAAAAAAGTCGCTGAGCTTAATGTTGGTAACGGTATGGATGAAGGCGTCGATATCGGTCCGTTGATTAATAAAAAAGCCTTGGAAAAAGTGCAAGCGCTGCTCAAAGATGCTTTGGATAAAGGCGCAACCCTTATCACCGGTGGCAACACCAACGGCGCATCAGAGCTGTCTTATAACCCAACCGTGATTACCGATATCAGTAGTGACATGGATATCGCCCGTGAAGAAATCTTTGGTCCTATCGCTACTATCTTTACCTTTAAAGATGAAGCCGATGTCATTCGTCAAGCCAACGATACTATTTATGGTTTGGCTGCTTACTTCTATAGTGGCAGCTATTCACGCTCATGGCGCGTTACCGAAGGTCTTGAATACGGCATCATCGGTCATAATACCGGTCTTATTTCTACCGAAGTCGCACCATTTGGCGGCGTCAAGCAGTCGGGCTTTGGCCGCGAAGGCTCAAAATACGGCATCGAAGAATATGTCGTGACCAAATATTGGTGTTCTGATATTAGTTAATAGTTAGAGCTAATCGTTAGCTGTTTTATATTTTAACCATTTGTTTTTTATAGATTTTCACCTAGCATTTAACGGGATTCAAAGCATTGAATCCCAATCTTCGCCACAGCTTATTTTATAAACCGCCATACCCTCTCTGGCACCTACGCAAAAAAGAAAGAAAAGGATATTCTTATGACTACTACCAATCAATCATTACTTGAGCGCCGTAAAGCGGTATTGCCAACAGGACTTGGCGTTGCCTTTCCTATCTTTGCCGAGAAAGCCAAAAACTCGGAAGTTTGGGATATTGAAGGCAATCGTTACATCGATTTTGTCGGTGGTATCTCAGTACTAAATACCGGTCACAGCCATCCAAAAATCACTCAGCGTGTGCATGAGCAACTAGACAAGTTTACCCATACTGCCGCGCAAATGATTAACTATGAATGCTACGTTGAGCTTGCCGAAAAACTGTGTGAAAAAGCGCCAATCAGCGGTGATACCAAAGCGTTCTTTTTGACCACTGGCGCAGAAGCGGTCGAAAACTGTATTAAAATTGCCCGTGCAAAAACGGGTCGTCCGGGTGTCATCTCTTTCGTTGGCGGTTGGCATGGTCGCACGCTAATGTGCATGAGCCTAACGGGTAAAGTATTGCCATACAAAAAGAACTTTGGTCCGATGCCAGGTCCTGTATTCCATGCGTTATTTCCAGCTGAAGAGCTAAATGTCACCGAAGCACAAGCATTGCATAGTCTTGAGATGATTTTTCAAGCGGATATTGACCCAAGTGAAGTGGCGGCGATGATTATCGAGCCCGTACAAGGCGAGGGCGGTTTCCATCAAGTGACGCCATCGTTTGCCAAAGCCTTGCGCGAGATTTGCGATGAGCATGGCATTGTGCTGATTTTTGATGAAGTCCAGTGTGGTTTTGCTCGTACCGGTACCTTATTTGCGTCTGAGCAATTGGGTGTTGAGCCGGATCTGATGACCAGCGCCAAGAGTTTGGCAGGTGGTTATCCTATCTCTGCCGTTATCGGTCGCGCTGATATCATGGATGCCCCGCAAGTCGGCGGTTTGGGCGGTACGTATTCTGGTAACCCATTGGCTTGTGTGGCAGCTTTAGCAGTCATGGAAGTCATTGAAGAAGAAAACTTGCTTGAGCGTAGTGTTGAGATTGGTGACAAAATCGAAGCGTTTTTAAAAGATTTGAACCTCAGCAGCATCGGTCATATTCGTCATAAAGGCGCGATGTTAGCGTTTGAATTAATCGACAGTGACGGCAAGCCTGATGCGGCGGCGACTGCCAACTTAAAAACCAAAGCTTTTGAGCAAGGTTTGCTGCTCGCGTCTTGTGGTATGTATGGTAACGCCATTCGCGTGATGGTGCCGCTCACAGTAGAAGACGACGTATTACAAGAAGGCCTTGATATTATTAAAGGTATTTTGACTGCTTAAAGGCATTTTTTTAAAAAAATAAATGCTTAGTCTTAGGACAATGACAGCGCTGCTTTGAGCGGTGGTTTTACAACGGCGCCTTGCAAGTCAAGACGCCGTTGCTGTCTGTGCCAAGCATTTTTTTAATACTAAACCTATCGCTTGATAGGCAGGAAAAGATAAAAAAGGACAGCGTCCTATTACATAAAAATAGTTGGTATCAGTGCCGTTAAAAAGGGCTGACACGGATGACACACGGACAAGGAGTAAGTTATGTCTGAGCTAAAAAAATCGCTAGGCATGTTTGATATTATTGCTTTAGCATTCGGCGCTATGGTCGGTTGGGGCTGGGTCGTTTTGGCAGGGGATTGGATTTTAGCAGCGGGCACATGGGGCGCGATGCTAGCGTTTATGATTGGTGGTTTGGCTGTTATCATGATTGGCGTTAACTATGCGGAGCTTGCCTCATCGATGCCAGTCACCGGTGGCGAGCATACCTATACCCACCGAGCGCTTGGCGTCACGGTCTCATTTATTTGCTCGTGGAGTATTTTATTTGGTTACTTCTCGGTCGTCGCCTTCGAAGCGGTGGCACTGCCGACGGTGGTTGAATATTTTATTCCCAATTATAACCAAGGCTATCTGTGGACGATAGCGGGCTGGGACGTGTATGCCACGTGGGTTGGCGTCGGTATGCTAGGCTCAATCATCGTCACTTGGCTCAATATTCGCGGTATGGAAGTCAGTGCTTGGTTTCAAAAAACAGCGGTACTGGGTATTTTGTTCGTCGGTACGTTATTGTTTATTGGCGCAGTTCTCTATAATCCTGCGAACTCAACCGCCGTGCAAGCGCCTGCCTTTATCGGTGGTATCGGTGGCATGATGACAGTGATTGTCATGGTCCCGTTTATGTTTGTCGGTTTTGACGTGATTCCGCAAGCAGCAGAAGAGATAGATCTGACCCGTCCTAATATCGGTAAGTTCTTGATTGTCTCTATTATTATTGCGGTGATGTGGTATGTCGGCGTGGCATGGAGTGTCGGTCGCACCTTACCACTCATTCAAGCACAAGGCTCAACCTTAGCGACGGCTGACGCGATGACCAATGCTTGGCATGGCAAATGGGCGGGTATTTTATTAGTTATTGGCGGTGTACTGGGGATTTTATCGAGTTGGAATGCATTTTTAATTGGTGGCAGTCGCTTACTTTATGCCATGTCAAAAGCGCATATGTTGCCTGCATTTTTGGGCAAGCTGCATCCGAAGTATAAGACGCCAAAAAATGCCATTTTATTGATTGGTGGTCTAGCGACGCTTGCGCCTTTATTTGGTCGTAAAATGCTAGTATGGATTGTTGATGCCGGTGGTTTTGGGATCGTGATTGCTTATACCTGTGTCGCCATCTCTTTCTTAGTCTTACGCTACCGTGAGCCAGATATGGTGCGCCCGTTTAGAGTGCCAGCGGGTAAACTTGTCGGTATGTTTACCATTGTACTGGGTATTGGCTTGCTCATCTTATATATGCCAGGCATGCCGTCAGCGCTGAGCGCTATCGAGTGGTGGATTTTCTTTGGTTGGACAGCGCTCGGTATCGGTCTTTATAGCTATGCTGTCATGAAGTATCCAGGCATCAGTGAATCTATCATGGCAGAAGAATTACGCGAATTAAAAATCGTCAATCAGTTATGGTTAAAGGATAATCCACCCAAATAAAAATAAGATTTGCTCAAAATAAAGAAAGCCTAGCGTAAGCGTTAGGCTTTCTTTACATATTCATAGCATCAATCTTATCAATCAATAGTCTTGCACCAAACAAACCATTAGCGAGATTGGCATTTTATAACGGTTTATTATCTAACGCATCATTCTTTAAAGCGTGCTTATCTAAAGAGGCAGTATCCAGTTTTTTATCCTTTAAAGTGAGACTGTTTTTATGTTGCACAACTTCTTTATCAGATTTCATAACGGCATTATCTTGCGCTATTGTTTTATCCTTTTTGAGAGTAATGGGTAGCGCAGGCTCTTGATTGACTAAACGATCAGAAGGTTTATCAAAAGGTTTTATCGTTGGTTTCAGACTCTTTTTGATTCTTTTAACCGCTGCTGCATCGGCCTGCGCTTGTTCTTCTGCAAGCGATTGGTCATATAACCCTTGATAGACGAGTAGGGTTTGTTCAATCATTTCACGCATGGTAAATTTATTGGTCATCTCAGGACGGGTGACACTCTCTAGCTGGTTGCGCACCGCTTTACAGAGCGCTTTGGCGTTGTATTTTTTGACCAATCCTTGCGGATATAACGGTTGTAAAATTTCGCTAAATGCTGCTTGATCCCAGCCAATGACTGGCGTACCTAAATGAATCGCTTGTAGGGCATTGATGCCAATCGATTCTGGCTCATTGGCAAGCGCCATGACGATATTGGCCGCCGACAGCCATTCGCGCATGTCATTACGTTTGCTGCCAACGTAAGTTATGTGCTCAGACAGTCCAAGCGTATTGCTACGCTGACGAAAATCTTCATGCGCCACATCACCTTCGCGGTAATCATCGTCCATAATAATGACGTGAATATTGGGAAATTGTTCTTGCAGATTACCCAAGATATCAATCAGCCATTCTTGCCCATATTCATTGCCGATAATGGTCGGAAAAACCAACCATTTTTTGTGTTCAAGCTCAGGGTATTCGGCAAAGGTATGGCGCAGCCAATACACAGAAGGGTTGTGTCGATACGGATAACGGCGCGTATCGACACCGCGGTAGATGCGCTTGATGACTTTTGGTTCTAAATCCTCACGGCGCAGGCCTTTTTTTAAATAGTTAGTGACGCTATCGGAGACCGTGATGATAGTATCGACATCAAGCAGCGCTTGCGAGTACTTATTAATTGGATAAAAACCGTACATGGTCGAGACCAGTTTTGGCCGACGTTTGAGGCGGGCGCGGCGCAAGGCCAAATGCAATATCCATGCAGGGGTGCGCGAATGCACATGAATGACATCAGGGTCGTATTTTTCAATCAGGCGACGCAGCGGGGCGACTTGTAGCAGCGACAGCCAAGATTTCTTATTCATATAAAGCTGATGGTAAATATTACCATCGCGCTTTAGGCGTTTGACCAAGTCATTTTCTTCATCGGCGCTGGCAATGATAATTGACGTATGACCATTTTTAACCAAAGCGCGACCCAGATGAAAAATGCCGCGCTCGGATTCATCATGCTTTAAAGACGACAGTAAGCGCATAACTTTCATAATAGCGTCGGTCACCAAATAAGATATGAAGCTGCTATTGTCAGTTAAAAGCGCTGAAAACTCAACCACCAAGATAAAAAGATAAGGTCAGATTTGCCATACTTTTTTTAGCTGAGAGTAAGAGTTTTTTAGCTAAGTATAAGCAGTTGGCAATAGGTATGGTTACCAAACTAGCGACGTTTTTGTAAATGCTCAGCATTTGGCAGCACTTGCTTCTCACTGAGATATTTCCAATAGCGCTGCGGCAGATATTGCTGATGCAGACGCGTATTTTTACGCTCTTTGATATTGACATTAGTAAAGTACCCTTGCCAAAATTTTTGATAGCGCTGCTCGTCCTCGCTATGAATGCTGGCAGGATTACGCAGTACCGCATCATCTAGATCAGTGATGGTTTGCAGGGCAGCAGGATGCTTGAAGGTACTTTTACTTTTGTCATAATAAATACCATAGCCACGCGCCACATCGTAAATCGCCCAATGCTGGTCTTGGTAGCGCTGACGAAAATGCTCACCAATCAAAGGCAGTACATTAAAGTCAGGCTCAACGCGGGCAAAGTAAATGTCGTCAGTGGTATGCTCAAAGCGCACAAAGGCTTCCATGCGGTGTTTTTCTCGGCCGACCGATTTGACGGTTTGTACCAGATCCAAGACATTCAGGTTACCCAAATCTTCCATAATAGGGCGGTTAGGGTAGTCGATGGCGTATTTAACTACTTGAAATAAAGTGGTGCCGATATGAGCTTTTTCTGATAAAAATCCCCAGAGAATATTGCGCATACCTGAGCGACCTAAAAGCTTATGCAGCTTGGTTAGTACGCGTTCGGCATGCTCTTCATCTGTAGTAACACTGGTCGCTTGTGAGATTAATGAGGGCACATAGCAGTCATGAGCAATTAACTGTAAAGATGCATCGTCCTGTAAGCGATTGGCATAGACGTAAAATACTGCACTCAGCCAACCTTCAAAACTTGGCTCATAAAGCACAATACTGGGCGTTAAGTGACCGACGATGTAATCGTGACTTTGCGTCAGCTGTGACATTTATGTTCCTATTTAAAGTAGTGGCAATTAAAAATATGCCGACTAAAACAGCGTCAATTGTCCGTTGCGCTGATCTTTATATTTGGTTTGCGTTTGCGCCAGTACGTATTGACGGAAGTTATCACGGGTTAAATGCGCGAGGTGCTCGTTCTTACCCGTTGTTGCAATAAAGTACTTAGCTCGATTGACCGCCGCACCCATTTTTTTTAAATGATAAAGCGTTAACTGATTAAACTTACGCGCTTTGACTATCTTTTTAGCGGTTTTGGTACCGATACCGGGAATACGTACAATCATCTCGTAAGTGGCGGTTTGAATATTCACGGGAAAGTGCTCACGGTGGCGGATTGCCCAAGCAAGCTTTGGATCACAGTCCAAATCTAAAAATGGCGAGTCAGGCTCAACGATTTCGTGTGCGCCAAAACCATAAAAACGCATCAGCCAATCGGCTTGATACAGACGATTTTCACGTATCATCGGCACTGGCGTCCCAATCGCTGGCAGGCGACTGTCAGAGAGCATTGGCACATAGCCTGAATAGTAGACGCGCTTCAAATCATATTGCTGATAAAAATGACTCGATAGCTGAATCACTTGCAAATCGGTCTCATTACTGGCGCCAACAATCATCTGACTGGTCTGACCTGCGGGCACAAATTTAGGCGTTTTTTTATGCGTTTTACGGCTCTCTTTGATGGTGATAATTTCAGTTTTAACGGTTTCCATTGGTGCTTTTAATTCATCATGTGACTTCTCTGGTGCGAGCAAGGCTAGCCCTGATTTGGTAGGTATTTCGATATTGACGCTAAGACGGTCGGCATAAAGTCCCGCTTCTAAGAGCAATTCTTTTGACGCGCCAGGAATAGTCTTTAGGTGGATATAACCGTTAAAGCGTTCACGGGTACGCAATATCTTGGCGACCTCGACCAAGCGCTCCATCGTATAATCGCCACTTTTAAAAATACCTGAGCTGAGAAAAAGCCCTTCGATATAATTACGGCGGTAAAACTGCATGGTTAAATCAACCACTTCTTCGACACTAAAAGCGGCGCGCGGGGTGTCATTGCTCTTACGAGAGGTACAATATGCGCAATCGTAGATGCAGTGATTAGTCAAAAGGATTTTAAGGAGGCTGACGCAGCGACCATCTTCGGTATAGCTGTGGCAAATACCGGTTGCTGAGGCATCACCAAGACCACCGCCTTGGTTTTTGCGCGTACCAGCGGAGGAGGAGCAAGAGACATCATACTTAGCAGCGTCCGCTAAGATATTGAGCTTGCCTTGCAGTCGTTCATAATTTATGGTTGCCATAAGCGCGATTTACCAAATCATTTATAGGTATGTATTTTAGCAAAATTAGGCTTAAGTCATTGTAAAGGTAGGATAATTGGATAAATAATACGACAACTAGTGTCGTTTGAAGATAAAAACTTTCAACAAGAGTAGTTGGAGATTCCTTCTTCTTTAAAATAACAAAAGCCCCGCGTTTGCAAGGCTTTAGAGTAATCGTTTAGCGAGATATGATGTTTTATGAGATATGATATTTTATGAGATATGATATTTTATGAGATAGTCCTTACTGAACTTTAGCTCGTATAACGACAGTCTGAGCAGCATTTGGGCTAAGGTCAACCAAGTTCCACTTAAGACCAGAATAGTTTTCTTTGATGACCACGGTATTGCCCACTTGCTGGATGGTCTGATAGCTGTCGCCACCCGTTGTCGCAAGCGTTGGCAATGGACTGTTTAATGATACCAATTGCACGCCATTTGGTAATGACACCATCGCATTGATATCAGTAACAGGCTGTGCGGTGGTATTGGTATAAGTGGTGTGATATTCGATGACGTCGCCAGGCGCGATATGATTGGCTGGTACAGCCACTTCGCGACCGTCTTTATTTTTTAATATCTTCATGACTTTGGTTTGGGCATTAACCACGCCAGGCGTGCTAAAAGTTGGAGTCAATTGCAAGATATCTACAGAGGTAGATACGACTTGCGTCGTTGCAGGTTGGTTGGTCACGACGGTGGTGGTTGGCGCATTGAGGACTGGTAATTGGGTAGCCGTTGTTAAAGGCAAGACTTCTGTCACTCTAGTCGTTGGAACGGCTATGACATCAACTCTGCTGGTTTGATTAGTCATCTGGTTGGTCACAGGTACGCTCGTCACCGTGGCACTGCCTTGATTGACGACGGTATTAGCGCCTGAACGAACCACATAACGGGGCGCCGTGCTCACTTGCGTCACCGCAAACGGCATACCGTCTTGCATGGTAATGCCATTCGGAGTCGCAGTAATGAGGGCAGTTTTACCGTCAGAGTATTGCTCAAATACGGTTGTGCTACCACCCACAGCTGGGCTAACCGCTATCTCAGGTGCGGCATGGGCAGCAGTTAACGTCAAAAAACTACCTGCTAATGCCATTGAGAGAGCAGTAGGCAGGGTATTTTTTTTAATGAAAGCTTGTTTAAGCATTTTGTTATTCATAGCCTGAAATGCTGGCGTATTGATCGGCGTGGTCATAATAGATTCCTTTAAAATAGCAGTAAATAAAGCCAGTAATGAAGTCGCAAAAAATCAAAATTAAAAAATGAAATTGAGAAAAACAACACTTATATAAGAAAAAACCCCGTCAAATGAGCATGTAAACCATGTCAAATAACGAGGGTAAAGGTAATCATGATAGCCAATGTTCACTATCACTCCATCATTATTTTAGGCAAATGCTCAGCATTTGATACACGAGCAATTATGCGCTAAATCAAATTGACTAGAAAAGCGGCATTGTGTAACTACTACTCTAGTAATAATGACGTTGTGTACTATTTTTTGCGTTTATCAGCTGCGCTAAAACTTTATATATTTACAAAAAAAGCTTTTGTTATCAAAAGCTTTTTCTTAAAGGTGATCTATTTATCTACAAAATAAGCAAGATTAATCGTAAATCACTTTCATGATTTCATATTCGACTATGCCTTTTGGCGTTTCGATACGGGCTTCGTCGCCTTCAGATTTGCCAATCAAACCACGCGCAATCGGCGAGTTGACTGAGATTTTGCCCGCTTTAAAGTCAGCTTCATCATCGCCAACGATTTGGTAGCGCTTTTCTTCTTCAGTGTCCATGTTTTCGATAACCACGCTCACACCGAATACCACACGACCATCTTTTGGTAGCGTGGCAGGGTCAATCACTTGTGCAGCGCCAAGCTTGGCTTCGATATCACGGATACGCGCTTCGCAAAAACCTTGTTGTTCGCGAGCAGCATGATATTCAGCGTTTTCTTTTAAGTCGCCGTGTTCGCGAGCTTCAGCGATGGCCGCTGTAATACGTGGACGGTCGACACTTTTTAACTGTTTTAGTTCGGCTTCTAGGGCCGCATGTCCTTGTGGAGTCATGGGATAACGTTGCATGTTTTTTCCTTAAACCAATAACACGGGCACCATCTCCTAGTGACTAGTGAGATGGTGTCAGTGTTGTTGCAATGAGTATGTGATATAAAAAGAATGAGGTTGAGGCTGCGTCGTAAGTAACTGCACACTTAGCTATTAACTATCAGCACGGATACGCTTACCGATAAGACGCCTTAACCTGACGTAATAAAAAGCATAGTCGCAGTTCAGCCACTATGCTTTTTAGATTTATCTTTTAAAAAATTTATTTTTCTAAAGTATAATGTTTCTAAAGTACAGTCGTATAAAACCAGTAATAATTTTTGCTAACACTTTTAAATAAGCGTTGCTATTATGCTTAATCTACTGAAATTATACCACCAAGTCAATAGTGCTAAGCGATAGTCTTTGCTTGTTCATGCAAATCTTGTAGCTTATACACATCAAAAGGTAGGTCAATCGCATAAGATTTACAAACCGCATCTGCCGCACCTAATGTCGTGACATAAAACACTTTACCTTGTAGGGCACTGCGGCGGATAGAGAAGGAATCCTCTTGCGCCTGCTTGCCTTCGGTCGTATTGATAATAAGGTCGATTTTGCCGTTTTTCAAGGCATCGACGATATGCGGGCGACCTTCGGTAACTTTGTTGATTTGTTTGCATTCAATACCGTTTTCCGCCAGTACTTTTTGCGTACCAGTAGTGGCAACGATGTTGAAGCCAAAGTCGAGAAGCTGACGGGCGATAGGAGTGACTTGCTCTTTATCGCTATCACGCACCGATATAAAGACGGTTTTGGTTTCGCCCTCAGTTGGTAGACCTGGCAGGCGCTCATTACTACCGATAACCGCTTTGTAGAATGCTTCGCCAAAGGTTTTACCCACACCCATCACTTCACCGGTTGATTTCATCTCAGGACTCAAGATAGGGTCAACACCTGGGAATTTAGCAAATGGGAATACCGCTTCTTTGACCGCATAAAATGCTGGGACAATTTCAGTGGTAAAGCCTTGATCTTTCAATGACGTACCCGCCATACAGCGAGCCGCAACTTGTGCCAGTGACGTACCGATACATTTAGAAACGAAGGGTACGGTACGGGCTGCACGTGGATTGACTTCTAAAATGTAGACCGTTTCACCTTTTACCGCGAACTGAACGTTCATCAAACCGACGACGCCAAGCTCTTTTGCCATGGCAACCGTTTGCGCGCGCATTTTATCGCAAAGCTCATCTGATAATGAGTAAGGCGGCAATGAGCAGGCTGAGTCACCAGAGTGAACGCCAGCTTGTTCGATATGCTGCATGATACCACCAATCACAACATCAGTACCGTCGCAAACACAGTCCACATCAACTTCGATGGCATCATCTAAGAAGCGGTCAAGGAGTACAGGCGCTTCGTTTGACGCTTGGACCGCCGTGCGCAAGTAATGTCTGAGCTCATCTTCGTTATAGACGATTTCCATCGCGCGACCGCCGAGTACATAAGATGGGCGTACAACCAACGGATAACCAACGTCTTTGGCTTTGACCAAACCATCTTCTAAGCTTGTCGCTAAAGCATTGGTTGGTTGCACAAGGTTCAATTGCTGAATCATATGCTGGAAGCGTTCGCGGTCTTCAGCACGGTCAATCGCATCAGGACTGGTACCGATGATTTTGACGCCAGCAGCTTCAAGCGCACGCGCTAGTTTCAATGGCGTTTGACCGCCGAACTGTACAATTACGCCATCAGGATTTTCGATACGGACAATCTCTAACACGTCTTCAAGCGTGATTGGCTCAAAATACAGACGATCCGAGGTGTCATAATCGGTTGAAACCGTTTCAGGGTTACAGTTGACCATGATGGTCTCGTAGCCGTCTTCGCGCATGGCAAGCGCCGCATGAACACAGCAATAGTCAAACTCGATACCTTGACCGATACGGTTTGGACCGCCACCGATAACCATGATTTTTTTGTTATCAGTCGGGTTTGCTTCACATTCGCTGTCATAGGTTGAGTACATATACGCGGTGCTGGTGGCAAACTCTGCCGCACAGGTATCGACGCGCTTATAGACAGGATAAACGTTCAAATCCCAACGCTTTTTGCGTAGCTGCTTTTGTGAGACGCCAAGCAATTTTGCCAAACGCAAATCTGATAAGCCTTTACGCTTAAAGCTACGCAGATTTTGCTCAGTTAAACCGCCAAAACCTAAGGCTTTCACCTGTGCTTCGGTTTTGACGATGTCTTCAATTTGTACCAAGAACCATGGATCGATTTTGGTTAAATTAAACACTTCATCGACACTCATGCCGATACGGAAAGCATCGGCAATATAATAAATGCGCTCAGGCGTTGGAATGGTTAAGCGATTGTTAATCTCGCTACGGGCTTTCTCAATACTGACTTTTGCTAAGTCAATTTGCTCATCAAAACCATCATTGCCGGTTTCCATGCCGCGTAATGCTTTTTGCATCGATTCTTGGAAGTTGCGACCGATTGCCATCACTTCACCAACCGATTTCATTTGCGTTGATAACACACTGTCGGCTTGTGGGAATTTCTCAAAGTTAAAGCGAGGGATTTTGGTGACAACATAATCAAGTGCCGGCTCAAAGCTCGCTGGGGTTTTGCCGCCCGTAATGTCATTTTGCAATTCATCTAGCGTATAACCAATCGCCAGTTTAGCCGCTATTTTAGCAATCGGAAAGCCAGTGGCTTTTGATGCGAGTGCCGATGAGCGTGACACACGTGGATTCATCTCGATGACGACCATACGACCAGTATCAGGATTGATACCGAACTGGACGTTTGAGCCACCTGTTTCAACACCAATCTCACGCAGTACGGCTAGTGAAGCATTACGCATGATTTGATATTCTTTATCGGTTAACGTCTGTGCGGGGGCGACTGTGATTGAGTCGCCGGTATGGACGCCCATCGGGTCAAAGTTTTCAATCGCGCAGATGATGATGCAGTTATCGTTTTTGTCACGAACCACTTCCATCTCGTACTCTTTCCAACCGATTAACGATTCATCGATTAGCAATTGATGGTTTGGTGATAAGTCAAAGCCGCGCTCACAAATCTCGATAAATTCGTCACGATTGTAAGCGATACCGCCGCCTGAGCCGCCCATGGTGAATGATGGGCGAATGATACATGGATAGCCCATTTTTTCTTGAGTAGCAAAGGCTTCTTCCATGGTTTCAGCGGTTTCAGCGCGAGGACATTCAAGACCGATACGCTTCATGGCTTTATCAAATAAGTTACGGTCTTCTGCCATCTCGATTGAGTCTTTGGTCGCGCCAATCAGCTCACAATTATATTTGGTCAAGACGCCATGTTTGTCTAGGTCTAAAGCACAGTTTAGCGCTGTCTGTCCGCCCATCGTTGGTAGAATCGCGTCAGGACGCTCTTTAGCGATGATTTGCTCAACCGTCTGCCACGTAATCGGCTCGATGTAAGTCGCATCAGCCATGACAGGGTCGGTCATGATGGTTGCAGGGTTTGAGTTGACCAAGATGACGCGGTAGCCTTCTTCTTTTAGCGCTTTACACGCCTGCGCGCCTGAGTAGTCAAACTCACATGCTTGGCCGATGACGATAGGGCCTGCGCCAATGATAAGAATGCTTTTTATGTCGGTACGTTTTGGCATAGTTAGGGCTACCTTCGTTTGGGTGATATTTTGAGTAATCTGTATTTTAACGATATGTTCGATAATACTTATCGTGTCTGCTAGGGTGCAGCTTGAACCACCATCTGTGCTTCAAGCTTTATACTTATATTTATTCTCTGTTTGCGGTTAACTATTGATAAGTTACGCTTTCGCCGCTGCCATCATCTCTGCAAACTTATCAAACAGCGGCGCAGCATCATGTGGACCAGGGCTGGCTTCTGGGTGACCTTGGAAGCTAAAGACCGGCTTATTGGTCAGCTCAATGCCTTGGTTGGTACCATCAAATAATGAGCGATGGGTAGATTTAACATTGTCAGGCAGGGTGTCTTCATCAACCGCAAAACCATGGTTTTGACTGGTAATCATAACGGTACCCGTGGCTAGGTCTTGAACTGGATGGTTAGCACCATGATGACCGGTTTTCATTTTGATGGTTTTTGCACCGCTGGCAAGACCAATGAGCTGATGACCTAAGCAGATACCAAAGGTTGGAATGTCGGTTTCTTCAATGATATGACGGACCGCATCGATAGCATAGTCACAAGCCGCTGGGTCGCCAGGGCCATTTGATAAAAATATACCATCTGGATTCATCGCGAGGACATCTGTGATAGGCGTTTGCGCGGGTACCACTGTTACATGACAACCACGGTCTACGAGCATACGTAGGATATTGGTCTTGCTACCAAAGTCATAGGCGACGACGTTGTATTTTGCTTCGACATGCGTGCCCAAGTGCTTAAAGAAGCCGCCCGTACCGCTGTCATGGCTGCCCGGTATATCGCGGTTGAGTAGGGTGTCTGATAGATCCCAGCTGCCTGCTGTCCATTCAAACGTCGTCGGCGTACAGCATTCTTTTGCCAAGTCCATGCCTTCAATACCAGCAAATTCTTGCGCCAATTTAATCGCTTGCTGTTCATCTTCGCTGCTAATCGTTGCGCCGTTAGAGGCGGTCATGATACAGCCATTTTGAGCACCTTTATCACGTAGTAGGCGCGTCAACTGGCGGGTATCGATATCAGCAATGGCGACCGTATCATGGTTCTGTAAATAATCCGTCAATGACTCTGAGTTGCGAAAGTTTGAGGTGACCATGGTGGCATCACGAATAATAAGTCCTTCCGCCCATACTTGATGGCCATTTCCAGATTCAACATCTTCAGCATTGGTGCCGGTATTGCCGATGTGTGGATAGGTGAGTGTGACTAGCTGGCGCGCGTAACTTGGGTCAGTTAGGATTTCTTGGTACCCTGTCATGGCTGTATTAAATACCACCTCACCGACACGATGACCAAGACTACCGATACTCACACCGCGAAAAATCGTACCGTCTGCTAGTGCCAAAATTGCTTGTATTTCTGCCGATGAATTCAAGGGTTGCCTCCGCTGTTATGGGTGAGTGCCGTGATATTTTATGGTAAAAATTTTGTTTTAAAAGGGCCTCTTAGAAGTATCTAAATGCTGCTAAATACACATAAAAAAAGGGCTAGAGCCAAATTTTTTCCACAAAAAAGCGAGAAGACATCATCGATGAAAAGGTACAGGATTCACTAAGGGGTGAATAAGTAACTTACATCATGTCCGCTCGCTTTGGCACAGATTTTGCGCATTATACTAGAGTTTTGCGTTAAGGGCTAGCACCTTCTCTCGTCTGTCATTTTTCAATCGCTATTCAGCGATATTTTAAGATAAGGTGATGTCTTAAGGCCAATCATAAGCCACGTTGCTCATTAAGATAACTGACTGTTAAAAATTATAATGCACCGACACCCCATAATAGTCGGGTGCTAAATTGGTGGCGATATGCAATTGGTCGTCATAATAGCTTTTGGTAAAATACATACTACTGGCAACCCCTAAGGCAGCTCCCGCCAATACGTCAGCCACATCATGTTCGTCGGCTTCAACGCGGCTATAAGCCACAAAACCTGCACCAATATAAGCCGGAATGCTATATTCTAAGCCATAGCGTTTATGAATAAAGCTGGCGCCCTGAAATGCCATGGAGGTATGGCCAGAAGGGAAGGAGTCCTCATCACGGCCATTGGGTCGCTCTTTATCTATCACCGACTTTAGGACTTGCGTCGTAGCAACGTTGGTCGCAAATGAATAGTAAAATTGCTGACGACCCTCTTTATCATCCATATAATAAGTGCTACCGTAAGCAGCAGCTGGAATGGCAAAGGCCAGCACATCGCCTACCTTACTAGTAGTGCTACTGTCAGCGTGGGCAGGGATGGCAGCCATCAAGCTGGTCGATAATAAAATGATAGGGGCGTATTTTTTGCTGATCATCACTGCGATCCTAAAAAGGGTTGGTGAGCGTTGATTGCCTCTATAAAATCCTATAGTTACTTTATAGGGATAAATGGCATACGGCTTTATTCTAAATTCTAATTGCTCTATTGATTGGCGGCAGCATTATACTATAAAGTTTTTATCTTTCTTTACAACTATCATGCTTTAAGTCACATTTATTTGTGGCACGCTTTTTACCATATATACACTTGTATAAAAATAACCACTAAGGATGGATGATGATTTATCAATATTTAGACAAAACGCCAGAGTTTGCAGTCCCATTTAATGGTTGGGTTGCTGATACTGCACGGGTGATAGGCGATGTGTATTTGGGTCATAAGGCCAACGTCTGGTTTGGGGCGGTGATTCGCGGTGACAACGAGCGTATTCATATCGGTGATTATAGTAACGTGCAAGAAAACAGCGTCATTCATACCGATGCAGGGATTGAGGTTAAAATCGGCGATTACGTCACCATTGGCCATTTAGCGATGCTGCATGGCTGCGAAGTTGGTGATAATAGCTTGATTGGTATTGGCGCGGTGGTATTGAATAATGCCAAAATCGGTAAAAACTGTATCATTGGTGCCAAAGCTTTGGTCACCGAAGGTAAAGAGATTCCGGATAATTCGCTGGTGATGGGCGCGCCGGCAAAAGTGGTCAAAACCTTGAGCGATGAGCAGGCGGCAATGTTAAAACTATCAGCGCTGCACTATAGCGAACGTTGTCAGAAATTTAAAACCGGCCTAACAGAAATAGCGATGCCTGATTAATTGCTATAGATGTTAGAACAATAGGAGTCAGAGCAATTTTATAAAAAAGAGGATGGTTTTATAGTAACCCATCCTCTTTATAGATGTTAAATTATAGCTGTTTTTTTATGTTGTGATGCTTTTTATGCAAACGGTCGTTATGCCATTAGCATCATGATAAGCCAAATAACGGCAAAAATGATAATGCCAATAATCAGGCCGCGAAAGATATCATGGCGTATAGAGTGGTCACTAAGGTAACGATTATTACCCGTCTCGTCCATATTTAAGGCATTGACGCTTTCAGCACCGGCGCTTTTACCGACGATAAAACCCATTAACGCCCCCAAAACTAACATAAATGGGGTAAATAACCAAAATATCTCGCCATTGCCCATACCGGCGATTGAGCGAATAACAACGATGGCAAGGTCGATAAGTAAGCCGCCAAAACCATACATCAAGCCATTTAACAGCGCATAAAGCAGACGCTCTAAAGGCGATTGATAGCTTTTGCCTAACTGCCGTCGCCTGATTTCTCTGATGGAGCGGGCAGGACGTCGCGGTCGGTTGGACAAAGCAGTTTTATCATCAGGCGCTTTCATAAATTTCTCTATTGTTATTATCAAGCAGGCTAAAGATAAGCTAATAAGATATTAAAGTAAACAAGTTAGCATAATTATGTTCGGTAAACAGTAGATTTATAGCGCATGATGCAGCACATTTTATATTCAATATTTTTTCTAAAGCATTTTATAGTCAAAAAATTATCTCTTTAATAAACAAAAAATAAGGTTCCATTATGCAGGCAGCACCAGCGCCAAAAGAGTTGGCACTCTTTGATTTAGACCATACGTTACTTGACGTCGATAGCGACTATCTTTGGGGTGAGTATATCGTCAAGCACAATCTGGTTGACGAAGCCGAGTACCGTACCGCCAATCAAAAGTTTTATCAAGATTATATCGAAGGTACGCTTGATGCGACCGAATACAATGAGTTTGTCGCGCAATTTTTGAGTAGCTTGCCGATGGACAGACTGCATGAGCTACGCGAAGATTATATTAAGACGGAAATCGAGCCGCACATTCGCCCAAAAGCCATGGAGGCGCTCTGTCATCACGTTGAGCAGGGTCACGACGTAGTGATTATTTCTGCCACCAATGATTTTGTGGTGTCGGCGATTGCTAAGCGTTTTGGTATTGAAGATAGTAATGTGCTATCGACACCACTTGAGATACAAAACGAGCGTTATACCGGTAAATTAACCGATAAGCCCAATTTTAAAGAAGGTAAAATCTACCATCTAGACAAGTGGCTTAATAAAAAGCAATTAGCGGGTATCACTTTTGATAAAACTTATGCCTATTCAGATTCCAAAAATGACATTCCATTACTCGAATGGGCGGATGTGGCTATCTGCGTGTCACCCGATGATGCCCTGCATGCGCACGCGCTGGCCCATCGCTGGGCAGTAGAAGATTGGTCGATTTAGCTGGTCTATAGCTATTTAATATAAAGGCAGTATTAATTAGCCAACTATTTAGCATCAATCTCATTTAAAATAGCGCCATATCAGTAAGATATTTATTTAAAAAGACAGGAAACTTTATGGAAATCAATCCCTATCAAGAGCGTATCAAAGATTTATCTGAGCGTGGACAGGACCTTCGGAGGTATCTTTGACTTCGATGGTAAGCAAGAACGCTTAGAGGAAGTTAATTTAGAACTGGAAAACCCCGAGCTATGGAACGATCCAGAGCGCGCGACCAAGATTAATAAAGAAAAAAGCCAGCTTGATGGCGTCATCGACGTGGTGGTTTCGCTTGAAACGACTTTGGCAGATGCTGCTGCCATGCTTGATTTAGCAGTAGAAGCAGAAGACGAATCCTTGCTTGCGGATGTGCAAGCAGAGCTCGACAATGCAGAGAAACGCGTTGCTGATTTAGAGTTCCGCCGGATGTTTAGCGGTGAGATGGATCCAAACAATTGCTACTTAGATATTCAGTCGGGTAGTGGCGGCACCGAAGCGCAAGATTGGGCAGAAATGCTGCTGCGAATGTATACGCGCTGGGCCGAGGCGCATGGCTTTAAAGTCGAAGTTATCGAAGTATCGTCAGGTAGTGTCGCTGGAATTAAGTCAGCGACGATTGAGATTAAAGGCGATTATGCCTTTGGTTGGTTACGTACCGAAATTGGCGTGCATCGCTTAGTGCGTAAATCGCCATTTGATAGTAATAATGGTCGTCATACTTCCTTTGCCGCCGTTTTTGTCTCACCTGAAATCGATGACAACGTCGAGATTGATATCAATCCAGCCGATTTGCGTATCGATACTTACCGCTCATCAGGCGCGGGTGGTCAGCACGTGAACACCACCGATTCTGCGGTGCGTATCACCCACGAGCCAAGTGGCGTGGTGGTGACGTGTCAAAACGAGCGCAGCCAACATGGTAACAAAGCGACGGCGATGAAAATGCTCCGTGCCAAGTTGTATGAGCTTGAGATGCAAAAGCGTATGGAGAGCCAGCAAGCGGTCGAGGATAATAAATCTGATGTCGGTTGGGGCAGTCAAATCCGCTCTTATGTACTTGATGACTCGCGCATTAAAGACTTGCGTACTGGCGTTGAAACCTTTAATACTGGCGCGGTACTCGATGGTGACCTCGATCAATTTATCGAAGCAAGCTTAAAAGCGGGATTATAGAGGTTTTTAATAGCCTTATTTAAAAACATTAAAAGTAGTATATTGGAAATGCGATTTAATAAAGATAAACGAGCGACTTTGAGGGTTTACGAACAACAGAGCCGAGTGTTCTTTATTAAATTGCTATGCTGTTATAGATAGACTATTGATTCTATTTAATCACCAATCAAACTTTTTAATCACCAATCAAACTTTAAACGGAACGACTTAAGGAAAATTATGCCAAGCGTTAATAATTATTTTGATAATAAAGTGACTTCTATCGCCTTTCAAACGGCAACCAAGCCCGCTACCGTCGGCGTGATGGAAATTGGCGAGTATGAGTTTGGTACTAGCGAATTTGAAACCATGAGCGTAGTCAGTGGAGCATTGACGGTAAAACTGCCAGAAAGTCATGAGTGGCAAACCTTTAATGCGGGCGAGCAATTTACCGTTGAAGCCAATCAAAAATTTGGTGTTAAGGTAGAAGTGGAAAGTGCTTATTTATGTACTTATGGTCAATAATCGTTTTTATACCAAACCCAAGATATATAGTATAATCCACTTATGACTATACCAATAAATAACCTAGAAGACCATGACTTTGGCAAACACTCAAAGACTGAGCGCAATCCCAGAGCCCGACTACGCCTGCTCATCTTATACCAATATAGTATAGGCAAAGCCACTAACGATATTGCCAAAGATCTTTGTATTCACCCTCAAACTGCCAGGCGTACCTTGAAGCGATATTATGAACGAGGACTTGAAAGTCTCTACGATCGTCATCGTCGAGGTCGTCACAGCAAATTGGCAGAAGCAGACATAGCCGCTTTTAAAGCCATGATAGTCTCTGAACAAGAAAAGCGAGCTGGCGGTCGTCTAACAGGCAAAGACATTCAGCAATTGGCTAAAGAACACTACAACGCTCACTACACCGTTAACGGTATCTACGAGCTACTCAAGCGTATTGATATGAGTTGGATAAGTGCTCGTAGTCAGCATCCAAAAGCCGACATACAAGCTCAAGACGCTTTTAAAAAAACTTTATAGCACAGGTTAAGGCGTCACTGCCTACTGATGTAAGCCTAGATCAAGTGGACATCTG
>NZ_DFQS01000052.1:0-382 GCF_002377905.1 Psychrobacter sp. UBA3483 | reverse complement strand
GAGATTAGTAAAGCCGTTCCAAAAGGACGTCATGCGGTGGTGGTGATGGATGGCGCATTATGGCATCAACCAAGCTTGAATCAGGCTAATGTCACTATGCTTAAACTACCGCCTTATTCACCTGAGCTCAATCCCTCTGAGAGAGTATGGCAGTACCTTAAGCAAAATGAGCTATCTAATCGTTGTTATGACAGTTATGAGGCTATTGTCGATGCCACTTGCTTGGCTTGGAATAATTTGCTTAAACAGCCACAAAGAATTCGGTCGTTAACTGCTCGTGCTTGGGCGCAACTTTAATTGTTGGGCTTGGTATTAGTTTAGCTATGTGTCGTAATATAACGCCAAGTGGTTAACGCTTGGCGTTTTTTTATAGCTGTGTTTT
>NZ_DFQS01000016.1 GCF_002377905.1 Psychrobacter sp. UBA3483 | reverse complement strand
GTCTTCATAACCTCAAATATATCATCTTGCTTCGGCTGTCACCCTTCTTTTATTGCCCCAGCATACTTTTTGATACACCACCAAAACATTAATAAAAATCAGCGTTCATGCTTAATATGTTTTAACACCCTACGCTTTACCCTTCATAAAGGTTATTTTTATGTCACGCAAACCAATGCAGCTTAGCAAGCGTCTTAGTTCAGCAAAAGATGGTCAAACCGCGGGCAATACTTCTAGCAACCTAAACGTAATGCCGCCTAAAATGGCGCCATATATCGGATTCTTTGCGGTGGGTTATGTTTTGGCCAGTGCCATATTTATGATGGTGCAAACCAAATTTGCCCTAAACTCACAGCTGGTCACTGTCGTATCCATCATCGTCGGCGCTTATATCGCGGTGCATAAATTTATTAAGCATCAACAGCGTGCGCTAGATAAAAAGGAAATCAATCGCTTGATGTTTGGCGGCGTTGCGGTGGTTTGGCTACTTACTATAGTTTATTTTTTAGGTATTTGGTTTTTCTTATTTGATGCCGTGAGCCGTGAAGTATTAACTGAGATGGCCATTCAGCAGCCGCTACCCCTGCTTTCGGCGTTGGTGATGATATTGGTGCTGAGCTTAGTCAGCGCGCGTCTTAGTATCTTGTTGATCAACCGTCTCCTTAACCCTAAGCATAGCCACTAATCGTCAAGTCCTTTGAGCGCCTGCCATTATTGAGTGCCTATAGAGACAACCTAATACAAATTTTTTGCACTATTAATGATGAAATTCCGTTACGCTGTTTTTAGTCAAACCCTATTTGCTAGCGATAAAACATTGGACAGTATTTTATGATTAATAGGAGTCCAAATCATGGACATGCTGCTTTTTGACAATATAGAAAAACTTGGGCGCATTATCTTAACAGCGATCATGGTTTATGCGTTAATTGTGTTAATTACCAAAGTATCTGGAAAACGCTCGACCTCGCAGCTCAATAACTTTGACTGGATTGTGACGGTGATGATTGGCTCTTTGAGTGCCAGTACGATTTTACTCGAAGAAATTCCGTTTATCGAAGGCAGCGCCGCTATTGTGACCTTGTATTGTTTACAGTTTTTAGTGACCAAATACGCTTCTGTCTCGGCCAGTTTTAGTCATCTTATTTTATCGGAGCCGCGGATTGTTTTTTATCAAGGGCAATTTTTACCAGATGCCATGCGTGCTGAGCGCCTAACGCGTCAAGAGCTAGAAAGCGCAATGCGTTCTGAAGGGATGCATAGTTTTGATGATATCGAAGCCATTGTTTTTGAGTCAGATGCGACATTGACAATTATTCCAAAACCTACGCCCTCAAATAGTAAAAACGACGAGCAACAGAGTGATGACAGCGTATCAGAAACCATCAAGCCGCTAATGTCAAATGATGACTAAGAAAATGGTTCGTGAGCTTTAAGGTGATAGCGTCTTAAAATAAGAGTATTGAGGTAATGGCTTAACGTTAAAGCATTAAAAAAGGACAGCACATATCAATCTGCTATCCTTTTTGTTTTATAAGTTTGCTTTATAAATTTGCTTTTATAAGAGCACTGGCAAAAATTACTTAATGCGCTGCCACGTTTGCGAGCGACCAAAGACAGGTGTGCCGACATAGCCGCGCAGTTTTAAGCTTTGACCATTGTCACTCAAGGTTAGCTTACCAGAGTAAGTTTTTCCTGATTCAGGGTCGACCAGCTTACCGTCACTCCACTGATTATTACCATCGGCCTTTAAGCCTGACAATATTTGTAGACCTTCAACCGGTTTGTTTTTTAGGCTACCAGGACATTTGGTACAAAGCGCGTCTGCCTTTTCTTTATTCAATACTTTGATGATTTTTCCTGAAACTTTACCACCGCTTTCGGTCAATTGAATAACGGCTTTTTTCTCGCCAGTTTTATCATCAATGGTTTGCCACTGCGTGCCGTTTAAAGAAGCAGCAAACACAGAGGTTGAGAGTAGCGCACCTGCGCTAAGTGCTAATAGACTTGATATAGTACGGTTCATGAACGACTCCTTTCGTTTAAAAAATGTTGCAAACTATCTTATGCTCTATCAAAAAGACGGTACAGGGTTGCTGACGCTTTCTTCACTATTCAACGATAAATACTAGTTAACAATAAGACCATGTAACGATAAAAACAGCAAGTATAATAAAGAACAACTGTTGGTCGAATGCTAGTAAAGCACAAAAAAATGCTTTGTAAAAGGTCTGTTTGTTACAATATCTTAAGCGCAGAATTTTTTTGTTACATTTAACCCATTATAAAAGTGGTCTATATTATGAAAGTAAGAATATTGAGTGTTAGAAATAAAATGCCCAAATGGGTACAAACTGGTTTTGATGAATATTTTAAGCGTATCCAGCCTATGCTTAGTACCGAAATCGTAGAAATTGCCGCCGCTAAACGCGCCAAAAACCCCTCAGACGCCAATTTGGCCCAGTACCGTGAGCAAGAAGGTCAAGCGATATTAGCCACTCATGCTGCGGCTGGACGCGAGCAATTATGGGTGCTCGACGTAAAAGGTAAAATGCTCTCAACCGAACAACTGGCTGAAAAATTGGCTGATGGCATGCAGCAAGGCGATGATATTGCGTTGGTCATTGGCGGCGCTGACGGCGTATCGCCAGAGGTATTGGCAAAAGCAGATGTGAAATGGTCGTTATCTGCGCTGACGCTGCCGCATCCTTTAGTGCGCGTGGTATTAATGGAGCAGCTGTATCGCGCTATGAGTATCAATCACAACCATCCTTATCATCGCGGTAATTAAAACCTTTATAAAAACAGTCATTTGCTATAAAAATCAACCATGCCCTATAAAAAATAATGGCAACGCATCTTCGTAAAACGGATTGAAATATAGGCGCGCGCCCTAATAAATGCACCATGAAACATCCTAAACCTGCGACACCCAAAGCCATGACGGACGCTTTACAACATGAGAGCGAACGTCAAAATACGACAACCTCCAAGAAGGCGCCAATTACCTCAGCGGCTGCTTGGACAGACGCGTCTGTGCTAGCGAATCCTGTAACCTCATCAAAACAGACTAAGCTGCCCGCGCTATTTATCTCGCATGGAGCACCGACGCTCGCCATCGAACAATCCGCAACCACCAGTGCGCTGGCACGTATTGGTCAAAACTTGCCCAAACCGCGCGCTATTGTCATTATGTCGGCGCATTGGCAGTCGGCCAAGCTTGAAATCAGTAGCAATCCGCGACCAAAGACGTGGCATGATTTCTCTGGCTTTGCGCCCGAGCTCTATGATTTGCAATACCCAGCAGCCGGCCAACCAGCACTTGCGGAAACATTGGCGCAGCAGCTAACAGCGCGCGGTATTACCTGCCGTGTAAACCCTTTACGCGTCAGTGACCACGGGGTATGGGCGCCACTTCTGCATCTGTATCCCGAGGCTGATATACCCATCGTACAAATCTCTTTGCCGCAGCATTATGACAGCATCGCTTGCTATCAGTTGGGCGCGCAACTGGCGCAACTGCGCGCTGAGGAAATTCTTTTGATTGGCTCGGGCAATATCACTCACAATTTACAGGCATTACGTTGGCAAGCAGAGAGTATCGATGAGACCGCCAAAGACTTTAAAGTTTGGCTGCTGCAACAACTAAAAACGGATATTCCAAGCGCTTTAGATTGGCAGCAATATCCTAATTATCAAAATGTACATCCAAGTGATGAGCACCTATTGCCGTTATTCTTTGCTTTAGGTGCCGGTCAACGCGTCTCTGTGGTGCATCAAAGCATGGCGCACCACAGCTTAGGTATGGATATTTATCGCTTTGATTAAGCTGTTTTTTGTCTAACGCGCTAGCTTGACTAAAATGCTATTTTGGTAACGTTGTCTTAATCAAAGCGTTTCTGCTTGGCTGTATTTTCTAAAAATTGGGTATTTAACAAAACTTTTTTAATCGTATAAAACTATTTCTCAAAAGCCGGTTTGGTAAACATGCCAGCACGCTCCATCTCGCCTGCGATACTAAATAACGTCGTTTCATCATTCATCCGCCCAATCAGCTGCATCCCAATCGGCAGACCTTTTTTACTCATACCCACAGGCAACGACATCGCTGGTAAGCCGGTGACATTACCTAAAATGGTAAAGCCCATTTTACCAAGTACTGGAGCGCTGAGCTTCTCAATCATACCTGAGCTAAAGGCGAATCTGCCCATATTAATGCCTTTATTGAGCAAGCCTGCGCTCCGCATCAGTGTTTCATCCATACGGCTTGGCGGCAGCACACCATGCTTGACCGCAGGCGTTGGCACGGTTGGACATAAAATCATATCGTACGTCTCAAGCAGCAAGCCCGTTTGATATTGGCTAGCGTGCCAGCCATGCTTAGCGTGGGCTAAATCAACAGCAGATAATGAGCGCCCAAGCATTGCCATATTATAAGTCTGCGGCTCAAGGTTTTGGATATGCTGTGCGCCGTAACAGCGCTCGATATTATCAATGGTAAAAGCGGTATGGGCACAGACCACCACTAAAAAATCATGCCAAAATTGCTCAATATTAATGCTCGGCTCAGCTGGGACCACACGATGACCCATGGCCTCTAGTTGCTTCGCGGTTTTTTCTAATACGGCAAGTACTTCTTTATCGACCTCAGTATTGGCAACCAATGGCTGTTGATGCAGGGCGATGGTTAATTGCCTTGGCGCGCGCATGGCTGCTTGCAAAAACGTGCCGTCGGGCGGTGCAATGACGTAAGGCGCGCCGATTTCTGCGCCACTGGTCGCATCAAGCATCGCCGCGCTATCACGCACACTTCGCGTAATCACATGGTCAGCGACCGCCCCTTCCCAGCCTTCGCCAATTTCTGGGCCCATAGGGTTACGGCCTCGACTTGGCTTAAATCCAAACGCGCCGCACCATGCCGCCGGAAAGCGTATCGAACCACCGCCGTCACCCGCACCCGCCATTGGCACAATACCGCTTGCGACTGCGGCGGCACTACCGCCCGATGAGCCGCCTGAGCTATAGCCTTTTTTAAAAGGATTGTGCGTGACGCCATGGGCTTTGGGCTCAGTGGTAATAATGAGGCCAAATTCTGGCGTATTGGTTTTACCAAAGGTATTGACGCCAGTGGCTCTCATACGCTTAACGATTTCGCTGTCGCTTTCTGATACGATATTGACGCTGCGACTGCCCATGGTAATTGGTTCATCGGCAAAATGAAACGACAGGTCTTTTAGCAGATAAGGGACGCCGTTAAAGACGCCTGTTGGCAAGCCCTTTTCTGCAGCAGCGTAGGCACGCTCATCAAAGCGGTGGATAATGGCATTTAATTTAGGATTGAGCGCATTGGCTTGATTCACGGCGGCGTCTAACAATTCTTTGGCGCTGACTTCCCCTGCATTCACCAGCGCTGCCAACGCCAATGCATCATATTGGGTATATTCTTTAAACATAACTGACCGTCCTTGGAGAGTGATAGATTCATATTTTTTAAAATTGTTGCTTATTTTTTATAAACACTCACCAGTTTAGTATAAAAAATTGTTGTTTAGCATTGATAAATAAACTCAATAGTCATTTGCAGGTTAGCGCTACTTTATTTTTCCAACAAAAAAGCGAGCCACTCTCATGACTCGCTTTTCATTTTAAATATGAGGTTTATTAACCTTTACATCAACAGCTCGCGCTTACCACTTTTACCCATTGAGCTAACCAAGCCCGCCTCTTCCATCGAGTCGACGATACGCGCCGCACGGTTATAGCCGATGCTAAATTTACGCTGGATACTAGATGCTGATACTTTACGCGTTTCCATAATAAAAGCCACGGCGTCATTATATAAATCGTCATCTTCACCAGAAGCATTGGCGGTACTGGCGCCACCACTGGGACTCGATAGCTCAAAGTTACCGGCCATATTATCAATATAATCGGGTGCACCGCGTTCCCGCCATGCATCACAGACACGGTTGACCTCTTCGTCGCTGACATAAGCACCATGGACGCGGTCCGGCTCAATTTGCCCAGGCCCTAAGAACAGCATATCACCGTTACCAAGCATGTCTTCTGCGCCTCCGCTATCCAAAATCGTCCGCGAATCCACTTTTGAGTTTACTCGGAGCGCGGCACGCACCGGAATATTGGCTTTAATCAAACCAGTAATAACGTCGACGGACGGCCGCTGAGTGGCAAGCATTAAATGAATACCAGCTGCTCGCGATTTTTGTGCTAATCGCGTTATAAGCTCTTCAGCTTGCTTACCGACCTGCATAATCATATCGGCAAACTCATCGGCGACAATGACAATCATCGGTAAGGTTTTCAGCTTAGGCGCTTGGCTAACACTGACGCTGTCATTGGGACGCCATAAGGGATCGAGCATCGGCTTACCTGCTTTTTCGGCGGCGATGACTTTTTTATTAAACTCGTTAAGTTTACGCACCTTGAGCAAGCTCATCAGCTGATAACGGCGCTCCATCTCTGCCACGCACCACGACAAGGCGCTGGCCGCTTCGGTCATATCGGTGACCACTGGCGTTAACAGATGCGGAATATCATTATAGTTGGCAAGCTCGAGCTGCTTTGGGTCAATCAAAATCATACGCAGCTCATTTGGCGTATATTTGAGTAGCATAGAGAGTAGCATAGAGTTGACCAATACCGATTTACCAGAGCCTGTGGTACCCGCAACGAGCATATGCGGCGCGCGCGCAAGGTCGGTGATAATCGGATTACCGCCAATATCTTTACCCATCGCCATGCTGATTTGCGCTTTGGGGTCTTTAAATTTTTCCGTATTTAATAGTTCAATCAAACGTACCATTTCGCGCTGTTTGTTCGGTACTTCAATTCCGATATAAGGTTTACCCGGAATGACCTCGACCACGCGTAAAGACGCCATCGATAGCGAGCGCGCCAAATCGCGCGAAATACCTGTCACCTTGCTGGCTTTGACGCCAGGCGCAAGCTCTACTTCAAAGCGCGTAACGACAGGGCCTGGAATGGCATTGACCACGTTTGCTTTGACGTTGAATTCTTGCAACTTAATCTCTAATAATTCTGACAATTGCTCAAGCTCCGCCAATGTATAGCTTGGCTTACGGTCAGGGTCTGGCTTATCCAAAATCGATAGCTCTGGAATCGGCGTCAGGCTGCTACGATAAGCGGCGGTTTGCATTGAGCGTGATTTTTGACTAAAAGCGGCATCATCACTGATATGCGGCATCACCGGCAGATCAGTCTCGTCAGCTCGGCTGTCATCTTCTGGCACCATGTCAGTAATATGATTACTGCTATCACCCTCTGGCACTGCAAAGCTTACGGTCGGTTTAGCAGCCGCCGGAGCAGTATTGGTCACTGAAGTACCAGTATCTACCGTCGGCGCTAATTTAGGATTGGCAGGCGGCGTATTGGTCGGCGTCATGTCAACGATTTCACTGATTTCATCGGCTGGAGCAGCGTTATCTGCTTGCCAGTCTTTCGTCACTGCGTGTTGAGTTGACAGCACTTCATGTTGGGTAGAAGACTCAGAGTCATCGGTAAACTCAGAGTCTGCGATAGACCAAGCTTCAGAGAAGTCATCCATTGAGTCATCAATGTCATTATCAAATGAATCCTCTGCTACCTCTGGCTCTTCAGCAAATGATGCCTCTATTACTGGCGCTTCAATAATAGCGTCATCTTGCTCTAACTCAGATGCTACCGACACTGCTGCATGTTCGGCCAACCACGCATCTGCTAAGTGATTAACTGCTGAGCTATCAATTGCTAAGCTATCAACTGCTAAATCAACGCTTTCTGTTATTTCATCTTCATCATTAATATTATCAAAAGCATTAGACGTAGCAGCAGATTTAGCGAGGGTTGAGGTGTTTGTAGCAGCAGTATCATAACCAAACGTCTCTTGCTCAGCCATTGCTTCACGCGCCAACAAATCATCAACCGTATCGGCATCGTTCCAAGCAAAACTTGGTTCAACTTTGCGTGCAGGCGCCATCACAGGATTTGCGACAGGCGCTGAGGGTTGCTGTTGGTTAACATGACTAAAATTGCTTACATTAGCTGAAGCTGTTTGTAATTGCTCATCTTGCGCTGCGCTATTCGTTGCCGTTTGTGCCACTGCTGCTGCCGTTGACATAGACGCTTTAACGCTAGCACCAAGACCTGACGTCGCTAAAAACTCTTTCAATACGTTGTTAAAGCGACCACTTTTATCGGCGGTTTGAGCATGATTAGCATGGTCAGTAGCTGGCAAATCGAGTGGTAACTGCTCAAAGCCCTGCGCCGCTTTTGCATCGCTCACACTTTCATCATTTTGCTGTTGCTCAGATGCTGCTGGCGCGGCTTGTATATTATCGCGTTTACTATCACGCGCTTGAGCCGCATTGTCTTGAACTGCAGCATCGCGCCATGACCATGTTTTGATTTTTTGATAAATCGCTAGCCAATGAATATTAAAGGCAAACGTAGCAGTAATCACCACAAATACTGTCAAAAACGTCACACTACCCCACTGCGATAAAAGCTGGGCCAAACGTGCTTGCAGCTCAAGCCCAATAATACCGCCAGCAACCCCTTTAAGCCCAGACGTCATTGGGTCTGCAACTTGCTGTACTAGCGCCACCAATTGCGCAAACAAGGCACTGGCACTTAAGAGCAAAAATACATAAGCCACCAAACGTAATAACCAAAACGTTGGTTTGTTGTCCCACCAAATCAGCACCGACTCATAAACCAAAAACGCCAGTAACCACCAAGCACCAAACCCAAAAAAGCTATAGAGCAAATCTGACAGCCACGCGCCCATCTCACCGCCCATATTATTTACGGTGGTCATGTCACTACTGATGTGCGACCAGCTCGGATCGTTACCCGTATACGTCATCAAAATGACAAACAAATAAACCGCCAGCATTAACCCAAGCAGGGTAAATATGCCCTTTTTTAAATACTCAATAAGTGGTGCTGATATCACGTAAGATCTGCCTTGTTGTCAATACTCGTTGTTAATGCTCGTTAGTGCTGGTTATTAATTAAGTGGTTGCTAGCTTATGGTTGAAATTTCTCATGCTGAAGTGATTTTCTACTATTAGATGGCAATATATAAAAACAATGTATAAAAGCAGTGTATCAGTCATCATCTAACTTTCTGCGTTATTCACTGACCACTACGCTTGCATAACTTCTTATAATAACAAATACATAGGCGTAGTGGCGACAGTGTTATCAAGAAAGCGCAGAAGAAAATGCATTATTAAGCGGTTGAGCAAAAAATGCAGTCATTAACCGAACATTCGCCACACTTTTCAGTAATAAAGCGGTGTGCAATAAAAAATTCTGCTTTCATTTTAAAAGCAGTCTTTAAACTCTCCGTGCTTTGATTCTAATGATATCCATATTCATTTTAGCAAACTTGCACTTTTTGCCCTCAGCCCTTATGTTATTATCACACAGCAATAAGAAAAACCATATTCATCGCGACTTTTAGCGACTATTTTTATAACATTTATCATTTGTACCACGTATTTTAATTTTTATATTTCTTATTTAGATAGCAAGCAAGGAAATTTTATGGCAACTGATAGCACGGCTCCGCGCCACGAAAAACTCATTATTTTGGGCTCAGGCCCTGCCGGTTACGCCGCTGCCGTTTATGCAGCACGCGCCAACCTAAAACCTGTCATGGTCACCGGTCTAGAAGTTGGCGGGCAGCTGACCACGACTACTGAAGTCGATAACTGGCCAGGCGACGCGCATGATTTAACTGGTCCTGCGCTTATGGATCGTATGAAAGCCCATGCCGAACGTTTTGGCACCGAACTGGTCTACGACCATATCAATGAAGTCAATTTAAACGTACGCCCTTTTACTCTAATCGGTAATAATGGTAGCTATACTTGTGATGCCCTGATTATCTCAACAGGTGCATCTGCGCAGTATTTAGGATTAGAGTCAGAAAACAAATTCCGCGGTCTTGGCGTATCAGCTTGTGCCACCTGCGATGGTTTCTTTTATAAAAACCAGAAAGTCGCGGTCATTGGTGGTGGTAATACCGCTGTTGAAGAAGCCTTATATTTATCAAACATCGCCTCTGAAGTGACGCTAGTCCATCGCCGCGACAGCTTGCGCTCTGAGAAAATCCTGCAAGATAAGCTGTTTGAAAAAGTCAAAAACGGTAACATCAAAATCGAATGGAACCATAAAGTTCGCGAAGTCGTCGGCGATGATATGGGTGTCAATGGGTTGGTCATCGAATCGATGATTGATGGCAGCACCAAGCAATTAGACGTGTTTGGTATGTTTGTCGCCATTGGTCATAAGCCAAATACAGATTTGTTCAAAGGCCAGCTAGATATGAAAGATGGCTACCTCATCGTTAATAGTGGTCTAAATGGCAATGCCACCCAAACCAGTATCGAAGGCGTCTTTGCCGCAGGTGACGTCGCCGACCACGTTTATCGTCAAGCCATCACTTCGGCGGGTACTGGTTGTATGGCAGCGCTTGATGCTGAAAAGTATTTAGATGCGATTGGTGAGACAGTGGCAACCGATCATACTTATGCGTCGACATTGACTGAAGATAAAGAAGCATAAATGAGCGATTTTGCTAAAGATAACGACCGCATTGATATTAATATTAATGCGGCTGCTATAGCGCCTGAATCTTTTCGTCAATACATAAAAAGTCTTGGGCGTTATAATTTTCCCGATCCTGCGATCGTTGATGCTGATGGCATCGGTATCGTCGCTATCGGTGGAGATTTAGCGCCTGAAACGCTGATTTCTGCTTATGCGCAGGGATTATTTCCGTGGTTTAATGAAGATGAGCCTATCGCGTGGTGGTGTCCTGAGCCGCGCTGCGTTATGCTGCCAACGGATTATAAGCCTAGTAAATCACTACGCAAACAAGCGAATCGCAGCCGTTGGCAATTAACCCTCAATCAAGCGTTCGACGACGTTATCCATGCTTGTAGTTTACCGCGTAGCGATGGTTTAAATAGCACGTTACCCGAGGGCGAACATACTTGGATTCATAGCGAGATGATTGACGCCTATACCGAGCTACACGCCCAAGGCTTTGCCCATAGCATTGAGGTTTGGGATGATAAACAGCAGCTAATTGGCGGTGTATATGGCTTAAAAATAGGCGGTATTTATTTTGGTGAATCGATGTTTCATGTTGCGTCTAATGCGTCAAAGCTTGCCTTTTGGGGCTTGATGCGTTTATGTGAGCAAAGCCATGTCCAATTGGTAGACTGTCAGCTGCCAAACGACCATCTGCTCAGTTTGGGAGCTGAAATATTGCCACGCGCTGACTTTTTGCTAGAGCTAGATACCCTCATTGGCAGCCGTTCCGTTAAATGGCAAAGTAACTCTCATCAGCCTTTGGCTGTCTCATTACTCGATAACCCACAGCCTTGGCAATTAAACATATAACGTAAATTGATTGAGCAAATATTTAGTTTCGCAGCGTTCTTATCTACTTTTAAATAACTTTAATATTAAATAAGCATAGCAACAAATAATGCTTGCTATCATTTTTTACATAATTAGTAAGTTAGCTATTTTACTTACGAGGCTATCATGGCACCCGATACAGCATTTTTATTGATTGGCACATTGGCGACCAAGGCCAATACTACCAAAGATACCATTCGTCATTACGACCAATTGGGGTTACTAAAATCTCGCAAACGCCAAGCAGGTTCACGGCTATATACCGAGTTTCATCCCGAATGCGTCGAGCGTATTGAGCTGATAAAAAGCGCCCAAGCCATTGGTTTCACGTTGACTGAAATCAAAGACAGCCTCAATGATTATTATGACGGCCAGCTTGATATTGATTTGCAGCTAAACCTTACTCAGCAAAAACTGGCGCAAGTTAAAAAGCAGCAAACGACGATTAACCTCATGATAGAGATGTTGGCTGAACGCATTGAAGTGCTTGAACGCATGAAAACCGATGAAAACTATCTCTCCAACATTGATATCTGCAAAAAGAAAATACCGCCGCAAGCATGACTTAACTATCCTCTAAACAACCCATTGTTAATGGTAAACTCGCTGCATAATCAAGGCATCGATAGCGGGCTGATGCGGCAGTTGATAATAATTTTTACGTATATGAATCACAGCAAACGCTTGCTGCTCATATAAGGCAATCGCTGGCGCATTGTCTGCGCGCACTTCTAACAATAAGCTTTCTACTTTATTATTTATTAGCTCATTATTTAATGTAGCAAAAAGCTGTGAGGCAATACCTTGACGCTGATAGTCAGGATGGGTGCCAATACGCAGTATCTCTGCTTGCTCAAAAATTACTTGATAGAGGCAGTAGCCAATGACTTTATTATTATCGGCTTTATCTTCTTGTTTATAAACTATGAGCATATGCATACTATCTTGCGGGAGTATCTCAGCCAACGTCTGCTCAGTCCATGCGTCGTGCGGCTGTACGAGCGCTTCGATATTTGCAACGGCTTGAATCGCTTGTTGCCGCTCTGATGTATTGGTTGCTAATTTCTTTATAATAAACACCGCTTTTCCTTTTATTTTTCTTATGCAATAAATACTATGTTATCGTCATTTTTATAATTACTCAGAAATGACATTATCTATGTCATAAATACCCGCTTTAGCGCCTCATATTTAACGCTATCTTAGGCATTTATTTTAATGTTGCCAAAACTTTTGTAGAAAATATAAAAAAACTGCGTAGTCCTTATATTTAAGAACCACGCAGTTTGATCAAATTTAAGCATTTATCAACGACTGATGGTACCCATCAAACGTCAATGTACTCAAGGATTGTGATTAAGCATTACTTTTCAGATATTCTAACATGGTATCTGCATCTGATACTTCAAACGGGTCTGTCGGGCAGTTGTCGTCAAAACCCGCTTCTTTAAACACTTTCTTAATTTCTTTATTGTCGACGTACATCGAGTAGCGCCATGAGCGCATACCAAAGCCCAGATTGCTCTTATCAACCAGCATGCCCATTTTACGAGTGAACTCACCATTACCATCAGGAAGCAAGAAAACATTCTCACGGTTCTGCTTTAAGCCCCATTGGTACATGACAAAAGCGTCATTAACAGAAATACAAACGATTTCATCTATGCCTAACGCCTTAAATTCATCGTAAAGTTCTTCATAGCGAGGTAAATGGCTGGTCGAACACGTTGGCGTAAAAGCACCTGGTAGAGAGAAAACCACCACTTTCTTATTAGCAAATAACTCATCTGTGGTTAGGTCTTGCCATTTAAATGGGTTATCTCCGCCGATAGATTCATCACGAACACGAGTTTTAAAAGTTACATCAGGTACATGGGTAATCATTATTTACTCCGATTTGGGTTATTGTGTTTTTATTTTTAAAATGCTGCCGTTATATAATAAGGGTTATAGCTATCCATAAGCAAATTTTTAATCCTATATCTACTATATATGAAGTAATCTGTGTAATTTAAAGCCTTTAAAGTTATAGTGAGTGAAAAGTAATATAAATACCTCAAATGATGCACTCTCACCTTCACACCCCACAAAAAAAGCCACCCTTTATCAGGATGGCTTTTTCTTATTGCTTAACGTGATCAGATTACTCTGATAGCGTTAGTGCTTTGATGCTTAGCTAAGGACGTTAGCAACAACACCAGC
>NZ_DFQS01000057.1:98557-116178 GCF_002377905.1 Psychrobacter sp. UBA3483 | reverse complement strand
TATGAGGCTATTGTCGATGCTGCTTGCTTGGCTTGGAATAATCTGCTTAAACAGCCACAGAGAATTCGGTCTTTAACTACTCGTACTTGGGCGCAACTTTAATTGTTGGGTTTGGTATAATATGACTTTATCTCTGCTTTCATGGTAAGTTTAAGGCCGTTAATAAGCGCCAAAAGTTGCTTCAAGGTTTTGCTCTTATATTTTCGGTCACCACGCCCATGGCATAAAACAGCAAGGCGATAAGCGTCAGGGCGACGATAAACGGGGTGAAAACCCAAATTACAATATTGATGAGTAATGATGATAATAAACCATTGAAGATAATGGTGTGCGGTGCGATAAAATCGGTGACGACATCGACTGCGCGTTTGGCAATCGGGAACAATATAGTACTGACAGCCAGAATATAGAGATATTTGGCGAAGTCAGGATTGCTTGAGAGGACTATAAAGTAAAAGCCTAAATAGTAGCTGATACCTAATGCCCAGCATTTGAGAGTGTAGCTGAAACGAATCATGTGACTTCCTCCCTAAATCTGTCGATGATGTGGCCCTCCATGGATATCACATCAATACCTAATATATTCTAATAAATGAATATATTATTATATGTTATATTACGAATATATAGGTTAAGTCAACTATTTTTTATCACCATCTTTATCTAACCAAGAGCGCACTGGCTGCTAGATTACACCCTACGATTTTATCAATAAAAAAAATAGCCTAAGCAATAATTAAAAACCAATAGGGCAAAAAGGAAAAAACTATGTGGAACGAGCGCTACAACGAAGCAGAGTATGTTTTTGGTACAGAACCCAATGATTTTTTAAAAGAAAATTTTCAAAAAATACCGCTAGGTGGCAGAGTGTTATGTTTGGCTGAAGGCGAAGGCAGAAATGCGGTATTTTTGGCGCAGCAAGGGTACGAAGTGACCGCCATGGATATGTCAGACGTAGGATTAAATAAAGCATTTAAGCTGGCGCAAGATAGAGGCGTGGAGATTAAGACGCAGGTTGCCGATTTAGCGGACTACGAGTTTGGCAAAGCTCAGTGGGATGGCATCGTTGCTATCTGGGCACATTTGCCTACAGCCATACGCCAGCACGTTCATGCGCAGATTGCACCAGCGCTCAAGCCAAATGGGGTATTTATTTTAGAGGCTTATACCGAGCAGCAACTGAGCATGGAAGCTGTTGGCGGACCTCCTGCAACACAAAAAGAGCGCTTTGGTTCGTTAGCAGTTTTGCGTGCTGAGCTGGTAGAGTTAGAAGAAATAACGGGTATCGAAAAGCAGCGCATGATTTCAGAAGGTAAGCGCCATCAAGGTTTGAGTGCGGTCGTACAGTTTATCGCCAAAAAAAACAGATAAATATGAATTTAGGTATTAATCCATAAACCTGATTGTCAGTTTTGATAATAAAGTTAATGCTTGTATTTATGGGTATACATAGTGAGCTGGCGATTCATTCTAATGGTTTAGCTGCAAGCGTTTAATTCACCGCTCGGACTGATGCCAAATAAGCGTTTATATTCTCGGCTAAATTGGCTCGGGCTTTCATAACCGACTTGCATAGCGATTTGGGCGATTTGAGCGTCGTTTGCTTGGATCAGTCGTCTTGCTTCCATCAAACGTAGACTCTTTTGGTATTGAAGCGGGCTTAATTGAGTAATATCCTTGAAGTAATGGTGAAACCCCGAAACACTCATCCCGCAGCGACTGGCCAATTTTTCGATAACTATTGCCTCATTTAGATGCGTCTTTATCCAATCGGTAGCTTGGGTAATACGGTGCGTATGGCTGCCATTGACCACCAGTTGACGCAATTTATAGCCTTGCTCTGCTATAAGCAGGCGATAGTAAATTTCTTGCTGAATTAAAGGAGCAAGAAAACCAATATCACTTGGATAATCAAGCAATTGTATCAGTCGCTCAAATGCCGCCATTATAGTACTGTCCAATTGCCACTTTATTCCTAAATGACCTTCATTATTAGGCGGCTTCGGCGGTATTTTTGCTAAAACCTTACTAATCATGACAAGGTTTAATTTCATAGACAGCACGATGACCGGACGCTCTACCGAAGCATGTTTTATGTGCATGCTCAAAGGAATATTAACTGGGCAAAACATTAGATTGCTTTTATCAAACCTTTGGCAGTCTGCACCCAAATAAATCTCACGCGCACCTTGTAAAACGATGCAGATACTAGGTTCTTGAATATAGCTGACCGCTTTACTGGGTTTATCAGCACAGTAAAAGAACAAACCTGGAATATTGGATTCAATGGTTTTGTTTCTAGGTAATATCGATAGAAGCTGCTCAATGGTTGACTGGTTCATTAGGTTTTCTTATTTTATGCAATTGCTCAATACTATAGAGTTTTGTAGGATTGGGCAAGAGGTTTGGAGCTATGTTCTAACAGATTATTTTACTGAGTTTTATACTAGCCTTAGTGAAACTGCTGTAGCCTCATGATTGATTGAATCAAATTTTGTGTAAATAAAACATAAGGAATAGAGAATGAAAATATTTTATAAAACTCGCGCCACAGCAACCGGCGGTCGTTCTGGTCATACCGGTCTTGACGATGGGTCATTAGGTTTTGATTTGGTGTCATTTCAAGAGCAAGATAAAGAAGGGGTCAATCCAGAACAGCTTTTTGCCATGGGTTACGCCGCTTGTTTTGATAGCGCTTTAAACCTGACAGCCCAACAAATGAAACTGCCGATCACTGCGTCAAAAACCTCAACCCAAGTTGGTATTGGTATGAAAGCCGATGGCAGCTATAACTTAGATATTGATTTGTACGTTGAGGTGTCTGGTATCGATGAAGCGCAAGCGCAAACGCTTATTGAAGCTGCTCATCAAGTCTGCCCATACTCCAATGCTACTCGCGGGAATGTTGATGCGCGTTTGCACGTGACTGTGGTGTAAATATCATTTTTATTTAGCAATAACTTTGATGGCTGCGCTAATCACCTCACTAATAACTATAAATAAATATAAAAATATCATGACTTTCAATTGCTTGGATATGTAATGTATCCAAGCAATTTTTTATTTAGACCTAGAACAATCAATATAAATTTGGAATTTTGTTCGAAATTAAATAATAGTGACGTTTGCTCTCTGTTTAATTTTGTGTGAATAACTTGCTCCGCTTCGAGATTTTTATCATGTCTGCTATAGTAAAAACCAATAAGTTGATAGCGAATCGACAACTTATTTTTATAAATATATTTTGTACAAGGTATCTTTTTAGAAGATATCTTTCTATAAGGCATTTCCAAATTATAACAACATAATTATAAGGTCGAACATTATGAGTACTGATTCTAAAAACAATAATGCTAAAAAAAAGAAAAAACCTGTTATCGATAATTCTGAAGATCTAAAAGACAAAATCACTGAGTCTATCGATGCTTTTAAGCTGCGTGCCAATCTTCTGATGGCCAATATAAAAGAAGGGGGGGATGATGGCTACGATCATTCAACGACCACTGCCGGTGAGAAAGGGCTTAAATCAGGTAAGGTTTCAGAGTTAACGGTTATCGCACCTCTAAAAGAAGGCGGTGCAGAGCGTCTAAAGGAAATTTTAAAAATCGCTGGCGGCAATCTAAAAGGTGCCACGCGGGTTGGGACGTTGCACGATTTGCGCTTTGTATTTTTAGATGACGATACTAGAGTGCTATTTTGTACCGCTTATGATGGCGATTGGGACCCTTATATCGACGACTTTGCGACCAAAATCCCTGAGCTAATGGATATCTTATTTGGCAGCGTTGAAGGTTGGCCCGGCATTAAAGATCCCAGTGTCAAACAGTTCATTCTAGATCATCAAATCACTGCCGCCGGTTGGTATGTGGGTATCCCGCACCTTACAATCCAAGATATTCGCCGCCAAGACCGCATCGTCAAAGGCATTAATAAAGCGTTGGATGAAGCACAGTCTTAATGTGGGTAGTGAAGCGGTAAGATATTACTAATTTATGCCATTCTTTTATATCACCATTTTTAAATGGGCTGGACGATATAAAAGAATGGCAAAGTAAACTCATACAATGATAAAAATAGGTTTAATAATGAGTAAAAATACTGGAAATAATAATAAAAATGATAGTACCTCAAAAGACAATCATCCTTTAACCACCAAACTGCATGAATTAAAAGACGAGTTCGGCAATCGTATCGAAGACAGCAATTTTGAATCTTGGTTAGCAGATATTAAAAAAGAAGTCGGCGATGGTATCGAGACACTAGCCCATAAAGCGCGTGGCGTCTTTAATCCAAACAAAGTCACTATGCAATTAGAGGATATTCAATCCATTATTTTACGCGATCGACCGACGCCTTATTTCGGCACGGTCGTCGCCCTAAAGATTAACAATGCACAAGTCGGGCGGCAACTACTCAAAACCGTTTTGCCAGACGTGACTGGCAGTAAAGAGTGGCATAAAGATATGCAGGCGACGCTATCTATTGTCATGACTTACCAGGGCTTGGAGGCGCTAGGCGTGCCACAGTCGTCATTAGATAGTTTTCCAGAGTCCTTTAAAGCAGGTATGGCAGGACGCGCTGATAAATTACGTGATGCTGGCGTCAATGCACCAGAAAATTGGGTTGCTCCTTTTGGTGAACAGGGCGATATCCATGTTTGCGCGGCGATTATTGCTGATAGCAAAGAAAAGTGGCAAATAAAGCTGAAGGAGCTGCAAGACAATATCAAGTCATATGTCGATGAGAATAATCCAGCAAAAGGCGATATTGAAATTCTCATGGAGCATGCTTTCGGTTCAGACAATAACGTTAAAAACGTCTTCGGTTATCGTGATGGCATCAGCAACCCAGAGATTAAAGGCAGCGGTATTCAGACACCGTCCAGTAATACAGATGATGCCATTGCAGCAGGGGAGTTTGTATTAGGTTATGAAGGCGAGGCGGGCACGATAGCACCAATGCCGCAGCCAGAAGTCTTGGGCAAAAATGGCTCGTTTATGGTATTGCGTGCCTATAACAGTCATGTCGCCGCCTTTAATAAATTTCTAAAAGAAAATACGCAGAATGACGAAGAAGCGGAGTTGCTGGGCGCAAAAATGTGGGGACGTTGGCGCTCAGGTGCGCCTTTAGTCTTATCTTCGGAGCACGATGATAAAGAACTGGGCAATGACCCCAACCGCAACAATAACTTTGGCTATAAAGACGACCCTTATGGCAAAAAATGTCCATTTGGTGCCCATGTACGTCGTATGAATCCAAGAGACAGCAAAGACTTTATTTTATCAGACGTGCGTATTCACCGTATCGTTAGGCGCAGCGTTGGTTTTGGCGAGGTATTGCCGCCCGATGTGACTGAGGACGATGGTAAAGAGCGTGGGCTATTCTTTATTGGTATCAATGCTCATGCTATGGAGACTGTTGAGTTTTTACAATCGCAATGGATTAATGATGGTAATTTTATGAGATTGGGAGAAGAGAAAGATCCGATGCTTGGATTGCATCACGGCGATACAGATGATGCTGCCGATACCTTTACCGTACCCGCTGACCCTATTCGTCAGCGTTATCACGGCATCGAAACTTTCAATACCTTATACGGCGGTGAGTATTTATTTATCCCAAGTTTATCGGCGCTAAAATGGATGAGTGAATTGTCTTAAAAGCTTAAAAATATCGTTTTATTTACAAGAACAACTACTGATAAAAAAGGATTAAAAAAATGTTAAAAAAATTATTCAAACCTAAATATGTACCTTATGAGGCAAAATATATTGAGCTGAGCGCAGAAGACGAGCGTAATATCCGCACCATTACCGACGATATTAAAAACTATATCGCTCGAAGTGATAAAGCCAGTAACGTCGATTATCATACGCGCGATGCCCATGCCAAAGGCTACTGCGCGCTTAAAGCCAAGTTTGAGATATTAAATAATTTGCCTGCTGAATACGCGCAAGGTCTTTATGCCAAAGCAGGCATTCATGATGCCGTCATTCGTTTCTCTAACGGTGCCTCACGCGTTTCGCCTGATCGTAAGCTTGGCTTAGCGCAAGGTTTGGCGATTAAGGTTTTTGATGTAGAAGGTGAAAAACTCGCGCCAGGAGAAGAAGATAGCCCTAATTTTGATTTTAATTTAATCAATCATCCAGTGTTTTTCTGTAATCGAATCGAAGATTATGCCTACATCTCTAAGCTGTTCTTAGAGCTGCCAAAATACGCTGAGAAAGGCGCAAGAGGTAAGGCGCAATTGGCTTTTAATTGGTTGACTAACTACGGCTCAAGATTACCGACTAAAGAATCTTTTAAAACCTTTAAAGCAGTGGGTGGATTTACAACCATTGAGCCAAAAAATACCTTGCTCTATGATTTTCATTCACAAGGCGTGGTGCGTCATGGCGACTATATGGCGAAGATAAGAGTCACACCAACCAAAGCAGCGGCTAAAAAGGTTACCCGTCGTGAGCTTGATGTAAATGCACGCGAGGAAGCGGTTCGTCCGCTGATTATCGATGAAATACGCGAGCATGATTATCAGTTTGATGTCCAGATTCAGCTGTGTCGCAGTCTTAAAAAGCAGCCGATTGAAGAGATAACCACCGAATGGAAAGAGTCAGAGGCGCCATTTGTGACGGTAGCAACGTTGACGATTCCTTGCCAAGATGTACCTGATGATGGTCATTTTGAGATTATGGAAAACTTATCTTTTACGCCGTTTCGCTGCTTAGAGGAAAACCGTCCGATTGGCAATTTGCAACAGTCGCGTCTAAAGGCTTATCAAATAGCTTCAGAAACTCGTCATAAACTAAACGGCGTTAAACGCCGCGAACCTAAAAGCCTAAAAGAAACGTTTGATAAGTCATTCTTTTAATTACTTCTAAATCCCTAGATTGGTTTATAAAGCAAAAATCTAAGTAAAAAACGAAGGCACAAAAAAGAGCCAGTAGGTAAACTACTGGCTCTTTTCTTTCAATGGATTTTAGTAAAAATACAGATGTTACTTAAGCAATTATTAATTAACTACCAGTTGTTATTTATGGTTATTATAGTTGGCAGTTAACTTGGTATTCTTGACCCTTGTCTGTTTTGATGGTCATGATGCCGTAATCGGCTTTGGTGTGCCAATCATAAGTGGTTTGTGGATTCACATCGTTGACATAACGAGCGCCAGAACCTGATACTGCTTGTTTCATGCTAACTTTAGCGTTGTTTAAGCCAACTTTTGGCAAAGTAACGTTTAGGTTGGCGGCTTGACCGTTTGCAGTATAGGCAGCCGTGATTTGACCGTTGTCTTCACAGGTGAATGACTGGGCTACTTGCTGATTGTTGGCAGGTGGCGTTGTGGTGGTTGGCGCACTGGTGGCACAAGCAGCTAAAAGTACAGCAAAAGGGGCAACAGCGAATAATTTTTTCATAATAGTCCTCAAAATTTAATGTGAATTTTATCGGTTACGCTAAGGACGTATCATACAATAAAAAATGTAATTTCGTGTTGTGGTTCGTATTTGGGCAAGTAACATCAGCTAGCCGTTTTATCACTGCACGCTATGGTCAGCAAAGCTTGGCATATTTCCTTGCACATTATGCGCCTGATGTTAATGGTATGGTTTTGCTCGCCCTTTATTTAAAATAAAAACCAACACCGCACTTAATATCACTGCGCTTGCGATAATAAAATCCAAGGTCAATCTTTCTGACAAAAATATCACACCAAGTAACGCCGCCAATACCGGCACACAAAGTTGCACTACCGCGGATTGGATGGTTTTTAAGAGCGGCATCGCCATATACCAGACACTGTAACCGATGCCAGAAGCGATAGCACCTGACGCGACTGACAATATGACACCTGTCATGCTGATATCGTTCAAGTAACTCATACCTAATAATGCCAGTATCGGCAAAGCCACTAGGCTTCTTAAAAAATTAAAGCCAGTCGTTCTGAGCGGTGAGACGCAGTTTTTGCCACGTATGCTATAGATACCCCAAGCGCTACCGCTTATTGCCATTATAAACGCCGCCGAAAAGGAAGGCGTGCTAGCTGATGGCAGCATCAAGTACACAAAACCTATCAATGCTACTAAAAGTGCTGTCCACTGTACGCGGGTTAATGGTTCTTTATGATAAATGCCCCAACCAATCATCGTAAGCTGCACGGCGACAAATAAAATAAGCGCGCCAGTCCCTGTATCAAGTGCTTGGTAAGCCACTGAAAAACATAGTGCATATATGACTAAGCAAAGACTACTAAACCAGTCGCCTTTATCTTTTAAAACAGGCTTATCAATACTGCCAGTCTGTTTTGGACCATTTCTTCTTAAACGGTTTCTTCCTACACGGTTTCTTCTTAAAAAATACGCCTGCAGTAGCATAATAAGACCAAGGCAAGCGGCAGCGCTGAGCAAGCGGATAGCGGTAAAATTCCAAGCATCAATCGCGCCGTCTGTCAGTGCCATTCTGCAAAGTAATGAATTGGCGGCAAAGGCGATCAAAGCGATCATCGTAAATAGGGCAGCTTTCAAAAATAATTCCTACAGGCACGATAGGTTTTGCCTAAGATTTGGGGTTATTTTTCTATTGTTTTTAGCCCTTTAGCCACTTGCTGCACCCGTTGCACTCTCTCGCCACCGATGCGTTGAAAAGCCTTATTGTGCAAGGTTAACTGACTGGCAAAGTAAGCGCTGATGTCTTCACGCTGATGCGGGCTATCACGTAAGTCATCGGCAACCCACGGGATATCAACGTCAGTCAAGAGTGTTAAATCATAATGATGTGCCAATGCCGCTTGGCTAAGCGCCTCAGGGCAATCGCCATAATACCAGTTGGCATACACCATCAGCTCAAATAAACTGGTATCACAAAATAAGTAACGGTTGTTATCAGGCAGTTGCGCGGCTTGTTTGGCAAGTTTGTTTTCTAAGTCAATTTGACCTTGCGCGATAGGCAGTAAATCATCCCACGTACAAGTCAGATGCTCACTATCCCATTTTGCTTGCAGATAAGTGCGCATATATTCTGGCACCCACGGACTGCCAAAATGCGCAGCCAAATCGCGGCATAATGTGGTTTTACCGGTGCTTTCTGCCCCCAATATCGCGACATTAAAGACCGATTTAGGCGTATGCTGCGTGAGATTGTACGCGGTAGCGTCGTTGCCATTCATAATATGCCCAGATTGCGATGAGAGTGAAGACTACGTACTGTAGCGCGGTAAAGGTTAGACCTTTATAAAAGTATAGCGGCACGGAAATCGCATCGGCGATAATCCATAGTAGCCAATGCTCAATTTTGCGCCGTGCCATCAGCCACATTGCCATTAAAAACAGCGCGGTGGTCAGCATGTCGGTGTAATCGACCCAAGTAAATAAGTGCAAGCCCAATACCGCGCCATCAAAGCTAAAGTTATTATTAATAACGGGTCTAAAATAATAGACCAAAGCGACAAAAGCAGTGGTTGTCGCTGCTAGGGCGATGAGTATGGGCACGTCTTTTTTGTTCAAATGTTCAACATCAATGGCAGGTTGAGCGTCTGTATTTTGCACCTGCTTCTCTTGCTGCTGGCTGGTTGGATTTATATGATCTTGATGCTTTTTGATTGCGGTATTGTGCTTATTTTGCGTCCAATTTATCCATCCATAAATACTCATGATACTGTAGTAGGCGTTGATAAACATATCGCCGAACAATTGCCACTTCCACAGCAGATAAACAAAAATGGCGGTGCTAACCAGCCCAATAGGAAAAACCAAAATATTGGTTTTGCTGGCAAGTAAGACACTGCTGACCCCAAATAGAACCGCAATTAATTCTAAGGCGATAAATAGAGTGGGGTAGTCGGCGTATTGCCCGAATAACCAGTTTAGGAGTTCTGCCATTGCTGTTCCAACGTCAAAAAGTAAAAAGAAAAGGGAGATAATATGGGTCGAGTTTATAAAAGTTTAATAAGTTCATGGCAATTAAGTGCAGCAGTATTGGATAAAATGCCTGATTAAACAGTGACAATGTATAGCGATTATAGCGCAGCTGCCAACAAATGAAGTCAATCTTTACTTATTCTCATTAAGAAGCGGATTATTTGTAACAAAGTATTAGAAAAATTATATTATTCAGGCATAATAAAGGCACTTATTTTAAGTTTACAGTTATTCACCGAAAATTAGACGACTGTTGTTTTCTCCACTTTTATGCTTATTGCAAGCACCATCGTAGTAGACAAGGAAGCGTATCATGACGACTTGTATCACGGGCACCGGCCTGTATATCCCACCTTATAGCATTAGTAATGAAGAGCTAGTAGATTCATTTAACCAGTATGTTGATAATTATAATGCCAAACATGCTGACGCGATTGAAGCAGGAACGGTGACGGCGCTAGAGCACTCATCAGCGGCCTTTATCGAAAAAGTATCTGGTATCAAATCACGTTATGTGATGGAAAAAGACGGTATCTTAGATCCTGAAATTATGGCGCCGGTGATTCCTTACCGCAATTTGGGTGAAGAACTATCAATCATGGCAGAAATGGGCGCTGCTGCATTGAAAGATGCGCTCGCAGATGCGGGCCTCGAAGCCAATGATTTAGACGGCATCATTCTTGCTTGCTCAAATTTCCAGCGCACTTATCCTGCGGTCTCTATCGAGATTCAAAATGAGATTGGTATGGTTGGCGGCTTTGCTTATGATATGAACGTTGCTTGTAGTGCGGCGACTTTTGGTCTATCGCAAGCACACGGCTCAATCGTTTCGGGTCTTGCCAAACGCGTTGCTGTAGTCAACGTTGAGATTACCTCGGCACATCTAAACTGGCGCAACCGTGACAGCCATTTTATCTTTGGTGACGTAGCAACGGCTTCTATCGTTGAAGAGCTTGATACGCCAAAAGGCTATGAGATTTTAAGCACCAAGTTATTTACCCAGTTTTCAACCAATATCAAAAACGAATACGGCTTTATGGATCGCTCTGAGTTCTTAGCGGCGCAGACTGAGATGTATCCGGATATCAAAGAACCGGTCACTGACAAACTGTTTTTACAAAACGGTCGTAAGGTATTCCGTGAAGTCTGTCCAAAGGTTTCTGAGATTATCACTGAGCATTTGCATGAAAACAATCTGCAAGCCAGCGATGTCAAAATGATGTGGCTACATCAAGCCAATGCCAATATGCTTGATTTGATCTTGCGCACCGTTGTTGGACGCGACGCCGATAAAGCGATTGTACCAAGTGTCATTGATGAGTTTGCCAATACCAGCTCAGCCAGTCCAATGATTGTCTTCCATCGTTATAAAGATGCGCTAAAATCTGGTGACTTGGGTGTGATTTGCTCATTTGGGGCGGGTTACTCGATTGGTTCGGTATTGGTTCGTAAGGTTTAATTTAATAGTTCATCAAAGCTCTGTTTTAACCATAAAAATAGCTAAGAGAATTCTTAGCTATTTTTTTATGCTAGCCGTTTGTTTTTTTGTTTCGTGATTCCTTTTTATAGCTATAGCAAGCAGAATTGAAGGTTGGTATATGGTCGTAATCACGTATAAATTGAGCAGTTTGTGAATATAATGGCAAGATTGCTGAGAGGTTTTAAATTAAGCGCAAAAATTTGCTATAATCACTCTCTTATTTTACTCATTTTAAAAAAGTCCTTTTATGAAAGAATCCTTACGCCTGCGTTTAGACCAGATGGTAGACCGTTATGAAGAGGTCACCGCCTTATTATCCGACCCAAGTGTCATCAGCGATAATAATAAATTCCGTGAATTGTCCGTTGAGCATAGTGACTTGATGGAGATCACGACGTTATGGCAAAACTATGTGCGGGCAGAGACGGATCAAGCGGATGCAGAGGCTATGCTAGCGGAATCATCAGACCCTGAAATGAAAGAGATGATGCAGGACGAGATTGACAGTGCGAGTAAGACCATTGCTGAGATGGAAGAAGCGCTTAACGTCATGATGTTGCCAAAAGACCCCAATGATAAAGTGCCAGCGTTTTTGGAAATTCGTGCTGGGACAGGCGGTGATGAAGCAGCGATTTTCTCGGGAGATTTGTTCCGTATGTATCAAAAATACGCGCAGAACCAAGGCTGGACAGTAGAGATTTTATCAGCCAATGAGGGCGAGCATGGCGGTTATAAAGAAATCATTACTCGTGTGTCGGGCAATAGCGTTTATGGTCGTTTAAAGTTTGAGTCGGGCGCTCACCGCGTCCAGCGTGTGCCTGAAACCGAAAGCCAAGGTCGCGTCCATACCTCAGCGTGTACGGTTGCCGTTATGCCAGAGGTTGAGATTGATGATAGCGTCGATATCAATCCTGCCGATATTAAAATGGATACCTTTCGCTCAAGTGGCGCCGGTGGTCAGCACGTTAACACCACTGACTCGGCGGTACGTTTGACACACATTCCAACGGGTACCGTGGTAGAGTGTCAACAAGAACGCAGTCAGCATAAAAACCGTGCCCATGCGATGAAAATGCTGGTATCCAAAATTCAGCAAGCAAAAGTACAAGCACAGGTTGATGTGGCGGACTCAATACGTCGCGATTTGGTCGGTAGTGGCGATCGCTCAGAGCGTATTCGTACCTATAATTTCCCACAAGGCCGTATGACCGACCATCGAATCAATTTGACGTTATACAAACTTGATTCGATTATGGAAGGCGACTTAGATGAAATCCTTGATGCGCTGCTGCGTGAACACCAAGCAGACTTGATGGCCAGTATTGGCGCTACTGATTAAGACAAGCGCAAGCTGATGAAGTTCGCTCAGGTGCAAGCCTAAACCCAGAACGATTTTGCTATTTTTTCTTATTAAAAAATAAGTTTTATTTGAACGTCTTATTTTAATTTTACTTCGTTTATTCCTTTAATTATCTAATAATTTTGAGAGTATTATGTCAAAGCACAACAATCAAAATCCGAATCAAGAGCAAGCCCCAGAAGACGCCAACGAGTTGATTGCTCAACTGCAAACCAAGCTTGATGACATTAAGGCGTCAGGTAAGCAGCCTTATCCTAATACCTTTAAGCGCACGGATTATGCTCAGGATTTACAAACCGCTTTTGATGGCATCTCAAAGCAAGAAATCGAAGATAAAATTGCCAATGGTGAAAAAACTCAGGTAAATGTAGCCGGTCGCGTGATGCTAAACCGCGGGGCGTTTATCGTGATTCAAGATATGACCGGTCGTATTCAGTTATATGTGGCCCGCAAACAGCTAGACCCAGAGACGCTTGCAACGATTAAATCGTTAGATTTGGGGGATATTGTTGGGGTATCTGGTTATATCGGTCGTTCTGGCAAAGGCGACTTATATGTCCATATTGAAGCGTTGACCTTATTGACCAAAGCCCTACGTCCGATGCCAAATAAGTTCCATGGCTTGGCCGATGTCGAAGCACGCTATCGCAATCGTCATCTTGATTTGATGACCAATGAGACCACGCGCGATACCTTTGTGATTCGCAGTCAGGTTATCAGCGGTATTCGTAAGTTTATGTTGAACGAGCGTTTTATGGAAGTTGAAACGCCGATGATGCATCCTATCCCAGGTGGCGCAGTTGCGCGTCCGTTTGTGACCCATCATAACGCCTTAGATATGCCGTTATACCTGCGTATCGCGCCTGAGCTTTATCTAAAACGCCTAGTGGTTGGTGGTTTTGAAAAAGTATTTGAGATTAACCGCAGCTTCCGTAATGAAGGCGTCTCAACCCGTCATAATCCTGAATTTACCATGATTGAATTTTATCAGGCGTATGCCGATTATCATGACTTAATGGATTTGACCGAGCGCTTGTTTAATGAGCTGGCGATGGATATTTTGGGCACCACAGAGCTGACTTATCAAGGCGAAGCGATTAGCTTAAAAGCCCCATTTATCCGCTTATCGATGTCTGATGCCATTGCTAAGTATGCCGAAAATTTCGATATATCCCGTATCAATGACCGTGATTATCTTGCAGAATACGCCTCAACGACTTTAAGACAACAAGTGAAAGACGTCTTTGGCGTGGGTAAATTGCAAACCATTATCTTTGAAGAAACCGCTGAGCATCAGTTACGCCAGCCGACTTTTATCACCGAATACCCAGCTGAAACCTCACCGCTGGCACGCCGTAGCGATGACAATCCTGAGATTACCGATCGCTTTGAGTTATTTATCGGTGGTCGTGAACTGGCCAATGGTTTTAGTGAGTTAAATGACCCTGCTGACCAAGCTGAGCGTTTCCATGGTCAAGTTGCTGAAAAAGACGCTGGCGATGATGAAGCGATGCATTTTGATGAAGAATATATCGAAGCCTTGTCTTATGGCTTGCCGCCGACAGCAGGCGAGGGTATCGGTATCGATCGCTTGGTGATGCTATTTACCGACTCGGCCAGTATTCGCGATGTGATTTTATTCCCGCATATGCGCCGCAAGCTCGAAAGCTAGACGGCTTTACTTGCCATAAATCGATGCTGGGACTAAACTGAATATAAAAAGGCTTTTTGTACTTTTAACGGAATGGTCTCAAATGCTTTATGAGACCTTATGTATAGGGATATTATGGACACTCAGCAAGTACCAGCGTCGATTTGGCAGCAAATGATACAGCAAAACTTTTTATCTTTGTACGATTTAACTCCAGACAAAATCACTGACCCTGAGTATCTTCAGGGGTATGATTTTGTCTTTGAGTTTTCTAATGCAGTGGTTTACCTTATTGTCAACGATGTGACGATACAGGCAGATAGGCAGGATATTGATAGCACTCAGGTGCGTACGTGGAGAAAAGACGTTGTCAATCAGCTGATTAAACAACACGCTCAGTTGTATCTGAAGAATGATCAGGCGCTTGCCTATAAAGATGAATCTAAAAACAAATCTAAAAATAAGTTGGCATCTGACCAAGCGGCAGACAAAGCGATTTATTTTATTGGTTTAACCGCACTTTCGGTTCAGCATCAAGAGATTGCTGAAAAAAATAACGCTCAAAACCTTTATCAAAACAGCTATCAGAATAGTTATCGTAATAGCCAACAGAGCAAACCTGTAGAAACCGCCTCTTATGCGGTTGGCTATGAATATGGCAGTCAGTTTTTTGCAGAAGACTGTGTACTAGATTTGGACGATGAAGAAAGTGTCTTGCAAGTCTTTAGCTATCAGAATTTCACTGAGATACTCAAGCAATTGGTAACGCCCAGTGATTTGACGGCATTTCTAGACTTTCATCGCCGTAAGCTTGCGGGATTTGAAGCGTTTCAAGACGAATCAACCTTACTTGCTCAGTTTTTACAGTCGCCAGATTTTCACCAAAGGGCGATTGGGGTTCAAAAACAACTGGTTAGCCATAATTTGATCGCGCATATTGAACCACGATTGCTAAAAGCTGCCGAGCCTGAGCAGGCGGAGTTTGCTCAAGCGTTGATGGCAGAGATTCAAAAGAACACGCGCATGTGGTACAAGCTTTTTAATAGCTTAGTCAAAGAGTGTTATGACGCCGGTACGCCACTGCCAAAAGAGCAGGTTGATATTTTGGTCGATGAATCCATGTACACCTATGCTTGTTTGGTAGAGAAAATATTGGCGCATAGAGCCATTGACCAAGACTCACGCTGGAGTGGCTATGTGCGTCATGAACACTCTTATAATGTTTTTGGGCGTCATTATTTAATGGTGTTTTATGCGCAAGATGACAACAGCTCGTTAAGTGCTGATAAGGTGCGTGCCGGTCATCAAGACTTATTATTTGAGCTCAACGCGCAAATGCAGCAGCCGGTCATGCAAGATCTGTTTTTAATCGGTGTCGATGTCAGACCCTGTGAAGACAGCGTGAATACCGAGGTGCATCTTGACGCATTTCATCAGCAAGGCTCGCTTATCGATGCTAATACCCAACGTTTGTATGAGCAATTGGCTGAGTTACGGGCGCAGTCATAAGCTATGCTCAAACCCAGTTTGGACGTTTGGTTTTAATACCTACTTTGATAGTTAGTTTTAAGCTAAATCGCTGATTTGAAGCTTTATTTATATCATTACTCACATTGGCATTCATTATGACGCAGCAATATCAAGTTTTAGCGCGCAAATATCGTCCAAAAAACTTTCACGAATTGATTGGGCAATCACACGTCTCACAAGCACTGATTAATGCAATTGATTATAATCGTCTGCATCATGCTTACTTATTTACGGGTACGCGCGGTGTCGGTAAGACTACTATTGCGCGTATTTTGTCTAAATGTTTAAACTGTGAAACGGGTATTACTAGCACGCCATGTGGTGTCTGTGATAACTGCGTGGCGATTGATCAAGGACGGTTTATTGATTTAATCGAGATTGATGCGGCCTCTCGTACCAAAGTTGAAGACACCCGCGAGCTTCTTGATAATGTGCCATATGCGCCAAGCCAAGGTCGCTACAAGGTATACCTGATTGATGAGGTGCATATGCTGTCGACACACAGCTTTAATGCGCTGCTCAAAACCTTAGAAGAGCCACCTGAGCATGTAAAATTCTTACTAGCCACCACCGACCCACAAAAGCTGCCCATCACGATTATCTCGCGCTGTTTGCAGTTTGTACTGCGCCCTTTATCGCAAAGTTTGCTTAGTGAACATCTAGCCAATATCTTAAATCAAGAGCAGGTAAAGTATACCCAGCCTGCCCTTTGGCAATTGGCCAGTGCTGCCAAAGGCTCGGTTCGTGATGCGTTATCGTTGACCGACCAAGCGATTGCGTTTGGGCAAGGTGCGCTCGATGATGTGACGGTTAATGCCATGCTTGGCTTAATTGATGCGGCTGACTTAGTGCGCCTAATCACTGATATTTATAATCATGATAAATCAGCGGTTGCCACTCATATCGAGCAGATGCGTGCGCAAATGGTCGATGCGACCAGTATGTTTGATGGCTTGGCTGAGCTGTTACATCAATTGGCATTGGCGCAGCTGCTGCCAGAGGTTGCCCTTAACGTAAACGAGGCACAAGCGCAGCAGATTAATCAGCTTGCGCAGCATATGAGTCCTGACGTCTTACAGCTATATTACGAAATCGTTGTCCAGGCGCGTGAAGGCGTAAAACTGGCTAGCACACCGATGCAAGCGCTTGAGATGTGTATTTTACGTCTATTGGCGTTTCGTCCTTTACCCATCGATGAGATTTTAGCAAACGTACCTGGTACTACCATATCTTCTGACCCTATAGCATCTAGCCCTGTATCATCTGGTTCTACAGACTCGATAGAAACTAATACTGCCGATAATGTTAAGGCTGAACTCAATACAGTATCAATAAGTGCCAATACTGCTGATGCAGTAAACACCACTGCGCTTTTAAATACAGATGAAAATACAGCGCCTTCATTAGAGCAAGCCTCAGCAGTAGTGGAAGTGCTATCAGAATTGCCGCTAGAACCACAGTTAGATCCAGCAGCGGAATCCATCCCGCCATTATCAGACTACGATGCTGATTATCAGACCTCAAGTCAAAATGAGGTCAAGCCATACAGCACAAGTTATGATGATGCTGAACTTGGCCAATATGATAGTTACAGTAATGATGAAGAATTGGGTTTATTAGACAGCAATATTAGCTCTGAGCTTGAGCCCGTTGTTGAGCCTGTTGTTGAGCCTGTTGTTGAGCCTGAGC
>NZ_DFQS01000057.1:0-98444 GCF_002377905.1 Psychrobacter sp. UBA3483 | reverse complement strand
CCTGAGCCTGTTGTTGAGCCTGCCACAAATGATTCTCAATTAGCAATACAAGTGGATGATCCGCGTACTTTGTTACGCTGTGCGCCGCAAGAATTAACGGATGAGTGGACGCCAGAAAAATGGGACTATTGGTTACAATGCGCCCGCGAAGCTGGTAGTTTGGCACCCGATGAATTGGCATTAGCGCGCCAAGGGATGATGACTGGTGACTGTAACGCTAAAGCCGTGTTTGTCACGGCGGTAGATAGCAAGCATCTGCAAGCTACTTTTCAGCAGCTGGCAGCGAAACTGCAAGAACAGTTTACGCAAGCAGACATTAGCTTGCAGATAGATGGCAGTATTATGCAAGCCGATGATAAGACGCCTGAACGTCGTCAACAAAAACGCCTTATTGAAGCGCGTACAGTGGCAGAGTCTAGATTACTTAATACACCCGTCATGCAATATCTGACAGAGCGCGGTGAAGGAAAAATGGGTAAGGTTCAGTTATATTAAACAATCGCTGATTTTATGATTGGCAATTTTTAATCAGCATATCTTTATATACTTTATTATATTTACCAAAATATCAAGGTGACGTCATTTTATCGCCTTGATATTTTTAGTTTTATTAAAGGCAAAATAGCTTTAGATGACTAATAGAGTTATAGTAAAAAACTGTAAGATTTATTATAATCCGCTATAATGGTTAAGTTATATTAAAAACTAAAAAGCAGCTTAGGTGGGAATATGTTAGATAATTTACGTGGTATGGCTGTGTTTGCCAGTGTGGTCGGACACGGCTCTTTTAGTGGTTCAGCTCGCGAATTGGGTATCACAACCAGTGCGGTCAGCCAGCAGATACGCGCTCTAGAAAATGAGCTGGGTGTGGTGCTCCTGCATCGTTCAACTCGTAAGCTTAGCTTAACAGAAGCGGGCGCAAGCTTTTATGAAGCGGCAAAAGACGTGGTTAGCGCTGCTGAACAAGGGCGTATTAAAGTCAATCAATTACGCGATGAGCTCGCTGGTAGTTTGCGTATTGCAACGACGCCTGAGCTTGGCGTTCACCATATTTTGCCCGCTCTATCGACTTGGATGTCGGCACACGACGACCTTAGCATTACCTATTTTGCCGACAATCATTATATTGATATGATTGATGAGCGTATCGATATTGCGGTACGTATGAGCCCCAATATCAATGATTCAACCCTGAGCAATCATCCGTTATCTGATGTGCGTCAACTGTTGGTCGCCTCACCGCAGTATTTACGTCAGCATAAAAAGATTGAAACGCCAAAAGACTTGGCAGACCATCAGCTGATTTGTATCGATATCATGAAAGATGCAAGTCATGTAGAGCTTACCCAAACGGAAACGGGCAAGAAAACACGCATTAAAATGAATTCACGTATTCATACCAATAACGTGTTTATGGCGATGACTTTAGCAAAAGAAGGTCATGGATTGATTCGTATCATGGAAATGGACGTCAAAAAAGAGCTTGAAAATGGCAATTTGGTCGAAGTATTGACCGGTTATCAGCTACCAAGTTTTGTGCTATATGCCGTCACCTTAAACCGTGATCAACAGCCTGCAAAAATCACCCGCTGCTTAGAGGTGTTAAAAAAGTACTTTCATGCCAATTAAGCTAAGCGCTTAATAACATTTAATTTAAATTACTTTTAAAGTGTTAAAAAGCAAAAAGCCTATAGATAAGTTATTTATAGGCTTTTTTAGCTGTAAACTTTGATTAGATCAATCGTTTAAAATGAAGGCTTTAATAAATTAACCAAGCGCTCAACTACTTGTGAGCTTTCATCACGGCTCATATTAAGCGGCGGCAATAGACGAATCACATGACCGCCTGTGACGTTGATGATTAATTTTTGCTCATCACGGGCACGGTCAACCAATTTGCTACAGTCCATCTGTTCTGGTAGAGCAATACCGATCATCATCCCTGCGCCGCGAGTGCTAACGCCATATTGTCCAAGCGCATCAACGACACCCTCACGGATGAATTGTCCTTCGGTGACAGCATTATTCATAATATTGCCGTCAGCAAGCACGTCATAAACGCTATGTACCACACGACTGGCCAAAGGCGTGCCTCCATAGGTTGAGCCGTGACTACCGGCACCAAATAAGCCATTGGCACGCCCGCGTACCATGCAAGCACCTACTGGAAAGCCATTACCTAAGCCTTTGGCCGTCGTTAAGACATCAGGACGAGCATTGCTATGCTGATAAGCAAAGTATTTGCCCGTACGACCGTTGCCGGTTTGTACTTCATCGAGCATAAATAACCAATTATGGCTATCGCATACGGCTTGTAGCTGCTCAAGGTAATTAAAACCATTGGCTGCGGTATTCAAACCCCCTTCGCCTTGGATAGGCTCGACAAATACCGCACAGATATCATCATGGTCTTGAGCGGCTTGTTCAATCGCAGCGATATCACCAAAGGGCACACGGAGAAAATCTTCATCCAAGGTATAAAAACCTTCACGTGCTTTAGGGTTGGCAGTTGCTGATAACGACAGCAAGGTACGACCATGAAAAGACTGTTCCATAACGATAACTTTTGGGCGTTTAAAACCTTGCTGATGGGCATAGAGTCGTGCCAGTTTTAATGCCGCTTCATTGGCTTCAGCACCACTATTAGCAAAGAACACGCTATCCATTTGCGCCGCATGACATAGAGCTTCGCCAGCGCGCTCTTGCCAATCAATACCAAATAAATTACTGGTATGCACCAAGGTTGCCGCCTGCTGCTGAATAGCCTCTGTCACCTTTGGATGGCAGTGCCCCAAACCGCATACTGCGATACCTGTCAAAGCATCTAAATAAGGCGTCTCATCTTTGGTATAAAGCCAACTGCCTGAACCGCGGGTGAAGCTGATTGGTTGACGATTATAAGTGGGCATCAGGTAAGTAGCAGACATGTAAAACATCCTTGGAGTTATAAAAGGTTAGAGGGCTAGAGAGATTGGGATTAATTAGAGCTCATCAGAAAACGGCGTCGATTCGGCAGGTAAGGTATATTCTTCACTTGCCCAAGCGCCTAAGTCGATAAGCTTGCAGTGATGACTACAAAATGGCTTATATTTATTGTCCTGCCACGCGGTTTGGTTGCCGCATTCTGGACAAGGATAGGTTTTGGGTAAGGGGTTGGTATGGTTGTCGCTGTTGCTAGAAGTAGATTCAGTCATAATAAAAGTAGATACATCCTATGGGCTATCAATAAATGCTGTCATTTAGGACAGCGCTTCTAATCAATAGCGAGTATGAAAAATGTGGGTTTTCCAGATTTATAAGCAATCGCTCTGCATCATTAATAATTGTCGTTCGATAAGCACGGTCGTTGTATTACTATTGGACTAGATTGACTATATAATAGCATGCGGTCGAATAATGACAAATGACAAATCCCTTAAGGATAGTAGATGACTGATAATATCGAGCTTTCGCATCAGCAGCAGCGTGCCTTCCAACCACAAAAACTCTCAGCCCCACGTGATTTTATAATGCCGGATATATTGGTCGACGCCGAGCTGCCTTTGGTATTGGAGATTGGCGCAGGGAAGGGCAAGCATGCGCTTAGCTTCGCAATGCAACATCCTGATAAGCACTTGATAGCCATCGAGCGTACGCGTAATAAATTCGATGCCTTTGCTAAAATGGCAGCGCAGCAGAAATCAAGCAATCTCAGCGCGATTCATGCTGATGCCATCGCTTGGATTGTCCATGCCATTGTGCCAAACAGTATCGAGCGTATCTTTATCTTATATCCCAATCCTGAGCAACATAACCCCAACCAACAGTGGTTAAACATGCCTTTTTTTGAGTTTTTGCTTTCTCGTTTGCAAGTAGATGGAGAAGTGGTGCTGGCGACTAATATAGAAGCGTATATGGATAATGCAGAGCAGCAAGCCAATGAAGTCTGGTGCTTACCGAATACGCGTCATAAAGTCGCTAGTGATAGTCAGCGTACACATTTTGAAGTCAAATACTTGGCGCGCGGTGAAACTTGTTGGCAGCTAAACATGCGTAAGCCTGACGGTTATCAAACCAGATTCGACAATTGGCAAGCGAGTAGTGAAGCATGAAAAATAGCCTAAGCAAAAATACGCATAATACTCAAAAATTATTGAATATCAGCGTAGGAATGCAGAGCAGTAAACAAAAATATATCCTTATTAAAATGATTATATAAAATAGCCTAAGCAAAAAAACATAAAAAATAAAAAGACCGCCACAAAAAGGCGGTCCAAAAAACATCAAATTTCTTATACTACAAAAAAGGCTTCACCAATTTATTAGAATCAGTATGAGCATCTAATACCGTCAAAAAGGTATAGGCACCGATAAATTTTCTACTGATAAACATAAACTCTTTAGGCGGCAGGTTAAACTCAAAAGACTGCATCGCTTGCGTGGCATTATTTGAGAGGCGAGTATGCAACTTACTGTTCGCCCAGATATAACGCTGCTGTTCATCCAAACAGTTATTAGGAATATCAGGGTTTAAAGTAGGGTCGCTAAAGGGTTCTGTCGCCAACAAGAATAATGAAGCGATATCTGAGCGTACTTTATCGCTCATGCTATCAAAGAAGTCATAACCCGTCATAGCTCGCTTCATCGCTTGATGGTCGTGACGATATCCGGCTCGTAATAACCCGTGTGCAATCGTCAGTAGGTTGTTATCGAATTGGCGAATGGCGCCAAAATCTAATAATACCAGTTTATCGATTTCGTTTTCATTGGCAGCGACACGAACGAGGTAATTGCCAAAATTGGGATCCGTTTGCATCTCACCCCAAACGAAAATCTCTTGCATCATGATTTCGATAGCCGCTTGACCGATAGCGTTGCGGCGCTCATGTGACAATAACTGTAGCGCTTCCGAGACCACCGTAATGCCTGGCTCATAAGACATGCATAACAAGCGTTTGGTTGAGTAAGTACGATTGATTTTGGGTACGATATAACGCGGGTCGCCCAGTAAGCGCTCATAAAAACGCTCCGTGGTCGCTGCTTCCGCTTCGTAGTCAACTTCATGATGGAGGAGGTCACGTATCTCTTCAAACCATGCATCGAGAGCGCGTGTTTGCGGTACGATATTACTGACTTTTAATAAACGCTTAAATAAAGCCAAGTCAGAATTAATAGCATCGGCAACACCTGGATATTGAATTTTTAAAACCACTTGCTCACCCGTTGCCAACACTGTTGCGCGATGAACTTGGGCGAGGGAAGCGGTACCAATAGGAATGGGATCAACTTCTAGCTCATTTAACTTCGCGCCCAATAATTGACGTAACGTGACCTCGATTTTTGGCCATGCTAAGGTTGCGGTGTCATCATTGAGCGTTTGCAGGGCGCGCGTGATTTCGGGCGGTAATATATGCTCGCCATAAATTGCCAGCATTTGGCCAATTTTTACTACCGACCCTTTTAATTTACCCAGCTCTTCTGCCAGATAATGCGCCTGTTCTTCCATAAATATTTGGTTGCGCGCTGTACGTGCTTCTTTATTCAAAAACATACCTGACACACTATTACCTGCCCAACGACGACCGATATTTAAGGAAGTTTTTGCAATGGACATCCGACGCTCAAACCCTGAGGTCTTCAGGTTGTCGATGGATTGCTTATTATTAGACGGTTTATTATTAGAAGGTCTAGAGGTATCATTTGCCATAAATATAATCATTCATCCGGTTGCTATTGATGTGCGGGCGTAAACCGACAATACAAGGAGATGCGACGTACTGGTACAAAATTGTATCATATAATGGGTGGTAGATTGAGCTGCCTGAGCCTAGCCTGAACAGTTACTTTGTAAGTTAACGTATGCATATTAAAAGTGACTGTATTAATTGCTAAGCTACAGGCTATTACCTAGCACTAGAGCACTCCAAATCAAGCGCCACAGTAATGATCTTTATTCTAACACTAAGCCGCCACAGATAATTTTTTAAATAAGATCGTAAAAAATGAGCAAAAAGAAACCGACCTAGCATTACTGGGTCGGATTATTACAAAACAATATAATTTTTAAAACGTCGCTTTTAAAAAAACAGCCTTTAAAAAAAGCTTTTAAGATAAAAATTTAGACCAGCTTAACCATATCAAACGTTTTCACGAGTAATCGCATGATGTCCGATATCACGGCGATAATGGGCACCATCAAAACTAATCGCGCCTGTCACTGCCAATGCGGCTTGCTGCGCACCAGAAATGCTATCAGCCAATGCTGTCACGCACAATACGCGCCCGCCATTGGTCACCACTTCTTTCTCATCACTATCATCACTAAGCGCATCGTCATTAGAAAAAGCCGTGCCAGCATGGAAAACTTTTACCGAGCTTTGATTGTCATCATCTAATTCTGGTAAGCCAGTAATCACATCGCCTTTAGATGAGGTTTCAGGATAACCTTTTGAGGCAACGACGATGCCAAGAGCAGAGCGCTCATCCCAATTGGCGGCGCTTGGTAACTTACCATCTAACCCTTGAGCGACCAAGTCAACCATCGATGATTGCAAACGCATCAAAATCGGCTGCGTTTCTGGGTCACCAAAGCGGCAGTTAAATTCAATCACATACGGGTCGCCCGCCTCATCAATCATTAGCCCAGCATATAAAAATCCAGTATAAGGATGACCGGCAGCTTTCATTGCATCAACAACAGGTTGGATAACTTGCGCCATTACCTTATCGTGAACGTCTTGGGTCACGACTGGCGCAGGAGAGTAGGCACCCATGCCGCCAGTATTTGGTCCAGTGTCACCTTCAAACGCACGCTTATGATCTTGGCTGGTTGCCATCGGTAAGATGTTTTCACCATCTACCATGCAAATAAAGCTGGCTTCTTCACCTTGCAAGAATTGCTCGATAACCACACGGCTACCAGCATCACCAAATTTATTATCAGCAAGCATATCATCAATCGCATCATGCGCCTGCTTGATGGTTTCAGCGACGATAACGCCTTTACCCGCAGCCAAACCGTCGGCTTTGATTACAATCGGTGCGCCTTGCTCATCGATATACGCTTTGGCAGCAGTAGCGTCCGTAAACCCTTGATAAGCTGCGGTTGGTATGTTGTTTTGTGCCATAAACTCTTTAGCAAAAGTTTTTGAGCCTTCGAGCTGTGCACAATAAGCGGTTGGCCCCCATGCTTTGATGCCAGCTTCACGGCAAGCATCGACAATACCCGTTACCAATGGCGCTTCTGGACCAACAATTACCATATCAATGGCGTTTTTTTTGCAAAATTCGATAACCGCACTATGTTCGACAGCGTTATCTGCATCTTCTAGCATAACGTTTTGGCATTTTGGCTCAAGCGCAGTGCCAGCATTACCGGGGGCGACATAGATGTTTTGTACCTTGTCGTCTTTTGCACACTGCCACGCGAGAGCGTGTTCGCGACCACCTGAGCCAATCACCAAAATATTTATCATACGTCTGCCCTTAGCATCAAAATTCATTGTGAGTTGTTTGTGAGTTAGTTTTTTGGGAGTTAATAGCGAGCCAGCAAAATCTGCTGCAATATACTGCGGTATTCTAACAAAAAAACGCTATGATTGTTATGAGTATCCACTTGCCAGCAAGTTTTAGATGAAGTTAAGGTGTTATCGTCTTAATTACTAAAGACTGTCTCATTAACTGTCTTATTATCAAAGGTTATCGACATCTTAGTGATTCATGAAATGATGTTGTACGCTTTTGCTATACGCTGAGGTGCGTTACACTTTGATAAGTTGGCAGCAGTAAATACCAATGATTGGTTATTAAAAAAACGAGAACGACAAACCTATAACAAAGGACAACGGACATGCCTAACACGTTAAATATCGCAAAAGAGCGGATTAGCCAGATAAGCGATATTGCCACCAGTTATGTGCAAAAGGACAAATCGCTATTTGATCATTTTATTCATAGCTATTACCAAAGCTTGCACCAAGAAGCGGCCAAAGATATCAGCAATATGGATTTGGCTGGCATGGCGCTGCATCATTTCACCCTGCTCAAAGCCTATGACGGCAGTCAGCCGCAGCTTGCTATTTTAAACCCTATCGCAGAAGAGCAGCATTTTCATAGCTCGCATACGGTTATTCAAATAGTCGCTTACGACAGACCGTTTTTGGTCGATACTATTTTGATGAGTCTAGAAGCAGAAGGCATCGACGTCCATCGCACTTATAATATCATTATCGGGGTTGAGCGTGATGAAAGCGGCGATATCACTCATGTCGAAAGTGCTCATGAAAGTGACACCTCAAAAATGTCTTTAATTCATTGCGAAATCGCTTATCAAAACAATGATGAGTTGGCAGCCCTAAAGCAAATGTTGCTGGCAAAAATAGATACTCTAGATGTTGTTGTCGATGATTGGCAACAGATACGCGGCAAGCTGACCGATATAAAAGCAGAGCTGGCTGGTCAGAATCTACCAGAAGTGTATTATTCGCAGCAAGAGATTCAGGCGTTTTTGGATTGGGTATTAGACGAGCATTTTATCTTTTTAGGCTATCGCGAGTACCGCTTAGAAGATGATGGTAATTTAGACTTATTTGCCATTGGTAATAGTGGGCTTGGCCTGTTGCGCGGCGGTAGTGAAGATACGCTCTCAAAAAGCTTTGATGAGCTGCCCCATAATCTAAAAAAACTATTAACCGAGCCACGCGTATTGATGCTATCCAAATCAAGCCGTGTGTCACCCGTTCATCGTCCGGTATATATGGACTTTTTAGGTATCCATAAGTTCGATGACAATGGCACTCTGATTGGCGAATATCGCTTTATTGGTCTATTTACCGCGCAAGCCTATCAGCTAAGCGTACAACAGATTCCATTACTGCGTGAAAAAGCCAATAAAATCATGGCGATGGCGGATTTACCACGTGACGGTCATGCGTATCACAAAATGATGCATGTGATTAACTCTTTACCGCGTGATGATTTGTTTCAAGCCAGCGTTGAAGAGTTATATCCTATCGTCTCTGGTATTAGCCAATTGCAAGATAAGAAAAGCTTGCGTTTATTTAGCCGAGTCGATCATTATCAGCGCTTTGTATCCTGCTTGGTCTATATCCCGCGTGATAAGTTCAATACCGAGCTGCGTATTAAAGTACAAAACGTCTTAAAAGACGCTTACGGCGGTACGTCATCTGGCTTTACCACGGAATTTAACGAATCAGAACACGCCCGCGTCCACGTCCATGTGCGTACGATACCCGGTCAAGTAAATGAGGTAGATACGGCGGCGCTACAAGATAAGCTGTCGGCTCTTATGCAATCATGGCGCGATAATTACCAAAGAATGCTGCTTGATAATGTCGGCGAGCAGCAAGCCAATGCCTTAATGCGCCGCTTCTTAAGTTATATTCCTGCAGCCTATCAAGAACGGTTTGATGCGCGGACGGCGGTCGAAGATACCAAGCGTCTGGCGGGCTTAAATGACGAGCGGCCAATGATTTGGCATTTATATCAGTCAACGGGCGGCGCCAGCAATCAGCTGCACCTAAAACTTTACGGTCGCCAAAACCCTGCCATTCTCTCAAAAGTCTTGCCGGTGCTAGAAAACTTTGGCGTATCGGTGATCTCGGCACAAACCTACGAGTTCGATTTGCCAGAGCAGCCGATTTGGATGCAAGAGTATGAGCTGGTATTGGAACATGTTGACACCATCGATATGCAAGTGGTACGCGCGCAGTTTGAAGACAGCCTTAAGCAAATATGGGCAGGGCGCGTTGAGAGTGATTCCTTTAATGAGCTGGTATTAACCACTAAACTCGATACGTATGATGTGGTGGTACTGCGGGCCTTATCGCGTTATATGATGCAAGCAAAAGCGCCGTTCTCTAGTGCTTATATTCAGCAAACCGTGGTGAAAAATAGTGCAATTAGCATTGCATTAAGCGAGCTATTCGATGCGCGCATGAACCCTCAATATAGTGAAGAGGAGCGTGCCAGCAAAACCAATCAAACCCGAGAGCAAATTAACAGAGCCTTAGCGGGTGTCAGTAGTTTAGATGAAGATCGTATCCTGCGTTGGTATTTGGATTTGATTAACGCCATGGTGCGTACCAACTTCTATCAAAGAGAAGCGGATGGTCAACGTAAAGATCGTTTATCGTTTAAGTTTTTGGCGGCAGATATTCCAAACTTGCCCAAACCAAAACCAATGTTTGAGATATTTGTTTATTCACCACGCGTTGAGGCAGTGCATTTACGCGGTGGCAAAGTCGCTCGCGGCGGTCTGCGCTGGTCGGACCGTATGGAAGATTTTCGTACCGAAGTGCTCGGTCTGGTCAAAGCACAAATGGTCAAAAACGCGGTCATTGTCCCAGTTGGCTCTAAAGGCGGTTTTATCGTCAAGACCAAAACCATGGCTGATGGCCGTGAAGCCTTTCAAGCAGAGGGCATTGCCTGTTACCAAGCGTTCCTGCGCGGTATGCTCGATGTGACTGATAATATTGTCGATGGCAAAATTGTCCCGCCAGCCAATACGGTGCGTCACGACGAAGATGACCCGTATTTAGTGGTCGCCGCTGATAAAGGTACCGCTACTTTTTCTGATATCGCCAATGCCTTATCAAGCGAGTATAACTTTTGGCTCGATGATGCGTTTGCTTCAGGCGGCTCGGTCGGTTATGACCATAAAGCCATGGGCATCACTGCTCGCGGTGGCTGGGAGTCGGTCAAACGCCACTTCCGTATGCGTGGTATGGACATCCAAAACCGTGATGATTTTACCGTCGTCGGTATTGGCGATATGAGTGGTGACGTTTTTGGCAACGGTATGCTCAGATCCACACATACCAAGCTGGTCGCAGCCTTTAACCATTTGCATATCTTTATCGATCCAAACCCTGATACTGAAGCGTCTTATGCCGAGCGTGAGCGTTTATTTAATCTGCCGCGCTCAACGTGGGACGACTATGAAAAATCGCTTATCAGTCAAGGTGGCGGTGTTTTCTCACGTCAAGACAAAACCATTGTGATTAGCCCTGAGATGAAAGCGCTATTTGATATCAGTGAAGATAGCCTTGCCCCTAATGAGTTAATCAGTGCGCTGCTAAAATCGCCAGTTGATTTGATTTGGAATGGCGGTATCGGTACTTATGTAAAAAGCGCCAATGAAAGTCATGCCGATGTCGGTGATCGCGCCAATGATGCCGTACGCGTCAACGGTGGTGAGCTACGCACGGCGGTTGTTGGCGAAGGCGGTAACTTAGGTTTTACTCAACAAGGACGTATCGAATACGCACAGACAGGCGGGCGCATTTATACCGACGCTATCGACAACTCGGGCGGCGTTAATTGCTCAGACCATGAAGTTAATATTAAGATTTTGCTTGGTAAAGTGGTCGAGCAAGGCGACATGACGCTCAAGCAGCGTAATGAGCTCTTAGAGTCTATGACCGATACGGTCGCTGAATTGGTGCTGCGCCAAAATTATCTACAACCGCAGGCGCTTGAGCTTAGCCATCTACGTGCCGCGGCAAATTTAAGTGACCATCAACGCTTTATTCAAATGCTAGAAAGCGAAGGTCGTCTTGACCGTGCTATCGAATATCTGCCGTCGGATGAAGAAATCGCCAAACGCCAAAAAGCGGGCACGGGGCTCACCAATCCAGAGCTGGCAATCGTCATGGCTTACGGCAAGATGTGGGTGTACGATAATTTGTTGGCGTCAGATTTACCTGATGCACCGTATTTCGTTAATGAGCTGCGTCAATACTTCCCTGATGAGCTGGCAGCAAACTTCTTTGATGAGATGAAAGAACATCGTTTGCACCGTGAAATCATCAGTACTTATTTGACCAATAGCATCGTCAACCGTTTGGGTATCGAAGCCTTATTTCGTTTATTTGAGGAAACAGGGCAAACGCTTGCTACAATTGCGCGCGGCTATGCAATTGCTCGTGATGTCTTCCATGTATCAAAAGCCTGGGAGAAACTTGAGTCGCTGGACAACCAAGTCGATGCCACCTTGCTACTTGAGCTTGAGCTGCGTTTACGTGATGCGCTTGAAAATGGCGTAGTGTGGTTTATCAATGCCTTTGGTCAGGATTTACAAGTTGCCGATATGATCGAGCGCTTTGAAAACAGTGTGGAAAAATTAACCAAAGCAGGTGGTTTTATTGAGCAGCAGTTCTCAGAGTACTTACAAGAAGATATTACAAGCTTAACGGAAAACAAGCTGTCTGCGGATGATGCGGCGATGTTTGCGATGTTACCTTACCATGTCGATGCGCTAGATGCAGCGCTGCTGGCTGAGCAGTATGAGCGCCCAGTCGATGAGATTGCCACTTTATACTTTGAGGCCTATCACGTTTTGCAGCTAGATTGGATGATGGACAATATCGCCACCTTACCGCAGCAAGACCACTGGGATCGCCGTGCGCGTCATGCCCTTGTCAACGAAGTTTCGCGCAGCTTACGTATGCTGATGGATACTTTATTGACGCAGCCTGATGCCAAGCAAGCCTTTAGTGACTGGAAATCTCGTCACACAAACCAGCTTGATTCCGTCACCGCTGAGATGCAAAAAATTGATAGTAATGATGAAAGTGATATTAGTTTATCAACGTTATCGGTATTGATGAGTGAGCTTAGTGGGCTGGTAAGTAAGTAATAAGCCAAATAAAAGCCAGACTATATTTTTATTAAAAAATCACCGTTATGAGTTAACGGTGATTTTTTGTCTTTCAATAATAAAAAGAAAAATAAATGCCCTAATCTAAAGCATTAATTGAAGCTTATAAAGCTATTTAAACGGCGCATTTTGCCATTCTTCTCAACCCACACTTTATCGCCATCGTCACGATAGCTATCAAATTGAGGTGTTAGTATTACACTGCCTTTATCATTCATAATGCCAAACTTGCCAGCTTGTTTATAAGTATAAAGCTGATGGTATAGCAGTTTTCTGATAGGCGCGTCTGATGCGAGGATTAACTTTCCATTAGCATCGATAATTTGCGCGCTGACAATCTCGTCCTGGATATCTTCGCTCATGCCTGTAGCGGTACTGCCATTGATTAACGTACTGCGCAGAAAAAGCAAAGGGCTGACATTGTTATTAAACGCTTCAATATGTTGATGGGCAGCAAAAGGAATGATGACTTGGTTATGTTGGTCAATGAGTGCTGTCTTGTCGTTTAAGCTCACTTGCAAATACAAAAGCTGACCTGTACAAGCATTTAACGGATGAATCGCCTCATACTGCGGCATGATTGTCCAGTAGCCTTTATCATCGAGCAGTCCTGTGGGCCCTTGATTACTAGTCATTTTAAAATAATCTTGGTCATTGTCAGGATCGTAGTGCGCATGCTTGATACGCGCCGCGGTGAGTGGAAAAATCCAGTCGCCATGACGATTAATAATACCTTGTCTGGGTGTCGCATCTGATGATTTTATGCTGACAATAAAGCTAGTTGCAATATCCGGTTCGGTTTGAATGTCATCATATTCAAAAGGGGCAATAATCTTGCCAGCAGCATTGATAACGCCGTATTTGCCATACTGTTTGGCAAGCACATAGTTATCCATCACGATATAAGCCTCGGACAAATTATCCATGACTACATCACCGCTTAGGTCGTGCAATTGCTGCGTGCCATCGGTTTGTTCGGCCAACTTGCCAGCAAACGGCGTAGTATTTTCAATGCGCTCGAAATACCGATTGGGTAAAGTTCCGGCGCAACTGATTGTTGCCTGCGCAGTCGTCAAACTTAAAGTAAAAGCAGTGATAGTAAATATAAAGGCATTAAGCAAACGCGTATTAATATAAATAATTTTAAATAGACTATGCATAAATATGCTACCTTCAAATCGCTTTAGCCATTAACTGGCAATATGATAACAGCCTTGCCCAGTGATTTTACTAAAGCCACCTGAGAGCTTAGTGACTTGAATTTGGGTCAAAATACGCTCTTTTAGCGCCTGCACGTGTGAGATAACGCCAATCAATTTGCCTTCTTGCTGTAAGCTGGTCAAGGTATCGAGGGCGATATCCAGTGATTCCTCATCAAGGGTGCCAAAGCCTTCGTCCAAAAATAACGAGTCGACGCGAATATTATGACTGGCCATCTGCGACAGCCCAAGCGCTAATGCTAGGCTTATAATAAAGCCTTCACCGCCAGAGAGATTTTTGGTGCTGCGTCTCTCGCCACCTTGATAGTTGTCAATGACATTGAGCTCGAGCGGATTATTGTCGTCACGCGCCAGCAAATAGCGATCGCTCATTTTATGCAGTTGGGCATTGGCATGGGTCACCATGATATCAAAGGTCAAACCTTGGGCAAAGGTACGATACTTTTTGCCACTGCTTGAGCCTATCAACTCATTGAGCTGTCGCCAGACTTGCAAAGTGTCTTTTTGCTGAGCAATGGCTTGGCGCTGAGCCTGCTGATTGCCTTTTTTCTCTTCATTGTCTTTGAGCTGTTGGCTCATGGCGCCGATTGCTTCAATCAAGCGCTGCAACTCCTTTTGTGCCAGCTGCTGCTGCTCAGCCAGCGACTCTCTATCTTCAGTGGTTAAAGGGTTGGCTTTTTTCTCTGCAAGTGCTTGCATGGTTTGAGTCAATAAGGATTGCGCTTGTTTGAGCGTATCGTTGATTTGCTGCTGCTGCTCGGTTAAGTGATGACGCTCGGCAGCTGGCAGGCGCGCGCGCATGAATGCTGCTTCATCGCTAAAGTCAGAGCTGGCAAGTACCGTTTTAAAAATATCTTCTTGCGTCGTTAGAGCCGTGCTAGCGATCGTTAATTGCTCGGCAAGCTGCTGCTGCTGTCGTTGTAATTGTTTGAGGGTGAGCTCAGCACTATCTAACTGCCGCTGCGCTGCTGCTTGTTCGCTATGCGCCTGTTCGAGGACAGCGCGCAACCTTGCTTCTTCTGCATCAGGATTGATATTCATGTTGCTATTATCATTACCAGCATTCGGCACATCACCTGAAAAAATATCACGCCGCTCAGTGGTTAATTGCGCCAGCGTCTCGGTTTTCGCAATAATTTCTTGCAGCAAATCATCAAGCTCAATCTCTTGTTTATTCAACTGGGCTTGCTTGGTTTCGATTTGCACGGTCATGCTACCAAGCGCAGTGATTAGGTTTTGTTGGGCATTTTTATAAGCAGTAAACTGCTGCTTTAGTTGCACCAAACTGCTACGCTGCTGACGCAGCGTATCAAGGTGAACCTCATAGTCAGCTTTATTTAACACAACTTGTTGATCGATACTCGCTAGCAGCGGCTGTAAAGCAGCAGGTTTGGTGACGGCATCTAGCTCATACTTGCCCGCAAGATATTTATTTAATATCGCCAATATAGCGTCTTTAAGCTGGGATAATTCGGCAAAATTCGTCGAGATTTTTTTCTCGATAGCATCCAAAGCCAGTGCGCTTATTTGAGAGTTGCTCTTAATCTCATAAATATCAGTGGCAAGCTGATACTGCTGCTTTTCAAACGTCTCAATGGTTTTGTTTGTTTTAGCAAGCTCATCGCTTAGTGCTTCATGTTGTGTAAGCGTGTCTTTTAAAGACTGCTTGCGCTTACTGAGTTGGTCTTTAATCGTATCTAGCAATAACAAACTATCTTTTATTAAGCGCTCTTTTATCAGTGTGCAATCTGTTGAGTCGTCAGCTATTTGTTCACTCAACAAATTCATATCTATGCCAATTTGGCCAAGCTGAGTCATGCTTGCGGCCACAGCGTTAGAATAGCTCTTAGCCAAAAGCGGCTGTATTAAGTCATCGCTGTCCGCGCCCAGCTTTTTCATCTGCTCATGGAGTGGGATTTTTTGCTCATGCAACTGCTTAATCTGATTTTGTGTGGTGGCATATTCAATACGCTGCTTGGATAGGGTTTGTTCTAGCGTATTGATCGTCGTATCCAGCTCGCTTATTTGCTGCTGCGTTTGAGCCACTTCCGCTGGCTCTTTGTTCAATACAGGATGATGGGCGCCGTAGGGATGCTCGCGCGCACCGCAAAGCGGGCAAGGGTTGCCATCTTTTAGTTGGGTAATATAACGCTCTAAGTTGGCAACCTGTTGCCATGAATCGAGCAGCTTTTGCTTATCTTGACGTCGGTCTTTGGCGTCTGCCATAAGCGCTTCGTTGTCAGTAATGCTCGCCGCCAGTTTGGTCAAGGCATCATTAATGGTCGGCAGGGCAGTGTTTATCTTATTGGTTTGGATAGCAAGCGCTTCAATGTGCTGTGCCTTAAAGCTCACTTGCTCTATCTGGCTGTGCGTGTGCTCAATCTGCTCTTGCTCACCGCGTATAGCAGCCAATGACTGCGTTTGGGTTAATTGCACCTGCTGTTTTTGTAAAGCGGTTAACGTTTCACGCGCCTTAGCAATCAAAGCGTTGGTCGCATTTTGCTGCTGCTGACATTGATCAAGATTGGTTTGATAATGGCTTGATTGCTGATGATGAGCAATTTTTTCGTTTGCCAAAGCGGCATTGTCTTGCAGCAGCGCTTTTAGGCGGCTGCCATGACTATCAAAATTTGCCGCATCGGTATCTATATCGTGCAAAGCGGCGGCGTCAATCAAATATTTTTCTATCGTTGCTAACTGAGCTTTGTCCTGATTGAGTTGGACGGTATGATTTTCTATTTCTTGGCGTAAGCCTTGGGTATTGGTCGCTAGGCGTTGTTTTCTATGCTGCTGATCGTCTAACACCTGCATTTGCTGGGCGATTGCGCCATCGAGCTTACGAGCGTGAGCAATTTTTGGTAACGTGATTTGCAGCTTATCATAGGCGCTCTGCGTATCAGCGTCAGCTGCTTTTAACGTATTCGCCGCGTGCGCAAGGCGCTCTTCTTGCTGCGGCAGCTGATGATTTAGTGCCTGCTGCTCATCTTGCAAGCGTTTAAGATTATCGCGGTTATGGGCAAGTTGACTGTATTGGCTGTCAATCTCCAAGGCTTTATTGGCGGCGTTAAGTCGCTTAGCGTCAGGAGCGAAATCTGCCTGCGCTTGCTTGGCTACCGTAACCTCATTTTGATAATTATCGACGTTTTTTTCTAATTCTGCCACCGTATCGAGCCAATTGATTTGCGCTTGCAGACGTTGATACTGTTGTTGCTGCTTGGTTTGTGCGGTTTGATGTGAGGTCAGCGTTTCATTAATCAGCGCTTCTTCGTCGGCGTCTAACAAAGTTAAACCCTCTAAGCCAAACTGCAATTTATTTAAAATCTCTTCTTCCGCGCGCTTTTTTTCAAAGACATGGGTCGATATCGTCGCGTAGATATCTGTACCCGTGATTTTTTCTAAGATATCGGCGCGCTCATCGGCCTTAGCCTTTAAAAACGCGGAAAAACTCCCTTGCGCCAGTAAGATTGAACGCGTGAACTGCTGAAAATCCATTCGTGTCAGCTCAACGATTTTTTCTTTGGTGCGTGACAGTTTGCTTTCTAGTATTTCATCGCCTTTAAGCTTGTCGTCTTTGCTATCGGCATTACTGTCATCGTCAGTTTTAGGCTTTACTAAAGCAATCTCATGGGTGGCATCTTGCAAGTTACCATCCGCCTTGCCATAAGCGCGGCGCTGCCCCCAGCGGCAGCGATATTGAGTGCCATTTAAATCAATGACCACTTCCGCGAAACACTCTGCCGTTTGCCGCGTCATGACCTCGTTGCTACTTTTACTGATGTTATTAATCCGCGGCGTCTCACCATAGAGCGCCAGACAAATCGCATCCAAAATCGTGGTCTTGCCAGCGCCGGTCTGTCCAGTAATAGCAAAGATGCCTTCATTGATAAACGCAGAATCAGCAAAATCGATATGCCATTCGCCTTTTAAAGAGTTTAAGTTTTTGAGTCGCAGTTCTATTAGGCGCATGTGTCGGTCTTTGTCGTTTGAATGGATAGTTTTGATTTGGATTTGGAACTTATGTTTTGATGCCGCGCTCATTGCTCATTTATTCAGCTTGAGCGTCATCATGGTAGATATTATGGAGTATCTGCTCATAGGCGCTGCGTAATGACGCTTTTTGCGTATCGGCAATGCCATTGATTTCTAGGCATTTATCAAACACATCAAGCTCATTTAAATCTTGTAAGGTTTCAGAGGATTGCTGCTGATTAAGGACTTTATTATAGGTGCGCGTATTTTTGATTTTTAACACTTCGCAAGTTAAACCCTCGATCATGGCATTCACTTCTTCACGCAGCTCATTGACGATTTCGTCACCGTCATAAATCACTTCTAGCCAAATAGACTCTGAGGGCTTTAATGATTTTATCGTCGCAGCGATGGTCGTCAAATCGCCCGTTATCTGCGCCAGTTTTTGAAAGCAAGGAATCGGCAACGAGATTACCTGCATTTGTCGTGACTCATCATGATGCAGTCGTTGAGAAGTTAAACCAGACGTTGTAAAAGTAGAATCAAGCGGTACCGCCTCTGACTGAGTAAAGGGTTTTTCATCGACGTTAATTGCGGCGCTTTTTTCTTGCTCAACAAAAGCAAATAAATCATCCATCAATTCAGGCGTTTGAATGGCTGCTTTTTTTGCTGCGGCTTTGGTAGAGGATAGAGAAGGTTCATTATCAGTGTTTGGTTTTTCTGGCGTGATGTTGTCTTTAGCATCTTCTTCAATACTCTGCTCTGTGGCACCAAATTGTACCAATAAAACCTGCTTTTGCTGCTTTGCTTCGCCAAAACCCATGGCGATAGGCGAGCCTGAATAGCGGATATGCTCACAGCCGCCGACGCGCTGCGGTACGTGCAAATGCCCAAGTGCCACATAATCAAAGCCATCATCAAACATATCAGCGGAGATTTGACCGAGCGAGCCAACATAAAGATCGCGCACGCCATCATCTTCTGTAGTCTTACTGCCTGCGGCGAATAAATGCCCCGTCGCAATAATAGGAATATGGCGCTGATGAGCGTCGCTTAAATGCTCCTGTCTTGCTTTGGCAATGCTAGCCACTTCATCATAATGCGCTCGAATACCCTTGATAACATTGGCATCTTTGCTATCCGCTGACTCGCCAGCATGGCTACCACGCACATCGCGGTCGCGCAGATAGGGCACAGCGGCGATAATGCAATGCGGTGTGCCATCAACCGCGTCTAAAACCAACACCTCATCGTTTAAATCGTCACAAGCAGTACCGATGACATGAACATTTAGAAACTTTAAGACTTTACTTGGGGCATCTAAAAAAGTCGGGGAGTCGTGGTTGCCGGCGACGATGACAATATGCTCGCAGCACAATTTTGATACTTTACCTAAAAACTCATAATACAGCGCTTGGGCTCTGTTACTTGGGGTCATGGTATCAAAGATATCGCCAGCTACGATAAGTACGTCCACTTTTTGTGCGCTAATGGTCTCTTGTAGCCAACTTAAAAAGGCTTCAAATTCTTCATAACGCATACGCCCATAAAGTCTGCGTCCCAAATGCCAGTCGGAGGTATGAAGAATCGTAAGCGGTTTAATAGCAAATGCAGGCATAAGTGAACTTAATAATGGTTAGAAGACTGCGATTATTCTAGCAAGAATTGCTGTGGTTTGCTGTGCTTATAACCTTATGGTTGATTCACTGTGAAAAAGACGGAAAGACTTATTCAGCATTGATGAGTAAATCCAACTTTGGTCAGTAAAATGCTCATCAAATGCAAGAAATGGGTATCGATATAGTGGTATAGAGGGCTTTGATTATCAGCCGCATTACGAGTACACCTTGCTTATCAAGAATACAACAATCGCCAATCCACCTGCGGATGCAGCGTCCATTCATAGTAAGTTGATAAAGATAATTGAGAAGAAAAGGACTATAGAGTAAGGATTACAAAAACCTCTATTAGAGATTGCTTAGAGTATTAATGCATTATGGCTTGTTATGAAAATTTGTGAGGTTTTCTAATGCTTGGCTTGCGCATCCTATCACAGTTAACCAACCTCAAAAACTAACTCTTTATTAACACTAATTGTTAATATTGAATTTCATTACGGCTTTGGCTTATCGTCCCAATCAAGTAAGAATTTTCTACGCAATTCAGGAGTTAGGACTTCAATAGAATGTATAGTTGCTACTCTATCCGTTAAGCATTTTTCATCGCCAGTAGTTTGAAGTGCAGGAATATTTTTCTTATCAATAAAACCGCCCCCTGCGAAAACTTCTGTATCAAATGGAACTGCTATTGCATTTAAGATTACAGTCTTTGAATCTAAGTCAACTTTGATATTACTAGCTTTCGTATCAAACACTGGGGTTATATAACCATCTTCGTCGCCAAATAAAAGACAGCCATTCTTCATTGTAAATGTGCCTGATAATAATGCAGTTAATTGAACATTATTACTTTCATCATAATAAGAGAAGAGATCGAGTGAGTTTTTCGTTCTTATCACTGGGTTAGAAGTATTTCTTACTGTTTGATTAGTGCAACCAAACTGAAATAGAACTACGATAGGAATTAGGAAAAAATATCTATTTATCATGTGTAATAACCTCATGGCACTGATGGAATAGTAACAGATATTTCATGTGCGTTATGTATTGAGGAAAAGTATTTTAGTAATGAATCGACAATCTTGATAGTCGCTTGACCTTAATCGCACTTAGCCAATCACTAATTGCTCCACATCACCAGCGGTCGCCAAATTAGCGACCATTGATAGCGCATGTGCTTGCTGGCTAGTAGGGGCTTTTGCCGCCGCTGTCTTGCCACCGCGCAACCAATTGTCATCGGTATCAGCAGCATTTTCGTTGTTTTGCTCATTGTCTACATGATACCAAGCCAAATCATGATGCAATGCAACTACGTCTCCCATAATCAGCAGAGCAGGCGTGGGTAGCTGATTTTGTTCTTGCAACTCAACGATATTGGCAAGCGTACCAGTTAATACTTGCTGATTGGGCATACTGGCATTAGAGACAATGGCGATTGGGGTATCGCTACTACGTCCAGCATCAATTAAACCTGTCGTCAAACGTGCCAGTGAATGCAGCCCCATATAAAACACCACAGTTTCGTCGGTATTTAAAAAGCTTTTAAAGTTACTGTTTGGCGTGCCAGCCTTCAAAAACCCCGTGACAAAACGTACCGACTGCGAGTGATCGCGGTGTGTGAGCGGAATACCAGCATAACTGGCAGCGGCATTGGCAGCGGTAATACCGGGTACGACCTGATAAGGGACGCCATGCGCACGCAAGCTTTCAATCTCTTCACCGCCGCGTCCAAAGATGAAAGGATCGCCGCCTTTTAAACGCACCACACGGCGACCATCTTTTGCGCTATTGATTAATAGCTCATTGATGCCAAGCTGAGCGACGGCATGGTTGCTACGTTTTTTACCGACAAATACTTTGTCAGCATCGCGGCGGCATAAATCCAATACTTGCGGTGATACTAACGCATCATAATAGACGATATCGGCTTGCTGCATAAGACGTAGGGCTTTAAAGGTCAGCAGCTCTGGATCACCGGGGCCTGCACCGACGATATAAACTTCACCCATTGGATTTTTTACGGTGTGAGATTCTGTAGATGTATTACCTGCTGTACTTTTTTCATTGATAGCAGGTGCAGTGTTATCTAAATCCGCTTGCAGTCGCGCCGCTGCTGCATCTTCATTGCCAGCAAACATCAGCTGACTGACTTCACCTTCAAAAGTGCGCTCCCAGAACTGACGACGTCCTGTCAGCGTTGGGATTTTGGTTTTTACCTCATCCCGAAAGTCACCAGCCAGCTTGGCCAATTTGCCATAACCTTGCGGGATTAACGTCTCTAGACGTGCGCGCAGTAAACGTGCCAGCACCGGCGCTTTGCCATTGGATGAAATGCCAATCACAATTGGATTACGATCGACGATGGCTGGGAAAATAAAGTCGCATAAATGCGGCGTATCAACGACGTTGACGGGAATATTCAGCTCGCTGGCATCAGTATGAATTTGATGATTGAGCGCTTCATCATCCGTTGCGGCGATAATAACGCGTGCGCCAGTCATATAAGCTTTATTGTAGTTTTCATAAATCAGTTCGTGCTTGGCTTTGTCCTTAGTATGGCTGAGCAAAGCTTGTATTTCAGCACTGATAGTTGGTGCAAGGATCGTGATCGCAGCACCAGCGCGCCTGAGTAAGTCAGCTTTACGTAGCGCGACATCACCGCCACCAACGATCAGTACTTTGCGGTCTTCTAATTTAAAAAATAGCGGAAAGGTGTTCATAGCATCACCAATGATTCAGTCAATATAAAATATGTCATCATTATGCGGTATCACGCGCTACGTCTCATGCAGTGAATTGGCATTAACATATTCGTTTTTGTCATGTTGCTGATGATTTTTGCTAGGATGTGGAATAGCTGGGGAATAAAAACGTAGAAACGTGGCAGAAAAAAACCACAAGCTCATTTTTAAGCTTGTGGGTGATGTGGATTCTAAGTCTTATATTTACATGGATAGTGTTTAACGTACTGCCAAATCTTACTCAAACTCACTTAGCATCTTAGTAATACGCGCATCTTTTTGTTGCCAAATGTCCTCGAGCCAATCAAACATCATTTTTTTAGTGGCTTCATCACGGTCATAACCGCCGTCCATAATGGCCGCAAATAACTCGTCCGGTATGGTTAAGCGCGTCACATCGACGCCCAAGCGACGAATATTACCTTTCCATAAATCATCATAGTCAGGCGCACCGTCGGGATAGACGATAGTCACGTCTAAAATCGAATCCAATTCATTGCCTAACGCATTAAGCGCCAATGACAACCCGCCAGCGCGTGGTTTTAATAAATGCTCATAAGGTGAGCCTTGCTTATCATGTTTTTCTTTAGTAAAGCGCGTGCCTTCTAAATAGTTTAATAGCGCGAAAGGTTTGTTTTTTAATTGACGACAGGCGCGCTTTGCTTCTTCGATATCCTTACCTTTGAGGGCAGGATTTTTGGCAATCGCTTCTTTAGAGTGGCGGCGCATCATTGGGAAGTCTAAGAAATAAAAGGCTTGACCGATAACGGGAATATAAATCAAATTAAACTTAGTGAAAAACCTTGTTAGAGGCAGCGTATCTTGGCTGATATATTGCACAATACTGGTATCGACCCACGACTGATGGTTACTGACCAAGAGATACTGCTTATCTTCGCTTAGATCATCGGGCAGGCTGATGCGCCAGTCTTTATGAGGTAGGGCGTGGTCGATAACGGCATTATTAGTATTAATCCAATATTTGGTAATTGCAATTAAGGCATCATCGGTCAGTTTCGACCCAGTCAATACTTTCGCCGCGCCCATAGTCCAGACCGGTAGACCAACCAACGCACTATTGGCAGTGAGGACGCCAGTACCCGTCAAAAAAGAAGCGGCCTTGCCAACAGCTGGCAATTTATCATGCAGTTTTTCATAGAATGAATCGATTTTTTTTATTAAAGGCATATCAAATATCCGTATTGATGAGTGTGGCAAAGCCATGATCGAGCTTGATGGTAAAAAGACGCACAAGTAGCTGCAACGACGGGCAGCTTCGTCCATAGTTTAGCGTTAAAAGGTTGGCTTAACGTTTAATGTGATGTTGCGCCAGCTTTGAAGCCATAGAATACCTTAATGTTAGCCGATAAAACGTTAAGAAAACGTTATTTATGCAACTAAAAGGCTAGATATGTGCCAGTTATTAGCTGATTAAAAATGTCTAACATAGCCTAACATTCACAGTTAGGTGACTATGTTAATCTAACCTAAATGTGATCAGATAGAAAAAAGTTTTATTTACAACATAAAAAACAAGGATGAACATGATGAAATTACAAGACAGGGTGGCCATTATATTTGGCGGTACCTCAGGATTGGGCGAAGCGACTGCAAAAGCGTATGCCGATGAAGGGGCAAAGGTCGTCGTCACGGGTCGCGATGAAGAAGACGGCAAACGTATTATCAAAGACATAACCGATAAAGGTCAAGACGCTCTCTTTGTGCATGCCGATGTGACCAAAAAAGCAGAGATTGAAGCGGTGGTCGATAAAGCCTTAGAAGCTTATGGTCAAATTGACATTTTATATAATGGTGCAGGCATCCACGACGCTTATGATAATGCCGTCGAGTTAGAAGAAGACTTATACGATAAATTGATGGCAATTAATGTCAAAGCGCCATACCTCGCCTCAAAAGCGGTGATTCCGCACTTTATCAAGCAAGGACGTGGAGTTATCATCAATGTTGGCTCACAAGCCACGCAAATGGCAGGCCCCGGCGGTTCCGCTTATGTGACTTCCAAGCATGCGGTGTTAGGATTTACCAAACAATTGGCATTTGATTTTGGCAGTCAAGGGATCAAAGTAAATATTCTATCGCCGGGCTTTATCGAAACGCCTATGACCGATGGTATTGATGATGAGCGCTTAAATCGTATCCCAGCCCAGCGCGCTGGCAAGCCCGAAGAGATTGCAGCGCTCGCGGTATTTTTGGCGTCTGATGACTCAAACTATATGCATGGCTCGAACGTCTTTATGGATGGTGGTTGGATTCTCGGTCGTAAATAACGTTCTAAAAAGCTATAATCTTAAGCTATCTAAGTGTAAAAAGCCCTCTTAAATGATAAGAGGGCTTTTTAATTTCACAGGTTAAGAATAAAGCTTAAAGCTGCGTATGCAAACCACATTCACGGCTTTCTTCAACTTTGGTTGGATCAAAGTAATCAAACTCGTTAGGCAAGTTATGCTCTTCAAGATAGACGTCTAAATCCGCGTCTGTTTTTTCAAATAATGGTGCAACTTTTAACACGCCGTCTTTTGATAAGCTCAGCACATCAAGACCTTGGCGAAATTCCGTTTGATCTTTACGAATGGCGTTAAACCAGACATCAGGTTTCAGCTCATCTAGCGCACGGCGAAATGGCTCAAGTTTTACTTGGTCCGTGAATTCATCATGCTGTGGATTATCAATGCCTGGGATACCGTTCATGGTTGCGTCACGATAGGCAGCCGTTTGCTTAGGAATGTAAGTGATGACGTTTAAATTCAAATCACGGATGACTTTATTGGCAAACTGGTAAGTAGCATCGGTGTTATAACCAGAATCTACCCACAATACCGTGATATCAGGGCGCTGTTTAGCAACCAAATGCAAAATCGCGGACTCATACGGGCGGAAATTGGTGGTGATAATGGGGTTTTTTGCTTGGCTAAGCGCCCATGCGACGATTTCTTCTGGTGATTTACCTTTTAATTCTTGGTTGGCTTGATCGATATCTAAATTTGGGTGTAATTGGCTCATGATGGATTCCTTAAGGGTAAAAAATATATAAATGATTGATAATAAGTAGGGTGGTGAATATGAATATTAAGCACCAGCAAACATCGGTAAGTCGGCGGCGTTACGACCGTCATAACTACTGGCAAGCGCATTAAATGCTTGGCTGATATCAGAAATAGAGTGCAAATCATGCGCGCTTATCACAAAACTGTCGGCGCCTGCGCGTAGCAGATATGCGATTTGATCGCGGCCAAACTTGCCAGCCATACGAATCTCGCCTTGATAGCCCATTTGGCGTAAGGTTTGGGCGTAACTAAAACCACGTCCGTCCGTGAAAGCAGGGACGTGAATCACAATCAAATCTTGCTGTAATAAAAACTCTGGAATACGCGTCAGCACCTCGGTATCGCTATCGGATGTCACCCAGACACCAGTACGGCTGATATGCTCGGCTAACAATTCACGTACTTGTAATAGTAGTCCGCCTGCAATATTGCCTTTAGCATCTAATAAATCAGTAAGCGGTAAAACGACCTCGAGTTTTTCTTGTTTTTGCAGCAGCTCTAACAAAGATATATCGGTCAGGGTAATACCGTCAGGCAGCTCATCGGTGCTAAGCGCAAGCCAAGTGTCAGTCTCGCTAATATCGATGCCTTCGCTAGTAAACACATGATGATTAGCCATAGACCTTCTCCTTAAAAGGGGTAATACCGATACGGTCGATTAACTCACCAAAGCCTTCGACGTCATTGTCATTGCTAACGCGCTGCTCTAAGTAAACGTCGATTATCTTTTGTATCGTCGTTGCTACGGCATCGGTTGGTACCGCCTTGCCTAATATCTTACCGATTTTGGCGTCGTTGCTAGAGTTACCGCCTAGGCTGATTTGATACCAGTATTCGCCTTTTTTATCGACCCCAAGGATACCAATATCGCCGGTATGGTGATGGGCGCAGGCATTCATACAGCCAGACATATTGAGGCGTATCTCACCCAAGTCATAAAGGTAGTCAAGATCATTAAACTGCTTTTCGATTTGCTCAGCGATATTGTGGGTCGTGGCATTGGCAAGCGAACAAAAATCCCAGCCTGGGCAGACGATCATATCGGTTAGAGTATTGATATTTGGACGGGCCAAATGTAGTGCAGCCAGCTGCTGCCATAATTCGTACAAGCGGTTGGTTTGTACATCGGCAAAGACCAGATTTTGCTGATAAGTACCACGTAGCTCGCCAAAGCTATGCTCGTCAGCGAGGTCGGCGAGGGCGTCCATTTGCGCGGCGCTAATATCACCTGATGGTACATATTTACCATCGACCAAGCCGGCTTTTAACGAAATAACCACCGCGCGATAGCCTGCGATTTTATGCGCCACGGTATTTTGCTGATACCAATTGGCAAAGTCTTTATCAGCCTCTAGTTGCTGCTGCAAGTCTGACTGTACCTGTAGTGCATCAAAACTTAGATAATCAGGCTCAGTAAAAAAGCTGCTGGCCTTGTCAAAGTTGGCATCGGTCAGGGTCAACGGACCATCTTTGATATTGGCTTCCCATTCGGCATCGACCAATTTGGCAAATGCTGGGCCGCCCATGCTATCGACCAATATCTTGATACGCGCTTTGAATTTATTGTCGCGGCGACCATGCAGATTGTAGACACGCAAAATCGCATCTAAATAGCTGAGCAGATGCTGGCGCGGTAAAAATGCATTAATGGTTTTTCCAATCACTGGCGTACGCCCAAGACCGCCACCAACTATCACCTCAAAGCCAAGCTCGCCTGCGTCATTTTTCTTTAAGTGTAGTCCAATATCATGGACTTGCGTCGCCGCGCGGTCTTTTGCCGTACCAATCACGGCAATTTTAAATTTACGCGGTAAAAAAGCAAATTCCGGATGAAAGGTTGACCATTGACGAATAATCTCACAATAAGGACGCGGATCGGCGATCTCTTCCTTATGAATACCCGCATAAGGGTCGGTGGTGGTATTACGGATACAGTTGCCCGAGGTTTGGATCGAGTGCATTTGCACCGATGCCAATTCTGCCAAAATATCTGGCACTTCTTCAAGTTTTGGCCAGTTCAGCTGCATATTGGTACGGGTGGTAAAGTGGCCGTAACCTTTATCATATTTACGGGTAATCTCAGCCAATTTGCGTAATTGATAGGTTGCCAGCAAGCCATAAGGCACGGCGATACGTAGCATCGGTGCATAGCGCTGGATATATAGCCCATTTTGTAAACGCAGCGGTAAAAACTGCTCTTCTGGCAGCTCACCTGCCAAAAACCGCTCGGTTTGGTCGCGAAACTGGGCGACTCGTTCCTCTACCAAGGTTTGGTCAGCGTAATTATATTGATACATGACGTAATCTCAATTTTGTTTTTAACTTAAAAAGCCGCGACGAAAATGATTTGCGTGTGATCGCTTGTATTGCCAATCGCAAGGTAAACAATTCAGAGTCACATCATATAAGCTTAAATCTATAAACATAAATTCCTTTAAGACATATCCATATCCAAACACAGCATAAATTTTCATAACCAAAGTTAGGTAGCCTATGTTTATCAAATTTAAGCGCTCATTCTCCTGACCAACTATCTCTCAATTTCATTATTAAGGTTTTAAAAATGACATCTACCAATCCCAATCTCTCCTCATCAAAACTTGTTCCGCCGCACGGCAGCAGCGAGCTAAAACCATTGCTATTAAAAGGTGAGGCGCGCAAGCAAGCATTAAAGCTTGCCAGCACGCTGCCGACGATTACCTTAAGCTCTCGTGAGCGTGGCGATTTGATTATGCTTGGGATTGGCGGCTTTACCCCGCTAAATGGTTTTATGAATCAGGCAGATTGGCAAGGCGTCGTGGATAATATGCGCTTGCAAAGCGGCGACAATGATGGCTTGTTTTGGCCGATTCCTATCACCTTATCAGCGCCAAAAGCAACCGCCGACAGCCTAAACCAAGGTGATAAAGTGGCATTGGTCGCAAAAGATGGCGAAATTATGGGCATTTTAACGGTAGAAGAAACCTATACCATCGATAAAGCCCATGAGTGTCAGCAAGTCTTTACCACCACCGATAGCGAGCATCCGGGCGTGCAGCAAGTACTTAACCAAGGTGACGTAAACATCGCCGGTAGTGTCGAAGTACTAAGCGAAGGCGAGTTCCCAACCTTATACCCAGAGATTTACAAAACACCCGCTGAGACGCGCGAGATTTTGGATGCCAAGGGCTGGAAAACGGTTGCCGCCTTCCAAACGCGTAATCCGATGCACCGCTCGCACGAATATCTTGCCAAGATTGCTATCGAAATTTGCGACGGCGTATTGATTCATTCACTACTCGGCGCACTAAAACCGGGCGACATCCCAGCCGAAGTGCGTCAAGAAGCCATCAAGACCTTGATTGATAATTACTTTAGAGCAGACACCGTTATCCAAGCTGGGTATCCGCTCGATATGCGTTATGCTGGACCACGCGAGGCGCTACTACATGCGGTATTCCGTCAAAACTACGGCTGTAGTCATCTGATTGTTGGTCGTGACCATGCGGGCGTTGGTGATTATTATGGCGCGTTTGATGCGCAAACCATCTTTGAATATGTTGGTAAAGACGACTTGATTACGCAGCCGCTAAAAATTGGTTGGACGTTTTGGTGTAATGCTTGTAATGCCATGGCTTCTGATAAAACTTGCCCGCATGAAGCATCTGAGCATGTTAAGGTTTCAGGCACCAAGCTACGTAAAGCGCTATCAGAAGACCTCGATGTACCAGAGAACTTTAGCCGTCCTGAAGTGCTAGAGATTTTGCGACATTACTATGCTGGTATCGCTAAGGAAGAACGTGCTGAGGTGAAATTGGTCGGTGCATCTGCGGTTTAAGTAATATTTTATCGTCATCAATAAAAGTATTAAAAAAGGTGTGAGACGTTTAATCTGACACCTTTTTTATTATCTAAAGCCAACCATTAAAGTGGTTAATGCAGCTCTAAATCACCCTCAAGCTTTTGATACTCGCCAACGAGTGAAGCTCCACCCGAACAAAAATAATTCAGCGCGTACTTATCTTGGCTATCAATAGTCAACGTATCATCTTTAAATTGAAAAAAGGCGGTACTGTCATTAACCTTACTTTGAAAAATAACACCGTGCGCCTCGTCTTGACCCATTAATGTCGCTTTACCATCGAAGTGACAAGTTGGTTTTTTTACATCACTACGCGCTCGTACTTTAATATCAATTTGCTCGCCATTGTCTGCGTCGTCAGCTCTTATCATCACACCCATCCAATCATAGCCTTGGGCACGCTTGGCATAACCGTCAGAGGCGTAATCGCCAACGACCGTCTGCACCGCTGGCGTGACAGCAGCGTTTGGTTGCTTAATCGTTTGTTTATTGACGCTTGGCGTTACGTTATTACAGCCACTTAAGGCCAATAAAGCGATAGAGGTCGTTAAAATACCAACAAAAAAGCGTGAGTGACGAGCATAACGAGGTGGAGACTTGATCATTGCATTACCTTTAATAAAGGGGTTAGTAAACAGGAAATAAGTGAAAGCGTATCGGCTAAGTTTTATCAGTGCAGCGCCTGATATACAACAAGCTAAAGGATAATATCGACTCTATAGAGGCTCGTCTAGAGCCTAAGCAATACCGTAACTTACTCAAAAGTGTCTGCTTATCACAAAATTGCAAAAATACTCATTAAAAACAACCACTTTAGAATAACTAATAAAATTACTTATGCCAAGTTAATAACTCGATAAGCGTATTTGTCACTAAGCAATTGCCTCACAGGCTGTTAGCATATTGCTCATCATCCATAGAACCGAATTTCGAAACGCAAGATTTTTATCCCTATTATTAAAGAACAACGTTCCTATTTATTAGAGAAAACTTATTAGAGAACAACGTTCCTATCGAGAGCAAATATGCAGCCAAATAAAAAGAGCGGTCAAAAAATACCTCACAAGCATATCAATGCGCGTGCTCCTTTCGCCATTCAACCTAACAGCATCGGCACAGCGCTCGCCACTCGCTTTAGTTATACCGTCAATCTTGCCAGCAGTTTTGGCCTTAGTGGTGTGCTCGCAGCGGCGGTGCTGATCACAGGCTGTAAGCCAACCGAAGCCAATCAAAATGACGCCGCCAACGAGGCAAAAAATATTGATTTATTAAATGTGTCTTATGATGTGTCACGCGACTTTTATAAAGACTACAACCCGTTGTTTAATGCAAATTATCAGCAAAAACACCCAGGTATTAAGGTGAATATCAACCAATCGCACGGCGGATCGAGCAAACAAGCGCTAGCGGTTGCTAATGGCTTGCAGGCAGACGTTGTTACTCTCAACCAAGAAAGCGATATGAATTTGCTGGTTGAAAAAGGCTTGGTGGCTAGCGATTGGCAACAGGCATTGCCAAACAATGCCGTGCCTTATAGCAGTACCATGGTGCTTCTGGTTCGTGCGGGTAACCCAAAAGGTATCAAAGATTGGGCAGACTTAGCCCGTAACGATATCGCCGTGGTGATACCAAATCCCAAGACCAGTGGCACGGCGCGTTATGCCTTTTTGGGTGCTTATGGCTACGGCTTACATCATTTTAAAGAAAAGGTGCAAAGCCCTACCAAAACCGATGCTTTTATCAAAAAACTACTGGCAAACGTCGTCACCTATGACAATGGCGCGCGTGCTGCCACCACTACCTTTACCCAGCGTGGGCTCGGCGATGTTTTAATCACCACCGAAAACGAAGCGCATCTGGCTGCTAAGCAGTTTGCCAAAGGTCAGGTCGATATCGTATATCCAAGTTACTCGATTGTGATTGCCAACCCTGTGGCGGTGGTGAAAACAGTAACCGATAAAAAAGGCACCACCGCCGCGGCAAATGACTATTTAACAGGCTTATGGTCGACACCCGCACAAGAGCTGATGGCACAGATGTATATGCGCCCTAGTAATGCCCAGGTACTTGCCGCGCACAGCAAAACCTTACCTGAAATTGCAACCTTTGAACCCGTGGCGGTATTTGGTGATTGGGACAGCATCATGGCGACGTTCTTTGTCGATGGTGGGCGTTTTGATCAGCTGGCGAGGGTGAAGTAGAGGGTAGCTTTATATTTTTAAAAAAGATTTATTATAAGAAAATGATAAAAGTTTCAAAGCCATTTGTAAGCTCGTTATTTTAAGTGCTTGATAAAGCTGTGGTTTAGTAACCATTACTTAGTTATTCCATTTTGGCAATAACATACGCATATTCATCATTAAACATAATAAGCTGGCGCTGTTAGCATACTTGAATTCACCAATTAATCCCTTTTGAGGCTGCCATGACATCATATACCACAGGTTATAAATATAAAAACAAAACGCTTAGCGTACTAAGTATCGCCGGTGTGGCGCTTACGTTGGGTATCGCAGGCTGTAGCAATAGCGAAAAAGCTGAGCCAACTGCCAATGCAGAAGGCACGCCAGCCACTACTGAAGGTCAAGATATTGAGCTATTAAACGTCTCTTACGATGTGGCCCGTGACTTTTATAAAGATTATAACCCATTATTTGTTGAGCACTATAAAGCGGAAAACCCAAACAGCAATATCTTAATCAAGCAATCGCACGGCGGCTCAAGTAAGCAAGCATTGTCTGTGGCTAATGGTTTACAAGCCGATGTGGCGACCATGAACCAAGGCTCAGATATCGAGCTACTTGAGAAAAAAGGCTTGGTTGAGGCGGATTGGGAAAGCAAATTCCCAGACAACGCCGTACCTTTTACCAGTACCATCGTATTTTTGGTGCGTAAAGACAATCCAAAAGGCATTAACGATTGGCAAGACTTGACCAAAGAAGGCGTTGAGATTGTTATGGCCAACCCAAAAGTCACGGGTAATGGTCGTTATGCGTTCTTAGGCGCTTATGGTTATGGTTTGCATGCCTTTAATAAAGATGAAACACAAGCCAAAAACTACGTCAAAGATATGCTGAAAAATGTCAAAGTCTATGAGAATGGCGGACGTGCAGCGACGACGACGTTTGTTCAGCGCGGTATCGGTGATGTCTTGGTCACCTTTGAAAACGAAGCCAACTTGGCTGCCAAAGATTTTGGTGCAGGGCAAGTCGATATCGTCTATCCAAAATACTCTATCAAGTCTGAGAGCCCAGTCGCTGTTGTGAAAACCGTGACTGATAAAAAAGGCACCACCGATGCGGCAAAAGCCTATCTTGATTACTTATGGAGCGAGCCTGCACAGCAATTGGCAGCCAATTTATACTTGCGCCCAAGCGTGAAGAGTGTGCTTGATAAAAACAGCGATAAATTGCCATCTATCGATACTTTCCGTCCAAACGATGCCTTTGGTACGTGGGATGAAATCATGGGTACTTACTTTAGCGATGGCGGCGTATTTGATCAATTGGCCGTTAATGCGCCAAAGTAAGCCGCTAGTACGCTGACTGATTGCGCCATTTATAAATTTTCTTAAATAACGTTTAAACCGTCAGTTTTACCGTAACGTCCAAGCATCTAAAGGACATGGCTACCCACGCTATGTCCTTTATCGCTTACACAGACCCATAATAAATACATCTGATAGCACGTGGTGCTTACAAGCAGCAAATAAGCGCCAGCAGTTAGGCAATAGGACATCACTATGAGTGCAACAACTTCTCCTGCCAGCAAACCCATCAAAAAAGGGTGGCTGACGCGCTTGCGTCAACGTAATGTGCTACCAGGGTTTGGACTGAGCATGGGCATCACCGTCTTTAGCTTATCGTTACTGGTGGTGCTACCGTTTGCCATGATGGCCTATACCACGACGCAAATGGGCTGGACGGGTTTTTGGGAAACCATTACTCAGCCGCAAGTCACCGCTGCTATCAAACTCAGTTTATGGATGTCGTTTTTGGCGATGCTAACCAACATGGTGTTTGGTACGCTGGTCGCTTGGGTGCTGGTGCGCTATGAGTTTTGGGGTAAATCGTTGATTAATGCCTTGGTTGATTTGCCATTCGCACTACCGACAGCGGTTACCGGTATCTCGCTTGCGACCCTTTATGCACCCAATGGTTTAATCGGCCAGTGGTTTGCCAAATTTGACATCCAAGTGGCCTTTACGCCGCTCGGTATTTGGCTCGCTTTAGTGGTCGTCAGCTTCCCGTTTATCGTCCGTGCGGTGCAGCCGGTTTTGGCAGAATTGTCCGTTGAATTTGAAGAAGCAGCGTCGGTATTGGGTGCCAATCGATTTACGACCTTTCGTAAGGTAATTTTACCAGAGCTATTGCCGGCTTTACTGATGGGCGCTGGCATGATGTTTGCCCGTGCCACTGGCGAGTATGGCTCGGTGATTTTTATTGCTGGTAATATTCCGATGCAGTCTGAGATTTTACCCTTAATCATTATTAGTAAGCTTGAGCAGTTTGATGTGCAAGGCGCATCCGCTGTTGCACTCTTTATGCTACTGATTTCATTTGTGATTTTATTGACCATTAATATCGTACAGTGGAAGCTGTCGCGCCGCGTAGGAGCCCGCTAATGCAAATTTCTAATAGCTACGACTACCAAAGCAATCCAGCGACCAAAGACACGCCGTGGATACGCCGTACTTTTATCGGTATCGCCGTACTGTTTATGGTGGCGATGTTGGTGGTGCCACTTTTAGCAGTGTTCTATGAAGCCTTTAAAAACGGCTGGCAGCTGTATATCGCTTCACTGGTTGACCCTGAAGCCTTGCAAGCGATTAAATTAACCTTAATTACGGCGGCGATTGTGTTGCCGATTAATATGGTGATGGGTATTGCAATTGCTTGGCTGGTGACCCGTTATCAGTTTAAAGGTAAGCAGCTGGTGACCACCTTGCTTGATTTACCGTTTTCCGTATCTCCGGTGGTTGCAGGATTGATGTTTGTGCTGCTATTTGGTCTAAACTCTAGCATTGGCGGCTGGCTTGAGAGCATGGGCTTTCAGGTGATTTACGCCGTCCCAGGGATTATTTTAGCGACGTTATTTGTGACCTTTCCGTTTGTGGCGCGTGAGCTCATACCGCTCATGCAGACCCAAGGCGATAGTGAAGAGCAAGCGGCATTAACCTTGGGTGCTAGCGGTTGGCAGACCTTTTGGCATGTGACACTGCCCAATATCAAATGGGCGCTACTGTATGGTTTGATTTTGACCAACGCACGGGCGATGGGCGAGTTTGGCGCAGTCAGCGTGGTCTCCGGTCATATCCGCGGTGAAACCAATACCATGCCACTATTGGTTGAGATTGCTTATAACGATTATAACTTTACCGCCGCCTTTGCTTTATCGAGTTTGCTTGCAGCGTTAGCGCTGGTGACATTGCTAATTCAGCAAGTGATGACCAAGCTGCAAGAGCGCAAATTCGCCAAGTCTGAGCGCTTAGCAACTGCGCCTGAGTTGCCAGTTAGTGCCAATGCTAGTAGTGCTGGCAATGTTAGCAAGGCGTCAAACACTAAAGACGCTAAGAAAGCGTCAGATACGGATGCTACTTTAGCGAAAAGCACAGGCAATCTATAAGCGCTATTTTACAAATCCGTCAGCAAGAAAGCCATCTGCTAAGCCAAAAATATAATAAGAGAACCCATTATGAGTATCGAGATTCGCAACGTTAATAAAAAATTCGGTAACTTTACCGCCTTAGATGATATCAATATCACCGTACCAACGGGCAAGTTGACGACGTTGCTTGGTCCGTCAGGCTGCGGCAAAACCACCTTGCTGCGTATTATTGCGGGTTTAGAATACGCGGACTCTGGGCAGATATTATTTGATGAGCTCGATGTCACCAATACGCCAGTGCAAAAGCGCCATATCGGCTTTATGTTTCAGCACTATGCGTTATTTCGACACAAAAACATTGCCGATAATGTTGGCTTTGGCTTAACCTTGCTACCGAAGAATGAGCGCCCGAGTAAAGCGGATATCAATAAGCGCGTTACTGAATTGCTAGACTTAGTACAGCTGCCGCAAGTTGCCAATGCCTATCCGCATCAGTTGTCAGGTGGTCAGCGTCAGCGTATTGCGCTGGCACGAGCCTTGGCAGTGAAGCCAAAATTGTTATTACTCGATGAGCCGTTTGGCGCGCTAGATGCCAAGGTACGTAAAGAGCTGCGTACTTGGCTAAAGAATATTCACCACGAGCTTGGTATTACGAGCATTATGGTAACCCATGACCAAGAAGAGGCGCGGGCGGTATCGGATGAGATTGTGGTGATGAATCAGGGCCGCGTCGAGCAAGTAGGGACGTCAGAGGAGCTGATTCACCAGCCAGCAAACGCCTTTGTCAGTGATTTTTTAGACCTAGTCTAATTTAGGCTTAAAAGCGTATTTTAAAACAACGCTTAAAAACGAAGATTGAAAATAAAAAAGACCTATCAATGATAGGTCTTTTTTTGCGCTTAATTATTTGTCGTTAGCCTTTCTCAGCTTACTTGTTTGAGCATTAGGCAGGCTTTGGCATATTGACATCTCTGGTCGATATTTGCTTATAGGTGATTTCTAAAATATCTTGGCACCATTCTGGCAAATCATCAGACACCTCGTACCACATCCACGTCCCATCACGAACACAGCTTAAAATACCCAACTTTTTCAAATGATTCAAGTGACGCGAGATGGTCGGCTGCGGTTGATCAAGTATTTCTACCAGTTCGCCAACACAGCGCGATTCTTTGTTAAATAAGATTTGAAAAATCTTTAAGCGCGTTGGGTCAGACAAGACTTTAAATAACTCAAGCGGCTGTATCGTAGAATTATTATTAGACATAGAACAATTCCAATATAGATTTAGTTAATAGGGGGTCAATATAACAGCAGTTAACGGCAAAATCGATTAAAAAATGAGCAAATTTACAGTTCGTCGCCATTTTACTACCTTTGGTACTTTGTGGTTACACCTAAGACTGTATTCAGTTACATGGATAAAGTAAGGGTAATATATCTTTGTAGCAGCGCCTAATATGACGGATAAATGTCGTAAATACTATTGTAAATGGTAATAATTATCGTTATTATAAAGCATAACGAGCTAGACATTCATAGTAGGAGCCGCATATGTACGTATGTATCTGTAACGACGTCAAAGACAAACAAATCAAAGCTGCCATTGCTTCAGGCATTGATACACTAGAGGGATTAAAAGATACCCTTGATGTAGCGACGTGCTGTGGCTGCTGCGAACCTATGGTAAATGATTTCCTTGACGAACATCACGCTAAGCTTGATGCTTTGGCCTACGCTGTTTAACTTTGACCTACGCCGGTTAAATAGCCTCGATTTAAATCTCCAGCTAAAACCCTATTCTCCATATAACGACCGCATCGTTAATACGTCCGACAAAAATTATATTCACTATTGCGCACTTATCCTTTCATTATACGCAAAGGATAAGTGGTGAGCGTCCATATAACTTTACTCATTCACCGACGGCAAACCTTTCTAGCCGTGTCATCAGTTACTTTGCCTATGAGCGATAGCTGGTAGCGCGAGTTAATTACAATTCTCAATTAGCATCTTATTCTTAGTTCATATCGTTACAAGCGTTATGGTTTGTCTATGCTACTATATCTGCCTAACTTTGTAAGACGTTTGATGGGTTTTAATCTTTACTGATTAGTTTACGAATAGTACTTTCTATATATCTATTATTGTGAATGTATTGGTAGACAAATAAAAAATACAGGAGTATAGGTGATGATAGGCAGCCCAAAGGTTATTGATTATTTAAATTTTTTATTAGGTGGTGAGCTTGCGGCTCGTGACCAATATTTTATTCACTCTGAGATGTACGCAGAATGGCATTACGGTAAATTATACGACCGTATCCACCATGAGATGCAGGATGAAACGCAGCACGCCCAAGCGATTATCCGCCGTATTCTAATGTTAAGCGGTACGCCGAAGATGCGCGTTAACGAGATTAACATTGGCTCGACGGTTCCTGAAATGCTGCAATTGGACCTTGATTTAGAATATCAAGTACAGCAGCATCTAAAAGACGGCATCGCGCTTTGTGAAGCAGAGCATGACTATGTGACGCGTGAGATGTTGGTTGAGCAGCTAAAAGACACCGAAGAAGACCACGCTCATTGGTTAGAGCAGCAGCTGCGCCTGATTGACATGATTGGTCTACCCAATTATTTACAAAGTCAGATGGCAGAAGTGTCTCCTGATATTGTTTAGTATTTTATTAACTAAGCACTTTTAACTAGCGTTATTATTAACATTAATAAAATCAGTAAGCAAGACAGGGAGAACCGCATGAAAGGGGATAAAGAAGTTATTCGCGCACTCAATCAAGTGCTCGGTCAGTCATTGATAGCCATCAATCAGTACTTTTTGCACGCCCGTATCGCACGCCATTGGGGTTTAGAGGCATTAAACGAAAATTTCTATAAGCAATCTATTGCAGAGATGAAATGGTCAGATGATCTTATTGCGCGTATTTTATTGTTAGGTGGTCTGCCAAACCTACAAGATTACGGCAAAATGTTCATCGCAGAAGATGTGCCTGAAATGATTGACTGTAACTTGCGCTTAGAAAAGCAGAAATTTTCTATCATAACGGATGCGATTACTTTGTGTGAGAGCAAGCGCGACTATGTCTCGCGTCATTTATTGGTTACCCTAAAAGATGGCAATGAAGAGTATCAAGATTGGCTTGAAACCCAAGAGGGCTTGGTTAAAGACGTTGGCATTGAAAATTATATTCAGTCACAAATGGATGATGACCACACGCCTTAGCATAAAGAACAGAAAAATAAAAAAGAGCTCATACCTGCCAGCACATTCTAAGATAGGTCTTAATTGACGTTTTAGAGTACGCTGGCATTTTTATGTTTAATGCTTTAACTTAATACAAGCCGCGACCATCCTCAGGTTTGAGGCGTAAGAAGTATAAGCCTGAAAGGATGGTTAAAATACCCAGTATCCAATAGGTGGTCTGAAAGGCGACCAAGGTATCAAGCTCAAAGCGTTCCCGCAGCAGATTCAAGACCGCCGCGCCAAAAGCGATACCAAAGCTAATCGCCAATTGCTGATTGACCGCCATTAAGCTGTTACCGCTACTGGTCTGCGCGCCTTCTAAATCACCGATAGTAATGGTATTCATCGCACTAAACTGCATAGAGTTACAGGCACCCATGATCGTTAGGATAGGGATAAACCAAATCCAATTGGCCGCATCATTAAACTGCGCTAAGACAATAATAAGCAGGCCTATCAAAAAGGTATTGGCCACCAACACTTTGCGGTAGCTAAAGCGCTGAATGATTTTACTGACCCAAGGCTTAATACCGATTGCACCAACAGCAATGGGCGCAAGCAGCCAACCAGCTTGCGACGGTGAGTACTCAAATACCACCTGTAGTAATAGCGGCAATAGAAAGGGCACAGCGCTGATACCTAAGCGAGTAAATAAGTTGCCGGTAATACCAATACGAAAGGTGCGAATATTAAATAAACTCAGCGGAAACAGGGGCGCTGCACGGCGTTTGGCATGCCACACATAAGCGCCTATCAAGATACTGGCGCCCAATGCGAGCAGCAGACCGTAAAACCCGCGACCTGTCTGTGAGCCAAACTCGACAGCAAGGGTAAAACCGCAAGCAGCGGCGGCAAATAAAGCAAAACCCGTCCAGTCTAAACGCTTGGTATCTTCAAATAATGCCGGCACCAGTTTTTTACCCATGATAAAACCAAATATACCCATCGGGATATTGATGAGAAATATCCAATGCCAACTGGTATATTGCACGATATAACCGCCCAACACCGGTCCGACTAAGGGCGCGATTAACGCCGGTATCACCGCAAAGTTCATCACGGTTAACAGCTTGTTGCGCGGATAAGACTTGACCAATATTAAACGCGCAACCGGGGTCATCATCGCACCGCCAATACCTTGTATGACGCGCGAACCAATCAATAAATTCAGCGTTGGGGAAGCAGCGCATAACAGCGAGCCAATACAAAAGATAATAACAGCGTATAAAAATACCCGCCGCGTGCCATATTTATCAGCCAAAAAGCCACTGATAGGTATAAAAATCGCCAAGGTTAGCGCGTAGCTGATGACCGCCCACTGCATTTTTAATGGTGACTCGCCAAGTGCTTGCGCCATTTGCGGCAAAGAGGTGTTTAAGATGGTGGCATCTAAAATTTGCATAAATAGCGCCACCGCTAAGACATAAGGTAGGTATTTATCTTGCGTTGGAGTTAGGGTTACCATATTGACATCACCATATCTTTTGACCACGCTGGTTAAGCGGGTCTCTAAAAAGCCGTTAAGTTGGGGTAGTATAAAAACAACCGACTATGAGTTAAAGAGTAGCAAAGTAACGGTATGCACGCAGTTATTAGAAGTTTGCCCTCAAACGCTTTGCTATTCCTGCTCGTTACTTTTAAAAATAGGTTACAAGACAGGGCTTTAACTGAAGATTTGCTATAGTAGAATTGTCATATATGATGAGGCGGGGCTGCTGCAAATTTTCTTGGCTGGCTATGCTTACGGCGATAGATGCTGCAAAAATCATATCAATTCTACTGGCTCTCTTTTATAGAACAATAAAAATAGGAAGTATTATGAGTAGTGATAATAACCAATCAAGCAATATCCAAAACGACATTCAAAACAACCATACCAATGCCTATACGCCACCTAAGATATGGAAAAATGACACCGAAAATGGTGGTAAGTTCGCCAGTATCAATCGCCCAACGGCTGGCGCGCGCCATGAGCAAAAACTGCCCGTTGGCGAGGCACCTTTACAACTGTATTCACTAAATACCCCGAATGGCGTCAAAGTAAATATCCTGTTAGAAGAGCTGGCTGAGCTCAATATTAAAGGCGCTGAGTATGACGCCTATCAAATTGACATCTCTGCGGGCGATCAGTTTGGCTCAGGGTTTGTCGCGATTGACCCCAACTCAAAAATCCCTGCACTGGTTGATTATTCTGACACTCTAGATGATAAGGATGCAGGCAAGCCTATCGCGCTTTTTGAGTCGGGTGCTATCTTATTATATTTAGCCGAGAAATTTGGCAAGTTTGTACCGTCTGCTAATGGCTCGCAAAATAAAGCGCGCGCAGATTGTCTGTCTTGGCTGATGTGGCAGATGGGTAGTGCGCCGTTTTTAGGTGGCGGTTTTGGGCATTTCTACGCCTATGCGCCCGAACCGCTAGAGTATCCTATCAATCGCTATACGATGGAGACCAAACGCCAGCTTGATGTACTAGATAAGCACCTCAAAGACCACGAGTATATGTGCGGTAATGATGAGGCGGACTATAATATCGCTGATATGATTATCTGGGCGTGGTACGGTCAGCTGGTGCTGGGCAAGCTTTATGATGCGGCAGAATTTTTACAAGTAGATGATTACAAAAACGTCAAACGTTGGGCACAAAAAATCGCCGACCGTCCAGCGGTAAAACGCGCCGTAGAGTTAGAATTAAAGCCTATTGTTTAAAGGTTTAACTTTATCAGTTTATATTTAAATAGTCGTAGCAAAACATAAGTTTTCATAAAAAGGTTAATAAGCCATTGCTTGTTAACCTTTTACTTTTATAATATTCGTTATTCCAAATATATCTATCGATATATCGCTTTTTGACTATACTTTCGTCTTTACATAATGGTACATTAGTATAACAGATAGAAACATTAGTACGTTAAGATAGCAGCCACCGCCTTCTTGGGTAGGTGTTGATATTTCTTCTATTAATGAGTAATGACTATGAAGAAGAATAATAAGAACAAGCTTATATCGCGACCTTTATTGAACGAGGCGGCCTTTGTGTCCTCACAGGCTGCTTGCCAACGCCAAAGCGCATGTAGTCTTCTAACAGCCAACGCTCAGAGCAAAAACAACGCTTATAGAAAAAACATTCCGATAAAAATAAAGAAGTTGCCCTTATTCATGACAAAAAAAATGATATTACCGCTATTTGCTGCCATTAGCGCCGCTTTATTGAGTTCAGTGACGCAGGCTGCCACGCCTGTGAGCTTTGACAATCAAGATTGGGAAGTCGCATGCGATAATACTCGTACTTGCCGGCTGGCAGGTTACCAAGCAGAAAACAACAGCGATTTACCTGTCTCTGTCTTGTTAATACGCCGTGCAGGTGCCAATGCCATAGTCGAGGGCAAGGTCAAACTTGGTGGCGCTAAAGAAAGCTCTGCTAAGGCGTTGATGCAGCTCGGTAATCGTCATCGTATCTCTTTATTTATTAACGATAGAGATTATGGGGAAACTAAACCTTACTCGGTAGCCGCAGGTCATGCCGAGCTGACCTCGGCACAAGTGAGCGCGCTACTTGACGCATTAACCAAATCGAGCAAGATTGAGCTGGTGATTCGCAACACGCGCTGGCAGTTATCGGATAAAGGGGCGAGTGCCGTTATGCTCAAAGCCGACGAGGCTCAAGGCCGAGTAGGGACAGCAAGCGCCTTTATCAGCAATAACGCCAGTAAATCCAATAGCAGTGTCTTGACCCCGCAAGCAGCTCCTTCACTGCGACTGGTCACTCCTAATCCCAACGCCATCTCTAGTAGCAAGAAAAAATTTGCCATGCGCTCGTCGCAGTTGGCAGAAATGATGAAACCCACTATGAAGGATGTAAGCACTGAATGTCCAAACTTGGCGGATAAATCACCGTGGCGCGTCAGCCGTCTAAATAACAAGCAGCTCCTCGCGGAGCATGATTGCTGGACGGGCGCTTATAATATGGGTACAGGCGTTTGGGTACTCAATGACACTAAGCCGTATAAACCGAGCTTGGTGACCACCAGTGCCACCGATTATAGCAATGGCAAACTAACCTCAGTACAAAAAGGCCGCGGGCTAGGTGACTGCTTATCTAAAAGTGAGTGGGTCTGGACAGGCAGAGCATTTGAGAAAAGCCATGAAAGCACCACAGGTATGTGCCGACTGATAGAGGCGGGCGGTGCTTGGCAATTGCCAACCTATGTGACGGAAGTAAAAGTGTCGCGCTAATCATTAAATTTTTTTAGAGCTTTAGCTTACTTAAAGGCTTGGTTTAATATCAGTTTTTAAGTATGTATTTGTGCTTATACTGAATCTTTTACTAATAAACAGAAAAATAGCTACAGCTTAGCGTTTTGTTGTGCTATAATGCGTCGCCACGTTAGCATAGACTAGCGTGAATTATGAGATTGATAACATCGCCTGCGATTTTGGGTCTAGGATGACCATAAGTAATTGTTGCCGATGATTTTGTGTACTTAAATAACCCTTCATATACATAGTGAAAAACACGTTATTTTTGACTCATATCTTATCTACTGACCCCTATATCGGTTAGATTGGTTGTTGTCAGCCTTTATCTGCTTTGGACAAAGCATAGATAATGCGCTTTTAGCAAACAAGGATGAGACACTCGGCACTACCACCAAAATACGTCAGACAGCACGAACGCCTTTATAATATTGACAAGCTCTATCAGCTTGGCTTTTGATTGTTAAGCCTTTTTAAGGTGAGATAATTATTTTATAAATGCAGCGTGGTGAACGGTTATCAGTGGTATGCATCAAGCTTGCTGAATTTACAGCAGCTTATACTTACCAAGGATTACTATGACTGACATCTTATCTGCTATCGCCGCTGAAAACGGCATCATCGACAGCACTGATACCCCAAACACAACTGCAAATACCGATACTAATAATCAAGCGGCTACTACTGACGCTGCTGAAGAAAACAAAATCACTTTTAGCGATCTTAATATCGCCAAGCCAATTTTGACCGCGCTTGATCGTAGTGGTTATACCCATCCAACACCTATTCAAGAACAAGCCATTCCTTTTGCTCTAGCGGGTCGCGACTTATTATTGTCAGCACAAACCGGTAGTGGTAAAACAGCGGCATTCGTTATCCCAGTACTTGATCGTTTAAGCCGTGCCACTAGCTTTGACAAATTAACCAAAGCCCTTATCTTAACGCCAACGCGTGAACTTGCTCAGCAAGTACATGACAGTGTGCGCACCTATTCGAAAGATATGCGCGGTTTGTTCTGTGTGCCATTAGTCGGCGGCGCACCTTATAACGGTCAGATTACTGCTTTGAAAAAGGGCGTTCAAGTGATTGTTGCGACGCCTGGTCGTTTACTTGACCATATCAAAGCAGGTCGCGTTGATTTATCAAATCTTGAAGTATTGGTACTTGACGAAGCTGACCGTATGCTAGACATGGGTTTTGCCGATGATATCAACGATATCTTGAAAGCGGCGCCTGATAACCGTCAAACGATTATGTGTTCAGCGACTTGGGATGGTCCTGTCGGCAAGATTGCTGCCAGCTTCACCAAAAATCCTGAGCGCGTTTCAATCAAAGTTGAATCGGCTCACATCGAAGAAAAAGTATATTACTGTGATGATTTTGATCACAAAAACCGTTTGCTTGATAAAATCGTTTGTGACAAAGATATGGAACAAATCATCATCTTTGCAGCAACCAAACGTAGTACGGAAAAATTGGCCAAACAGCTGCAAGAAGCGGGTCATAAAGCCAGTTTCTTACATGGCGATTTACCGCAAAGCAAGCGTAACCGTATCGTACAAGACTTACGTAATGGCAAATGCAAAATCTTAGTAGCGACTGACGTTGCTGCTCGCGGTCTCGACGTTCCAGCGATTTCACACGTCATTAACTATGACTTGCCACGTCAAACTGAAGATTATGTGCACCGTATCGGTCGTTGTGGCCGTGCTGGTCGTACTGGTATTGCTATCAGCCTATGTAGCATGGATGATCGTCCACAGCTAAACGCTATTAACCGTTACTTAGATCGCAAAATGGAAGTCTGTGTCATCGAAGGCATGGAGCCTAAGAAGACTTATGTACCGAGCGAAAACAAAGGTAATGGTCGTGGCCGTGGTCGCGGACGTTCAAGTGGCGGCGGTAACGGTCAAGGCCGTGGTCGTTCAGCTGGCGGTTATGCAGGTCGCTCAAACGGCGGCGGTAATGGTCAAAGCCGTGGTCGTTCAAGCGACAGCGCGCCGATTGGTCAACGTGCCAGTAATGACAGTGGTTACCAAGGCAAGCCAAGTGAGCGCTCAGGTGGCAAACCATATCAAGGCAAACGCACAGGCGCTCCTAGCCGTGGTGACGGCACCAGCGCACCACGTGGCGATCGCGCTGCAACCGGTCGCGGTCGTCCAAGTGGCAGCCAAGGTCGCCCAGCGAATCGCTCTGATAGCCGTGGCCAAGGTCGTCCAACAGGCGGCAACCGTGGTAGAAACTCGTAATAACGTTATAATCAACGGTTAATAATGGCTTAAATAAATGCCATTATTGGCCATATAACATATAGCGTCATATTAAAAAGCCAGATACCTGTTATCTGGCTTTTTTGTGGCATATGGTTTTATAGTAAGGCTTATTTATTTCAATAATAAAAAATCAACAATGCTATATCGTTGCTTGCGCGTCTTTTTCGCCTTGTCTATACTGACAGGCTTTTATTCATCGTGTGCTGCGGAGCCATCTGATGCCCGATATTTCTCATTTAGCCATTGATAATTTGCCATTAGCCTTTGGCATTATTATGGCCATTATTGGTTTGGTGTTTTATACCCAAGGGCTGCCTGGTAAGTTTTGGCGCCGCTTTTATGCCGTACTGCCGGGTATTGTGCTGTGCTGCTTTATTCCCGCCACCCTAAACAGCTTGGGTGTCTTTGCCGATGGTATTGGTTCACAGATTTATGGCTTTACCGCCACTTATCTGTTGCCAGCCAGTTTGCTACTGATGACGTTGTCGATGGATGTGCCAAAAATCTTAGGTTTAGGCTGGAAAGCGATTGCCATGTTTTTTGCGGCCAGTGTTGCCATTGTTATTAGTGGGCCGATTAGTTTAGGTATTGCCAAATGGATTTCGCCTGAGATGTTTACCGACGATACCTTATGGCGTGGGTTTTCAGCGGTCGCGGGTAGCTGGATTGGCGGGGCGGCAAACCAAGCGGCGATGAAAGAGCTGTTCGGCGTCAGTGATGATTTATTTGGCATGATGATTTTGGTCGATACCACCAATGCTTCATTATGGCTATTGGCGATTTTGGTCATGGCCAAACACAGCGCGAAGATAGATAAGTTTTTACGGGCGGATAGCAGTAGTATTGATAAAGTGATTGCCGCGGTGGAAAGCTATGAGCGTGACCATGCGCGTCCTGCCACTATCAATGATTTGATGGTGATGTTTGGCTTATGTTTTGCCATGGTCGGGGTAGCGCATTTCGTAGGCGGGCAAATAGCAGGCTTCTTTGCGCCTTACAGCTGGGCAGTACAATATAGCTTTGCCAGCTCATTCTTTTGGATGGTGGTGATTATTACTTTAATAGGGGTGGTGTTCTCTTTTACTAAAATACGCCGTCTTGACCATGTGGGCGCCTCCAAAATCGGGACGGTCTTTATCTTTGTACTGATTGCCGCTATTGGTATGCAAATCAATCTAGCGGGCATTGTCTCGCAGTGGCGCTTACTGCTCATTGGTCTACTATGGATGAGTATTCACGTGGTGATTGTTTTTGCGGTTGCTAGGATGATTCGTGCGCCGTTTTTCTTTTTGGCAGTTGGTTCTAATGCCAATACCGGCGGCGCGTCATCAGCACCGATTGTCGCCACGGCATTTCACCCATCACTGGCGCCAGTTGGCGTATTCTTGGGTATTTTAGGCTATGCAGTGGGTACTTTTGGCGGTTATATCAGTACGCAGATGATGCGGTTGGTGGTGGGGTAAAATTTAGCTGTATGAGTAATAATAAACAAGGCGTTCAATGATGAGCGCCTTGTTGCATTTTTTATTCTTTATACCATTCATTGGTATCTATAAACGCCTGCAAACTTTGGGTTTTAATGAAGTTCAGCTTCTTATCGTAAGTTTCCACTATGTTTTTATGGCTGTTGATGGCATACAGCCTGCCTTCAGGATCATAAAGATTCGTTCTAACATCATAGTATTTCATATCAAGTACCACTTTACCTGATAAATTCATTAAACCTAAATTATTGGCTTCACCAACGGTCTCGCTGTCAGCGCTTTTATCTTTAACGACTGCTAAATAAGCGGGGTAAATAAGAGATTGTATATAATCATATGCTATTGGTGCTACAACGCTGCCGTTATGAGAAAAAATACCGTGTTTGCCATTTTTTCCTACGATGTATAGCAGTAGAGGGGCTTTGTTCTCACCCCATACAGCCTCATAGTTATTTGATAGCCCTTGTAGTTCTAAAGAATCATAAACGGCCGGTATGATGGTTTTACCCTTGTAGTCAATCACCCCGTATTTATCGTCGTTTGTTTTTACGATGATATTGTTTTCATTATTTGATCGCTCAATTGCAGCATATTGTGACAAATCACTAACCAGTACTTTGCCTGACGTATCTATTAATACTTTTTTGCCATTTAATTGGGCAAGGATGCTGTCGTTATAGATACGCTCATACATATCCTCATATATAGGCTGAATAAGTACCTTCTTTTCTTTGACGCTGAATAAGCCGTATTTGCCGTCTTTTTCAATCACACTCATATTGTCTAAGTAATCAAGTTTATTATCCACAAATCGATAGTCAGAAAATGGCGTTATGATACTGCCAAATTCATTAGTGAGTTGTTGCTGATTGCCTTTGGTAAAGACAATACCGATATTATCCTCGGTTCCATGTGAGTCGCTAAGTGGGGTAATATCATCATAAATAAGTGCTTTTACTGTCTCATTATTATCTGTCAGTAAGCCATACTTATTGTCTTTTTTTACCTTTATAAACCTATTGAAATAGCTGAGTTCATCGTAAATGATGGGTATCAATACCTTGTTGTTGCTATCAACCAAACCAAACTTATGATTTATTTGAGCAATATATGAGCTATTAGATGGGTTGTATAGGGTTGCTCCAAGCGTATTATCCGCTTCTTCAGTAGCTTCTTCAGCGCTTGTAGCCTCATAAATGACTTCCTCTTCAGTACTGGCGTCCTCCTCATTTTTTAATAATTGACTCTCTATTTCATGCAAAGTGTAAGTACTGTCTTCATTTAGCTCAAGGCCATCATAGAATTCACTGACCTTAAGTTTGCTATCAGCGCCCTTAGTAACAATACCTATTTTTTGATTGTAGGCGGCCAAGATAGGAGCGTTATATTGGCTATACTGACTGTATAAATAGTCAAAGCTCGCTGGTAGTACGATGGCCCCACTATTATTAATGATGCCGTACTGACCAGATTTTTTATACTCATATAAATGGCTGTTTAGCAGTCTAATACTGGCGTCAGATTTTATTAGCGGTACACCTTTACCGTTTATTAGGTTTTCGGAAATAACGGTCTCTCTATTCAAATGACCAATATTGCCAGTGCCTTTAGGAACGTAGGACTTAACACTGAATATCTGCTTATCTTCATTAAAGTTTTCGATATCTATATTTTTGGTAAAGGGTACGACGACTTTTTGATACTGATCGATTAAACCAACTTTGTCCCCTAATTTTGCCTTCATAAACAGACGTTCATTAGGGCAGGTGTCTAGCAACTCTAACTGGTCATACACAGGGGTAATCAAAGTCTGTTTTTTATCATTGATTAAACCGTATTTACCATCTTTTGAAATCATAAAGTAGGTAACGTTATTAGTTTTATCCGCATACAGATAATTAGTTTGGATATCTTTATCGAATACTTTGCTGGCAGGATAAAGCCAATCACCTGCGCCATTGGCTATTGCGGTGGCTTCTTTACTACCAAAATACTTGGTTAGATGATAAAAATTATTGTCTAAAACCTCAATAGCACCATATTTGAAGTCTAAAACCATTTTTCCAGTTGCATCAATAGCGCCAAAGTAGCCATGACGTTTGGCGACAATACGCCCATCTTCATAGGCTTTGATGTCATATAACTTGTCTTGAACGACAGCACCTTTATCATCGATAAGCTGATAATAAGCATTGTTGGCTGTTAATGTTAGCTTATGAGGGTGGGCGTTGTTTAGCTCATCAATTTCAATGGAATACAATTTACCTTGATCACAACTACAAGTGTCGGCGTGGGCGCTTTGTGTCGTTGTTATCGAAACGATGGTAAGTGATGCTAACGCTAACGAGATAGCTAAGCTTAATTGACGTACCTTAGTTGCAAGTGATTTGGCGTTCATAGTGGTTCTTGGTATATTTAATCAAATTTTGTTGGTAGTAGGAGTTGAAATTTACCCTATATATAGATTCATTGGCAATAGCTTTGTTTGCTTAATAGGAGATAAACAAACTTTTTATAGCTACAGCTGTACACTCACAGTCAAAAACTCTGCACGCACAGTCCATCTATTTGACCAAAACCTAGCTATAGTGAAAAAGCTTGATCATTAGGATAGATGATAAGCCAGATAAAGCGCACGCTAAAGGGTAAGGATAAATGGTCGTATAGACCGGAATATTCTTTTATTTAGCCTATATAAATGCGCTTATTCTGACCCAAATTTCTCGACAAGGAGTCTTTTATGAGCAACGCTCACCCCTCTATAGATCCTATTACCTTGTCTGTCGTACGTGGTGCCCTAGAAACGGCGCAGCGTGAGATGACAACCACCTTAGAAAAAACCGCCCGTTCGAGTGTCTTTAACTTAGCCCATGACTATAGCAATGCGCTGTTTGATCATTTGCCTGAGATGATTTTGCAAGGGCAAGATATTCCCATTCATTTAGGCTCACTGATGCCTGCCATGAAAGCCGTTGCCGAATATTATGGTGACGACATTCATGAAGGCGATGTGATTTATCATAACGACCCTGTGATGATGGGCAGCCATATCCTAGATTGCTGTATGTATAAGCCGGTATTTTATAAAGGCGAGCTGGTCTTTTGGACGGTCTGTAAAGGTCATGTCACTGATATCGGAGGCCCTGTACCCGCCGGCTATAATCCTGATGCTAAAGAGATATATGCCGAAGGGTTACGCATTCCGCCCATTAAGATTTGGGAAAAAGGCGTCAAACGCCATGACGTGATTAACCTCATACACAGTAATATGCGCTCACGCCGTAATCAAGAAGGCGATCTTAATGCTCAATATGGGGCGTGTGCCGTCGGTGAGCGCAACATGATTGCGCTGTTAGAAAAATATGGCATTGAGACGGTACGTGGCGCGATTGAAGAGCTAAAGAGCATGGCTGACACCCATATGCGCTCATTAATCTCCTCTATTCCAGATGGCGATTATCATGGCGAGGCGGTGTTAGAAGACTCAGGTCATGGCTTGGGTGATATGACCATTAGCGCCGACATTGTCATCAAAGACAGCGACGTGCATATTAAAATCACCAGTCCACCGCAAGTCCCTTACTTTATCAACTCTTATGCCGGTAACTCGATGTCAGGGGTATTACTTGGTCTGATGATGTTTGCTCAAGTAGAGCCGCCGTATAACGAAGGCTTATACCGCTGTGTGACTGTTGATTTGGGCGAGCATGGCACCTTATGTAATGCCAAAGAACCGGCGCCGCATGTTAACTGTACGACCACGCCGATGGAAACCTTGACCGATGCGGTACGTATGGCATTTGAAGCGGCAGCACCTGAGCGTGTTACCGCGTCTTGGGGACATTCATCAGGGATTAATATTGCTGGTATAGATCCAAAGACTGGCGAGCAATACGTCACCATGATTTTGGCGTCTATTATTTCAGGCGCAGGCGCCACACAACAAATGGATGGCTGGCATGCTTGTGGACCATTGAGCTGCTTTGGGGCGCTAAGCTCGGGAGATATTGAGCTATTGGAATATCAGTATCCCATCTTAATTCATAAGTATGGCTTGGCAGCTCATTTGATCGCGATATTCAAGCGGTCATCAAGGATGTACAAGAAAGGATTATCTCAATTGCTGCGGCAAAGATTGAATACGGTGTGGTGATTGACCCAGAGACTCTGACGCTCAATGAGACTGAGACTGAGTACTTACGCCGCCAGCTAACCGCATAAAATACCCATTAATATTTCACGATTGAGTTAAGGATGACTTATGAACAACGATTTTCGTATTGGCGTTGATGCTGGCGGGACTTTTACAGATTTTGTCTTAGCAGAAAAAACCGGTGATATTCATTTGTTTAAAGCACCATCGACCCCAGAGGATGGCACCTTAGCCATTGCCAATGGTTTACAGCAAATTGCCAATAAATTTAACCGTCCTATCGAAGACATCATTCAAGCCTGCGATTTGTGCATAAATGGTACGACGGTTGCACTGAACGCACTGATTCAAATGACGGGCGTGAAAGTGGGCTTGCTATGTACCAAAGGGCATGAAGACAGTATCGAGATACGCTTAGGGCACAAAGAAGAAGGGCACCGCTATGATGCCAGTTACCCGCCAGCGCCGCAGATTGCTACTCGTGAGCGCCGCTTTCCCATCCGTGGGCGTATCTTAGCAGACGGCAGCGAACACGAGCTGCTAAATGAGCAAGATATCCTCGATGCGATTAAAGTGTTAAAACAGCAAGACGTGCAAGCGGTTGCTATCTCTTTTGTGTGGTCTATTCGCAATACCCAGCACGAACAGCGTGCCAAAGCGCTCATTGAGCAGCACATGCCGGGGGTGTTTGTCTGCTGCGGTAGTGAAGTATATCCGCAGATTAAAGAGTATACACGTACCTCAACGACATTGGTGAATGCCTATTTAAGTCCGGTTATGGCGTCTTATGTACATAAGATTGATGATTACTTTAAAGCGCTCGGCGCTGAGCAGCCTGTTCGTTACTTTCAGTCGAATGGTGGACTTGCCGTCGGTAACATCATGCGCGAACGCGCAGTTAATGCCATCAACTCAGGACCCGCATCAGCACCGCAAGCAGGACTGTATATTGCCAGCGCCTTTGGCATTGATAACATTATCACCGTCGACATGGGCGGTACGTCTTTTGACATCACTATGGCCAAATCTGGCCGAACCAGCCTAAACCGTGATATTGATTTCTTACGCAATCGTATTGGCGTGCCGATGATTCATGTCGAAACGCTGGGCGCAGGCGGCGGCTCTATTGGTCATGTGAATAACTTTGGTATGTTGGAGGTTGGTCCACAAAGTGCTGGCGCGACTCCGGGGCCTGCCTCTTATGGTAAAGGCGGTGAGTTGCCAACGGTTACCGATGCCAATCTGGTGTTAGGCTACTTAGAGCCCGATGCCGTGCTAGGTGGCTGCGTGACTTTGGATAAAGACAAAGCTCAGCAAGCGGTACAAAAACATATCGCTGATCCACTAAAGATTGACTTGGCACATGCAGCCTTTGGTATCAGTGCCATCGTTAACCAGAATATGGCAAATGGCATTCGCCGTATTACCATTGAAAAAGGCTATGACCCTCGCGACTTTGCATTAATCTGTGCCGGCGGTGCTGCTGGCATGCATATTGTTGATTTGGCAGAAGAGATGGGTATTGGCACTATCTTGATACCAAAGATTGCCTCTTGTCTCTGCGCCTTTGGTCAAATCATCTCTGATATTAAATATAACTATTTGGCCACGCAAATGATGCTTATTGCGCCAGATTCAGAGCTACAGTCGCTCAATGCCACCTTACATGAGCTAGAAAGCCTAGGAGTGCAAAAGCTGTTAGAAGATGGCTTTGCAGAAGACGACATTATCATCGAGCGTACCATGGAGATGCGCTACGTCGGGCAGGTGCATGAGTGTAATGTACTGATACCCAATGGCAAGCTTGATGCCGATAGCGTGCAAACGATTTTGGAAGCCTTCCACCATCGTCATAAAGAGCTCTATACTTATGATGAGCGTGATAATAAGGTGGAGCTCGTCAATATCGAAGTCGCTGTCATCGGTAAAATCAGTAAGCCCAAGCTACCAGAGCTTACTAAGCAACAAGGTGATATCAGTCAGGCTCAAGTCGGCAGCCGTGAGATGATCATGGATCAAGAATACGAATGGATTGATACGCCTATTTATAATGGTGAAGAGTTTGGGGCAGGGGCGTTGATTGCAGGGCCTGCGCTTATTCAAGAGCCAACTACCACGATTGTGATTAAAAAAGGCTGGCAAGCAGAGCTGCATGAAACGGGCACTTATAAGCTGACCAAAGCCGCTTAGCTTGCAGTTTTTATCGTTTTTTATCGTTCTAGCTTTTTATAACCTTTCCATCAGGCATTGAACCCTCGTTTAATGCCTGATGTTTGTTTTAGGTATCGTATTAGACATGATAGTAGTTATACGTTTATGATATAAAAATAACCGCTTAGCATCTAATAAAATGCTTACAAATAGCGCTTAGTGTATAAACAGCGATTACGGCTCGTTTTTTATTCATAGAGTATTCAAGGATGAATGCAGGTCACGATACAGATAAGACAAATGGCACAGCAAACAGCGATAGTCTCATGGACATTGTAGGGGAGTGTTCTATTTCAAATTCGGCAATATCATCACCACTATTAACCCCATTTTCGCCAATATCTTCAACGCCTGCTATAAGCGCTCCTCAAACGTTAGACGCGTTTGATTGGAAGCACACCATCAACGACACCTATTTTGATCTCAATGTCAACTTTCGACAGCCAAGTCAATTTGCTGGTTATTTGCAACACGCCAAGCTTTTGGATATCGGCGTGTCTCATTATCATGCCAATACCGTGCATTATAAACGCAGCTTAGTAAGCAATCAGTCTAGTGACGGCGTTAAGGACAATAGTAGCGATGACAGTATTTTAATCACCTTTCCTGTGACCGGTAGCGTCCGTTTTGCGCAAAAAAACCGCCAATTAACCTCAAGCCCGGGTCAGTTTTTTATTGAGCTATCAAACTTACCTTACGAGTTTTATCACCTGCAAGAAGTATCGTTATATGTGATTAAGGTACCATTAGCGCTATTAAGCCCGCAAATGGGTACGATAGAGCGGCAATTTGCCCGCAGTCTGTCTATTGATGAAGGGGCTGGCAGGTTGCTGGTTTTTCAAATCAGACAGATATTAGAGCTGATTCAGCAGCATCGATTGGCGGCTTTAGAGGTTAAAATCCTAGAGCAGCAGCTGCTTAATCTTATTATATTGACATTGGGCGCCCCGAAAGAGGTGATGATGAGTAGCAGCTCGTCCATACAGTCGGTGCGTCTAAAGCGCATCGAGCATTACGTCCATCTGCACCTAGAAAACCCTGCTTTGACACCAGCGATGGTCGCTGCTGCTTGTCATATATCGGTCAGATACTTGCATAAGCTGTTTGCTGAGTTGCCCTATAGTTTTTCGGAATGGGTAAAAGAATTGCGCTTAAAGCAGGCCAATCATATTTTAAAAACCAAAAGTTATGTGACCATCGATGAAGTGGCGCATCGAGTCGGTTACGGTGACCAAGGTTACTTTTCACGCATTTATAAGCAGCATTTCGGTTATACGCCGCGAGATACGCCAAGCACAGGCACAGAATAGTCATTGTTATGTACTCTGTCATGCAGTCGCTGTATGATTTGCCTATTAAGAATAATAACCACAGCGCAAGCATTTATATTGGGATTAGGATTGGGGGAGAGCTGAGATGATTAACGTTATGAATGATGAAGTGGCAAAAGTAGAGATATATGAAAGCGCTGATGGAAAGGCGCAGATAGAGATACGCTTAGAACACGACACTCTATGGCTCTCACAATCCCAATTGGCGACGCTGTTTGAAAAAGACTCGGATACCATAGGGTTGCATCTAAAAAATATTTATAAAGAAGGTGAGTTAGACCCAGAAGCAACTACCGAGTATTCCTCGGTAGTTCGTCAAGAAGGGAGTCGGCAGGTTCGACGTAACATTCGCTTTTACAATCTAGATGCTATTATTTCTGTGGGTTATCGAGTTAATTCCAAAAAAGGTACTCAGTTCCGTATATGGGCAACTCAGCGCTTACGAGAATACTTAGTTCAAGGCTACACGCTCAATCAAGAGCGCTTTGATAAAAACTCAAGCGAGCTACAACAAGCGTTAAATTTAATTCGAAAAACCGCGCAAAGTCCCGAGCTTAAAACTGATGAAGGCCGTGGCTTGGTTGAGATTATCAGCCGTTACACACAGACATTCTTATGGTTACAGCGCTATGACGAAGGATTACTTGATAATCCTGTAGGGCAAGAGGGCGGTATCTTACCCAGTCCGACTGAGGCGATGGCAGCGCTGACAGATTTGAAAGCGCAGCTGATAGATAGAGGTGAGGCGACTGAGCTATTTGCTAAGCCTCGCGGTGATGGCTTGGACAGTGTACTGGGTAATTTAGAGCAAACGGTGTTTGGCGCGCCTGCGTACCCGACCATCGAGAGTAAGGCGGCACACCTACTGTACTTTATGGTCAAAAACCATCCTTTTACCGATGGCAATAAACGCAGCGGCGCTTTTTTGTTTGTAGATTTTCTGCATCGGAATAATCGACTGCTTAATGATAAAGGTGATATGGTCATCAATAACACAGGTCTTGCCGCATTAACGTTATTGGTTGCCGAGTCTGACCCCAACCAAAAAGAAACCTTGATTAAATTGATTATGAATATGCTGTCCTTAGAGTCTTGATAAACAGGTTTATTGTCAACAACATTTAACCCCTTAAAAACACATAACGCCAATAATAAAAAGCAGATTCAACGCCAAAATTAAAGGAAACTCACTATGTTTAGTATGATAAAAGACTGGCGCGAGCAGCGCATATTGGACAACAGCGAGTTTACCCATGCTGACTGGCTGCAAGCGGCTCAGCGTATTGTCATACTTGATAGGCTAGACGAGGATGAGCTAACACGCTTGTTTGAGCTGGCGACGTTGTTTTTGGCGGATAAGTCGATTACTGGCGCACAGGGTTTCGAGATTACCGATGCGGTCAAGCAATCTATCGCCTTACAAGCTTGCCTGCCTATTTTAAACCTAAGCCTTGAGTGGTACGCTGGCTGGTCGGCCATTATTATTTATTCAGGTTCTTATAAAAGCGAAACCACCACCGTCGATGAGTTGGGGGTTGTCCATGAGGGCAGTCAGCACCGTAGCGGTGAAGCGTGGCTGCGTGGCCCCGTTATTCTGTCGTGGAAGGATGCCAAACACTCAGGTGAGCGCGATGGTCATAACGTGGTCATTCATGAATTTGTGCATAAGCTTGATATGCTAAATGGTCGTGCTAATGGCTTTCCGCCGCTGCAACCAGATATGGATCCGGCGCACTGGACCAAGATTATGAGCCGAGACTTTGAGGATTTTCAAAGCCATCATAAATCAGGTCTCGACCGTTATGGCGCGACCAATCCAGCAGAGTTCTTCGCGGTACTGAGCGAAGTATTTTTTGAGACGCCGCAAAAGCTAATTGATGCTTATCCTGATATTTACGAGATAATGGTGAAGTTTTTTCGCCAAACGCCGCTATAAATGAAAGGCGTCTTGGTAAAAGCGATTAGAAAAAAACCATACTTACAAGAATATGAATTTCATGAAAAAATTGCTAATTTTAATTTATGCTTTGCTGATAACGCATCCGGCCTATGCTATCAATGCGCTCTCACAATATCCTAAAGAGCTGCAAGAATTAGGAGTATATATAGATTCAACCCTCGATAAAGTCAAAAATATACCTGATAATGAAGGTTTTTGTTCAACTCAGTCAGCTTTTGCTTTCAATATTATGGAGATGAGACAAAAAGGGGTTGATTATAGTGACATTTATCATTTAATGAATATAAACAACAAAGCAGATTTAACGACAAAAGGCATGGATAAACTAGATAGTTATAAGGGCGTTTTTGAGGAAGCGTATGATTATCCAGTATATGAAAGTAAAGAGGATAAGGGTACTGCTACTACCTTCTATATGACCTATAAAAATCATCAATGTTTACTCAGTTTATAAGTTTTTTTACGGATTTTTCAGTCGCTAATGTCTTAATTATCCGTTTAATAGCTTAGAAAACAGATGAAAAGGGCAGTGTATTGATTTAATAGCACTGCCCATTATTGTTGGATTTTATGACTGTAAGCGCTTGTTTTTATAGCTAAAAATTATTTAAACCGTCCATTGTTCATTGACGATAGCGACCAAATAGCGCTTGCCTTGGTACTCATCAAACACTAAGCGCATGATACGCCAATCCATACCAGAGTATTGCTCTGAGCCTTTATGATAAAACTCAACAAACTCGGAATTGGGATAAATTTCTTTTAAATTATTAATCATATTACCACTGTGCTTAAACTCGTTAACGCTGATACTGGCATTGTTATAGGTATCGCCATCGACCCAAGTTTCCAAGTATTCTGGGAGCGGAATCACTAACGGCTCACCAGAGCCATCACGTTCACCCCAAGTAAAGCGGATTCTGGATTGTTGTAAGTACTGCGCGAATTGCTCGCGGCTAAAGACTTTATCAGTCTCAGGGCGCACATAGGCATACATGGAAAAACGCACACCGCGCGTCGGATGAATGTCGTTGGTAATGCGCGCAAAGTCGTTGTTCGCCAGTGCACGCTGGATACGTAAAGCTTGCTGCCTAAGCGTTTGCTGGCTCATATCGGAGATAACGGGTGCTGAGGTGTTGCCATTTTGTTGGCTGGGTATTTTAACGGTAGACTCAGCGGAAGATGAGCAGCCAGTCGCGACAAGTATGGAAGCAAAGCACGCCGCAGTGGTTAATTTATACAAACCTGACTGAAAAATATTAAAACGAGATGATGACATCATAAAAATATCCTTATCGTAGCTTATTAAAATTAGAATGGCTTGAAACCTAGGTTATTGCTGGTTTACATCGGTGTTCGCTTATCAGTAGCGATTATTTATCAATAGTACTCATAACTGCCCAAAGTTGATAATGTTGCAGTGTAAACGGGGTTGTTGTTTGAAAAACTTCATTGACATAATAATAGCGTAAAACAATAGTTTATATTCTTTTTTATGAATATAATACATCATATGTTGTAGCCGATGGAGAGCGCCATGCAGAAAACAATATTTTCTATCATGATGTTAATCATAGGGTTTTTTGCCATGTCTGCGACCGCCAATCTAACAGAAGCCTTGCAGACGACGTTTGCCATGAAAGTCACGACCATCGCAGATATGTACCAACAAGATGTGGATAATCAGGGTCAAGATTATCCAGTGGTTTTGCACCAATATGGCAGCCCAGAGCTAAAAGCGGCCATGCAGCTTGAGCGGGATTATTTTGCTAGAGAGCAAATGTCTTGTCATATTGGTTATGATGTTTTATGGAGTTCGCAAGATCCTGATTATGAGCAAGATAAGCAGTTTGCAGTAACCGAGCAAGGATTGGTTCAAGTCAGCTTGGCACAAGGAGATGATGTGTATTATGAACTGTCATGTAAAAGCGTTGGTCATGACGTGGCTTGCCAAGTGACGGATGTCATCCTAGATGAGGATGGAAAGTCTTTACGCGAGTATTTGCTAGAGCATTGTCGTTAGCTGGCGCTGAAGTTTTAAATGAAAATTTTAAAGTCGGTGCTGGTATTAATATTAAATGCGAAGATGAACATTGTAGATATTTCTTTTTGGCTGGAAACAAATGACAATCATGACAGAGAAAGTTAGATAAAAATATTATGTACTTTACTCTTAAGACCGTTGGCTTATTTTCGCATAATGTATATTATGTTAAAGGGACGGTACCCGATGATAAGTTCATGGGATTATGATCAAACAGTAATTTGTTAGTCAGTCTGGTTGTTAATTGCTTAACCATGATATGTGTTACCTGTTCAAATAATCATTGTAATCACCGCTAGTATAATTACTAACTGATATATCTTGAAGCCTTAATGTATAGAGTCTTCATAGATCCTAGTTTATCCGTAATCGATTAATGTATTAATTCAAGTCGCTAATAGCCTCTCTATATATTCCAGAAGCCTATTATAGATATGTTGTAGATACAGTAATTTTACTATTCATTCAAAGTTAGTCTGTTTGGTAATCTTGCTCTGCTCATCATTGCTAAGCTTATTACCTTCACAATACCTACCAAGCCCTTTGCATAATCTGTCATTTCTAATCATCACCTAATAACCGAATCACTCATCAATCGATTGTTGGTAGCTTAGCCGACTTCCTCATTAATGCGAATATGCTTGAACTACGTTAGGTACAGAAGTATTCGCCACCAAGTGACAATCAGCTCAAAGTAAAAGCAATAACCCTTCTGAATGCCTATTACTCTATATCATTGATAAGCATGTATACAAGCTCTGACAATGCGCCTACTTGGCATATCAGTAGGTCCAATCTAGATGCACCTTATAGCTGCTATCATCATAGCTAACTACGTTGTAATACGCTTTTATTTAGAGTCATCAAAAGAGCCTTCCTAATTAGTGAAACATTCATTGGTCTTTTCTAACATCTCTCGTTCTTCCTGAGATATCTTAATATAAAGCATTGAGTTGATACCTTCCAAATTTGCACAGAACAGTACTATCACCCTGATTAAGGTATTCTGTGCAAGTACAGGAGCACGGTTTTTCGTGCAAATATGTCGAAGGACTCTATTGCCAATAGCAAACAGCACTCTTACTTTTAACCTATGTGAAGTTTATTCCTTCAAACACCATATATATCAACAAAAAAATAGCTTACTCCTTCTTTCTCCACTATACTATAATTATCCCCAACCTTAACTTGGGGATAATTAAGTGTTAAAACCTTTATTATATAAGGTTTTTCTAATAATATTAGCGAATACCAGTGTCCATAGCAGTGTCCAATAATATTCCATGCTGCTTTCCTTAACTTGAAAAACCTACTGAAAAATTACTCTGGACCTCAGCATATAGATATTAGATCAATAATCATAACTCATCTACCTTAGAGAAATTACGGATACACATCATGACTATCAATAATGCAAACGATATCAATAAGCTTGAATGCCGAGATAAGGATTATTCGGTCAGTGTCTCAGGTGTGGCTGGTTTAAGTCTGCGTATTTATCCAAATGGTAAAAAGGAATACTACTTGCGATATTCCCATCCACATATCGAGGGCAAACGCCCTAGGATGATGTTAGGTAAGATTGAGGAGATCAGTTTACATGAAGTTAAGTATAAAGCAGAAGCCATCCTTAATACGGTCGCAAAAGGTTCTGACCCTAAAGCTATCCAGCAAAAAGAGCAAACTAATAAGTATACTCACCTAAAAAATGCTACGTTTTCTGACATTGCCCAAGCATGGCGAGAACACAAAACATCAGGTCGCAATCAAGGCAAGTCTAAAAAACCGTCATTTAGTGAGTCAACCCTCAAGTTTTGGGATTTATGTCTGGGATATATGTGTCGTGAAATTGGCGACTTGAGAATGGACGATATCACCAGCGAGATGATACTGAGTGTGTGTGAGTCAATTCAGAATAATGACAATCAAGCGACTTTCGTTGGTGCAAGCACTCGTTTGTATACTGAAAAAGTCTTTTCGTTTGCTGTTGCTCGAGGGTTGTGCGATAGAAATGTGGCGATTGATACCCGAGGTGAGCTTGCACCTGCCAGCTCAGGCAATCACTTACCAGCCATTACCAAGCCTGATCAGTTTGCAACCCTTCTAAATGACATGTCCAATTTTAAAGGTGCAAGTAAAATCACATTGGAGGCAATGAATCTACTACCATATGTCTTCGTACGTAGTATCGATTTGCGCTCTATGCGCTGGCAAGATATAGATTGGGATAATAAGCTGTGGGCGTTCTCTCCTACTAAAGGCGAAGGCCGTGAGGATATGGTATCGCACTTAGTTGTGCCTTTAGCCACGCAAGTCATTGAACGCTTACGAAGAATACAAGTAATCACAGGTCATAAAGAATATGTATTTGCATCACTGCGTGCCTCAAGCAATAACTATATTAGTAAAGCGACTCTAGTACAGATATTCCATAGGCTTGGATACAAAGATATTCAATGCGCTCATGGATTCCGAGCATCGGCCAAAACCTTACTTATGGAACAACCTGAGCTGCGTTATTCAGATATCGTGACTGAGCTGCAATTAGGACATCGAATAAAGGATACGCATGGTGGCGCTTATAACCGATTAGATGAAATTAATACCAGAGTGCTAATGATGCAAAATTGGGCTGATTATATAGATGAACTAAGAAACTCTCCTAAAAAGAGATCTTAGGGTTTTTCATGAAAAACCTATGAGCTGTGAATACTTATTCAATCTTTCTCAATTAACTTTTGATCAGCAGAGTATTCAATAGTATCAACTACATCGGGTTCAATAACACTTGGGATAAGCATTTTGCGAGGTTGGGTCATATACAAACCTGACCTTATATAATTTTGGACAGCTTTAGGGGCATTATTAAATAATTCCAATAAAGATCTATCATCTTTAGATACTCCATCGACACTACGTTTCCCTGTGACCACATAATGAATATCAAAACCTAGCTTTGATATTTCATAAAGGTATCTTGTGTCAGGACTTCGTTTACCTTTCTCATAATTAGACTGCGTTGGTATTGCTATCCCCGCAAAATCCGCTACTTCTTTTGCTTTAAAACCTAGTCGTACACGTTCTTCAGCTAAAAATATATTATTCAATTGATTAATATCCTAATTACAATAGTTAACTATACGGATAATTTATAAAGCTGTATTATACCCTATAAATCCTAAATAACCTTCTAAGTCAATCATAACTTTATAACAGTATTCTTGCAAAAATTATCAATAATAATCTTTGAACTGTGAGAGCGAAGGGTGTTTGACAAATTGCACCAGATGCTCTCAATTCATATAAAAACTATATATAACTGTCTCGAATAAGGATAGACCCATATGTTTTTAGTTAGTCTAGTCAAACTATCTAACCCATCTGACAATCGAAGGTACATTTTGATTGATGAAGAAACACGCTCTCCATGTCTCTACCCTCTACTTTACGTCATGTCGAAATTGAGACTTAAAAGTCTTTCAACTCAACAGGGTAATTTGAACGCATTGAAGTTTTGGCATACTTTTTGGAAAGAGAAATTTAACGAAGATTTTTGTTTATCGTTCTATGAAAGTAAATATAATGCTGAAATATTTATTGAGGAGATTGATAGTTTTTTTATATATCTTGAAAACAATAGTAAATATGATAAGAATCTGATAAGAATAAATAAACAGGTAGAAATGAATTACACTACAATATCAAAAAAAATTCAAGACACTATAAAGTATCTAATTTTTCTAACTGATAATTTTACATGGCAAGATATTGAAAATAATAACTTAAGACATAATTCCAATAGAAGAATAATGCTAACTCTTCAGAATAAATTAGATCAATATACTAGAATGTCTTCTAGTAATAGTAATGTGAAACAATTTAAAAGTTTAACTAAGCGTATGAAAGATAGTTTTTATGAAATCATATTACCATCGACTCCAACAAAAAATAATCCTAAAAACATTTTTAAAGATAACTCAACTCAGTTCCGTAACTTTCTTATCGTCCGATTACTCATAAATTACGGATTAAGAGCAAGTGAATTACTACTCCTATCGACAAAATCAATAAAATTAGATGGGAATGCAGGCAGTTCGTTCTTAGTTGTATGTGATACTCAAGATACCAAAGATTATAGATCACCCAAACCTAATATTAAAAACGAGCAGTCAAATAGAATCCTTCAGCTTTCGCGCGATGATTACAAGTTGATATCTTATTATACTGAAAATCATAGACCTAAGAATGCAAAGTCTGATTTATTATTTTTGTCTTTACAATCTCCATTTTCTCCATTGAGTTACTCATCTATAAAGAAGATGTTTAATGCATGGGATAAACAGCTTAGAGAATTATATCCAGAATATTATGACTCTAGGTACACTGGTTCGATTGACAAGTTGAGTGCACATGTCTGTCGTCATACCTGGGCTACGCTAATGCTAGAATACACGTATATTACAGCTATGAATAGTTCATCTAATCATGAGGTTGCAATGAGTCAAGCAATAGAGGATTTGAAAAAATCTGGAGGCTGGAGTTCAAATAGTTTAATGGTAAGTAAATATGCTGATAGATATTTATCAGAGCGTGCTAACACTACGAATATTAATAGAATGACAAATCATGGAGACGCTTTATGAACCTATCTATTAAAAAAAATTATACGAATGAAATGATAACTGAGGAGTCAATATTCTCAAATGAGCAGTTAGATTTTATTAATGAAATAAAACTACCTAAAATCGTACGATTCATACGTGCAGATAAATTTGATGATAAGTTTATAAATGTTTCAAAGGATATTTGGGAGTTTAAATACTCTGGAAATCGTGAAAAAATTTCATTTAAAGATATGAATTACGTAGAGGTGAAAATAATAAAGTTTCTTTTGATTAAGTATATATATAAAAACTCCCCCTCTCATCTAGGAGATAAGTTTAGAAAAATAAGAAAGTTTTTTAAACACCTTAGTGTTACTGAAAGAATAATTAACTTTAAAAAGTCTAAGAAGATTTTAATTAACTCAACCGATGATAAACAATTTTACTTTTCGATTAAATTTATTATAATTACTTTTATTTTGGAGGGCTTTCCAGAATTTTCTATTGATGACGAATATGACCTAGAAATAATAAAAAAACCTAAATCTACAAGAAGTAGTCTTTATTACGAAGAATATGAAGATAATATAGACTTACCAACTATTAATATAATTCAAAAAGGGTTTATAGAGCTCAATCATATATTAAATTCGGCGAAAAAAGATTCGATAAGCAAGTCAGAGCTAAAAAATGCGTCAATATTAGCGTTGGCATTCACTACAGGTATGCGCCCTGTTCAAATGTCAAAGCTTTCAGCTGGAGACTTAAAAGAAGATATACCAGAAGATTCACTAGGTATAGCAAGATACAGCCTTTTGGTCCCTTATGCAAAACAAGCACGCTTTACGCACAAAAAAGTAGCTATAAAGTTGCCAGAAGAAATTGCTTTTATCATACTTACCTATATTCATCGATTAAAATTATCAGATACAGATAAACTATTCGAGTTAGGAGAAAAATCCGCTGTCACATGCTCAGAGGCTATTAACGATCAGCTATTTAAGTTTTCACCTGTCGAATATAGGACTCAAGTTTTAAGTGGAGATATACTTCAAATAAAATATTCGATGTCACAATTTAGACATCATGTTGGACATAGCATGGCAATGTCAGGAGCGAGTGCTGAAGAGATTGCCTACATCCTAGGTCATTCAAGTCTTGTTGTTGCTAGGCATTATATATTTTCATCACCTGAAACTGCAATTATTAGAGCTAAAGCATTAGGGAAAAATGCTGCATACAAGCAAATGATCGCTATGTTTATGACAAGTACTATTGTTAAAAAATCTAAATGGTTAGGAAAAAAAGTTAGTGGCTTCGTTCATAAAGATTTTCATCATGAAATAGGGGGTTGTGCATATGATGATACTTGCCCATTCGAGCAAGTCAGGAATTGCTATGGATGCTTATATTTTCATCCATTTAAAGACAAAGATCATTCAGAAGTGTTAGAGAGCATACAGTCAGAAGTTAATGATATTATCACTATCGCTGACTCTACACAATGTTCCAGAAACCCTCTGCTATTAGTACACGAAAGTACAAAGTTTGAAATTGAGTCTGTGATAGCAAGATGTAGTTTAATGGAGGATATATAATGTCAAATAAAGCTTACCTCGATTTTATAAATGAGCAAAAAGATCATTTTAACCGACATTTATCCTCAGACTTTAATCAAACGTGGAATGATACGTATTGGCAAGGTGGTGAGAAAGGATCTGGCTGGTTGTACTGTAGAAGTAAAGACGTAAACTTAGTATTTAATGAAGGCAAACGATTAAAAGGTTTACCTGCGTTTGATATCTCAGAAAATTTTTATGATTTCTTTAGATCAATATTAGTACTTAGTTATAGAAGATCTAACTCCAAAGCGTCACCGCAAAAACTTCATGCTGAACTATTAATTCTCAAACGTTGGTATTATTCTTTAGTTACTTTAACTGACGACAACTCTCCACAAAGCTTGTGTACCGAAGTTTTGGTTAACGCTTTTGAAATTCAAGTTAAAAATAGCAATCCCAAAAGTCTACCTGATATTGCTGGTACATATTTGAGACTTCAAGAACTTATTAACAAGCATATGCACCTGAGTAAGAGATTAGAATTTGAAAATGATTATAACTATCTTAGTAGTAAAAATAGAACACCTAATGCAAGAAAGACGAAAGAACTAATAGATAAACTGGACATAGATGAAGATGAAGTTGACACAAAAAAACTTATATCGATTCAAACTTTTATTAATATCGCATCATTAAAGAGTTTATGTCAAACAAACAGTGAGAAGATGTTATTAAACCTTTTAACTATTTTAATAGTTACTGGGTTTCGCTCGACTGAAGCAATTCTACTAAAGAAGGATTGTTTAATCAAAAAACCTTTGCTTGATCCTTCAAGTGGGAGTACCTTGAAGCATAATGGTATAGAACAGTATTCACTCGGTATTCGCTACTATGGTGCTAAAGGTGCTGGAGAGAGAATTCACTGGGTTGAACCCTCCTCTTCTAACTTAATAGAAAGACTAGTTTTAGATACTATTGAGCTTACAGAAAAGCCTAGAAACACATTAAAATATTTAAGAAGTAAGAATTTAATTGATCTTCTACCTAAAGCTATTGACGATATCGAGTCAGATTTAATTGAGCTTGACGACTTGATGAACCTACTTTTCCATTTGAAAGAAAGTAAGCTAGGTCGTGCAGGACAAAGAGATATGGCTTTAAAATCCTTCAAATCAGCGGGAGTGGTTCCAGATAAAGAGCTGCCTAGCGGTAAAAGTATTCTCAGATATTATTCCAAAAAAACTATTAATGAATTTATAAAATCACTATCAGATTATGATAAATCTAATCCTATAGATTATATTTTTAATTATGAGGGTATACAAGAAACCATTCCTTTTGAAGACCTTCTATTCATACATGAATATAGGTCCACTAACCTAAAAAGAAACTTCTACAACAAGACCAATATTATTCCCTTGACTAATATTCTTATTAATGGTTTTTTAGGAGCTACAAGAAATATATCAGTGTTTGAGAAGTTTGATCTCAAGGACAAAGATAACGTACACTCTAAAATTACAAGCCACATACCCAGACATAATATCAACACTTTTTTAGCAATTGCTGAAGTCTCAGAACATCTACAAGCAATGCTTATGGGTCGTACAAATCCCAGTCAAAATAAAAGTTATCAGCACCTTAGCTTACGACAAAAAACCTTCAAAGCTGATTTATCTTCTAAAAAAGCTGCGAGTAAGATCGATTCGGTTACTTTGTCAGAACATAACGCTTTAATAAGTCAAGAGCCCCTTGTTAAAACTCCTATTGATACTCTGCTGGAAGATCTAAGTCTATATGCTTCTCCCGATCGATCATTAGAAAATAATATTAGAAGTAATTTACACACTTTTGATAACAAAGATGAAATAGCTGATTTTTTCAAACCTTTACCATCGGATGTTTTATTCAATGATTTTATCGAAGGTCTAGGTCAATCTTATCAGAACGAACTTATTAATAGTGAAGTTTTAGCTGACGAACTAATAAAGAGGCATGCTTATCTATATCCCCTACCCTTTGGTTCCTGTACGCGTAATATAGGGGCTAATGGGTGTCCGAAACGCTTAGCATGCCAAACAGGTAGTCCATGTAGCGATTTCACTGTTACAGGACGCTTGGGTGAATTAAACAATCTAATAGAAGTTAAAAAGAGCTTAATGGAACAGTATGAGTTTATTAGCAACAGCAATAGTATTTCGCATCCTAATAAGATTTTAGACAAGACTAAAACTCAATTACAAAATTTACAAATTATAGAGGATAGGATGATTGAACGACAGCAAGGGCTAACTAAAATTAGTATGTATCAACATGATGAAGGCGTTAAAAGATTACCAATAACGATTAGCGAGTTATTTACGATAGAATATGATAAGTCTGAGGGTAAGGAGGTAATCTAATGTTACAAGATAGTATTGATAAACCAGTACTAAGAGGACAAGAGTTAAATAAAGCCATAGAGTCTGAACTACAACTAATGCTTGATGAAGGATACGATATAAGTCCAATAACTCATAAGAGCCTATATGATCGTTTGAAAAGTAAGGGCTACATCAGGGGTAAGATAAGCACTCTAAGTTCACGTAAAGAACTAATTAGCGGATACATGACTGAACAAATAGAATCAAATGGGTTTACTGAAAGAGAAAAGCAAATTTACGTTAATGGAAAAAGCAACAAAGCATTGCTAGAGAAGAATAAAAGACTTGAGAAACGTATTCAAGAATTAGAATGTCTACTGGATGCTAATACTGAAATATTAATAAACATTATTCAAGAAGTAAAATTAAGGGGTAAAATGGATATTGACTTATTACTTGCACCTCATTTACTTCGAAACCACAAAGTTAGTAAGTGAATATCGATAATTGATTAGTGTAATTGAGCCCATTCCGATCGAGTAGCCTTTGAGTACTATCTATCCTATTGTCTATTCAGGCTATATCGTAGTTAAAGTTTATCAAGATAAGTAGAGGGTATTAATATGGCTCTCTTTCCTTAAGCGTGAGTCTTGATGGTAAAAAAGGCCCATATAGCATGCATCTATCAGAAAGTGAAGCTGTTTGGCTTGGGATTTTTACTGATCGATAAAATCGCGCGGCACAAGATATCTTAAGTAATCTCTTCTGATCAGGCAACTTTCAAGCCAATGTACCTAACCTAGTAGCCCAACAAACGTATAAAAGCAATCTATGTCAATTTGTAATTAGATGGCTACTCTTAATCGATTTATGGTTATTTTTGATGACCGTCCTAATAATTATTTGATCTAAATAGCAGTTACAAAAAATCCAGAAGATACTCTATAACTTTTAAAGATCATATAATTTTTAGTCTTGAATATAAATAAAGTGCTCAAGTTGTAAAGAAAAAATCCTCACCGACCAACTCCCCATCCTCTAGGTAATATACACCCGAAATATTTAACCTTTTTTCAGTTGATTTAGTACCTCCGTACATCGCAATTTTCTCTGAAAGTATTGTCCAGATCACTCTACATCCAGTGCTTTTTTGCAGCTCTTCTAATGCGTCCTTTTTCACCATTAGGTTGTTACCAGATTCATTACCATAAAAAGAAGCGTCGAACATTACTAATTCATCATGCTTATCAACCCATGAACCTGAAAACTTATCGTTCTTTAAACCAAAACTATCAACTAATAATTGAGCAGGTGCGCTGATGTTATAGCTAAGATCACGATTTTTCACCCCTTCTGAAATATGACTTTCTGAACAAATATAAACCTCACCTAAGCTATCTTCATCTGAATTAACTCGGCGTTCACGTATATTTTGCCACCCATAACTACCGTAGTATTCACTTTCATAAACTTCTAGCAAAGGTGACCAGTAATACTCTAAATTAAATATATCGTTATATCTTTCTATGGGCTGAGGCATCCATCGGCCCATAAAGTTTCTATTTTTTATATTCGCTATTACCAAATCGAAGTCTTCATCTTTAACCAAATATGTGTTAACCATATACCACATACGTTGATATGAGCCAGAGTAATCACCATCACCTAACTTCTTATTAGGTTCAAATTCAATATGCCTATCTAGGGATAACCAGTCTTCGTTCTGAAAATAGTTTAAGATAACTTCTTTTGAATCAATTAAATCATTTTTTGAAACTACCCAATTTTCAAAATCATCACTCCACCCATTGTAATTAGGGGAAGTTATAAGACGGATGTTAGTTGAATCAGGAGGTATGAACGTAGGGTCAATATCTCTAAAAGAAGGCTCTACAGAACCGTTATACCATAAATATTTCTTATCATCTTTCCAACGTGTTGATGGGTCTGTCATTTCAAAGTTATCCGCTACTCTAGCTACCACTTCATACATTGCCATCCACTGATACTTTTTACCAATTCGTTCAACTCTGTTTTCACCACGACCTGTATAGGGAGTGTTTCGATCAAACTCTCCGTGTTTTTCTGCATCATAACCGAATTTATCAAAAATTATTTCTACGGCATAATTGCTAAGCTTATCAATATTTATATTACTCCAGTTACTAAAATTAGACTGAAAAACGTAACGTCCAAAATCGCCGTAACGACACATACCCCTGCCATACTCTGTCGTCATTGAGCTTATAATTCTATCTTGAGCAAAACGATATTTAGGAACACTTTCATCTTTATAATCATTACTGTATTTGCTATCAACATCTTCATTACTAGGAAGGCTTTCAGGAAAAGCACTCTTATATGGTGGTCTAGCTAACGTCAGCTCACTTTCGCTAAAACCTACTAAATTATGGCTATTAGCATATTCAATGATATTTCGAGCAAAGTCTCTTACAAGAACATTAGGATACACCTCTTCTTTAGCGAAAATATTGCTAAGGATAAAACTGGATATCTCATTTATTGCTTCATGGCTCTGTGACGATAATATTGCACCATACACTGAAGCTAAAACACGCTCAAGCACATAAGGATCATCTACCTCTTGAAAGGTTGATAGCAATTGAACCGTAACATGAATGTGGTTTTGTAGAAGGCGAGTCAATGCTATTGTGGCATTGTCTCGTAACTTGATGTTTGTACTGGTAAAAACCCAACTAAGGGCAACAGCGACTAGGTATCTGCTAGTATCGGTTAAACTCTCTGAAAAACCTTGTTTTTTTGCCCAGTCGATAAGCGTATAAATAGCAGAATCTTCATCGATATAGCTATTACTAATGTGTGTCGTCCAAAACGCATCTCTATCAGCTAAACTATACTTTGAAAGCCACTCATGCAATTTATTGGCATTTAATGGATGGTTTTCTTTACCTGCTACCTTGTACTGTAAGTCTATAAGTTTAGCAAACAGATCATCATATCTTAAAAGACCGTTATTTATATAATCCTTGCACTTGTTGAAATCAAAATTGCTACGGTCACGCCAGTACAAGCCATCAATGAACGCTAAGCCAAATGAATAGTTTTGATAAATATTGTCTTTATCTAACAACTCAAACAGCTCAACTTCAAATTTGCTAGGAATAAGCACAGACAAGATACTCAATGCACCTTGTGATAGCCGTTGACTCTTATACATTACGCTGAATTTATCACAATTAAGGGATGTTTCTAAACCTTTTGTTGTCGTATTATCATCGCAAATAAAGTTAGCGGTCAAATAGTCATAAAAACGCTCATATGAGAAATACAGTATTTCGCTGTTGTCTCTTGGATTTTGGTAAGAAGTTAGTAGATTCTCATCAATCAGGACTTGCAAAAATATATCTGCATTCAAAGAATAGGTGTGAGCATCGACAACTTGTATTGCATGTTCATAAGTTAACGATTGAGCGTTATTACGGAAAATTTCTTCAGCTAACTTATTTAGTATTTTTTGCACATAATTTAAAGTAGATCTATATCCAAACTCATTAGCTATCTTGGCATTGATTGATGAGAAGTAATTATCGAAAACTTCTGTCAATACCATTGCGAAGTCATCGGTTTGTGCGTGTTTTCTATACTCACAATAAATCTTAAGAAATAAAGGATTCGTAAATTCTTGCGTTAGTAACGGCTCTTTGGGCAAAGCCAACTGATAATACTCAAAGAATGACCGAACCGCCTCAAAAACGTTAGACTGAAACCCATAATGGCGCACTTCACTGACTATGCCATCCTCAATATCTTGTTGTACGTTAGTTAAAATCTCTTCTTTGTATTCACTTCGAACTGATAGTACCAGCGCTACCCAAGGATATTTTTTAAACTTTTCAATAAAGCCTGCCAACGTATTTTTCCAGAATGAACGTCCTTTGCCTTCGTTCAAAGCATCAATGACAATAGGAACCCTCTCTTGTTGAGCGTGACCTATCGTATTTAAAACACCTAGAAATACATCTTCATTACAGTCAAGTCTTAGCTCATCTTTTAAGATTTGCGTCCAGGGGTTCGTGGTGTCTGTCAATGTTTGACCGAGAACGAAAATGCTCGGCTTCTTGTCTTTAATTAACTTGTTTGAAAAATCACCTAATAGATGAGACTTGCCAATACCCGCATCGCCATAAACGATCAGATAAGGGTGGTTAAATAAGTTAAATGCTTGTGAATCTACTTCAAAATCATCAATAGCGTTCCTAAATTCGTACTTGTCATTTTGAAATGCTCGTCTATCGCTTTCACCTTCAATCATTCTGCTTTCTTTACTAATATCATTAAAAATGCTTCCAGATAACCTTACTATTTCTTTAACTGCTATGTCATCAGTATTTTCGATTAGGATGACGCTGGCGTCTCCCCTTGATATATTTTGCCAACTATCTACTAAGCAATTTGATAGTTTATTAAAGTCATCCTTTATATCTAACCCATACTTATCGCAAGATCCTTTCAAACTTTTAAGTGCTTTATAGAGCACGTTAAGTTTCTCAAAAATATAGGTTCTTGCCTGTTCATTCTTTAATACAGCATCGAAATTATGATTAATTTCATGTATTTCCACGTTGAGTTCGGGCGTAAATCTTGGCCCCAGATTTTTAATAGACGTATTGACCTGTTCGATAAACCATATCTTAGAAAAATTATCTCCACCAAACCAGAATTGAACGATGCCAGCATTTATAGGTTTTTGCAGTTTATTATTAAGCTCAAAAGCACCCCAAAACTCGACCTCAACAGTCATACCTTTTTCTGACGCTATTGCTTTACAATCTTCTACGAAGTCGTTCCATCTATCCTGAAGATATTTTTTATCTGGTATTCTCGGGTCTGCTCTATCAATAGGACAACAGACATAATATTTAACAAGATTTGGATGCTTTGTGATGGCTGTCTCAAATGATTTCTTAATCTGCTTAAATTGACTATCTTGAATATCGAAGAAATACTTAGCCTGCCAACCAATCTCTTCTTCATTGTCTAAAATTAGATAAGACTCAACACCACCATCAGGGGCTTTTACTCTAATATATTGGCCATTTTCTTTATTCTCGTTATAAGCTAACTGGCAAACAACCTCTTCAAAGGCTGTATTTTTTGAGTACTCATAGCTCTTTATATCTTTCCAATCTATAGTGTTCGCTAGCATAAACGTTGGCATACCTAATTTAATAAACGGTGATATCGATAATATCAATATTTAGAATTGATTTCTACGGACTAGAAGCATAAGCAATGTCTACAAGGCTAATATAGTGGCTGTGTATCGAAAAATTGTCAAAGATATGATAATACTGGCAAATACTAGTTGACTGTGGCTCTAGAGACGATAAAGGAAAGCATATACTTTAGTTATTTACTCACTACCTAGAAGCTATAAGTATGTCAGACCTACCTGAATTTTTGCGCCTTACCACCACAAAAGACCTTAAGCAGCTACAAGTGGTTTATCATCCTTCTGACTTAATGTCACAATTGAATCAATATCAAACACTTTGGCTAGATTTGGAGATCGATCCAAAAAGTGAGGCTCTAATTGATGGTGACCACTATTGGCATTTTGATGCTAAGTAATTTTGCCAGCATGCTCTGTTTATCTACCGTTTATTAAACAAAGCATCTTATTTAGGGCAATGTGACTGAAATTTTGGAGCATTAGCGTACAGAACAAAAGCTAGACCCTTTAGATAAAGCATGGGATGCAATTATCAGTCGTACTCAAGAGGTGGCAAATGTGACTTATGAGCAATTACTACAGGTGCTAGAGTCCACCTTATAAGATGATAATACACAAGTGATATTAATTACCTACCATAGTGCTAAAGGCATGGAGTTTGATCACGTCTATGTCATTGATGAGCAGTCGTCAACTGCAACTGCCATTGATCATAGCGATCATAGCCACGACAGACCGCTGTATGTGGCACTAACGTAACGCGGCGAGCGAAGCAAACCCTGACATTACTACTGCATTATAAAGCGCATCATCCTACCCTTGCCAATATCCTACCTACTCATAGTGAGCAAATCGACTTGCCTGCGGTTAATCCGCCTGCCATGCTGACCTTTCATCGCTTTATGCGTTTGGACGAGCTTATGCTAACGCCGCGCGCTCTGGTTAATAATGCGGGACGGGAGTTTATAGAACAGACGTTTTGCCAAGATAGCTGGACGAAAAATCGCTATGATATTACTGGACTGTTTCTTGTCGCCTGCCGTCAGCAAGATAAAAAAAGCGATGGTTTTTACTCAATCAAGAGACAACAAATTGCCCAGTTTGCAACCTCTTTTGCTAAAGAGTATTCGGCTCAAGGGCAAGGTAATGAGCTCCTAGCTATGATGGGATTTACCACTACCTTGTTTTATCAGCAAGATATTTCTTAGTATGAAAAAGCAGGTTATCATGGTAAGGAGAGTAGTCATTATCTGATTGTGCCCTATGTTAGGTTTAGTGTGCGGTGTGATTGACTACAATGACAAACATCTATTTATTTCCTATCAAAAAAGCTTGTTGAAGCTATTTAGCTAAAACAAATCTTATATTAAGGTGTTGCAATAGTGGCAGACTCTGGCTTTAGAATAGACTGACATGCAAACAATACTAATGCTCCAATTAAAAGAAACAACCCAAAAGCATAGAATGCGATAGCAGCGCCATATTTATCGATAATCAAACCCGTAAAGATTACCGGAATACTAAACCCCATGTAAGCCATTAAAAAATAGCCAGCACTGGCTCGTGCTTGCTCAGTGCCAGCAGACTGTGTCACCCCTGACAACCCGCCTAAATAAACAAAGCCATAACAACTACTGCTCGCTAAAAAAGCCGCTAAAAGAATTGCTGATAGATTGGCATTCAAAGCGCCCCAAGCAAGCAGTGCATAAGCGGGCAGTAAAATCAGAATACCCAGTTTACATGATACCTGCGGGTCAAACTTTCGAGCGATAGGCTGAAACAATAATCCGCAACTGATGGCGAGCATAGAGGATATACCAGCATACTTAGCCAGTCCATGTGTGGCCAATACTGACGGAATAATCGATAATACCAATCCGGTAGTCGCCCAACAAATCAAAATTCCGCCGCCATACCATATTACCTCACGATTAAAATACGGCAGTTTGAGCATTGATCCACGAGTGTTCGAGCGCCCGTGCGCAGTCTCAGGTAATCGCCATACTAAAACTATTGATAAAAACGCGCCTATTAGCATGAGGAAAAAGCTAGCAGGTTGCTCTGTCTCATAAAATAACAAAGAAACTGTCGTTAGTGCAGGCCCAAGACCAAAACCTATAGTGGTACTTGCAGTGACCCAAGTGGTGGCACGCCCTGTATCGGAGGAGCCAATCAACTCAATCATATATGCGGTCGCTGTTGCTGCCATTAAGGCTGTGCCAACACCAAGTAACAATCGCGCTACTGCTAACGCTCGCGTATAAGGATAGAACATCATCAGAGCAGTTGCCGCTATTGATAAACCTAAAGAGATTAAAATCGTCTTGCGTCTCCCAATCCTATCGGAGAGTCCACCAAAAGCTAATAATACCGGTATCACCCCCAACACATAAAAAGAGAATGCGACCGTGGTCGCTAACACACCGTATCCGTCATTTTTAGCATAAATGGCGTAAAGTGGTCCTTGTATATTAACGCTAGTTGTTATCACGCATAATGCAAATGCCAGATATTTATTATATTTTTGAGTGGTCATATATAGCCGCTTTTAAAAAAGTATCATTGGGTTGATTGATATTAATGGTTGTCACCACTCAGGCTTTACAGCCATATCACATCGTTTTAGGTTCAATGATTAAAACAAAAGCGCATTAGGTTATCTATATACAATCCAGTACAATTGGACAGAACTGTTTGGCATATAAAACCCATACAGTTCTTCTATCGAATTTATATATTCATGGGTTCACCTGAAAAATATGAAGTATCAATTAACACGAATTGAAATCGTCATGGCTGACGTGAAAGAAAAGATAGTAACCGTCGTCTATATGCCCGGAACACGCCTGCCCTCCGTACGGGCAGCAGCAAACAGTTACGGGTTTTCACCCTCAACGGTAGTTGAAGCTTACGAGCGCTTGCAAACCGAAGGTATTATTTACTCGCGTCCTGGCGCAGGGTTCTATGTCGCAGAGACGACAGCGCCGCTCTCATTAACAGAAACAGGACACAATCTTGATCGCGCGATAGATCCACTCTGGGTGTCGCGGCAATCGCTTGAGCCATCCGATAATGTACTGAAGCCGGGCTGTGGTTGGTTACCACCAGATTGGCTGTTTGAGGAGGGTATGCGCCGCGGTTTACGACATGCGGCAAGAGGTGATACTACCGTTATCAGCGAGTATGCAACGCCGCTGGGGCTATTAGCATTACGCCAATTACTGACACGGCGTATGACAGGACTGGGTATCGATGCGCAGCCTTCACAAGTAATGCTGACAGAGTCTGGGACGCAAGCGATAGATTTAATCCTTCGATTTTTATTGGCTGCAGGCGATACGGTAGTCGTCGATGACCCTTGTTATTTTAATTTTCGAGCGCTATTGCGTGCTCATAGAGTCAAAGTCATTGGCGTGCCTTATACGCCGAGTGGTCCAGATGTAGAGGCTTTTGCAGCTATTTTGGAAGAACACAAACCGCGCCTATATATTACCAATGCCGCCATCCATAATCCTACCGGTGCAACTTTATCGCATGCTACGGCGTACCAAATACTGCAATTGGCTCAGGCCGCTGGTTTATATATTATCGAAGACGATATTTTTGCTGATTTTGAAGTCAAACCTGCGCCACGGCTTGCGGCATTAGACGGTTTATCACGCGTATTTTACATTGGTAGTTTTTCTAAAACGTTATCGGCATCTTTGCGCTGCGGTTATATAGCCGCGCCGAATGAATGGATTGAGAGTTTGCTTGACTTGAAAATAGCGACTGGTTTTGGCAGCGGTCAGCTGGCAGCAGCAGTTGTATTATCAGCGTTAACGGATAGCGGTTATCGCAAACATATGAGCATGATTCATACGCGACTTGCAAGCGCACGTTCTCAGACGCTACCACGCTTGGCAAAATTAGGAATTGTGCCGTGGTTAATACCGCAAGCAGGGATGTTTCTTTGGTGCCGCTTGCCAGATAATAATAGTGCAACCGAACTGGCCAATCGTTGTTTGTCACAAGGTGTAGTCTTAGCCCCAGGCAATGCTTTTAGTCAATCAAAAAATGCTGAAAGCTTTATGCGTTTTAATGTGGCGCAGATGAGTAACTCAAAAGTATTTGAGGTGTTGGCAGAGTCATCAGATGAACTCAGAAAATAGTTGTATTAATTATTAACTTTTAGTCTGGCTCTATAGCCAACATAGTTTAATATTGGCATTAAAAACATTGTTATACTGAGCGCACCTATAAAAATGGCATAAGCAATATGATAAAGCCTAATTTTGAACTCATGGCAGAATACAACGCTTTGATGAATCAGAAATTTTGCGATAGTATCTCAACTGTTTCTAATGATATTTTATGGCAAGACCAAAAAGCGTTTTTTGGTTCTATATTAGGAACCCTAAACCATCTTATGGTGGGCGACTTGATTTGGCTTAATCGCTTTAACCAACATCCAAGTCATCCGAAAGGATTTAAAGCTTTAGAAACCTTAACAGACTTTCCTTTGCCTACCAAACTGACGCAAGTTTTGTGTGAAGATAAGCAAAGCTTTATTATTGCTAGACAAGCTTTAGACCAAGTAGTCATTAGATTCATTGATAAACTAAATGAGAGCGATTTTTTACAGATTTTGAGCTATAAAAACACTAAAGGTGACTGTTTTAGTAAGCCATTCTCCATGTTGCTACAACATTTTTTTAACCACCAAACCCATCATCGCGGTCAGGTAACAACTTTGCTTAGTCAAACGGATATTGATATTGGAGAAACGGATTTATTGATGTTGATCCCAGATCTGGATGATTGCCAAGGTGTTCAGACGATGGCAATCAGTCACAATGCTATGCTATAGCTTATTAACCTCGATATACCATTTGGGTTGAATGTCATCAAAATCCACTCTTATATTTGATGGTAAATAGCTAGCTGAATCAACCACGAAAGGCTGTTCCTCTATACGCTTAAATACTACCCAGTGCCAAAAATTAATCCCATCTTCTTCGTGATACTTGATGGATAGTAATGCCAAGTCAGGTAGTGCATACCAAGAATTGAATAAAACCTCATTATCCGATGTCTTGAGACCTTCATGAGATAACAGCTCTCGAACATACCGAGTATCTGACCATAGTGACCTGTCATCTGCATAGATGCCTGAGTCATTCGCTATAGCTTTCATCTCTTGATAGGTTTTACCAACTATATTAGCTACGGACGCTATTCCGCATCCTGTTACCTCTTCCTGTACTATTACTTTAAGCATTGATACTCTCTTAGTCTGCTTTACATTTTTTAAAATATTGATTCATTACTCAACTCTTTTAAAGCAAGTAAAGCTTGTTCTGCTTGCTCTAATGATACGAATATATGGTCATGATAATAAGCAGCAATGACATTAGCACTGATACCTTTCGAAGCAAGTTTTGTCGACACTGCTGCTGTCAGGCCTACAGCTTGTAGGCTAGAATGAACCGTTAAAGTAATTTGCCGAAAAACACCTTCGTAATTTAAACCAGCCTCATCAGCTTTATCTTTTGTTAAAACCAAAGTTAGACCTTCTGACTCAATGAATGTGGCTATTGGCTCCAAAGCTATGTATTGCTTAAAATGCCCTGCCACGGTGCAAAATACGAATGCTTTATCTATTAGTTCTGGCTGCATCGTAGCGAGCAGTTCATTTAAATTCTGGGTACCTGACATTTGATTACTCCTGAGTAAACTTTAAGTAACTATCTAATCATCTATAAATTCTTACAGTGCTGTACCATATCAGCCTAAGTTGCTAGAACTTTACAAAGCGCACGAGCCGGCGTGTTGCTTTCCTGTGACATCTAAAGAACATGGTTGCACCCTTTTTCTTCAAGTAAATTCTGCCATGTCTGTTCAATCGTGCTTATTGGTCAAGTAGTCTCATAAAAATTTAGATAGCTTTGCCATAATCTTAACCAATCGTTGAAATCAATACCTGATAAATCAATGATTTGAATGGGTCCATTATTTTCCATATTTACCTCAATTTGGAAATTTTAGACATTTGATAGATTATCCAGTATTGTTGCTAACCATGCGTTATTGTCTACAATATATTGGTTGCCACACTCTATTATCTCAGCAGGTGATTGGACAGATTTAGGATAATTACTAAGTTCGTTTTGGATTTCATCACGCCCATGCTCTACCATTTTGATCATAATTTCTTGGGTCACCTCAAAGTGACACTGCCAGCCGATTACAAAAGATCCAAGCTCTTTATGCAACGGTGCTTGATAAATAAACCCTTGATTAGCCCACGCATCTGATGTTGCAATAGCAGTTGCTCCCTTCGGACAGTCAAAACCATCACCATGCCAATGGAATACAGTGAACGCTTGCTTGGGTAGCTTTTGTAGTAAAGGATGACTTTTTCCTTCTTCTGTCAATTCAATAGGTAACCAGCCTATCTCTTTGACGCCAGAAGGCTTAACAATAGCACCCAAACAATGCGCAATGAGCTGCGCCCCTAAACATATACCAATGACGTTCTTGCCATTATCAATACTTTGTCTAATGAAATACTTTTCATCTGCTAACCAAACAAACTCTTGTTGATCGTGAATACTCATCGGTCCACCCATGACTATGAGCCAATCAAAACTGTCTTGCTCTGGTAATGAGTCCTCATTATAAAATCGAGTATAGGTGATGGTATGACCATGATTATTTGCCCATTGTTCAATAAAACCAAGGTCTTCAAAATCAACATGAAGTAATGCATGAATACGTATAGTCATAAAACACCTTTTATTGGTTATATAATACGGTTTATTTAAATTAATGAAGACAAAAATTTTGGTATTATACAGCGATTAAAGGCTTTGTATGATCTAGAAGAATTACAAAGATTATAGTTACTCCATTTAACCTATGAGCACAAACTCTTATAAGGGTAAAATAATGAGCTTACGAGATAAAAAACCGGCTTTGCTAGTTATTGATGTTCAAAAAGGCTTCGAAGATGAAGCCTATTGGGGTGGTAATCGTAATAATAAAAATGCTGAAAAGATTTGTGGAGAGATACTACAGAAATGGCGAGAGCATAAGTTACCTGTTTTTCATGTACGTCATAGCTCACTTAATCCTAATTCTCGATTGCATCCTACCCATTCAGGATTTGAGTTCAGCGAATATGCCCTGCCTAATAAAGATGAGACCGTGATTACCAAACAGGTGAATAGCGCCTTCATTGGTACCGATTTAAAACAACAATTAGATAATCAGAACATATCAACGGTAGTCATTATTGGATTGACGACCAACCACTGTATCTCTACTAGTACTCGTATGTCAGGTAACTATGGCTATGAGACTTATTTGATAGCTGATGCTACTGCCACATTTGATAGAGTAGGTATCAACGGTGAAAAGTATGAAGCAGAGCTTATGCATCAGACTACGCTAGCAAGCTTAAATGAGGAGTTTGCTAGGGGCATTACTACTAAGGCTTTATTGCAAGCTCTTTAAGCAAAAACCTTAAAAAACTCAGCATCTAATTCCAATGACTCTTGACCCGTTTGTGCGGCAACAATAATACCTTCCCCAAATACGAACAGAGTGTCAGATCTCTGCTTAGCATTTTCCGCACCTACCTGTTCAAACTTAGCAAGTAGCCATTGTCTGACTTCAGTCTTATGCTGTTTGGCTATTTGATGCGGGGAAGACTCAGCATCTGAATACTCTGCGCAAGCATTAATAAACATACAACCATAAAAATCCTCTGATGACGTCCAGTTCTTAAGGAATGTTAAGTAGCAATTGGCAACATCCGCTGCCTCCTTAATCTCAAAACCAACCAAGTAACCTTTTAGCTGCTCCATAAACATCTGATGACGATATTTAAGCACCTCCTTAATAAGTCCCTCTTTATTACCAAAATGAGCGTACAAAGTCCTCTTGGTAGTCCCTGCTCGCTTTGCTAAAAGCTCTACACCACTATCATGGAAGCCCTGCTTATAAAAGAGCTCATAGCTTTTTCGTAAAATAGTGTCTCGTAATTGCATTGCTAAATCTCCTATTCTTTTTGTTCCTACTATTTTATTAAGAAAAAACTATTATTTTTATATACCGTTCGGTATACTTACATAATATACTGACCAGTATATCAGTAGTAATACTTTTAAATTGTTTATTTATTATAGGAGTTAACATGCATTCATTTTTTAATTGGTACAAATTAAATGGTAGAGTCAGTCCATGCCCGGAAAGATTACCATTATCGATGATACTAGTGGCTTGGCTCGGCGGAACCCTCGCAACGGCAACGCTTGCTATGCTAGGAAGCTCGGTAGAATTAATAATGATACTGGGATCATTTGGTGCTAGTTGTTTATTGATATTTGCGTATCCTGCCAGCCCTTTTGCGCAGCCAAGAAACGTCATAGGCGGGCATGTTATTGCGACTTTTACAGGACTGGTATTTATGATGTTATTTGGCATTCACTGGTGGAGTATGGCAACCGCTGTAGGCACAGCCATTGCGCTAATGCTGGTATTTAGAATGCCGCACCCGCCTGCGGGGTCCAACCCTTTGATAGTCATGCTGGGTGCGGTGAATTGGGGGTTTTTGATAACACCTACCCTGCTCGGTTCTATTGTTTTGGTCATGGTAGCGCTGATTTATAACAATTTAGGTAAGGATAAGCAGTATCCAACGTATTGGTGGTAGAAGAATAGCTTTGACAGAAAATAGGTGTTTATATTTAATTATCTAAATACCCTCCCAACCACTCCAAGAACTCATCGCTAGTCGTCGATACATTTAAACGAAGATGCGTCGAGGCAATAGTATCTGGATTAAACAGATGCCCTGGCGCAACCAGCCAATCTTCTTTATAAGCTTGTAATGCCAATTCTCCGGTATCTTGCTTTGTATCTACCCAGACAAACATGCCTGTCTGCGTATGCTCTGGATAAACAAGACCGATCTTAGGTAGTGCCTCACGCAGTCTTTCATGAGCAGCATACAACTGCTGCTGAACCTTTTTAATTTGCCGACGATACTCGCCGTGTGTCCATAAGCGATGAACAACGCGTTCACCAAATTCTGGCGTATTTGAATTACTTAATATTTTTATTCGTATGACGTCATCAATAAATTTTTCAGGGCATACGAGCATTCCCACGCGCCATCCTGATGCCATTGACTTTGAAAATCCTGCTGCATAAAACACCCGTTCGAACTGATCGAGACTGGCATATCGTAGCGCCTGACCATTTGGCACAAAGGGAGCATATAAGTCATCTTCGAAAATGTAAGCGTCATATTTATGAATCAAATTGAGTACTTGATGCGCGCGAGCAGGATGCAAGTTATAAGAGGTTGGATTATGTAGCACGCTATTAGTTAAGTATAACTTAGGGCGATGTGCTGCAAACATCTTTTTCATCTGTTCGATGTTAGGACCTTGATGATCACGTTCAACAGCGATGACATTCAAGCCTTGTTGTTGTAAGCAGCTGGTTAGCCAGTACCAACCGGGTGCATCGACCAATACGGTATCGCCAGTTTGGGTCAGCAGCCGCCCGATCATGGTCACAGCTTGCGACACACCTGCTGTGGTGATGACATTCTCAGCATGAGTTTGCATGCCTAGTGTATTTAAATGCTGCACGAATTGCTGACGTAATGGCAAATAACCTTGGATACTTCCATAGTTATAAATAAAGTCATCCGCTTGCTGAGTAACCTGCCGTATCGCCCATTCCATTTTGTCATTACGCACCCAATCACTCGGCAAGGTTCCTGATCCTGGTGAGCGGTGATGCGGGGTATTATTAAAAACTTGTAATAACCAACGTGTATCTATGACTGGAGATTTACTCACTGTCTCTTTATTAATGCTTTGATGGTTCATGCTTGTCATCGCATTGACATAGTAGCCAGAGCTAGCTTTAGCCGTTAATACATTGGTGGCCACCAGTTGCTCGTAGGCTTGCACTACGGTAAAGCTTGATATATCTAATAGTTTTGCTAACTTTCGCACCGAGGGCACGCGCTGATTGGGCAGGTAAATCTGCCAGTCGATACGCTGCTGTAGCCATTCAGCGACAGCGGCAGTTTTAGTGAGATTGGGGTTTAAGGTATAAGTTTCGACCATAATGAATGCGCTTCTTTTATTGTCTAATTATAAATAGGCAAATAAGTAAATTGTAACGTTAGGAGCAACTATACACTTTGTTCATCACTCGTGAAACTGTATCGGGTCTGTTATGGTCATATAATTTATAGTGAGTCTTATCAGTAACCTTTAGCACTATTGAGACGACAGACTAAATGATTATAACCGCGGGCTTCGAAGGCAGTATAACGGCACTGGCAATTTTCATGCTAGTCAATTCTATTACGCCAGGACCCAATAATTTAATGCTGTTACACGGCAGTGTTAAGTGTGGTTTTTGGGCTTGTCGCCTACACATGCTTGGTATTACTGTTGGCGTCACGATTATGCTTTGGCTGAGCTATTGGGGCATGGCAGCCTTAATTATCAGCTTCCCCGCTGTCATGCTCATCATAAAGATATTGGGCACACTGTATCTATTATGGCTCACTTATCAGATGGCTAAAACCGACTTCATTACTGTCGTTAATGACGCCCTAAAGCATGAGCAACAACATAAGCAAGCAAATGAAGTCGTTATCGAGGTAAGAAAACGTTTTGGTGAATTGCCTCTAAGCTTTGGACAAGCATTATTGTTTCAATGGCTTAACCCAAAAGCATGGACAATGACGGTAGTTGCACCCAGTCTAGCGATGTTTCATGCCGGCAAGCCTTGGCTAGACAACTATGCATTGCTTGCTATGTGCGCGATCATCAATCTGCTATCCATCAGCTGCTGGGCGGCAGGTGGACATTGGCTGCGCACGCTGGTGCATTTACCACGAGTCATGCGTGTTATTCATGCTTTGATTGTACTTATGACGCTATATTGTGCCCTAACACTTTGGTTATAGATAAAAGCTACTCAAACTCAAAACTCAAGCCTTAACAACAACTATAAACCAATAATCATCATCTAGGACAATCCTATGATCCCAATCCACATCGCCTTAGCCGTATTGGTTGCCTTTATTTGGGGCGTAAACTTTACCTTTATTGCGTGGGGACTCGAAAGTTTTCCACCGTTAATGCTTACCGCCATGCGATTTTTCTTTACCGCTGTGCCACTGGTTTTATTTCTTAAACCTCCCAAGTTTAACCGTACGCTATTTATATATGCCATTGGTACGTTTGTCATGCAGTATGCGTTTGTATTCACTGCCATGCACTTAGGCGCATCGGCTGGGCTGACAGCGCTATTACTACAAGTTCAGATTTTTATCACGGTATTACTGGCGTATGTCTTATTAGGTGAGGCAGTGAGTCGTATGCAGATCATCGGTATGATAGTCGGTGTGCTGGGACTGGGCATTATTGCGCTAAACCTTGGCGGTGATATGCCTTTGATTGGATTTGTTTGTATCTTAATTGCGGCAATCGGCTGGAGCTTTGGCAATATTGCTTCAAAGCAGGCATCAGCGCCCCCTAATAAACAGGCGTCGCTAAAAAATCCTAGCGTATCGACATCGACAGTCTCATCTGCCGGTAATAAAAATAAAGCATCGGCATTATCTGCTCTAGCCTTGGTGGTTTGGGGCGGACTGATTGCCTGCGCAATTTTAACGCTATCTTCTTTTATCTTTGAAACTGAGGCTTGGCAGTTGACAACGTTTACGCAAGCCTCGCTTAAATCTTGGTTATCACTTGGCTTTATTGTCTATATCTCAACCTTGATAGGATTTGGACTTTGGGCGCATTTATTGGCTCAAAATACAGCGTCTAAGGTTGTGCCATTTGCTTTACTCGTGCCGATATTTGGAATGATCACCTCGGTGCTGCTGCTGGGGGAAAGCGTAACGTGGTGGAAGATGCTGGCTATGCTGTTTATCCTATCAGGACTGGTATTAGCGAATGTGAAGATAGGGCTAGGTAGAAAGTCTGCTTTCAAATAGCAGCAAATGAATTAGTAGGATTAGTTGTCATGTTACTAGGGCGTGTCCTCATTTCAAAAATGATAATAAAAATGAGATAAATTACAGTTAAACAAGGAAAATAGCGCAGATAATATCGGGATATTACCTAGCTATTTGATGATTTTTGGCAAAATTTAATCATTTTTAACTCATTTAGATATGATCGCTTGAATTGAGGACATGCCCTAGGACTTATACTTTTAATCTTTAACTTCGCGGATAGAAAAAAGATACTCGATCATAAGGTTGTCCATTGAAAGTTATGAAACCACACAATAACTTAAGTAATTCACTGGGTATTTCATTTGCCCTAGCAGCAGCCGCACTTAACGCCACGATAGGTATATTTAGTGTGCTACTAATAAATACCGGACTCAAAAGTAATGATATTGCATTTTTAAAAACTATTATTGCTTTTGTCTTGCTATCAGCGCTGTTAAGCAAAACGCCAAAGCGCATGCAGTATCAGCATCTTATCACTACTGAATTTGTCGGTTCTAGTAATAAGCGAGTTATGTGGACAGTTGCTATTTGCGCCTTTCTCGGCATTTTTACTTTGTTTGTATTTGAGACTAAGGCTTATGAGTATGGCAACCCTGCTAATGTCGTAGTGGTATTGATGGCAGCGGCAACTATATCAGCAACCCTATTTAGTGCACTACTACTTAAAGAAAAATTATTACTAAGTACTATTCTCGGAATATTATTGGCCGTTACTGGGATATTTGTTATTTCTTGGACTAGCAGTGTCAATTTGAACTTAATCTTCTTTGCATCGCTGGCGGGTAGCGGTTACGGACTGTTTTCAGTATTGATGCAACGTTTTGGTTTACAAGGTGGAATTTATTTAACCAAATACTTATTACTATTTGGCTCTGTGTTCTTATTCATCCCTTTTATTGTGACCTTTGAGCCTATCAACATAGGTTATCCATCCGTTTTAGGCTTGCTAGGCTTAGCTATTTTCCCAACTATACTGGGATTTTATTGCACGACTAGTGCATTAAAGTATTTGCCAGCGGCTAAAGTACAAGTCATTGAGTTATCAGAGCCACTGTTTGCTATGTTTTTCGTGTGGTTAATATTGCATGAGGTGGCAACTATGAGATTTTGGCTGGGAGCAGCTCTAGTCATAGTGGGTATTTTGACCATTACTCACTTGCCAAAAAGTCAGCTCAATAAATTATAATGAATAAATATCTAAATACTATATTTTAACCTCTTCTTATGATCATACGCTGTAACGACTTCGGATACTTCTCAAGTTTAATGTTCTAGTCAATATCAAACTCCATACGTTTTGCCGTTGCTTGCATGATTTGGCTATCTATCAATTTTTCTACACAGTACAGGCTGGCATGAATACCTGCACTTATTCCTGCTGAGGTTACTAATTTTGTGATCTCATCGCTGGCATCGACATAGCGGGTATTAGAGATAACATCAATATTAGGATAGGAAGCTAAATGATCTAAGTCCATCCAATGCGTGGTTGCTGACTTGCCAGCGAGTAAACCGGCTTTTGCTAGCAGCAACGCACCCGTACATACCGAAAGTGTCAACTCTGCCACCTTGGCTTGACTGACAATCCATTCAATAGTCACTTGATTGTTGATCTCGATCTTTTCAGCGCCATGACCACCCGGAATGACTAAAACGTCAATATCAGGATGATCAGCAAAACTATAATCAGGAATAACGGTCAAGCCATTTCTAGCGGCTATTGGGTCTGTCTGCTCAGCGATAGTAATAACGTTAAAATGCTTATCACTGCTATCATTCTCAGCTAAAGAAAACACCTCAAAAGGTCCTGCAAAGTCCAATACTTCGACTTCGTTAAATAGTAAAATACCAACAGTTCGCAGGGTTGTCATAGTGTGTCCTTGAGTTAATATTAAATAGCGTTGCACTTGGTATGTTAATCTAAGAAATGAAATACCGCTTATTCATACCCTTATAATTGAGTTAAATTATAATTTATCTTTTCAACCAACATAGCCATTTTATTCGCTTTTGCTCTATTAAACTGTGCTAGCCCTATCACTTACATGCTCTAACTAAGCTAATAGTAAAAACAACTTGTTATTTATGTACTAGTACATTAGAATTTTTGACTGAAACTCATACTCAAAATAAGTGTTGCTACTGATACTATGAAAAATAACCCCTACGACAGTCTATTAGTCCACTTAGCAAAATGCGATGACAAAGATAGTATCGAATTACTCTTAAACGCCCTTTTGACTGAAAAAGAGCAGCGAGATATTGCCAACCGTATTCGTATCTTAGACTTATTAGAACGCGATGTTCCCCAACGCAATATATCAGAGCAATTAGGCGTCGGTATTGCTACTGTCTCTCGCGGCGCGAAAGCAATACAGCATCATGATATGAACGCCTTACTGATAACGTATCGAAATAGCTCAAAATAGACTGCATAGCGTCTTATTCTTATACTTTTAAATACAAATATTTCTGGATCATTTATGACTTCAACTAGTACTAGCAATGATAAACCAACGCATAAGCCTGCCCCTATAGATATACCTAGTAAACCAATACGTATTAAGCTGACCGAAGACATCGACTTTTTTGAGTTATTCAAACGCATTGAAGTTAAGTTTGCTACTTGCTATTTATTGGAATCTTTAGGGGAAGAAAGTCATATCTCACGTCATCACGCCATTGGCTTTGATCCTGTTATAACTATTAGTGCCACCGATCGGCACACACTTGCAATTACTAATCATGGGTCAGGCACGACTACTACCTATCAAGCAGACAACCCTTATAAGCTATTGCAATCTATCACGCCGCAGCATGTCATTACTCGTGATCAGAGCGGCGGTCTGGTTGGCTATTTAGGCTATGATAGCGTGAACTTTTTTGAACCTAGCCTAAATGCTAAACCAAGCAGCGATTTTGAGCCCTTTAAGTTTGGAGTGTATTTGGATGGTTTAACGCTCGATAAAATGACAGGTGAGATCTTTTATTTTTATTATCCTACCGAGCAGCAGAACAACCGAATTGAGCAGATCAAGGACTTACTCTCAGCCCAAATCCCCACTTATGACCCGCCCACAGTTGAATTTTTGGGCGATGTTATGAGCCGTGAGGAGCACGCCAGAGCTGTTATGCAAGTCAAAGAAAATATTATCTCCGGGCGTATCTTTCAGTGTGAGGTGGGCTTTAAATCCAAATATCGTATCAATGGCGCGAAAATGCCCATTTATGAAAAGCTGCGCACGGTCAATCCCTCCCCGCACATGTACTTTATGAAGTTTGGTCAGCAGTGTATTGTTGGTGCCTCCCCCGAGCTGCTATTCCGCTTGCGTCAAGGTGAGATGGAAACTTATCCCTTAGCCGGCACTGCCAAACGCGGCACAGATGTTATTGAAGATCGTCAATTGGCACGTGCCCTACTCAATGACGCCAAAGAGATCGCTGAGCACAATATGCTAGTCGATCTGCATCGTAATGACATTGGCCGCGTAGCACAATTTGGTACGGTAAAGGTACGTAGCCTGATGGATATCAAACGCTACTCACACGTACAGCATATCTCATCGGAGATTGTCGGTATCTTGCATCCTAATGAAGATATGTTTAGCGCGCTTGCCAGCAACTTCCCTGCGGGCACGCTATCAGGTGCGCCCAAGGTTGAGGCCATAAAAGTTATCAATGAGCTAGAACCTGATGGACGCGGAGCTTATGGCGGCGCACTGGGCTCCTTTAACTTCAATGGCGATTGTATCTTTGCTATTCCCATTCGCAGTTTATTCATCAATGACGAATCTGCGTACGCGCAAACCTGTGGCGGCAATGTCTATGACTCCAATCCTGAAGATGAGTACTTAGAGATTCAGCGTAAACTGTCCGCTATGAAAGTCGTTTTGGAGAGCTTTAATGGTTACAGATAAGAAAAACCAACATTACGTTCCTAAGTTTTATCTGCGTAATTTTTCTTTTGAAGATAATAAGAAGCAAATTGGATTATTTAATCTTGAAAATGAGTTCTATATTAAAAGAGCAAAACTCAAGACCCAAGCTTCAAAAAACTTTTTTTATGGACGAGATGGTGTAATTGAAGATCAGCTTGCTAATATTGAGGGAGATTTATCAAACACGATTAAACATATTGTAGAAGAATCAAGCTTACCTAAACGATATAGCCAAGGACACTCCAAATTATTAAGCTTTGCTGTTTTGACTGATTTGAGGAACCCTACTAGATTAAAACAAAATCAACAAATGGCCAATGAAATCTTGAAGTTCTTTCCTAGTAATGAGAAATCTAATAACATTAAGAATACTGCGCCTTTATTTTCTCCAGAAGCTATGATTGAGATGAGTTTAAAATCTGTACCAAATCTCATTAATGATATAAAAGATCTAAATTATAAATTATTAATCAATGAGACGATGATACCTTTTATAACTTCTGATTATCCTGTAGTACGCTATAACCAATTTTTAGAAGAACGTGAACATCCTCCATCTAACACGGGATACGGCTCTGTAGGATTACAAATATTTATTCCTTTAAATGGGCATATTACATTAGTCTTATATGACGAAAACATATATAAAATTGGAAATAAAAAACAAAATACAGTGGTATTAACTCAAGAGAAAGATGTTGATCAACTAAATATTTTACAGTTTGTTAATTGTTTTAGTACTATATACTTTAATCATCAAGCAGATGAAAATTATATAAATTATCTTTTCAAGAAGTCGAAAAAATACGAAAGAGCAAATGATGTTCTGTTCAGTTCGGGTAGATTAATTAATGGGCAGCATGAAATAAGTAGTTCTTACGCGAATGAAGAAGACAACCTCCTTATATATAACGATAAAGATTGTGAAATAAACTTAAACCTTACTGTAATGAAAGTTCATTCGAAAGGTAAAAAATATAAGATGGTTGATTCAGTCGTTCAAACCAGAAGACATGTAATAAATCAAAAATCAGATAAGACTTATTTAGCTCAACATATTTTGGGAAATAAAAATGAACGTACTCATTATCGATAACTACGACTCGTTTACCTTTAACTTATACCAGTATGTAGGCGAGATTTTACAAACCTTAAATGATGGCATAAGTAACAATGTCACAGTTAAACGCAATGACGAGATCAGTCTAGCAGATATAAAGTCGATGAATATTGATCGCATTATTATCTCACCTGGTCCTGGTGCGCCTGATGATCCCGCCTACTTTGCCATCTGTAGCGAGGTGATTACAGAGCTGGGCAAAACATACCGCTACTTGGCGTGTGCTTAGGGATGTAAGGCATCGCGCATGTATTCGGCGGCGACGTGGTACGCGCAGCTGTGCCCATGCATGGCAAAGTGTCATCCATTCGCCATGATGGCGCAGGTATCTATCAAGGATTACCGCAAGAGCTTGAGATCATGCGCTATCATTCGCTGGTTGTAAGCGCTGATAAATTGCCCGACTGCCTGACAGTGACAGCCGTTATCCATAACGATCCTCATAGCGATTTGAACTTGAGGGACGCGACGTTATCGGGTGATGAAATCATGGGACTACGCCATAAAGAATACCCTATTCAAGGGGTGCAATTTCATCCTGAATCATTTGCGACCGAAGGGGCTAAGCGCTTATTAGCTAACTTTTTGAATCAGGTATAAGTTCACTTAGCTTGATTCAAAAAATGAAAGATTCGTTAGCTCATACTCTCCACTAACATTACCATCTTACCAGCCTCAAACGTTCCTAGCCGTTTAAGTCCTGCGACCACCCCTGCTCTATTCTCAGCCGATTTATTTTGGCTCAACTTAAACTGCGCTTGAATATCAGTGATATCAACACGAATACCAATAATCGCACGGCACATAGTCTGAATACATTTTTCTGGCGCATCATCAAGGGACCAAGGATGTGGTTGGCTAACTTCAAAATCGGCCGTTTGCTTTGATAAGATTTCAATAAGTGTTTCAGGCGCGGTTAATAAGCTGACATTACCCGTAATATGGACACTACGATAATTCCATGTCGGTACTTCTTTATGGGTCACTGCTTTACTAGGATACCAATTAGGGCTAATGTAGTGCCCAGCATCTTGAAAGATAATAAGCCACGGCGCAGCAAGATTAGCACTAATATTTAGCTCATTTACTTTGGCAATATGACCATATAGGCAACCAAACTCACTCCCATCGTCCTGCCAGTACATAGGAATATGACAAGCTTCAAGTCCGTCGCCCATTTGTGCCATGACCGTCGCTAGCGGTTGCTCTTTAATAAATGCTTGTATAGTTTCAAAACTGTCTTCTTTAAAAGCTTTAGGGGTAAACATCATGTCTCCAAATCGTTGTGTTATATATATGGAGTAATAGTACGACTTCACCACCTAAGAATACCGATGCATTTTTTAAAATTACCAACAAAGTGTATAGTTAGATAGCCCTTGACAGCTATGGGCACACTTTCTTAATTCTAATAATAAGCCCACTACTTTATGAACGACACTCTCACTCTTAATCCTAATATCAGTAAAACAGCAGCTGTGATCGAATGGATTCAGCAGCGAATTGATAGTCAAGTCTACAAACCCTACCAGAGAGTGCCTTCTATACGTAAACTAGCTACAATTTTGGGTGTTTCGAGCTTTACCGTGACCCAAGCTTATGAGCAACTAGTCGCTACGAATGTGTTAATGGCTAAGCCGAATTCCGGCTATTACGTATTACCTCAATCGAATCAGAATAGAAGTATAGAGATTTTAGATAAAAAAGCCGTGGTCGATACTAGCTGGCTAGTACAGCAAATGTTGAACGATGTTCCTAATCACCGAGCACCAGGGTCAGGTGAATTGCCTATTGAATGGATTAAGAACGATAGGATGCAATGGGCGGTTAGACAGGTCAATCAAGATATTGATAGCTTTATCTATAACTACGGTGAGATTCAAGGCTACTTACCCTTGCGTGAGCAATTAGTCCAGTATTTAGATTTGCTAGGCATCCATACTAGTATCGATAATATTGTTACTACAACAGGAGTTTCGCAGGCTATTCTGACTGTTATTCAACTACTATTAAACGTAGGCGACACGGTCATAGTAGATAGTCCTGGTTGGTATTGGACATCAAGCACCTTACAACAGCAAGGCTATCAGGTGGTATCAGTTGAACGTGACTATCAAGGCCCGAACATTGAACAAATGAGACAGGTTTTAGAAGAATATCGTCCCAAGTTATACATTACTAACAGCGTACTTCATAATCCAACGTCATATAATTTGCAACCTGCCCGCGCTCATCAAGTCTTAAACTTAATGCATGAATACGATGTTTGTATTTTTGAGGATGATTTGTACGCAGCATTTTTACCTGATGAAACGCCGCTTAGGTACGCTAATATAGACCAATTTGAGCGAGTTTTTTATGCCACTGGATTTTCTAAATCTATGGCATCAGGCTGGCGCGTGGGCATGCTAGTCAGTCCCGATAAATTTATCAATCAAATCCTTAAGCTTAAAACGCTTAGCAATATGACCTCACCTGAGTTTGGCGAGCGCGTGGTTCATCGGCTATGGACGCAAGGTGAATACCGCCGTCAGCTCAAGAAAGTACATCAGAAACTCTATATTGCCCATCAAGATATGCGAGATGCGCTATTTAAAATAGGTATCACTTACCCTGAACATACCAATCCGGGTATTTTTGTGTGGATAGATACTGGCGTGGATTCTGGAAAGCTAGCCTTAGAGGCTTATAAAGAGGGCTGGCTTGTTGCCCCTGGTCAGTTATTTAATCCAAGTGCTCAGCCTTCAACGTATTTAAGATTAAATGTGGCGACGACGAGTCATGAGTTTTTGAAATGGTTGGATGTGTACATAAGCTCACAGCATAAATAATTCTTAATAAACAATATTCATCAATATAAAAATCGTAGTTGAATACATTATGATTAAAGAAAGTAGTTTTAAAAATCTGTTATATATCCGAAGCTATTTGAATACAGCGAGTGAGGGGCATTTCCATGATTTCAATCAACTAATTATTCCATTAACGACCTACCTCGATACAGGTGTACGTGATAATACTGTACGCATTCGTTACGGAGAGGCGCTATTAGTCAGCAAAGGCGTTTTTCATAAGTGTTTATCGGATAATAACTTTAAATTTCTGACTGTGAACTTGCATGAAAATATTGATAGCTTGTGGACATCAGAGGCAAGTATGCATTTTTCGCTAGATGAAAAGACTTTGCTGTTTTTAACATTTATGGAGAAACAGTTACAGTCCGCTTGCGATCAGCAGGCAGAAGCGCAAATGTTTGCTCTGCTAAAAACATTGTTAGGATCGATGACACCTGTAGGTAAGACAGACCCGCGTTTGCTATTAGTAATAGAGGTTATGAAAAATGACTTAGCAGGCACACATACTATTTCATCATTAGCGCAGATAGCGTGTTTGAGTGAAAGCCAGTTTAAGATGACGTTTAAGAAACAGTTTACATGTACGCCTTTAGCATATCTAACAGAGATTAGAATGCAGTCAGCTTTGAGTCTTATGCTAAACACCGATATACCTGTCGCAATAGTTGCTGAGCAATGTGGATACAATAATACCCTCTCTTTAGTGCGTAACTTTAAGAAACGATTTAATCAAACACCAAGTGAGCGCCGCAAACGTCATTTGGCACATTCGAATTGATAGTAAAACATACCTTCAAAAAACATCCTATTTGTATGTAATGCCGTCTTTTTTGATGCTTGAAGTAAGCTTAATTACGCTATGATAATGTATAGCAATTGGGACAAACCATACCAAAACACCTTTGTTATTAATTCAGTTTATCAACCTATTTTTAGGTAAGAAATGGAACCTATTTTGGAAAGCGTAATGAATAAAAAATCTTCAATACCCCAGTCTGACCAGATTGTAATACAACCTCTTAACTCTGCCGATTATGATAATTGGCTTGTATTATGGAATGCATATTTAACGTTTTATAAGACGTCATTACCACTTGAAACTAGTCAGTATACTTGGCAGAAACTGTTAGACAATAGCGTGCCTATTTTTGGCTTTGGTGCCCATAAAAATGGCCTGCTTGTGGGCATTGTTCATACTGTATTTCATCCAAACACGTGGAATAATACGGACGTTTGTTATCTAGAGGATTTATACGTGGCGGAATCTATACGGAATTCTGGAATAGGACAAACTTTAATTAAGCATGTGTATACTTTTGCTAAATCTAAAAATTGCAATCGGGTCTATTGGGTGACACAGGAAGAAAATACAACTGCACGCAAACTTTACGATAAACTCGCAACGCTTACTGACATGGTTCAATATCGACATAACTTATAACAACTCCTACTTATTTAGCATACATAGTAGAGTCGAGTAATTTCGGCTCTTTTTTATTGCTCGTAATTTAGGCTCAAAACTCAGTTTTTTAAAGAAAATTAATGAAGGTTTTTATGTTTGGAATTACTGATTTAGTTACATATGTGATTGGCTCTATTATTGTAATCGTGTTGCCAGGGCCAAATAGCTTGTATAGTTTGTCAGTTTCAGCCTCTTATGGTGTACGCCGAGGCTATTACGCTGTCGCTGGTATTTTTGTGGGTGATAGTATTTTGATATTGCTAACAGTACTAGGAGCAGGTACTTTATTAAAAATATATCCTACATTGTTTATCGCTATGAAAATGATTGGCGGCTTATATTTAGTGTACCTCGGACTAAAACTGTTGATGAAAGCTTATGAGACGTATCAAAATCGAGCTTTAGCATCTTTATCTAAAGAGATGGCTAGAACAACCGTTTTAGCTGTGCCTGATAAATCAACTAATCGAAGCTTCTTAAAAAAAGGTATGTTATTAAGTTTAACCAATCCAAAGGGAATCTTATTTTTCTTGTCTTTTTTTGTGCAATTCGTCGACCCTACCTACTCCAAACCATTAGTCTCATTTTTAGTGCTGGCTATTATTTTGCAAGTATTAAGCCTGTGCTATCAGAGTCTGATGGTACTATCAGGTAAACGTTTAGCAATGCGCTTTCGTCAGTATCCATGGTTAGTGGTCTTGAGTATGGGATTGGTAGGCTTGCTATTTATTGGCTTTGCAGCGAGCTTGTGGTTAGCTCAATTGGGGTGAAATAGAATATTATTAATAAATTGAATCGAGAACTGCTTGATAAACAAACTCAGGTGGTTGAATACTTACCTCCTCTTATGCACAAAACACAATATTTTTATTTGAAATGAACTATATACGACAAAGGTTGATTTTATGACTCCTGAATTTTGGAAAAATGCATGGCAAAAGAGCCAAACTAATTTTACTCAGAAAAAACCGAACCCTATGTTAACGCATAATTTCAAAGCACTTAATACATTTAAAAATGGACGCGTTTTTGTGCCCTTATGCGGTAAGAGCGTGGATATGCTATGGTTTACAAGTCAGGGTTTTGACGTTATTGGTGTTGAGCTGTCAGAGATAGCGGTTACACAGTTTTTTGCCGAAAACGATTTGCAAGCGACAGTATCACTACATCTCAACACTCCTAGTCTCACTTGTTATCAATCTGAACACCAAGGACAAAGTCTCAAAATTTGGGTGGGTGATATCTTTGATTTAAGTCCTATTGATATTGGAATAATAGATGCTGTCTATGATCGTGGTGCATTAGTAGCTCTTCCAGATATGAAGCCTGATAACCTACGTACACGCTATACACAGAAAATTATGGCGCTTACTAATAAAGCAAGCCAACTTCTGTTATCTTTTGCTTATGATGGCGAAAGGCAGCGCAATGATAACCATAGAAACTTACCGCCTTTCTTAGTGACACAATCTCAACTTGAACAATATTATGCTGAATATTATGAGATAAACTTGATAGCAGAAGAGAAAGTAGACTATGTTTCTACCGCAGGTGATTCAGGGTATCGTCTTGTATATACCTTATTATCTAAAAGTTAATTCCTAATCTACATCTGGCTTGTCTAATCAAGAAGTGATCTAGAATGTTCGCTGTTTTAGTAAAGAGTCTAGATGGTAAAATTAATATTAAAAACCTTACTTTAAAACCAATAAAGCTTTTAGACGAAGCAAAAAATAATTCGTTAAAGGCAATATTAAAGAGCATCATATGTTAAACGTTAAGATTAAAATTTTGAACGTGGATGAGTCTAACGATTTCAGAACTATCAGACTTTCAGCTTTGGAAAAATCTCCCGAAATGTTTGGATCCACCTATATAGCAGAAGTAGAGAAACCGTTGGTTTTTTTCAAAAGCTGTTTATCAAGTTCAACTGTATTTGGCGCCTATTATAAAAATAAAATTATAGGTTTAGCAACCTTAACACAAGAGAATGGAATAAAATTTTCTCATAAAGCCTCTTTATCAAGTGTATTTATTGAACCTGAGTTTCAAAAAAAAGGCGTGGCAAGTATCTTACTTAGTGCAATCATAGAATATAGTGAAAAACATGTGGAGCAAATTTTACTTACTGTTGCCGATGATAATAAGCCTGCGATTCATCTTTACAAAAAATTTGGTTTTGAAACTTATGGTATAGAAATACAGGCAATGAAAGATAATGGACGATATATTGATGAAATTTTGATGAAACGGTTTATGTCTTAATAATTTTTACTATACTTAAAAACATATGTTCAGCAAAGTATAAGAAAACTATCTCATAATGAGGATTTGAAAATTTAGCTATAAACGATTTCACTTGTCAAGATAATAGCAGTGTACTTCACAGTGTACCTATCGAGTAGATTAAGCGCTTTTCAACTCAATGCCTAACATCCATTACAAGTCTTGTTTGAGCAAGCTCATCAAGATATTGATCTATGATTTGGGTATTATCCTTATCCAAATGGGCATCCCACTCATCAAGCATGATAATTGTACTTTGGTCGTCCTCTCTAATTTCTTGAATTTGCTTGATGAGTTGTTGTCCTGTTGAACCTCTATGGGCTTTGTCAGTTTTGTAATTGAAATACAAATTGTGCTTGGCTGGTAAATAGTAAGCCTGTTCTTGGTAGTGGTTTTTGAGCTTGAGCAACATACAAGATTTACCAACGCCATTATTACCAACCAACGTTACTCTACCTTGCTTGGGCAGTTGTGTTGAATCAAAAATTTCACCTGTTTGCTTCACACGTATTTGGTTTGCCTGAATGTAGGTATCTAAATCCACAGTGGTAGGTTGTAAAACCTCCAAAATACCATCTAGCATCGTTTTAATAACGCCAATACTGGTATGGTAGCCAATCAATGCATAGCACATTTGCAATAGCTGAATTTGTCTTGGTAGCGTGGTAATTAGTACCGCCATCGTCGCCGCATCCTGCCAATTTTTATTAAAAATAAAAGCAGTGACCACAAAGACCGGCAGCATCAATATGATCATACCTAAGCTTGAATTAATGTGCTGAATCGATGTGGATTTAACGCTATTATTCTTTGCTGTCGTAAAGCTTTTTTGAACGATATTGTTATAGAGCGTGTAATTATGCTTATTGAAAATAACGACGTTATCCCAACTGTCAAAAAGTTTAGCGGTTAAATTCAGCCGTGATTGCTGGTCTGTTTTGGCAGCTGTTTTTAAAGCATGTCGTCTAAAATGCACAAACGCAGAAGCAAAGATAATACCTACTGCATAACCAAGCAGTAATGTACCATCTAAAAACCAAGCAATGACCAACACGTTAAATAAGACATTGAGTACCAACGCTGAAATATCAAAAATACTATCAATGACTGTTTCAAGGGTGTAGTTGCTTTCTTGGGCGAGTGTTGTCGTTGCCATACTCTGCAAATCATCGCTAGATAACAAATAGGTCTTGCCTAAAAATACAGCATGAAAGTTATCGTTGTACAGCTTATGAGCGTCGTACTTAGCACGTTCTGTATTGGTGACACAAAAATACGCAGGCACATAAACTGCTACTAAAGAGACGGCAAATAGCACCATATACAAAATTGAAATAGTGTCCTCGGTCAAACTTTGTGCAAGGCGAGCAATAAAGTATGTAGATGAAGCCACAATAATTTGCTGGATTAGCAGAAATAGTAGGGCAACCTGCAAATGCTTATTTAGTATGAGCTTATAAATCAAGTTTATTCACACCCTTTAAGATCAAAACACAATAACTCAGCAGGTAACGACTTCTTACTGGTGTCAACTCTGCTGACATATAATACTCTTACTACCCCTTAGAGCTTTATCGAGGGTAAGCTATAGCTAATGCAAACTTACAAATCTAACTAAAAGAACTAACTAATGGAGTGCAGTATGTTTTTTATACGTAAGGCCAATCAAAATGACGTCTCAGATATTGCTCATATACATTTTACAAGTTGGCAAGCTACTTATGTATACCTTTTGCCTAAAACTTATACAGATAAAGAGAATAACTTATCTCAAAAGGTAGCGATGTGGGAGAAAATAATCTCTAGCTCTAGTGTCAACACATGGATAGCCTACGATGCTGAAAATAATAGTGTAGGATTTATTTCTTACTTTACGAAGGATAGGGAGTGTGAGATAACGACTCTGTATATTCTACCTCAATATCAAGGTTTGGGGCTTGGCACTAAGCTAATGAATTCAGCAATAGATGATATTTTGACCTATGCTGTCAAATCTGTAGACATTAACTTGGGAGATTTTAGTTACGCAGCCTGACGATAAAAGTCAAACCACATCTGTCTTGGCGTTTTATAGCCCAAACCCTTTTGAATCCTAGTCTGATTGTAATCTAGTTCGATATATTTAGTGATATCACTGATAGCTTCGAATCTTGTTTTATAGTCTTCGTGATACACCAACTCATTCTTTAATATGCCCCAAAAGCTTTCTATTGGAGCATTATCAAAGCAATTACCACGTCTGGACATTGAGCCCTTAAATCTATGTTTCTTAATGATCTTATGATACTCGTAACTACAGTACTGACTTCCTCTGTCAGAGTGAACAATCAGCGCTTGGCTGGGTCGTTTGTTCTTGATGGCCATGTTCAATGCTTTGCATACTAGATCTGCGGTCATTCGCTTATTGTTAGCATAGCCGACCAGCTCTTTGGTGTATAAATCTTTGACTCCCACTAAATACAACTAGCCCTCAAGCGTCCAAATATATGTGATGTCACTGACCCACGCTTGGTTCGGGCGACTGGCATCAAAACTTCTAATCCAGTACGTTTGGATAGACCAGCTTGTTGTGATTGGAGTCGGTGATGACTTTAAAGCGTTTGTGGTGATGGCATTTGATGCCATGTTCTTCTTTAATACTTCTGACCATATACTGGCTAATATAATGCCTTTGTTCACTCAAATGAGCATGCAGACGCTCAACACCATAGCGCTCTTTAGTTTCACTGTGAGCGGCTCTAACCAATAGCTCAGAATGGTTACGATGTATCTGTTGGTAGCTGATATCGCGACTCAGCCAGTCGTAATAGCTTGATGCCTTAACACTTAACACGCGGCACATAGTGGTGATGGTAAAGAAGTGCTGGTTATCTTTGATGAAGGCGTACCTGACTAACTGTTTCTCGCGAAGTACGCCGTCGCCTTTTTTAGTATCTCTCGTTCCTCTTCGGCAACTTTGAGCTGTCTTTTAAGACGCTTATTTTCTTGATCATGGTAAACTCCTCATTGAGTCGTTAGTTTACCAAGTTTACTTATACGGTTTATTCAGCATAGCTCAAGTCTGATATATTTGAGTTTTTACAGCCCAATTGATATCCATTTTCACAAGCTTTGATAAAATACTTTTTCGCTATAACTATATTTCGACGTGCGCCTATGCGATGAGGTGCTCCTATGCTATTGAGGTGCATCATACCAAGGTTATATTGAGATCTAGCATCTCCTTGATTGGCGGCTTTTAGATACCACTTAGCGGCTTGATAATCATCCTTACGTGCACCTTCGCCATAGCTATAGAT
>NZ_DFQS01000055.1:11866-13227 GCF_002377905.1 Psychrobacter sp. UBA3483 | reverse complement strand
TTTTTATTTTGAACTGACTATAGTTAAGCCTGTATTTTCTAGCTGATTAATGCGAGTGGGTAGCGTGGCTATTCTATACAGTTCGATAGCTTGCCAGCGTGTGATTGATTGACCAGTTAAAAGATGGTCTTTGATTATTTGGTTTTGGCTGCGTTTTAGATTATCCATGATTAAGCCCCCTCATTAGTAGCGTTTAGATATTCCACAATGTCGCTACCTTTAAAGTAGTAAACGCCATTGATAGATAACGGCTTTGTGATCTTGTCCGTTTTAATCCATCGTCTAATAGTTTCGGGGTGCTTGTGGAATACATCGGCTATCTGCTTAACCTGATATAGCTCTTTTGGGTTCGCTAATAGGTAAGCTAGGTTTAGCTTGCTGGTGGGTGCTACGTGGGTAGTGTTAGGCATTGCCTTAACTCCTTAACGGTTGTGGATTAATGTCGTTAAAGAGATATTATTGTAGGTAGGTGCTGTAAGGAATATTTATGCTTGTATAGCGCATGGTATGCCTGCATAGCATGTTGTATGCCTGCATACCACAGTATGATAGGTTATGAAAAATCGCCTTTGCTCGCTTCGCTTAACCATCTTTTGATAGAGTCATAAGACGGCTTTTTACCTGTTTCAATATTCTGCTTTATATATTCGGCTGTTTCAGTAAAGGTAGTAAAGTTCTGTTCGTCCATAATCTGTAAGTATTGTTTCTTTTTTTCAGGTCTAGTTTGGTTATGCTTTAACCATCGTGTTTTAGCTTTGGACTTGTTAGACTTTGATAATTTCTTTTGAAAATCGTTATCACCACTTACTTCATTTGTGCCTGCACCAAAAACATAGCCGGCTAAATTGATACAGTAAAAACTGGCTTCATATTGTTGGTTCTCAAAGTAAAGCTTAGCAAAAGCTTTTAAATTGATACAGTCACATAATTTATGAAAATTTAAACATTTAAGCTCCTTTGACTCTAAGTAAATATCTTTCTTACTGCGCATAATATGAACAGATAATCCTCTATACATAATAGACTCTTCTTTCTCAAAATCTACACGATAACCCTGTTCTTCTAAAAGTTCTTTGCAGTCTTCAATAGCAATATTCTCTATTTTTTCTATCAACTCATAAATGATTGATATTTTCTTTCTATCCTTATAACCTATAGTCAAGCCCACCTAAAAGTGTTATAAACTAATTATCAAACCCAATTGTTATTATAAAGACCATGACTTACTCGCTAGATTTTCGTATGCAAGTTCTTAAAAGTATAGATGATGGTATGACCTTTGCCGAGGCGGCTGAGTTTTACAATCTGAGCCCAACCACTATACAGAACTGGAAGAGACGTGTTCATAGCAAAACAACCAG
>NZ_DFQS01000055.1:0-11830 GCF_002377905.1 Psychrobacter sp. UBA3483 | reverse complement strand
ACCATTCGCTCTCATGGTTATGCACCGATTGGTAAGCCTTGTATCGATAGCTACAACTGGCAAGGTAAAAAGCGAACCAACGTTATTGGTGCTCTGTATGAAAAGATGCTGTTTGCGCTTGATTACTTTGAGACAAACATCAACAGCATCGTCTTCTATCACTGGTGCAAACACAAGCTAATCCCAAGTCTTAAAACCAAATGCGTGATTGTCATGGATAACGCCAGATTTCATAAGAATAAACGCATTCAAAAGCTACTAAACAGGCACGGTCATCGTATTCTTTGGTTGCCGCCGTACAGCCCAGACCTAAACCCTATCGAAAAGAAATGGGCTCAGGTGAAGTTTCTACGCCAAGGCTGGTTGGAAAACGACTTATCCAAATTGTTTTATGATGTTTGTCCAAGGCATAACACTTTTATTTTGAACTGACTATACATCAAAAAAATTACGACTTAGTAAGAAGTTAGGTGGGCTATCTAGTAATTCTTTTATAAATACTGTGGGTATAGTTGTTCTATGTTGCAATCTTTCAAATTCTATCTGTTCAGCTTGTTTAAGAATTTTTTCAAGGTCAGCATTTGAAAAATCCTGTCTAGACTTAACCATAATTCACACCTTTTCACACCTTAATAATAGGTGCAAGGCGCTGGCTGCTTTAAGGTGTGTAAATTGCAGCCGTTCGGGTAATTAGTCCTAGCCTTGCATGGTCATTGTAGCAGCGTTTTAGCCCTGCTTTTGTGCTCGTTGCTTAAAATCTGCATGAATAACATTATCAAACTTGCCAGCCTTGATAGCGTCTATATAGTTCGCCCAGTCGTTCATCATTGCAGCGCGTTGATCTAATCCTGTCATGCGATTGTATGCAGTGCCATAAGCATTAAGCATGCGGTGACCTAATGCCAATTCGGTTATCAATTCATCATAGCCTAGTCGCTCCATCAGCATAGTTTTTGCTGTACTTCTAAAGCCGTGTGGGCTGTGAATGTCTTTGTAGCCTTGTCCGTTATTCATTAACTCACTGTTTAATACTTTGTTGATTGCTTGCGTATGATGGTAAGGCTCTTTTTTGCGTCTAGGGTTATGAAATACATAATCGCTATCACCTGTTAGCGGTTGCATCTGCTCTAATATGGCTATGGCTTGCGGTGCAAGTGGTATCACTAGACTAGCTACCATATCGCCCCTGTTACCTGCCTTTTGTGGTTTAAACTGCCATTGATTTTTGAGCCAATTAATATCAGTCCATTGCATAGCGCATAGGTCGCCTACTCGAGTAAAGGTTAAAGCCAATAGCTGTAAGATACGCTTGTTATATAGCTGGCTGGCATCGTCTAACTGGTCAATTTCGTTTAGCAGTTTGGCAAAAGCGGTCACATCATTACTCAATGCTGGGCGGTGTTTAGATGCATGTCTTTTTAGCGTTCCTTGTAGGTCGCTTGCTGGGTTGTATTCGATCACCATATGAGCTTTGGCAATCTGTAAGATACTCTTTAATAACGTTCTTACCCTCAATCCTTTATAGGTATTGGTTTTTTGAATGTCATTAATAAACTTGATAACTAGACTGGGGGTTATGTCTGTTACTTTCATATGCCCTAACTGGTTTTCAATCGGTCTTACTAATTCCTCAAGATTTTTGATAGTGCGTTTATTTAGGTTTTTGCTGGCTTGAATATCGCGCCATTCGTTAATGAAGTGGTTTAAGATGTTTTGGCGGTCGGTTATCAGCTTTTTCTTTTTACTTTCTCTATGCTCTATTGGGTCTATATCTTTGGCTAGTAGTTGCATATTGTCGCTGTGGTATTGACGGGCATCGGCAAGGCTTAACGCTGGGTATTGTCCTAGCGTCATGTAAGGGCGTTTGCCTGTAATGGGGTGTGTATAGCGGTGTCTAAAATCGGCTGTAGCATCTGTGCTATCTTTATGCGGTCTTATGCGTATCTCTAAGCCTTTATAACCTGCTATTGGATAACTAACTGCTTTGTCAGCTTGCACAGCTTCTTTGATTGCCCGTTTGATTTGGGTATCGGTGCTAACCTCCTTTCTAACCATTTTCCTGCCCCTTAATCTGGTAGCCACCTTGGTAGCCATTTATAATGCTTTATGTTGTAAGATAATATCGTACGTTGTAGTACATCATATATCTAAAATCACTACACATCAATAAAATAAAGGGTTCTAGGAATAATTTTATTGTCTATCGTTTTATCAAGTTAAACCATGTATTATGAAAAAAGCATTACTTCGGTAGTGCTTTTTTTATGTTTGAGTAAATGGTTAGTTATAGAATTTTCTGTTAAAAACAGCCTTATGGGCAATGTTTACGTACGTTGCCTTGATAAACGCAGCGACATTGTTTACGATAATAGGCTTTACTAATACATTAGGCTTCCATGATTGATGCGAATGACATTCCAAGTAGTCAGCTGATTTTATACGCTGACGATGGCTACAACAGCCATGTGGTACGCCTATTGCTTGAAGAAAAAAAACTTGCCTATTATTTATCGCGCCTGCATTCTGAGCGTCCGGAAGACTTGACCGAGCTCAACCCCTATCACACTTTGCCTGTCTTACAACAGCGTGAGATTGCGCTATATGAGATTAACGTTATCTTCGAATATCTTGAGGAGCGTTATCATGCCAATAAATTATTGCCGGATACGCCGCAAGAGCGCGCCCAGTTTCGCCAATTGGCTTGGCGTATACAACATGATTGGTTGGTACTAGGCAAACGGTTGCTCATGCATCCGGACAGTTTTAACAAAGCGCAAGCAGCCTTGGCGAAAAAGCAGCTAAGCGACTCCTTGATTACTTTATCACCCTTGTTTGCTCATAAGCCCTACTTTATGGCAGATGAATTTGGCTGGTGCGATGTGCTTCTAGCACCGTTATTATGGCGATTAGAAGAGATGGGTATTGAGTTACCGCGTGCTATCAGCCGCCCTCTATTTGACTATCAAAAACGGGTCTTTGAGCGTGACAGCTTTCAAAAAAGCGTGCGTTAATTAGACAACCGCTGATGACTCCCCTAAAATAGACTCTGATATAGAATAGCGATATAGTGAATGATTTTTCTATAAATACGACTTTATCGCAAACGAGACAGTATTTAATAATAATGCATAAGGAAACCAAAAAATGAGCGAAGAAACCACCTCTATTACCCCAACACGTCCCTATATGGTGCGCGCGCTATATCAATGGATAGAGGACAATGCGCTCACCCCATACTTGATGGTAGATGCTACCGCTGACAACGTCCAAGTGCCTAAAGAGCATGTCCAAGACGGACGTATCGTGCTCAACATTGCCAGCCGCGCGACCGGTAATATGAGCATGGAAAATGATTATATTCATTTTAGTGCGCGCTTCGGCGGTGTCTCGCAAGAGATTTGGGTACCGCTAACAGCAGTGATGGGTATTTATGCCAAAGAAAATTCGCAAGGGATGTTTTTTGACCCTAATGAATACGATGATTATGTCCCTGAAGAAGACGCAGCGACTACCTCTAAGAAAAGTGCCGCTGCCCAGAAACCTAAGCGCGATAATAAAGCGGGTTTAAAAGTTCTAAAATAATTGCGTTAAAAAATCGACTTTAAAATAGCCAAAAGAGTTAGCCATAAAAAAGCCAGTCATATTCAATATGCTGGCCTTTTTTCTTGTCAGCCCACAATACTAACAGGCTTAAAAACACTTAATCTCTTGGCGTTTAAGTGCTTGAGTATTAGGTTCTTGGTAGTGTCACACCGCGCTGACCTTGATATTTACCGCCGCGGTCTTTATAACTGGTTTCGCAAACGTCATCGGCATCACTTTGAAAAAACAGCATTTGTGCTACGCCCTCGCCCGCATAAATACGTGCTGGTAAATTGGTAGTATTACTAAATTCTAACGTCACATGACCTTCCCACTCAGGCTCAAGTGGTGTGACGTTGACGATGATACCGCAGCGTGCATAGGTTGATTTACCAAGGCAAATCGTCAATACATCACGCGGAATACGAAAATACTCCATCGTACGTGCCAAAGCAAAAGAGTTTGGCGGAATGATACACTCGTCACCGATGACGTCAATGAAGCTTTTTTCATCGAAGTTTTTAGGATCTACAATCACTGAATGCACGTTGGTAAAGACTTTAAACTCAGGCGCACAGCGTACATCATAACCGTAGCTTGAGGTGCCATAACTGACCAAACGCTCGCCGGCATCATTAAAACGTACTTGACCTGGCTCGTACGGTTCAATCATGCCATGTTCTTCGGCCATTTTACGAATCCAGCGGTCAGACTTGATAGACATTGTTGTTCCTTAAAAAATTTTCAATAGCCAATTTTTAATAGCCATTGTGATAATAGATTTTTGGTAGCGACGATTATACGGAATTGACGGCGCAATTTATAGAGCGGCAACGACTTAAAAATTAAGCCTGCTATTTATAAATGCATCATAAGCACTCATCAGTTACCATTTAGCAAAATGATCTTCTGCTAAGCCCATTACCTTATCAAGCTTAATCACCTCATCTGCTAGCCGTATCTCACCACTATAAAAACCCAGCCATTGCTCAAAGATACTAGCGAGCACACCAAAGTTATCGGTCTTTTTATAAACAGCAATCGGCATAAAGGTTAAATCAATATCAACCTTACTCCAGCCGAGGTTCTGATGATAAATACGCCAAGTATTCTGCGTGGCTGCATCCAAATCTTGACGTATAAACATCACAGGCGGCAGATATCCTATCTGCCCATCAAGCCAGCAGGCATTTTCACTAGCGCCGGTTTCGTTGACGCCCATCGATAAGTTCAAGGTGAAATGACGACCATCGGGCAAATAACTATTGATACAAGTCCAAAACCAATTAGTCTCGTGGCGCATATAGCCGAGCGTCCAATCTAGATTGGCAATAGTCGTGTCAGTAAAGTCTATTTTTTTAGACTGAGTATCCAGAGCTTTAGTACTAAATTTTGAATTATCTTTAATGATTACATGTCCAGATACTGCAGTTAACGGCTCTTTTTGGGTAAAGGTCCAACCGCGCCTACCGGTCGGTGTACAGATAGCTAGTGGCTGTGATTGTCTTGATAGGATTGCATTGAGTGCAAGGTTTTGACTATCTAGCACGACGTTAATCTGGGAAGGCATAAAATCCAATATTACGGTCAGCTTGTCATGAGTAAATGCCATTTGACCCTGATAACAATCGCCTTCTAATAGCGTCTGCCGAGTCAAAGGTTGCAAGGCTTCGCAAGCTTCTAGCTTATTAGTTTCATCATTATAGAGATAAAAGAAGGCGCTGGTCGCAAGCTTAATCGTCGCCAGTGCTAGGCAAACTCGATAAGGCGGCTCGATGATTTGGATAAAACAAAATTGGTTGGCTTTAAGCGCTTTGCGCCAGTTTGGCAGCGCTTTTTGCGAGATAAGATAACTATGATAGTCAAGATAGTTGATGCGCTTAACGTTAGCAAAAACGCCAAAGTTAGGTTGACCGTTTTGAATAAGCTGGTCAATCCCAACTGCTCTCAAGTGATTAGCGATAGGTTGGTGATTATCGTTTTGTTTCATTTTTACGGCATCCTAGCCAAAATTCATTAGGAGACTACCTGTCCTTGGTAGCTGACTGTGCTGCTAACTATTCTTCTTTTTGCTTGTCCTGAAGCAGCCCAAACGGCTTCCCTAATAGCTTTAATCTCTATCATCGTCAAACCATCTATAAGCTCTTCTGTCACATTGACTACTGCAAAAGAACTTATTCCAAATGGATGCTTAGAAAATTTAAGCAATAAATCAGTCATAGCTTGTACTGCTTGTAAAAAATCAGCAAACACCATTCGGCGATTGCTAAAATCCGCATTAACCTGATAGCGTTTGCTACTGCCCTCTTTATAGTAGAAAACGGCGCTCACTTGATTGTTTGAGAGCTCAATCACGTATATCGGCGGACGAAATAATTTTAGGAGCTGATATTGCTTTGGAATAGTGTCTAAATGACTTTGATAAATCGATAAGCTCACCATACTTTCTTTTTAAAATTCAAAGCTACTTAGATTTTAATGTTTTATATGCTTAGGCTATTTTACTAACTTTAGAAACCACTAAAAACCATTAAAAAATCCGCTTATCATCGACAGGTTTGGCAAATTTATTGATATTGGCTTCGATATTTTTAGCAATACTGAGATAATATGGCGCAAATTCATCATCGGCCAACACACTCGGCTCGCCTTTATCCACTTGGGCGCGAATACCGCTAGCAAGTGGCAACTGACCCAATAGTGGCACATTATATTGCTCAGCGATTTTTTCACCGCCGCCAGTACCAAAAATCGCTTCGGTATGGTTACAGTTGCTACAGGTATGCAGCGCCATATTTTCAACCACACCAAGTACTGGAATATTGGTTTTATTAAACATCTCGATGCCCTTTTGCGCATCAAGTAAGGCGATATGCTGCGGCGTCGTCACAATCACTGCACCCGTTACCGGAATACGCTGCGCTAATGTCAGCTGAATATCGCCAGTACCGGGCGGCATATCGATAACTAAGTAATCTAGCTGCGGCCAATTGGTTTGGTTATATAGCTGCATCAAGGCGCCAGTGGCTTTTGGTCCGCGCCACGCCACAGGTGTATTATCACCATCGAGCAAACTACCAATCGATAGCATTGCCAGGCCATGTGCTTCAATAGGAACAAACTGCTCATTTTCCAGCTCAGGCTTGACTTTGGCCACACCCAGCATCGTCGGCATACTCGGCCCGTAAATATCAGCATCCAGCACGCCAACACGATTGCCTAACTTTTGTAATGCTAAAGCGATATTGACGGTGGTGGTTGATTTGCCTACGCCGCCTTTACCCGAAGCGACGACGATAATATGGCGGATACGTGGATGCGCCGTTAGGGACGCTTGCGTCGGAGCTGCTTTAGTAATCGGTGGCTCGGCCTGATTGCTGCTATCCATATTTGCAGAGGGTTTGGCCTGCTTTTCCATCGCGTTGGTGGTTTTTGGCATGGCTTTTGGTAGGCTTGACCCCGCGCCTTTTGCTGGAGCTGGTAAGCGCACATTCATATGAATCACTCTGATACCATGCGGATGCAGTAGATTACCAAGCTCTTGTTGAATGGTCTCAGGGTCGCTATTTTGCGGCAGACGCAAATCCAAGGTTAGCTCATCGCCATCGCGCTCTAGACCTGTAACCATAGTCGCAAGACTGCTATTACCCAAATGGTAATTGAGCAATACTTGATCAACGGCGCTATCACGAGCAGCTTGTTGCTGCGGAGATTCGGATTTCGAAGATGCTCTTTTTTTTATAAAATTAAACATAGCTACCTCTACTACCTATATATCGATGGTTAAATTTGGCAAAACGATGAATCTTTTTTAAACAATAACTGGTTTAAAAAAGATTCTCAGCTAAAGTCTTAGCTTATAAAGCGTTTGCCAAATGCTTTTATATAGATACAGTGTAGCTCAATGGGCGCTATAAAAAAACCACACTGTCAGTAGGTATGAAGGCCATATCAATGTCAAAGGCGGTACGGTATTTTTACTTAAGCCACACTTTATTCAACAGACTAACCAATCGGTAAAAACTTAGAAGCGATGAATAAATAAATCAACACGCCCGAGGCATCACTGATTGAAGTAATCAAAGGCGCACTGGCGGTCGCAGGGTCAAAACCAAGCTTATTGAGTATAAAAGGCAGACTCATACCAATGACACTACCAATCATAACCACGCACAGCATACTTAGCGCCAGTACCAAAGATACGGTCGCATCACCGCGTACATAGCCGATAAGCGCAATGGCAACGGCCATAGTTCCACCTAACATCAATGCAACCAAGGCTTCGCGGCCAAGGAGTGAAAACCAGTCACGCATCACCACATCACCCGTTGCTAAAGCACGTACCATCAAAGTCGCTGATTGCGAGCCGGCGTTACCGCCACTATCAACCAGTAAAGGCAGGAAAAATACCAATACTAAGTTTGCCGCAATGACGTCTTCGAAGTTAGCAATACTTAGCCCCGACAGCAAGTTGCCAAATACTAAAAATACTAGCCAAAAAACCCGCTTACGGTAGAGAACGGTAATACTGACGTCTTTTAAGCGCCCGACCATGGTTGAGACACCGCCTGACTTATGAAAGTCATCAGTCGCTTCATCACTTGCCACGTCCATCGCATCATCGTGGGTGACGATACCAACCAACGCCCCACTGGCATCGGTAATGGGTAGGGAGATTAAGTCATAACGGGCAACGGTTTTAGCAACGTCTTCTTGGTCATCATTGACATCAGAAGAGATGACCGAGCTGACCATAATGTCTTTAATGCGCTGCTCAGGCGATGATAAAATAAGCACTCTTAATGACACCACGCCCAATAGCTTACGCGCGTCATCAATCACATAAGCATGATAAATAGTTTCGGCATCAGGCGCCTCTAAACGTAGCGCGTCCAAGGCCTCAGCGACAGTCATCTCAGCACCTAATGTCGCATAATCAGAGCTCATTAAGGCACCAGCCGTACCTTCTTCATAAGCGGATAAACGGCGAATATCCTCACGCTTTGCTTGCGCTAAGGCAGGTAATAGCACGTCGCGTTGGTCTTGACTGAGGCGCTTATACAAATCAGTCCGTTCATCTGACGGCATCTCGCCGACTATTTTGGCTAAAATAGCACGAGGAAATACATAAGCGAGCGCTACTTGACTATCAGGATCCAAATAGGCAAATATCGTCGAGCGATTGGGCAAATGCGCAAGTAACTGCCAAGCGAGTTTGGGTTCAATCAGCGCCAATAAATCGGCTATATCGATAGGACGCAGGTCTTGAATCTCTTCAATCGCTTGCTCATATTGCTGCTGCTCAATAGCACGGCTTAGTTTTTCGGCATAGGTTAACGCCAAGTCTTTATTATTCATTGCTTTTACTCCGTACAGCGCAAAATGGGCAACAGGCGCTCATAAAAAAGAGCCAATACTATTGGCTCAAGTTAACATAAAATCAAATCCTAAAGGATTGAGGTTTTATTAGCAAGCTAATGATGCTTAAACCAAGCAAACAGCTCGCAAACCTATCCATTGACCACAGCGTTAATTCATAAACCAACCATGACTGGCTACGATAGACTGCCCAGTAAATACATTACTTGGAAAAGCCGCTAAGAATAATGCCAATTGAGCGATATCATCAACCGTAGTAAATTCTTTGTCAACGGTATTGACCAACATAATGTCATTTACCACAGATTCTTCACTGATGCCTTTTTCAACCGCTTGTTGCGGGATTTGTTTCTCGACTAATGGTGTTTTGACAAAACCGGGACAAATGACATGTGCGCGTACATTATGTTCAGCGCCTTCTTTTGCCAATACCCGGCACAGTCCAAGTAGTCCGTGCTTGGCAGTTACATACGGTGCTTTAAATAATGACGCTTCATGCGAGTGCACTGAGCCCATATAAATGACCGTACCGCCTTTGTCAGCTTTATACATATGCTGCACAGCCGCTTTAGTGGTTAAAAATGCCCCATCTAAATGAATAGCAAGCATTTTTTTCCAGTCAGTAAACGCCATTTTATGAATCGGGTCAATGATTTGAATACCAGCATTAGAAACAAGAATATCAATACCACCAAAGGTATCCACTAATTGCTGTATGCCAGAATTTACGGCACCCTCTGAGGTCACATCCATAACAATTGCAAGTGCACGTCCGCCAGCGGCTTCGATAGCATCAACCGTTTGCTGTGCGGCTGCCAGATTAATATCAGCAATACCAACGGCAGCGCCTGCTTTAGCATAGGTTTCAGCGATATCACGGCCAATGCCGCTTGCAGCGCCAGTGACTAATGCCACCTTGCCGGTCAAATCTTGTTGTAATGTGGTCGCCATATTTTATAGTCCATTATTAAATAGGTTGTTTGGATGCCTATATTACCCGCTTGTTTATTAAACATGCTTATTGGGTAATTCTCACCGGCGTTTTTCCTTGTAACTCCTCAAAACTTACGCCTTCTGCCAGCTCAACCAGTTTTAGCCCATGGTCAGTGACGTCTAATACGGCAAGCTCGGTAATGATACGGTCGACCACGCCTTTACCTGTCAAAGGCAATTCACACTCGGCAAGAATTTTTGGCTCGCCATGCTTATTGACTTGCTCCATCAATACAATCACCCGCTGCACGCCAGCAACTAAGTCCATCGCGCCGCCCATACCTTTGACCATTTTTTTCGGAATCATCCAGTTGGCCAGATCGCCTTTTTCGGATACTTCCATCGCGCCCAATATCGCCAGATTGACATGACCACCGCGAATCATCGCAAACGATTCTGAACTACTAAAATAGCTGGCACCAGGTTCGGTAGTAACAGTTTGCTTGCCTGCATTGATTAAATCCGCATCGACATTTTCTGCCGTTGGAAACTCACCGATACCGAGTAAACCATTTTCAGACTGAAGCCAAACATCGACGCCTTCAGGGATATAGTTGGCTACTAAGGTCGGCAATCCGATTCCCAAATTGACATAATAGCCATCTTTTAACTCTTGCGCGGCGCGCTGTGCCATCTGCTCTCTTGTCCATGCCATGATAATCTCCTTATTTTTTACAAAGCCTATTGTTATTTTTTCATTAAAACCATTAAACAATCTTCCATTTAAGCGCTTGTAGTGGCTGCTTTGGTAGTAGTTTTTTCAATACGTTTTTCGGGATTATCATTTAAGACAATACGCTGGACAAAAATACCCGGTAGATGGATCTCATCGGGGTTTAGCTGCCCAATCTCTACGATTTCCTCAACTTCGACAACCGTAACTTTACCCGCCATCGCACAATCTGGATTAAAGTTACGCGCCGTTTTATTAAAAATTAAGTTGCCGGCTTTGTCAGCCTTTTGTGCTTTAATTAGTGCCACATCTGCCCGCAAAGTATGCTCAAGCACATAGGTACGACCATCAAACTCGCGCGTCTCCTTGCCTTCAGCCACTTGTGTGCCAACGCCAGTTGCGGTATAAAACGCTGGAATACCAGCGCCGCCTGAACGCAGTTTTTCCGCTAACGTGCCTTGCGGCGTTAGCTCAACCTCTAGCTCGCCTGATAAGTATTGACGCTCAAACTCTTTATTTTCACCGACGTACGATGAAATCATTTTTTTAATTTGGCGCGTTTGTAATAGTAAGCCCAAACCAAAATCATCGACACCGGCGTTATTACTGATACAGGTTAATTCCTTGACCCCGCTATCACGTAATGCTTCAATCAGCGCTTCAGGAATGCCGCACAGACCAAACCCTCCAATAGCGAGAGTTTGACCGTCGCTGACGACATCTTTTAACGCCTCTGCTGCGCTACTATATACTTTTGATTGACTCATGCTCATCTCCTTGCAAGTCACTTTTTATATTTTAGTTAATGATTTTTCCTGCATGATGCAACTCACATCATGGCAACTCTTGTCTTACCAACCAATAGACACAGATATTTTTAAAAGCAATACACTGCGTATCGATATATCTTATTTGGAATGCTTATGCTAACTTAACATATTATTCTCACAGCGACTAGAGAATAACCATAAGGAAATGGGAGCGGTATTTCACGTTTGCGCTACTTGATAATAGCGATATTACTATCGCCTGTACATGACGTAGTAGCAAACGTTATTTATTCGCTATTTAACACCGGCCAAGGAGAGGCTTTCATGTTTAGCACATTTGCTATTATTATTATACCAAACCCAACAATTAAAGTTGCGCCCAAGCACGAGCAGTTAACGACCGAATTCTTTGTGGCTGTTTAAGCAGATTATT
>NZ_DFQS01000019.1 GCF_002377905.1 Psychrobacter sp. UBA3483 | reverse complement strand
TCCAAGTTTAGGGGGTCAGTTCAGAATAACGGGCTTTTTGATATATATACTATAGGACTTAAAGCTTACTTGTTCGCCGCTTGCGTGGCAGCAACTTCAGCAGCAAAGTCTTCTTGCTTCTTCTCGATGCCTTCACCAACTTCTAAACGTTTGAAACCAAGTACTTTTACGCCTTCCGCTTTTAATACGTCACCAACTTTTTTCTCATTGTCCATAACGTATGGTTGACGTAGTAATGTTACTTCGTCTAGGTATTTGCGCAGACCGCCTTCGATCATTTTTTCAACGATGTTGTCAGGCTTGCCAGATTCTTTCGCTTTGGCTTCGATGATGTCTTTTTCACGTGCTAGTACGTCAGCCGCTACGTTTTCGTCATCTACTGCAACTGGGTTGAACGCTGCAATGTGCATCGCAAGGTTTTTGCCAGTTTCTTCGCTGCCGCCTTCATAAGATACGACCACACCGATACGTAGACCGTGACGGTATGCAGCGATGTTTGCGCCTTCTAGTACTTCAACGCGGCGAATTTGAATGTTTTCACCGATTTTTTGTACCAAAGATACACGCGCTTCTTCAACGGTTTGACCGTCGCCATAAGGCAGTTCAGAGATAGCAGCAACGTCAGTGACGTTATTTTCTAGAGCAAGATTGGCTACTTTTTCTGCAAATGCTGTGAAGCTTTCATCTTTTGCTACGAAGTCAGTTTGGCAGTTAACTTCTAACAAGAATGCTTTATTGTCACCTTGAGCGATGATGATAGCGCCGTCAGCTGCGATGTTGCCTGCTTTTTTAGCCGCTTTCGCTTGACCAGATTTACGCAGGTTATCAATAGCAACTTCGACATCACCGTTTGCTTCTTCTAACGCTTTTTTACATTCCATCATGCCAAGACCAGTACGGTCACGCAATTCTTTTACCATTTTGGCAGATATTTTTACTTCTGACATAAGAGTTACCTTTTATTATGTAGGTGAGTATTGTTATGTATGGGAGTACACGATATCTCAACACGCTCACATTCTGTTCAATAAGTCAGTGATGCTCGGCGCGTTAATAATAAGGCATGACGAGTAAAACTACATCATGCCTATTATAAACTTTATGCTATAAACTTCAGGCTGTTAATGACTTTATATGGCTGCTCATAGATAAACTATCAAGGCATCCTTACAAAGTTAAACCTTATCGCTTAGCAATTACTCCGCTGGAGTCGCTGCTTCTTCAGTTTTAGCCTCGGCTGCTGCTTCAGTTGCAGGAGCTTGCTCAGCGTCTTGTGCTTGGTCAGCTTTACCGCCTGCTTGAGTTTGTGCGTACTCTTTACCAGCGATAATCGCATCAGCAATAGAAGTCACATACAAAGTCACAGCACGGATAGCGTCATCGTTAGCTGGAATGATGTAATCAACGTTATCTGGGTTTGAGTTAGTATCAACGATACCGATAACTGGGATACCTAGATTTTTAGCTTCTTTGATAGCGATTGCTTCATGGTCAACGTCTACAACGAAGATTGCGTCAGGTAGACCGCCCATGTCTTTGATACCGCCCAATGAACGCTCAAGTTTTTCCATATCACGAGTACGCTCTAACGCTTCACGCTTAGTCAGCTTAGCAAAAGTACCGTCTTCAGATTGTTTTTCAAGCTCTTTTAGGCGATTGATTGACTGGCGTAGGGTTTTCCAGTTAGTCAACATACCACCTAACCAGCGATGGTCAACGTATGGCATGCCAGCGCGTTGTGCTTGCTCAGCGATAACGCCGCTTGCTGCGCGCTTAGTACCGACGAATAATACTTTGTTTTTCTTAGCAGCTAGGCCGTTTACGTAAGTCAATGCTTCGTTAAACGCTTTTACGGTGTGCTCTAAGTTGATGATGTGAATCTTGTTACGGGCGCCAAAGATGTATGGACCCATTTTTGGATTCCAAAAACGTGTTTGGTGACCAAAGTGAGCGCCAGCTTGTAATAAGTCGCGCATTTCGATTTTGGTTGGATTGTTTGAAGCCATGTGAAATTCCTATTGGTTGGGTTATGCCTCCACATCACAAAAACTGCCTATCTAGCGACACGCATTTGCTAACGGTTAGTGTTTATTGAAACAGCACTAACTTTTTCGCAAATTAATCAAGTCGCCAAACACCCAGCAATTTTTTGCCATGATGTGTGTGTCATTGTTTGATGGGTTGGTTTAAAAATTGAGCTAAGCTTTAAATTTAGACAAAATGTCTAAACCTAAATTATGAAAATAGCTGCGCTGTATTTTACCATATAAGTCTAAGTGACTGCTAGCGCTATTATGCCGCTCCAACGGATTATTGCCCATAAAAAAACGACGTATAAACGTCGTTTTTCTTTACCTTATTATTTGCTTTTACCCTTGTATGCTCAGTTTAAAACTAAGCAATAGAGATACCGATGACTGCCTTGTAGCCGCGCCATGTAAAAGGCGTGATATAGCTTTGACGGTCTTTTGGTAAGTAAGGAATACTGGGTATGCCTTCAATGATTTTGGGCGGTGAAATAATAAAATCAGCACCAAACTCAGTACGCGCGTTACCTGAAATGGTGTTTGCCATCTCACCCAACAAGTCTTTCATCATCGTAATAGAAGAGTCAGGCTCGCCCATTACTTTGATGACTTCACGCAAAAGAGTGCTTGGCGCGCTGACGTAAACGTAGCCTTCAAGCGGTCCGGAGATTTTAATCATGCCGCTATAATCATAACCCACGGCATTTTTATTGCTGTTCAAATACGGCGTATCAATCACTACTGACTCATCATCAATCTGTGCAAAAAACGCACTGATTGAGCTTAAAAAGACGCCTAACTTATCTACATTAACCATAATCGTTTGTCGTCCGTATTAATCATTATTAGGGGCTGTGTTTAGTCTTGCAAACAAACCACAATCTCGCCAATTTGACCGCGCCAACTGACTGGAATGATAAAAGAACGCCCGTTTTTAGGTAGGATAATGCTTTGCGGTGAGCCTTTAAACACCAGCGGCACAGAGATATGAAACTCTGAGCCAAATTCGTTGCGCGCATTACCCGATATGGTATTGGCAACCTCACCGGCAAGATCGACCAAATTGTCTTCGCCTTTATCTGTTTCGCCCATACTATCTAGGATACTGTTCAATAACGCGCTGGTGGCAGAAAAATAAACCACGCCTTTTTGCACCCCTGAGATGCCAATAACGCCCGTATAATCATGAACTTTCGGCTGTTGGTTTTCTAGCAAATAAGGGGTATCAACGACCAGCTCTTCATTGCCAAACTGATTAAAATAATTGGTAATGATACTCACAAAAATTTGTAACTTTTGCTCTTTCATAATGTGTGTTCTTTATTAATATATTTTCTAAATTGATTAGGGCCTGTCTTCATTTAAAAAAACTCGTTTAAAAACAGTCATAAAAGCGAGCTGAGTTTATGTGTTAAGTGACCGACACGCCCTAGAGGCTAGTCTTGCACAAGCTCATACAAAGACTCTACCAGCTCTTCTTCTGAAAAAGGCTTACATAAAAATCCGCTTGCGCCCAGTGACAAAGCTTCAATACCCGTCGATTTATCAGACAACGCCGACACCACCAAAATCCGTACTTCTGGGTCTATCGCAATGATTTTTGCAATGCATTCAAGCCCATCCATTTGCGGCATGGTCAAATCCATGGTAATCACATCTGGACGATGAATATTAAATTTCTCAATCGCTTGCACACCACTGGTCGCCGTTGCAACCAGCATAAACTTACCTGAGTCATACGCACGCTGAATACGGTTTCGAATGATATTTGAATCATCAACAATCATTAATTTGTACATAATGTCTTTTTATCCTTAATTATGCAGTCGGTAAGGTGATGACAAAACGGGTCATTTTGCCAAGCTCACTGTTTACATTAAGCTTACCGTCATACTCTTTTACTAAAGCTTTGATGACATCTAAGCCTACGCCGCGTCCACCATCTTCGTCCGCATGCTCTTTGGTCGAGAAGCCAGAAGTAAACAACGTTTTAAGCAACTCACCTTCCGTAAGCGTGCTTGCCTCTTCACTGCTATAACGCCCATCAGCGATTAATTTATTACGGATGCCCTCGTAATTGATACCCTGACCGTCATCTTGTAAGACGATGATTAAGTTTTGCGCATCACGCTGCATCTCTAAATCAATACTACCGACGGCAGACTTTCCAGCAGCCTGACGCGCTTCAGGAGATTCGATACCGTGTACCACCGCATTGCGTAACAACTGAATACTGATTTCCCGAACCGGTTTTTTCAGACATTCAGGGATGGTAACGTGCGCTAAGTTATGATCATTTAGCTGTACTTGTTTGGCTTGTCTAACCGCGATATCTTGCGCAAAATCTTGATAGTAAGCTAACTGCTCATCAGCGACATCGTCACTCAAATCAATGTTATTGCCGCCGGCAAAAGACGCAGTGGCAACGGATTGATTTGCTGCTGACGCATGGCTGGCACTTGATGAACTGGCGGCCACAGCTGCTTTTTTCATCGGCTGAGCACTTGCATGACTCTTTGGCGCGGCTTGGTTGATGCGCTCACCTAATGTTTCAATGGTGTTTGATAGGCTGAGTAAGTCATCCAAATGGACAGCCAGCGGTAAGAAGTTATTACCTGATAGCTTGCCCTGATTTTGCAGCGCATCAAGTTTGTCTTCTGCATCCGAGGCAATTTTAGTAAAGCTGTGCAGTTTTAGTGCCGATGCTTCACCTTTTAAGCTGTGCATTTCGCGATAAATGGCATTGAGCTTACCTTCCAACTCAAACTGCGAGCTACCAGGATTTTTCAAAATGTTATTCATCTTATCGATATGAACTTTGGTGTTATTAATAAATTCATTAATGATTTTTGGATTGACGTTTAAGATGGTTGTCAACATCTCAATTTGCATGTCGTTTTGTGAACGTTCTTTTTCTAAGCGCTGCTCTAGATAAACGGCATCTGAAACGTCGTTAACGTTGACCAAAATGCGCGCAATGTCTTTGTCCTCATAAACGCGTGAAAACTTGAAGTCAAGGTAGCGGTTTGTGGTACTCTCTTCACCAGAGGTATTGTGGAGCATGACTTTGTGCAATGGATTAAGAGAGTCAACCAATTTTTCTTTAACACGTGGGTTATATAACTGCTCGATAAACTGACGCGTGGTTTTCAAATCCTTGTCTGAAATACGGCCACGTAGTACATCAGCAAAGTTTTCACCTGACAATCTGTCTTCGCCAATAATGCCGTTTAGGGCGCGTGAATGCTGCTGACCAATGTTCAAATCTTTATCTAACAAGAATAGGCCCGTATTTACGGTTTCCATGATTTCTTGCGTTTCGCGACGAGCCGCCAATGCTTCAGCATCAGTATCACGCAGACGACGTACAAAGAAGAATACGAAAATTAGGAAGTAAGCAAAAATGGCCGCAACACCCAATATCTGAATCAGACGAATGGTATTTGCTTGGCGTTCAGCGTTAATAAACACTTCATCGGTAAGCTGGTCTAACGAATCGTTAATAAGCAAACTTGAGGTCTTCGCTTGCTCTACTGCTTGAGTCAATTCATCAGACGAATCGACCATGATATTATCAGCGTCTTTTAGATAAGCTTGGATTTTGGGTTCTAAAAGCTGCCATTGTTCATTAGCCGCCGTAATTTGAGTCTGAGACTGACTGTTGATTGATGGCAAATTATAGCGTTTACCATCAATATCGGTAATTTCGCCACCTTGTTCGATCGCATTAATAGAGCTAGTAATGAGCGCAGTATCTTGCTTCAAACGCTCTAAAACCCGCTGGATATGCGGAGAGTTGGTATCTTCACCATAGCTGTTATCTAAGTCAAACAAGTCTTTAATTACCGCTTGAGCGCTATTGGCAACTTGGTTGGTTTGGTCAATTAAAACGGTATTTCTTTCAAGTAAGCTTGATGTATAAAAAGTAAATGCCAGCAATGCGCCAATCAAGGATAAAAACAGTGCAATCGAAACAATTAGACTGCGATAGCGCTTATTTTCGATATTATGTGTGGTTGCCATCTTCTTTGAGCCCCTTAGTTCGTTTGCTGACTGTTAGTGTTGGTATTAGTAGCAGGAGCAGTCTCGCCCAACCATTTTTGCTCAATCTCTCTAAACTTACCTTTTTCTTTGAGCTTAGCAATACCCTCGTTAACGCTCTTGATAAGTTTGGCATTACCCTTTGCCATCAATATCACTTGCTGAGCTGAAGGGTTATCTTCACCTTCATAAGGCACGATAGTCACCTTGTGTTCAGGATGATTTTTTGCCGTATATTGTAAAATAGGTAAATCATGCAAAATCACGTCAACCTTTCCTTGCATAAGATCTTCAAATAGCAAGAAAGCTGTGCTTTCAGTCGTCATTTCACTATATTTGCCCATTGCTCTGAGCTGGTCATCTTGCTTTGAACCTTCCATAGCAGCGACATGCATACCTTGTAAGTCTTCTATGCCATTAATTTTTACATTACTTTTTGAATACATAATTGAAGATGGATTAAAAAAGTAAGTATCAGATAAACCATATTTTTCAGCACGGTCGTCTTTATAAGAGATGCCTGATATCGCTAAATCACGACCACCTGATGCCACGCTATCAAACATGTTTTGCCAAGTTTCTTTATAAAACTCAACTTTAAAACCTTGCTCCTCGCCGATAGCACGAATCGAATCAATATCAATACCCTGCATATTGCCGTAGTCATCTTGAAAAGAAAACGGCGGCATCGTGCCTGTAGTCGCAACTTTTATCACTGGCGCTGTATCAGGTAGCTGACTGACGAAGTTGTCTTTATTATCGGTCGCACCGTTGGCATCAGAGCTTTCTTGAGTTGTAGAGTTACCACAACCAAATAAGCCCACACTCAACATAATCGGTAACACTCGATATAACTGCTTCATATCCTATCCTTATGCCTCGGCGTTGTATTACAAATTAAAAAAATACTCCTAAAAATCGTTGTAATACTTATACAACAATCTATTACAAGAAGTTACGCTGGATAATAATCGAGCAAGTCTAGCATTGCAATAATTTTGTTTAGCTCTAGCGTACATATTTTTATATATGGCAACAAACGTATATAAAATGGTCGTTGCAAGCAAAATTATGGCTTAGAAAATGCCAACAAATATTTGTTATAAACACGAAATTAAGAAGAATTATTAAAAAAACGCGGATAGCTTAAGAAAATAGCAGACATAAAAAAAGTATTCAGGCATTTACAACGCCGTGAATACTTTTTTATGAAATCTAACCTGCTTGAAATTTATCGGTTAATCACTCCGCAGTATCCAAATCCAAATTACGGTCTATCTGCCAAATTAAATATGCGCCCAAACTCATGAGGACAAAGAGTGCAATACCGATTTTTAACACTGGATTGAGAGGGAATAAGTTTAATAATAAACCACCAAAAATACCGACCGAAAACATCAACGAGCCTTGCAAAGCACTGGCCATACCCGCACGGCGTTTTTGAAAAGCAAGCGCAATCGCCGAGGCGTTTGGCTGCGTTAGACCCAAGCCCGCAATACAAAAGAAAATACAGGCTAAAACCAGCGGCAACCATGCATCCGTACCAAAAATAATACCGGTTACAAACAGCGCCGCCGCTGAGATAACCTGCATCATCGCGCCGAAACGTAGGATACTTAAGATACGAAAACGATTGGTCAGCCATTGATTCAGCTGGGTCAAACCTACAAACCCTGCCGCATTCATCCCAAATAACCAACCAAAATGCGTGGCCGATACGCCATAAGTATCCATGATTAATTCAGAAGCTGAGCTAATATAGACAAACATCGCGCCCATTAATAACCCCCCACCGATCGCGGGATAATTAAAGGTCGGGTCTTTTAACAAATCCCAATATTGACTAAGCACTTCTTTGGCAGGGCGGACGTTACGGTTTTCTTCAGTCAAGGTTTCAAAGAAGAAAAACTTGGTCAGTAATAAATTTAACGCCCCAAAGGCCGCCAAAAACCAAAATATAGAATGCCAACTAAAGAACTTTAAAAATAAAGCACCAAGAGATGGCGCTAAGATCGGCGCTAAACCCATGACCAATATCATAATCGAAAAGGCTTTGGCGGTTTGTTTGGCCGTCAGGCGGTCACGTATTGCTGCACGCGTCACAACCGCACCAACGCACGCGCCCAACGCCTGAAAGGTACGACCGACAAACAACACGTATTCGTTGTCGGTCGTCGCACAAACAATCGAAGCAATCACATATAAGGTCATGCCCATATATAACGGTTTGACGCGACCGACGCGATCACTAAAGGGACCATAAAATAGCTGACCAAAAACCAAACCTAAGAAATAGGCTGGCACAGAGTTGGCCATAAAAGCCGTCGATACACCAAAATCCTCTGCCATCGACGGTAATGCGGGCAGATACATATCAATTGATAAGGGTCCGACCGCCACGATAAGCCCAAGCATCATAATCCATGCAACGGGCAAATCAGCAGAGCGCACACGGTCAGCAGCATTGGGTTTATTAGGCAGGGAGGACTTTGGAGCAGACATAATGAGACCATATGATAGAGTGAGAATTATTTTATTATTGATGCGCCGTTTGTTGTGTAACTTTACTCAGCTTTTATTTTAAATTAAGCCTTTTAAAATAACATCTACAAACAACCATCCTGACAAGCAGCCACGCAAACACAGCAACGTAAACAGATAAAAAAACAGATAATGCTATATTGCACTATCTGCTTGTAATTCAATAGATGCTTGATGTGAATAAAATAAACCTATCTCACTCAAATACAGTGGCCAAATATGGCTGATTTTCTAACGGAACTGACGTTTGCCAAAAGTAATACTGGCCTGCTTGGCTTTTCTAAGCGCCAGTTTACGGTTGCGACCAAACATCATTTTTAACTGCCAAAATTTTTCTTTATATAGCGTCGTAGCTGGCTGATCAAACATGGCATTGATAACGCGTTTGCTTGCTAGCACCGCATCGGGTGAACGCTCAGCAAACTCGGCGGCAAGCTTTTGTGCCTGCTCAAGTGGCGTCTCACTACAATGACTGACTAAGCCAAGCGCTTGGCCCTCTTCGGCATTCACGGTACGCGCGGTCATTGCCAGCTCTTTTAAAACATCAGCGCGTACGACGCCAAACCCTGACTGCGTTAAGCCCATGTCAGGTACCAGTCCCCACTTGGCTTCCATAATAGACAATTTACACTCAGGATGGCTAATACGCACATCGCAGGCCAGCGCCAACTGTAAGCCTGCGCCAATACAGTAACCTTCTAAAACCGCAATCACTGGCACAGGCACATCACGCCAAACCAAGCAGACGCGTTGAAATAAGCTTTGCCAAGGTTTAACCAGCTCCCATAGCGCAAACGCTTGATTCTTAGGATGGTTTAAATCGCCCAAATCGATACCAGCACAAAACGTGCCTTCCGCGCCATTAAGAATCACCGCGCGTACCGCTTTATCTTTACTGATGCGCCCTGCGACCGCAATCAACTCTTGCACCACTTTAAAACTCATGGCGTTCTTTTTTTCCGGTCGATTGATGGTCACCGTTATTATATTGTCGGTCGCGCTGACTTGTAATGTTTCATACTGGTAAGTGGCAATAGCGTGCATAATCATCCTTAATAATAAATAAAACAACTATAATGTTGGTACTCAGATTAATATTAACAGCCTTACTGCAACCCTTCCTTATCAATAACTGACTGCTAGGGTATCGTTTAGCCTCAGCGGTTTGATAATTATCCGCTTTAAATCATTTTCCACGTCATATCATTTTCACTTAGGCGGTGATAATTAAGCTGCGGATACGCCGATAAATCCAGTGCTTGTAAATTATTTAACGCCGTTAATAACGCGTCATAATAAGGCTCAAGCATCGCAAACTGAGCCGGCGTGGTATGTTGAATATTCAATAAGCATTTATCTTCTAAGTCTTGGCTGGCCTGTCGTAACTGCGGCACGCCAGTATAACGACTGCCACCTAAGATACGATGAGCAATTTGCGCCAGCGCACTGCGGTTACGGCTCTCCCACGCCTGCATCAACGCCTGCTTTTCATCATTGATGGTATCGAGCATCATAATAATCAGCTTAGCAGCCAAATCGGGTTTATTGGCTGAACGCGTCAACGCATCTTGCCAATTTAAAATCTCCGAGGTATCAAGGATATTTGCGCCCATGTCTGTATTATTTTCCCCGTGTGCGTTATTTATTGCTTGCTCATCTTTAGCACGCTCTGACATCTGATAAGGCGGATAAGCCAATGGTGCTTGCCCCTGCCCTTGATAATGCAGATTCTCATAGTGTGGCTTTTCATAGCGTGGCTTCTCGTAACGTGGTTGGGTTTCGCGCGGCGTCTCGCGTCTATATTCTTCACGCGGCTGACTATCACGCAAATAGTCATCGCGAATTTTCTTTAATGATAAAGGTCGGGTGATTTTTGCCGGACTCTTCACTTTAGTATCAGAACTTGTATTGGCGATACGATTATCCTCGTTATCTTTGAGCAAAGGATAAGTTGGGGTTGTCACATCTGCATAAGAGGTCAAGGCGTTTTGATTCACCCCACTTTGTAAGTCAGAGCTGTGCAAGTTAGAGCTATGCAAGTCAGAGCTGTGCAAGTTATCGCTATGAAGAGTGGTTAATGGCGGCACTGAATCGGTACGACCAAGCCATTTTTGCAGCACTTGTAATAACTGCGGCTGGCTAATAGGTTTACCGACATAATCATTGATGCCGCTCGCAATCAGCTTATCGCGCTCATCGGCTAAGCCATGAGCGGTTAAGGCAATAATCGGAATATGATGATCAGAGGTTTCGATATTACGGATTTGCCGCGCTGCTTCATGCCCTGACATACGCGGCATTTGAATATCCATAAATATCAAATCGATACTGTTTTTGTGCGCCGTACTACCTTTATCATCTGTCGTAGTATCGTCAAGATGTAATGGATTAACCGCCGATTTACTAGCATCATCACGCGCTTCGGCTTTAGATATTTGAGTTTTTTTCGACAGACTTTGGCTGTCAGTTTTAGCATTCTTAATATGTTTGGTCTGCTGTTTACTGATGATTTCTATCGCATCAAAACCGCTGCTGGCGGTAATGACATGGATGCCAAGTTCACTTAGCAGCGCATCAAGCACCAGTAAGTTTGGCAAATGGTCATCGACAGCTAGCACAGTCACGCCTTTCCAGCGCGGCTCTTGAACGCCACTCGGAGCGCTGCGCTTTTGCGTATCAAGCATGGCATAGAGCTGTCTTTTATCTAAAGGCTCATACAGAATATTGGCATGATAACGATTGAGCAGCGCTTGATCGGCGGCAACTTGATAGCCAAATACCGCAAGCTTTCCTTGATAATGCAGGCGAATTTGTTTGAGTAGCGCCATCATATCGTCTTGTGTATCGTCATCCACGATGACCCAATCCCAATAATTACCGCGCTCTTTGAGCGACTCAAGTACGCCCGGTAAAGAGTTTGCTTGGGTCAGGGTAATCGGTAAATGTTGCAGGCTGGCTTTGAGCACCTGTATCGACGCGGTATGATTGATCCAAACCAGCACATTAAACTCGTCCGTATCGCTGGCAAGTGGCGCGAGCACTGGCAACTCAATCGTTTGCCCAGTCGCCGCCTCTAAAACATCGACATGGGCTGGCATCCGAAACCAAAACGTTGCCCCTTGGTTCGAGATGTTTTCTTGCACATTGTCATAAAAACCAATATCGCCGCCCATCAGCCGCGTTAACTGCTTGGAGATGACCAGACCCAAGCCGGTACCACCATATTGGCGCGTAATCGACGGATCGCCTTGGCTAAAGCTTTGAAAAAGCATTTTTTGGTCAGATAATGAAATGCCTTTACCGCTATCTTGCACACTAATCATCAAATAATTGTCGCGATGATCGTCTAAGCTCACGCGTACGACCACATCGCCACTATCGGTAAACTTAATGGCATTACCAACGATATTGGTCAGTACTTGCTTAAGGCGCAAAGCATCGCCGTTGATGCGCATCGGCACGTCGTTATAAAACAGCACCGCCATGCGCAGACCTTTTTCGGCAGCAACCGGCGATAGCATATCGACCACGTCATAGATGGTGTCATAAAGGTCAAACTCGTGACGATCAAGGACCAGTTTACCCGCTTCAATCTTAGAGAAATCCAATACGTCATTTACGAGCGCCAACAGATGCGCTGATGATTTACGGATGGTTTGCACATATAAATCTTGTTCAGGGTTGAGCTCACCATGTCGCGCCAGCAAATTAATAAAACCATCGATACTGTTTAATGGTGTACGCAATTCATGGCTGATATTGGCCAAAAACGCCGATTTTGCTTGGCTGGTTGAGATTGCCGCATCGCGGGCATTACGGATAGAGATATTTTGCATTTCCATCTCATCAAATGCCAAGCGCAAATCATCTTCGGTCTGTTCGGCATGATCTTTTAAATCTTGGAAGCTGGCATGGAGACGACGTAACGTCCTGACCAAATCTTGCTGCAATAAGTTCAGCTCACCATTTGATTCGACCGGAATAGGCTGATAAAGATTGTCGACATGGGTACGTTGTAATTGCAAACGTAGCTCGTAAATCGGCGCAATCCAACGTTTTGAATAGATATTTAAGCTCAATAACAAAATTAAAATCGTAAATAAACCAGTAATTGCCAATGCCATGGCGATACGATAACGGGCGATATAAAGCGGCTCATTATCCATATCAATAATAAGCCACAGTTGCTGCCCGTCAAACTCTCCCAAGCTACTACCGTAAGCGGTGCCAATGGGCGTTGGTTGTTGCGATAAAAAGCGCTGTGAAGATTCTATCTGAGGCCAAGCTTCCTCGGTGCCGTAGCCCACGCTTGCCAGCACTTTATTATTTTGATTGATAATCGCAATACGCTGGACATGCTGCTCGGACTGCATACGCCCGAGCCTATCTTGAATACCTGCTAAGGCTGCTATTGCCGTTTGCGAGTTGTCCGCTGCCTTATTTTTATCATCGTTATTCTCTGCCTGCTCTTGCTCTAATAACTCAGGAACCAGCTCCGCAATTGTTGGTGTATAACGAATCAGTACCGCCTCTGCTAACGCTTCTTGCTCTGAATTACTGGCACGCATGGTTTCATAAAACACCAAAATGCCACCGACCGCTGCCAATAAACAAATCGGCAAAAACACCAATATAATCAGCTGACCATAAGCGCTACTGGTATCAAAACGTTTTTTGTAAGCCATGCTGGATTTACTCTCCACTGATTTTGGCGCTAAATATTATTACTGGTGAATATTATTATTGATAAACACTGTACGGCGCGCTTGGATATTGATTACTTATTAAGCATTAATGGTAAGCCATCAAGAATAACTTAAGATTATCTTAGCAGGATTCTAACGAGGGCGGTTAACCATTCCTTGGCAAACTTTTCTCGCTTCACTCTTTTCTCGCTTCACTTACTCATGCACTTTCATTATTCAAGGTTATCGTAAGCAGTCCGCTTTTAGTATTTTGTTTATGCCGATTTGTTTATGCATATAAGTACACTGCTTATCCTCAATAAAAATTTATGCATTAAGCGCAGCCGAAAACAAAATGATATAATGACGCAACTTTTTATTCACCACAATAAACCTCTAATAGTTATAAAGTACTGAATTATTATTGATAAGCGCTTAGTAGCTAGCGATTAATACCTAGTATTTAAACTGCTTTAATTTATAAATAGGTTCAGTTCATAAACAGTGCCAATTAAAAACTTAATAATTAATCATTATAAGGATACCTTATGTCCGCTACGGCCCAGTCAAACGCCAATTTTATTACGCAAATCACTGATCTTGCCGATTGCGTGGGTAAGACGCCCTTGGTCAAGTTAAATCGCCTGCCTGAGCAAGAGCAGATTGCCAATGGCGCGACATTACTCGCCAAGCTTGAAGGCAATAACCCTGCGGGTTCGGTAAAAGACCGTCCAGCATTTAATATGATTTATCAGGCTGAGCAGCGCGGTGATATTAAACCTGGTGATATGCTCATTGAAGCGACCAGCGGCAATACTGGTATTGCTTTGGCGATGGTGGCGGCCATGCGTGGTTATCCAATTACTCTATTTATGCCAACCAACTCGACCCAAGAGCGTAAAGATGCGATGGCCGCTTATGGCGCCACGCTTATCGAGGTGGACGAAGGCATAGAAGCCGCGCGTGATATGGCGCTGCAAATGCAAACCGACGGTAAAGGCATTGTGCTCGATCAATTTAACAACCCCGATAATAAACAAGCGCACTATCTGACCACCGGTCCTGAGCTTTGGGCACAAACGGACGGTAAAATCACTCATTTTATCAGCTCGATGGGCACCACAGGTACTATTACTGGCGTCGCGCAATATCTCAAAGAGCAAAACCCTGAGGTCAAAATCATCGGCCTACAACCTGACGAAGAAGCGTCTATCGCTGGTATTCGCCGCTGGCCTGCCGCTTATATGCCAGGTATTTTTGAAGCAGATTTGGTTGATGACATCATGGATGTTGATCAGCGTGTCGCTGAAGTTTATATGCGTAAACTGGCGAAAACTGAAGGCATTTTTGCTGGGGTGTCATCAGGTGCAGCGGCATGGGCCGCAACCGAAGTCGCAAGAGCAAACCCAGATGCTGTGATTGCTTTTATCGTTTGTGACCGCGGTGATCGTTATTTATCGACGGGCCTATATAATGTGAATGACAGCAACTGATAACGTCACTTCGTAAGCTTAAAAACAAGCAGGATTGTTTATGTCAAACGCCCTTTCTTCCAAACCTATCTTGGTCTTTGATATTGAGACGGTTGCCGATACCGATGCTGCCCGCCGTATCTATCCGCAGTTGGCTGAGCTTAATGATGCCGATGCTTTAAGCGCATTGACAGCACTGCGACTCCAAGAAGCAGGTCACGATTTTATGCGTTTGCCCTTGCAGCGCATTGTCTGTATTTCTGCCCTTTATATTAAAGACGGCAAATTTTCCCTGTTTTCTTTGACCGCCGATAAGTTTAGCGAAAAAGACATACTGAGCAAATTTTTTCGCGCCTTTAGTGACCTTGAAAAGCTGCCACAGCTGATTAGTTGGAACGGCTCGGGTTTTGATATTCCAGTGCTTATTTATCGCGCCATGCAGTATGACTTATCCGCGCCGTGGTTATTTGAAGAAGGTGAGCGTATCAAAAACATGCGCTTTGATAACTACGTCAATCGTTTCCACAGTCGCCATCTTGATTTGATGGACAGATTCAGCCAATACGGTGCCAGCCGCCGCGAAGCCATGGATGTCGTCGCCAGCCTTTATGGCTTGCCCGGTAAAACCAATGTCGATGGCAGTATGGTTGGCGAGCTGGTCAGCAATGATGACTGGCAAACACTGTCAATATATTGCGAATCTGATGTGATGAATACTTGGCTGATATATCTGCGCTGGCTGCGTTTAACAGGGCAATTGTCCTCGCCAGATTTTGAGGCGTGGCAGCAGCAAAGCCGTGACTATTTGGCCCAATATACTCAAGCAGATGGCAGTCCACGCCATCACGAATTTATTGCCGATTGGTCATCCGCGCCTGCGCCATAGCAGACATTTTTATTTAACGAGCGTCTTTATAAGAACTTCTTTATAAAAGCTTTTTTATAAAAACGCTTTCATAGAAATGACGTTTTAACAGCTAACGTCTCACTCTTATTTTTAGTTATTCATCTTTTATTGCTTACTCTTTATTATTAAGGCAGGTTTATGCAGCCCACCGATTCACAGAACTCTACTACCCTAGATACCAACCAACAGCCTAACGAGGCTCAGACCATCACCATGCCGCCAAGTAAGAAAAAATCTAAGCCCTCATCGAAAACACGCCGCCGTTTGAAAGATGCTGAGCCATTACCGTTTAACATCGACGGCTTATCACATGATGGTCGCGGCGTTGCTATTTATGGCAACGGTTTCGGTGAAGCCGATGGTCATATCGAAGACAAACATGGCAAAAAGATTTTTGTCAGCTTTGCATTACCAGGCGAAAGCGCCTTAGTCAAAATCACCAATAGCCGTAGCAGTTTTGAAGAAGGTGATGCGGTGAGCATTACTGCCAATCCAAACCCTGAGCGCGCAGTAGCGCCCTGCCCGCATTTTGGCGTTTGTGGCGGCTGTAGTTTGCAACATTGGCAGCCCGATGGTCAGATCAACTTTAAGCAATCTGTGCTTGCTGAATTGCTTATGCATCAAGCCAATGTCGAACCAGAGCATTGGCTCGCGCCCGTGGTTGGCGATCGCTTAGGTTACCGTACCAAAGCGCGACTTGGCGTGCGTTATGTCGCCAAAAAAGAAACCGCCTTGGTGGGTTTCCGTGAGCGTTCAAGTAACTTTTTAGCCGAGTTAAATGAGTGTCATATCTTAGACCCGCGGATTGGTTTTGAGATTGAAAATCTAAAAGCGCTTATCAGCACACTTGAGAGTCGTGACAAGATTGCTCAGCTTGAATTAGCCATGGGCGAAGCGCTGCCAGAGTTGCCTGATGGTAATCAGCCGGTTGCGCTTATTGTGCGTAACTTGGCACCATTATCAGATGCCGATATCGAGAAGCTAAAAACGTTTTTTGCGGCGCGCAATTGGCAGTTGTATTTACAGTCAAAAGGCGCCGATAGCATTCAGCGTATTGCCTTGACGGATAATGACGATATGAGTGAGCAGTTTGGGCGCTTATATTATCAGCTGCCTGAGTATGATTTGACCTTTGAATTTATTCCAACGGACTTCACTCAGGTCAATTTATCGGTCAATCGTCAAATGACCAAGCTTGCTTGCGACTTGCTAGATTTAAAAGCGGGCGAACGTGTGCTCGATTTATTCAGTGGTTTGGGTAACTTTAGCTTACCGCTTGCGCGTTTGGTCGGCGAAACTGGCTCGGTGGTTGGCGTTGAAGGCAGTGAAGCCATGACTGCTCGCGCTGCTAATAATGCACGCCGCAATGGCATTACTAATACGGCGTTTTATAGCCAAGACTTAACCCAAGATTGCACGGATAAACCTTGGGCCAATCAAGGCTTTGATGCGTTACTCATTGACCCACCGCGTTCGGGCGCGTGGGAGATTATGCAGTATCTGCCAAAGTTCAATGCCGAGCGTATTGTCTATGTCTCTTGTAACCCTGCTACCCTTGCCCGCGATACCAAAGCTTTGCTAGAGCAAGGCTATCGTTTGACGCATGCAGGCGTGATGGATATGTTCTGTCATACGGGTCACGTCGAATCTATTGCGCGCTTTGAGAAAGTATCCGCTTAGCATCAATTTTAATGATGTTTAAAGTAAGATGTTTCAAAAGACTTTGTTTTAGCGCAGCGGGTTTTAATACACGCTGTTCTAAAACACCAAGATAACGTATGACAGATATAAATAAAGACGACCTTTTTTACCCTATTAATTTAAGCAAAAATGGCCTGAACGATAGGGCTAAAAAGGTGTTATGTTATCGAAAGCGACATTATCATTACAGAGCCTTGCTTGATTTGTCATTGTGAAATGAGATAATAACAGCCAATGTATTTAGGCTTTCTTCAGCAAGATATCGTGAGTATCCTTTATCCTTACTCAGCGCTTTATATATTATTTATGTTTGTCATTTTATAGCTGCTAAAAATGGATTTTTTAGCGGCTGAATTGATTTATAGCTGACACTTTACCTATGGAAACCTCAAAGTGTGTTCGGTAAATGGGCTTCTAATCAATTTAGAATAGCTAAGAGGAGTGGGCTATGGTAAAAATTCGTGAAGGGCTACCGCTGGTAGATGGACAAACCACGCAAGCCGATAGCGCAACATTGGCGGCACAACTGGTTGCGAGTCAACGCTCTCATCAGTCTGCCAATAGCTATGCCCAAATTCCACACGACATCAAATATCAACTGTCCACTCATAAGTTGCATACCACCTTTGATCGCTCTGCTCAGTATGCTTACCACAGCCATGACCCTAACCTTGAAGATGAATATTTAGACAATCAATTGCTTGATGATGCCAATGCGCTTTCGGCACAAGAACTAGAAGCCATTGATTTAGATCAGATAAATATTGATGTCCCTACTTGGCTGGATAATGTTGCCAAGCGTATCGGGCAAGAGTCTGTGCCCAATCTTGCTAGCGCTTGCGAATTTATCCGCAGTCATATGAATACCAGTGAATCTGAGCGTTCAGGCGCTTATGTCACCGGTATTGCTATGACCGATATCCTAACCTACCTGTATCAAGATGAAAATGCGCTGGTTGCAGCGATGCTTTATCGTAGCGCCCGCAAATCGATTATTAGCTTAGCTGAAATTGAAAAAAAATTCGGTGCCGATATCTCAACCTTGGTCAAAGATACCTTGGCGATGGGGAAACTGTCCGAAATCATCGAAAGCAATAAACGCTTAGAAGACCATTTTGTTAATAATCAGCGCGATCAGCTCTCCAACATTTATAGCATGCTCATCTCTGTGACCAACGATGTGCGCGTGGTGCTGATTAAATTGGCTGAGCGTACCTTTGCCATGCGCGAACTGACTTTTTCTAGCGAAGAGCGGCAATATCGGGTCGCGCGTGAGGTCATGACCATTTATGCGCCACTGGCTCATAGGCTTGGCATTGCCCAATTAAAATGGGAGCTTGAAGACTTAGCCTTTCGCTATCTAGCGCCCGAGCGTTATAAAGAAATTGCCAAACTGTTATCAGAAAAACGCAGCGAACGTGAGTCTTATATTCAGCGCGTACAAGATAAGCTCAATGCGGCATTAGCGGAAGCGGGTATCGAAGGCGAAGTTTCAGGTCGCGTCAAGCACATCTACTCTATCTACCGGAAAATGAAGCTTAAAGGTTTATCCTTTGATCAGCTTTATGACATACGTGCGTTACGGGTTTTGGTCAATAATCCTTCAGACTGCTATCACGTTTTGGGCTTGGTACATGGTTTATGGCGCTATATCCCTGAACAATTTGACGACTATATTACCAATCCAAAATCCAACGGTTATCGCTCGCTCCATACCGCCGTTATTGCCGAAAACAAGTCGCTTGAAGTGCAAATTCGTACCCATGAGATGCACTTTGAAGCCGAGCTTGGCATGTGCGCGCACGTCAATTACAAAGAAGGCCTGAAAAATAAAAAGGACAATTACCTTAACCAACGAATCAGCTCATTACGTCAGCTACTATCGATTAATAATGAAACGCGCAATCAGCCGCGCTCAGCACTATTGACCGGTGAAGAGTTAGAAGAGATCGAGTTTGACGACGAAGAGCAGTTGGTTGATTTTGATGAGCTCGAACGTATTTATATCTTTAGTCGCGATGGCGATATTACCGAGCTGCCAAAAGGCGCAACGGTATTGGACTTTGCTTACTATGTACACACGCAAGTCGGTAATCGGGCGCAAGCGGCGCGCGTCAATCAGCGCTATGTGCCGCTGACTTACCAGTTAAAAACGGGCGAACAAGTTGAGATTATCACCAAAGCCTCGCGTGAACCGAACCGCGATTGGTTGGTGGCCTCGCTCGGTTATATCCATACCAACCGCGCCCGCTCAAAACTGCGTCAATGGTTTAATAAGCAAGACCGCGATAAAAATATCGAGATAGGTCGCCAAATGCTCAGTAAAGAGCTTGAGCGCTTGTCGGTACATCCGAACAGTATCGATTTAAACGATTATATTCAGCATTTTAATGTCAATAATACCGATGATATCGTGGTTGGTTTGGTCACGGGTGATATCAGTCTTAATCAGTTGACCAGTCATATTTCTCGGCAGTTAGATTTAGAGCCTGAAAAACCTGAAGAAGATTTTACCCCTAGTATTGATACGAGAAACGCTGGGAAACTTGACGCTTACAAAATCCGTATCGATGGTTTGGATAATATCGAGATTAACCTAGCCGGCTGCTGCCATCCTGTTCACGGTGAACCTATCGCAGGCTACATTACCTTATCGCGCGGCGTCAGCGTGCATAACCGTGGCTGCCCTGAATACCTGCGCTTAATTGAACGTGACCCTGAGCGTGAAATTGAGGCGGCTTGGACGGTTAAAGCTGGTCGTTATCAGCCGGTAGACATTCACATTGAAGCCTATGACAGGCGCGGATTACTACGTGATTTGACCCAAATTATTGATAAAGAAAATGTCAATATTCGTCAGGTTGAGACGCTCAGTAACGATGACAATATCGCCTTTTTAAAGTTCCATATTGAGGTTTCAGGGCTCGCGCATTTGTCAAAGTTACTTGCCAAACTCGAACAGCAACATGGTATCTTACATGCTCGCCGCGCTGTTGTTTGATAACCAAAGCTTCGAAAGTTTCAAAGATTTGAAACTTTCAAATGGCCCTTTATACCTAATAGAGTCTGATAAGAAATACTATGCCTGAGTTGCCCGAAGTAGAAACAACCAAAACCAGCCTGACACCGTTATTAGGTCAACAAGTGGTCGATGTCAAAGTTTTCCAGCCAAAACTACGCTGGTCGATGCCTGATGACTTGAGTGAATTGGTCGATTACACTTTGGACAGTGTCGAGCGCCGAGCGAAGTATTTAATCCTAAACTTTATACCGCTCATTTCTGCCAGTAACAATACCTCTATTCAAGCAGGTAGCTTAGCACCGCGCCAACTTTTGATTCACCTTGGTATGTCGGGTAGCTTACAGCAGCACAGCTATGGCACCGATAAGCGTAAACATGACCATTTATTAGTGACATTTAGCGGCGCTGATAATAGCCAAACACAGCTACATTATTATGATCCAAGGCGATTTGGTTCAGTGTTATGGTTTGAAGATTACGGTCATAAGCTTTTAGGCCATCTAGGTCTCGAGCCATTATCAGCAGACTTTACCGCTGATTATTTATATCATTTAATTCAGCGCTCGGACAATCCAAACCAAACCTCTGATAACAATATATCTGATAAAACCAATAGTAAGCAGCCTATCAAACGCGCAATTAAATCAGTGATTATGGAGCAGCAAGTCGTTGTCGGCGTTGGTAATATTTATGCAACTGAAAGCCTTTATTTATCAGGTATTCATCCGGCAACACCGGCCAATGAGGTCTCCTATGGGCAGATAGTCACCTTGGTTGAGCATATCAAAATCATCTTAAAAAAGGCCATCACGCTAGGTGGCTCTACCTTACGCGATTTTACTGTTGCCAGCGGCCAGACAGGCTACTTTCAACAAACCTTAAATGTTTATGGCAGACAAGGAGAGACTTGTCCACACTGTGACACCCTTTTAGAAAACATTAAGCTCAACGGACGAGCCAGTGTCTTCTGTCCTAACTGTCAGCCTGCTAAATAACGCATTTCTAAATGGCCTTACAACTGAAGATTTAAAAAGTCTGCAAAGCTATAAAGCACCGAATTGCCACCATGAATCCTTTTTATGGAAATATGATTTAACGCCCTTAAAAATTCCATTCAAACTTAGTCGCTTTAAAAACATCTTTCATATAAAGATATCCTGCGCATTTTTGTTGCTTATTGGCTTAAATCTTGCTTTAATAGGGCCAATATTTACATAAATAGTGCAAAGCGTTTATTTATCTGTAATATTAAAATATCTATCGTTGTCGCATTATTTCTATAGCAGGCTTGTCTCTATATAGAAATAGCAGCAGCTATGAATCATACTTCTTATGAGTTTTAGGATATCATTATGAGCGCTCCCGCTAAAATGAAACGCACCGTCAAATATAAGTTAGTGACCATGATGGCAATTGTAAGCTTAATTTTTGCTAGCATGCAGCCTGCTTTAGCCGCGATAGAAATTGATGAAACGGATTTTGGTCCCTCTTATGAGACTATGGTAGTGGATACTATTGTAGGTAAACCATTACAGTTGGTGAACGCTGTCGCAGGCACAGCCGCTTATATTGTAAGCCTACCCTTCTCTCTTATTGGCGGTAATGCCGACCAAGCACAGCAGAAATTATTCGTTGAACCCTGGGATGCCATGGGACGCTGCTTAGGCTGTACGGTTGCCGAAGATAACTATTATAAGTCACAAGTCGTTGACAATAATGTCGTTCGTATTGTGGTCGATGGTCCTTCAGAAATTCTCATTAATACCAATGACTATGTGGTAGTGACGCCATAATTGATAAGCTCCAAGCTTATCAATTGACAATAAAAAAGGCTAACTTATCGTTAGCCTTTTTTGATTCTGGTGAGCGAATTATATAATTCTATTTTGTAAGGTGAGTATTACTCAGCTTAGCGCTAATCTCACGCAGTAATTGCACCTCTTCTGACGGCTCCGCTATGGCTTCTTCTACCTCATCTGCACGGCGTAATCTATTCACCATTTTTACCATCATAAAGATGATAAACGCCAAAATTAGGAAGTTAATCAGTACGGTGATAAAGCTACCATAAGCCAATACCGGTACACCTGCTGCTTTGAGTGCATCATAAGTCATCGCAACGCCTTCGGGTGCATCTCCTAGTATAAAAAACATATTTTTAAAGTTGATTTCGCCGCCCGCAATAAAAGCAACGATTGGCATAATAATATCTTCAACTAAAGAAGTCGTAATAGTAGCAAACGCTCCACCAATGATGACACCGACCGCTAGGTCCATCACGTTGCCTTTTAAAGCAAATTCCTTAAACTCAGATACCATACTCATAATGTCACTCCTAAAAGGTTTTACCTATGGTCAGGTAAATAATTAAATGTATATGCTTAATTAGAGATAATGAAAGCAATTCTAAACAATGCGTTATAACTGATTAGTCTCACTATTATATATAAAAGATAGGTACAAAAAAAGCAATATAAAGTGAACCATATTCGATTCACTCTATACTGCTGATTATAACTTTGCCGCAATAGAAATAAAGAACTTCTTTATTCTTATTAAATCATTCTGTCAATTCTTAACAAAATGAATGATTAAGCACCTTTCTTACGGCCGTGACGCTTACGCTCATTTTCAGTCAAATAACGCTTACGAAGACGTATGGCTTTTGGCGTTACTTCTACTAATTCGTCATCTTGAATGAACTCAAGCGCTTGCTCAAGGGTAAATTTAACCGCTGGCGTTAGCGTCAACGCTTCATCAGTACCACTGGCACGGACGTTGGTTAACTGTTTAGCCGTTGTTGGGTTCACAACCATGTCATCATTACGAGAGTTCAGACCAACGATCATACCTTCATAAACTTCAAGCTGTGGCTCAGCGAACAATTTACCACGTTTTTGTAGGTTAAATAGCGCGAAACCTAAGCAAACACCATTTGCCATAGACACCAATACGCCATTTGAACGACCACCAACATCACCAATCTTTTGTGGACCGTAATGTGAGAAGCTTGAAGTCATGATACCAGTACCCGACGTCAGGGTTAAGAACTCTGAACGGAAACCAATCAAACCACGCGCAGGCATTGTTGCTTCAATACGCATACGACCTTTACCATCAAGCTCCATATTGGTCATCTCGCCTTTACGCAAGCCGACTTGCTCCATAATTGGACCTTGATGCGCGTCTTCAATATCAAAGACAACGTTTTCATACGGCTCTTGTAGCTTGCCATCAACTTCTTTAACAATAACTTCTGGACCTGATACACCTAGCTCAAAGCCTTCGCGGCGCATGTTTTCAATCAATACTGATAAATGCAGCTCACCACGACCTGATACTTTAAATTTATCTGGAGACTCGGTATCTTCTACACGTAGTGCCACGTTGTGAATCAATTCACGCTCGAGACGCTCACGAATATTACGTGACGTCACAAATTTACCTTCACGACCGGCAAATGGTGAGTTGTTTACTTGGAAGTTCATTGATACTGTCGGTTCATCAACAGTCAATGCTGGTAACGCTTCAACGTGGTTAGGGTCACAAATGGTGTCTGAAATATTTAGAGCATCAATACCAGTAATACAAACGATATCGCCCGCTTGCGCGTCTTCTACTTCAATACGCTCAAGACCGTGATAACCCATGATTTTTAGGATACGACCGTTACGCGTTTTACCATTTTTATCAATGACAGTCACAGGCGTATTGGTTTTAACTTTACCGCGCTGAATACGGCCAATACCGATAACACCCACGAAGCTGTTATAGTCAAGACTAGAGATTTGCATGCGGAAAGGGGCATCTGCATCGACTTGCGGTGGCTGTACCACATCAACAATAGTTTTGAACAATGGCGTCATGTCATCTGCTAAGTTGTCGGCTTCTAAGCCAGCAATACCGTTTAACGCTGATGCATAAACCACTGGAAAATCCAACTGCTCATCAGTAGCACCTAGATTGTCAAATAGATCGAAGATTTGATCCATTACCCAATCAGGACGTGAACCAGGACGGTCGATTTTATTGATAACCACAATCGGCTTTAGGCCTTGCTCGAACGCTTTTTGAGTCACGAAACGGGTTTGTGGCATTGGGCCATCAACACCGTCAACAACCAACAATACGCAGTCAACCATTGACATAACGCGTTCAACTTCGCCACCAAAGTCGGCGTGACCTGGGGTGTCGACAATATTAATACGGTATTCAGTACCATCAGTGTCATCTGTCCAACGGATGGCCGTATTTTTCGCCAAAATAGTAATGCCACGTTCTTGCTCAATATCACCTGAATCCATTGCGCGTTCCGCAATGTTTGCACGGTCGCCAAAAGTACCAGATTGATGTAATAACTTATCAACCAAAGTGGTTTTACCGTGGTCAACGTGGGCAATAATTGCAATGTTACGCAGGTGTTTGATATCGTTCGCCATATAAAATGCTCGTTTCGTCTTAAAAAATGCAGTAGCAGTAAGCACCGCTGGATAAACTGTTGCCATCAATCAGATAGACATGATTACTTTATGATTAAATGATTGTGCAATAGGCAGATTGGCTAATATTAGTAAAATCAAATACCTATGCTCATAAATCCATCGTACAGATAGCTATGCTAATGTACACTTTGTCAATTTACAAAGTGTTTGGGTCGCTAGTATAACATTATTGCACCATCAATTTATGCAATAACTTACTTTTCTTACTACATAAATAAAAAAAAGCCACCCAAAGGATGACTTTTTTTGTAACTAATTAAGTTAACACATAATTAGTAGCGACTATTTATTGAACAACCATATCTTTAGTTTGTTCAACAGTCATGGTTTTGTCACCAGTGATAATGGCATATACACGACGGTTCATAGCGCGACCTTCTTCAGTGTTGTTATCAGCGATTGGTTGGTCATAACCATAGCCAACTGTTGATAGACGGTTTGGCTCGATACCAAATTCGTTAGTCAACATAGATTTAACTGCAACTGCACGGGCTTCAGATAGACGTTGGTTATAACGTGCTGAAGGACCTGTTTTAGAAGCGTGACCTTCAACGCGAGCGGTAGAGTTAGGATACTCACGCATCTTCTCTGCTACTTTAGCAATTTCAGGTTTGTATTGGTTTTTGATAGTTGATTTGTCGTTATCAAAGAATACACGTAGCTCCATTTTTAGCTCATCAGTAATATCTACTGGTACTGGGCAACCACGCTCATCAACTACAACGTTCATTGGAGTGCCTGGGCATGCATCGATGCTATCAGGTACACCATCACCGTCAGAGTCAAGATCAGACTCAACGACCACTACTGGAGCAGTGTTAACTAATGGCTCTTGCATCGGCGGTACAGCAACAGTAGGAGCTAAGTGACCACCTAGTACAACTTCTAGACCCGCTAGAGCCATACCTTCCCACCAGTTTTGGTCAAAGTTATGAATCGCACGACCTTCACCACGTAGGCTTAGCGCGTCGTTAATACGATACATAGCACCTAGACCTAGGTTACCGATAGTATCTTTTGTACCTGAAACCATATTACCGTTAGCATCTTCGATTTCAAGTTTAGACTGACCAGCACCGATCAAAGCATAAGGTTTAAATGCATTGTCTGTATAACCACTGAACTCTTCAAAACCGATCAAGAAGTTACCAGAAATCATTTCATGTTCAGCATCAGCATTATAAGCTGAACCTCTGTTGCTTATTGCATCAGTATTAGAAACACCATACTCTACTTGAAACTGAGTAGAAGGAGTCAACTCGATACCAAGTGCTGCACCAGTATATAAGCCGTTTTCTACATAATAGTTTTCTGCACCATCATTATAGTTTGCTAGTAGATCACGTTGGTCCTCACCATCTTCAGTCCAATGATAACCAAGTAGTAACGGAGTAATAGTAACACCAGCGTTTGCTGCTAGTGGAGCCGCTGTGATGGCAAATAAAGCCAAAGCAATTTTATTTAATTTCATGAACTTCCTCCAAAGGATAATTTTAGTAATGCGTTAAGCAAAACCGCATCTCAAGATGCCCAAAAGCAGACATCATTTACGAATTTGAAATTACAAAGCAAAACCAATTAAGAAGTAGCTTAGCGATTATCAATTCAGTTTACAACTTTTTTCGTTAACCAGCTACACATTATTACACGATAATGTCATAACTAAAACACATTAGCCAGCTTAACTTACTGACAACTAACACACTTTACACTTTTTATCTTTTGTGTGTGAGGTCGCAATAGATGATGAAACGAATCCTATCTATTGTTTCAAGATATTTTAATACAAAACGTTAATTTTCTCTATTGCTAAAACTCCTTATTCACGAATTGAAACATTCTTTGACAGTAGACATATATTTAGTTTATATTTACCATAATGAACATTATTCGACTTATATGCAATATGTCTCAAAATTAAACTAGCTTTATACATTTTTAAAAATTTGGTCTTAAGCTTCAGGTTAGTCGATTTTTCACATTTTTTACTTTCGCATCTTTCATATAGCCATACCGCTTATATAGGTAGCAGTCTCTCATGATTGAATTATATAAAGTATTGTCAAGAAAGCAACCTCACTTTCAGGCCCAAAGTAAATTTGGTTTTACCTTAATAGAACTGATTGTTACTGTCGCCGTTTTAGCTATTATCGTAATGATTGCGACGCCTTATATATTGGAGCAATTGGCTAGTATGGAAGCAAAACGTATTGAGGGACAAATTAAAAACACCTTAAAATTAGCGAAAGCTGAAAGCCTTATTAGAAGGCAAGACTTACTGGTTTGCCTGTCTAATAACGGCGGCACATGTGACAGAGACAGCTATAAAAAGCTATTGCTATTTTTAGATACAAATAATAATAACAACTTTGACGTAGGTGTTGATGGTTTATTAGAAGAACAAGCACTAGAACCTAAATACAGCACCTTGTACCTAAGAGTAGGAAATAAACGCCATTACACAAAATTTTGGGGTGATAGCGGTAGTCCACGCGGCCATTTCGGCCATATTAAGTACTGTCCAACCTCAACGTACAATCACACCATGTATCAAATTTCATTCAACCAAGGCGGTGGCATTACTTATAAACCTAACGCAAGCCACCCTACTGATTGTGGAAATTAAAAAAACAACATGAAAATCATCAAACACTTTGATGCATAGCGGATTTCATCATAATAATTGCTTGTTCTAATCCCACAAAGACAGCGTCAGCAATGAGGGCATGTCCGATATTTAACTCATATATGCCATCAATTTGCGCAATAGCGTGGACATTATCACGTGTCAAACCATGACCCGCATTAACCAGAAGCTTAGAATTAGCATGTTGCGCAGTTTGCACAGCTTGCTTAATGCGAGCAAGCTCATCGTTCATTTTAGCGATATTACCTGCTAAACCGGCTTCCGCATAAGCGCCAGTATGTAGCTCAATTGCATCTGCCCCACAGCTTACCGCTGCCGCAATCTGCTTATCTTCTGGATCAATAAACAAAGAAACTTTGATACCGACTGCTTGCAAGTTGCTGATGTAATCCGTCAACCAAGTTATTTGACCTGCAACATCAAGACCACCTTCGGTAGTCAATTCCGCACGTTTTTCAGGTACTAAACATACCCAAAATGGCTTAACCTGACGAGCAATCTCTAGCATCTCAGGCGTTGCTGCCATCTCCAAGTTCATTTTAGTGGTTAGCTGCTCAGCAATTTCATAAACGTCCGCATCTTGAATGTGACGGCGGTCTTCACGCAAATGAATAGTGATACCATCAGCTCCAGCTTGCTCACATAGCAGAGCAGCCGCCAATGGGCTAGGATAACTGACACCACGTGCCTGACGTAAAGTCGCTACATGGTCAATATTTACCCCCAATAGAGGCTTTTTTAAGTCGTTCTCTGAGGTTTGTGCTAAGGGGGGTGTCTGTACTGTAGTATTAGTCATAAAAGATCCTTTTATACATATTTGAGTAATTTACTAAAAAATAGTTTATAAAATATTGGTATGTTTTACGATTAGACTAAGATTGATAGCGCTGCTGCTGCTGCCAAAGTAAGCGACTTTGCAACGGTTGATAATCAAGCAAATGGTCAATCAATTGTCGATGCAAACGCGACCAAGCATTAAGGGTTGATGCAGCCACCCCCTGCTCTTCCATCATCAAAATCTCATTACCTTTGAAAACGGTCTGCGCAACAGCGCTCTCATCGTCATTATGCACAATTGGCATCAAGCCCACATCAGGTAGGAAACGGTACCAAGTGTCAGGTTCAATAGGCTGATCTAAGCTGTCATGTTTTAATGTTAAGGCAAAGCCCAATTCGTTAAACAAATGCGTCTCGAACTGGCGCAAACATAGACGCAGCTCATCGGCAGTTAAGGGCTGCTTAAGCTGCTGTAGGCTATGTTGGTAGTGTTGCCATAATATTGGCATAGGATCTTCAGTGGGTAATAGCCGCCACAATATCTCATTCAAGTAAAGGCCAGTGTATTGATGTTGTCCGCTGATACTTTCATGATGCAGTGTCTGGGCTAGATTTACGTTACTGTCTTTTAGCGCTAAAGGATTTTTTGCTATAGATTCTTGAATCGAGCTTAATGGCGCAATATTAATCTGCGTGAATGTTTTTAAATCGCGTTTACCACTGGCAAAAAGTTGCAGTGGCATAAAAAGCGGCGCGCCTTTTTTGCCAACGCCATGGATGACACCATGTTGCTGAGAAAACAGATAGTATAAGGCGCGCTTTTCTTGGTAGGGGCGCTGATGTAATAAATAACCGATTAACGCTTCATTACGCATGGATTATTACCTCAGCCGTGGTGATATAGATACATGGCGGTCAACATCTACCCACCATGCTTTTTTAATCGTGCTTAATATCCTAAACTGGTCAAAGCACGCTCGTCATCAGACCAGCCGCGTTTCACTTTCACCCACAGTGTTAACATAATTTTCTTATCAAACAGTTGTTCCATGTCTTTACGTGCATCCATGCCGACCTGTTTGATACGCTGACCTTTATCACCAATGACGATCGCTTTTTGTCCGCTACGCTCAACATAAATGGTCGCATCGATAAAAGTGACCGCTTTACGCGGACGGCCAGTTTTTGGGTCAATATGCGCCGCTTCGTCTTTAAAACCATCAATCTGTACCGTCAAATCGTAAGGTACTTCATCGCCGGCACTACGCATGATTTTTTCGCGAATAATTTCACTGGCTAAAAAGCGCTCTGAGCGATCGGTAATCTGCTCGCTATCATAGATAGGATCGGCGATTGGCAAATGCGAGGCAATCACTTCTTGCAAGCGGTCTAGGTTTTGATTTTTTAAAGCAGAAACAGGAACGATATCAGCGAAATCAAAACTTTCATTAAACGTTTCGATCAGTGGTAACACGCTACCTTTATCTTTTAGCGTATCGGCTTTATTAATTACCAATACTACGGTCAGATTGGTATCGCCAAGTTTTTGTAGGGTCAATAAATCGTCATCACGCCACTGGTCTGAATCAACGACAAATAAGACCAAATCAACATCAACCAATGCAGAGACGGCAGCTTTATTCATACGCTCATTGATAGCGCGTACCTCATTGCGATGAATACCTGGAGTATCAACAAACACCGCTTGCATCTCATCATTAGACAAAATGCCGTGAATACGGTGACGGGTGGTTTGCGGTTTACGCGACGTGATAGACAGCTTTTGACCCAATAAATGGTTCATCAAGGTTGATTTACCCACATTCGGGCGACCAACAATGGCCACATAACCGGCTTTAAAATCTTCAGCGATATGGGCATTGTTATTTGTTGAAAAAAACTCTTCTATCGTCGTATCATTATCTAACGTCGTATCTTCGGTGTTATCAACTTTTAGATTGGTATCGTTTAATCTGGCGTTTTTTTTCTGCACGTCATCTTGTACAACGCCATTTGCTGCAGTCGCACTTTGGCTTGAACTCATATCTGGGTTTTCGGTCATATTTTTGGCATTATCTTCATTATTTAATGGCAAGTCATGGTGATTGCTCATGGATTAATCCTATGGAGGTTGTCATCAGTTATGCCACTTATTAATTGTTTAAAGAAAAGCGACATACAACTGATCATGTTAAAAAGATTGAAAATTTCAAAAAACAATTCCTTGAAATTATTTATTGAAATCATCGAATTTAGTATTAGAGCAAATGGGTTTTAAAAAATGAGCTTTAAAAAACTAGGTACGTCTTTTTGGCTGTCCTGGCAGTTTATGTAGCTGATTAATCATTAATTCTGCCGCTTTTTGCTCAGCAATACGGCGACTTTCGCCAGACTCGGTAATATCAGGACAATTATTGATATTAACCTGACAGCGCACCACAAAGATTTGGTGCGGTGCATTGCCACGGGTTTCCATCAGCTCATAATGCGGCAAATCAAACTGCTTAGATTGCAGCCATTCTTGTAATCGGCTCTTGGCGTCTTTTAGCGCTTTTTGGTCACTGACGTTGTCTATGAGATCACCATACCACGATAGCACGCACGCACGGGTAATATCCATATCTTGACTGTCTAAATAAATAGCACCTATCAACGACTCTACCGCATCTGCCAAAATGGAAGCACGATTGCGCCCGCCGCCTTTACGCTCACCCACGCCCAATATTAAATGATTAGACAGCTCTAGGTTTTGGGCAATAATCACAAGCGATTCCTGCCGTACCAAAGTTGCCCGCATGCGCGTCAGGCGGCCTTCATTTTGCGTAGGATAGCGATGATACAAAGCCTCACCGACTATCATTCCTAATAATGCGTCGCCCAAAAACTCCAAGCGCTCATAGTTTTTCTTACTATCAAAGGAGCGATGAGTAAGCGCCAGTTTAGGCAAGCTTAAATCATTAAACACATAGCCCAACTTGCGCGACAATATCGCTAACCGTTGAATAAATTCTGCGCTAATAATAAGCGTGTCATCAGACACGCTATTTTTATGGGGATTGGGAACCGCCTGAGGAGACTGCGAAGTTGGTTTCATGCGTGGTCTGTGTGTATCCCTTTTTTTCATTAATAAATATGATGAGAAGTCATTATCTTAAAGATGGTCTAAAAAAATCAATGTTAGGATTTTTTAGCTGGCTAATTTTAGTGCTCTAATTTTTAATATATAGGTTTTGATATTTAAGTTCTGATATCTAGGCTATTCGGCAGTAGTAGCATCAATGTCGCCTTCAAAACGATTAACGATATCGATATTACCAAAAAAATTATTGGTGGTTTCGTACTTCTTATGAATAGCCAATTGACCTGGTTTTTTATCGGTGAAAGTAAACACTTCTTCTGCTTTGGTATCATAATCGGCGTTAATAGACAGCTGCTTATTCACGCGCTCTACAAACTGCTTGGCCGTTTCTTTATTGGCATTGGACTCTTTAAGCTGCGCACTTAAGGTTTTTGTCAACTGATAATCGCCAATTTGTGCTGGTGCAATAGCCACAAACAATTTAGCCGCCACGCCCAAAACGATAATGATAAAAACGACACTCGTTACACTAGCGCCGCGCTGCGAAGACAACCCAGATAACTGCTGCACCATAAGACCTCTCAAAGGGTAAGTTGCTATAGGTAAACTGCCATATTTAAAAAACTATCTTATCAATAACCTTTAATATCATGGTTTTCTTTAGCCGGCCATAATATTAGCACAATCTATTATCGGTACATCATTCTTTAGCGCAGCAACCTTTAAAAAGCGATGATATCAATCAATACTACCATTACGTTTAAAGGTTGGTAAATTAAGACCGGGCGGTTTATGCATCCAAATATAAACCGCTTTACCCGCTAAATTATCATCAGGAACGAAACCCCAAAAACGCCCATCAGCACTACGATCGCGATTATCACCCATTACAAAGTAATGACCTTCTGGCACTCTGATACGCCACTCTGTGCCTTCAGAGCTGACCACTTCTGGCGATTCTTGCTGCAAAAATGGCGCGTATTGCGAGCTATTCATATCTGCTAAGTAGCGAACCAAGTGTTTGTTGTCACCTTGGGTCTCTTCAAAGTACTTTGCCTGACTTTCTTCTTGTTGCCCCATTCGCATCGCATTGTCTTCGGTCAAGACTTGTCCGGGTGCCACTTGTCCGGCTGGATATAGCTGTGAGGTCAACTCAGCGTCGGCATCAAAATTGATCGCCTTAGTAGGAACTGGCGTGTCATTAATCGCCAGCGTGCCTTGATTATAACTGACGGTATCACCCGGCAAGCCAATCACGCGCTTAATATAGTAAATACTTGGATTTTCCGGGTAACGGAAAACCGCTACATCGCCGTGCTCGGGAGTGCCTGTATCAAGTACTTTATTATAAGTCAGCGGTAGACGTACGCCATACGCGTATTTATTGACCGCGATAAAATCACCCGTGTACAAGGTTGGCACCATCGACGATGAAGGGATATTAAACGGCTCAATTAAGAATGAGCGCACTATCAAGACCACCGCTAACACTGGGAAAAAATCATACGCCCAACGTACCAGTAGGCTCTCTTTACCGCGACCGCGGGTTTTACGCTGTTTGAGCGTCAGCTTCTCTAATAGCCAAATAATACCTAGGCCAATAGTTAATGGCACTAAAATTAAATTAAAATCAAAATCCATACGAATTTGCCTATTAACAAGCTGAGAATCAAACCACGGTTGCAGTAAAGCTGTCTATGCCAAATATTGCTGTCTTTTTATCTTTTAAAAGATAATGAACGTTTAATTATCGACCTGCAAGACGGCCAAGAAGGCTTCTTGTGGAATCTCGACGTTACCTACTTGCTTCATACGTTTTTTACCCGCTTTTTGCTTAGACAGTAGTTTTTTCTTACGCGAGACGTCACCGCCATAACACTTCGCTAGGACGTCTTTACGCATGGCTTTGACCGTACTACGACCAATAATTTGACTGCCAATCGCCGCTTGAATCGCCACATCAAACATCTGACGTGGAATCAGCTCTTTCATCTTAGTAACCAGCTGATTACCACGGAAACGTGCTTGATCTTGGTGCACAATCATCGCTAAGGCATCGACTTTATCGCCATTGATGAGGACATCAACTTTGACCAATTTATCAGCTTGATAGCGCTCAAAATTATAATCGAGCGACGCAAATCCGCGCGACACTGATTTTAGGCGGTCAAAGAAGTCCATGACCACCTCGCCCATCGGAATATCAAAAATCAGCTGCACTTGGCGACCCATAAAACGCATATCGACTTGGACGCCGCGGCGCTCAATACATAGCGTCATGACGTTACCCAAATAATCTTGCGGCACTAGAATCTGACAGCGCGCAATTGGCTCACGGAACTCTTCGATATTATTTGGTTCAGGCAATCTTGACGGGTTATCTACGTAAATGACTTCGCCGTTCTTCTTTTCAATCTCATAGATAACGGACGGCGCGGTGGTGATTAAATCCAAGTCATATTCACGCTCTAAGCGCTCTTGGATAATCTCCATATGCAGCATACCCAAGAAGCCACAGCGAAAACCAAAGCCGAGCGCATCAGAGGTATCAGGCTCAAAGTATAGCGATGCATCATTAATCTGTAGTTTTTGCAGCGCTTCACGGAATTTTTCAAAATCACTAGAATCTACTGGGAACATACCAGAATAAACTTGCGGCGTGATTTGCTTAAATCCAGGAATGCGCTCAACATCAGGCGTACTGGCATGGGTAATCGTATCACCAACAGGCGCACCAGCAATATCTTTGATTCCTGCGATAACAAAGCCTACTTCGCCCGCTTGTAAAATACCTGTGTCTACAGGTTTCGGGGTAAAGACACCAATTGAGCCCACTAAGTGCGCCTCTTTGGTCGACTTAATATACAGCTTATCGCCTTTTTTAATCGTTCCTTCACGCACACGTACTAAAGACACCACGCCCAGATAGTTGTCAAACCATGAGTCGATAATCAATGCCTGTAGCGGTGCATCACGGTCGCCCGTTGGCGCAGGAATAAATTCAACCAAGGCCTCTAGCAGTTTATCGACACCAAGACCAGATTTTGCAGAGACGCGCGGCGCATCAACTGCATCAATACCGATAATGTCTTCAATCTCTTGAATCACGCGCTCAGGCTCAACTTGCGGCAAGTCAATTTTATTTAAAACTGCCATCACCTCCAAACCCTGGTCAACGGCGGTATAACAGTTGGCGACCGACTGTGCTTCAACGCCTTGTGCCGCATCAACGACCAATAGCGCGCCTTCGCAAGCCGCTAATGAGCGTGAGACCTCATAAGAGAAATCGACGTGACCGGGCGTATCAATGAAGTTTAGCTGATAACGCTCACCGTTAGGATGATCATAAAACAAGGTCACAGACTGGGCTTTAATAGTGATGCCGCGCTCACGTTCAATGTCCATAGAATCAAGGACTTGTGCCTGCATCTCACGATCTTGCAGCGCGCCGCACATCTGAATAAAACGGTCAGCAAGGGTCGACTTGCCGTGATCAATGTGGGCAATAATAGAAAAGTTACGAATATTGGCTAATGCAGTCACAAAGCGCCTACTAAATAATGGAGGATTGAATAACGGATATACATAGTGTCAGATGGCAACCGTCGAATACATACTTATAGCTCATACTGGCCAATACGCCAAAAGAGACAGATTAAGTACATACCGTATTGCCGCAATTGAAATGCCCACAGCGCAAATGACTAACTTTTATGACGCGCAGGCATACGAAGGTATTCTAGCAGTTTTCCGCTATAAAGTAAGTTGATTTTGTCAGCAAGCAAAAATCAGGCAAAAAAAAACCAATCATAAGATGATTGGCATTTTACTACTGCTGGTCTTGCTAAATATGGTGGCGATGAAGAGACTTGAACTCTTGACCTCACGATTATGAGTCGTGCGCTCTAACCAGCTGAGCTACATCGCCATTTAAGGCTCGGTATAATACCGATAGAGAGGACCTGCGTCAACCCCTAATTAGTATTTTTTGCAAAAAATGTGCATTTCATTCAAATTCGTGGCAAATATTACCAATACTAACGATAAAAAACCATAAAACAAAAAAGTTGGTAGACCGATAAGCCGGGTTCTGTCGTGGACGATCATTCCTCTAGGCGTATCATCGCTGATACGCTCAAGCAACCTACCCGCATCGAACGCGGGCCGCGCCATGCCGATGCCTATTTGGTCTTGCTACGCGTGGAGTTTACCATGCCGTGAGATGTTGCCATTCACGCGGTGCGCTCTTACCGCACCCTTTCACCCTTACCGATAATGTCTTGCGACACCAAAGGCGGTCTGCTCTCTGCTGCACTTGTCGTCAAGTTACCCTGCCCAGCCGTTAGCTGGCACGCTGCCCTATGTAGCCCGGACTTTCCTCCCCTGCGCATCTGTTGCCAGTGTGCAGCGGCGATCGCCTAGTCTACCAAGCGCGCTAGTATAGCAAAATTAGTATGAGGTGTGGAAAGTGTTTTACGCTTATTTATCTGTTGTCATAAAACCATTTAAATAAAAGCGTTTAAATAAAATCTAGCGTTAAAACAAAGTCATCATTACCGATAGTGCTATTTGTCTGTTGCGGCATTTGCAGCCAGTAGGTGTCTGGATAATGGCGCGCTAGATAGTTTTTTAAATAATCAATCGTACTATTGGCAATCTCATCATCTGTCTGAGCAGCACTATCATGAATATGGTTATAAATCACACTATGCAGCGTTAAACTGCGCGCTTTGATTGCTTCCAAACTCAACAAGGTATGATTGATACTACCAAGCCGCCCTGAGGTTACCAAGATAACTGGATAGCCTTGCTCAGCAATATAATCCAAGGTTAATAACCGCTCGGTTATGGGCACCAGCAAGCCGCCTGCGCCTTCTAACAGCACCGCGTCGCAGCTTTGTTGCAATTGCTGCGTAGATTTAGTAATGACTTTGGGGTCTAGAACGTCATTAGCAAGCGCGGCAGATAAGTGCGGCGATGCGGGTTTTTCATAACGGTAAGGACACGTGGTAAAGTCCAAATCATAAGGCTGCAATGAAACTCCCATCAACTGACGATGAATAACAATATCATCGGCAATATTCATTTTGCCACTAGCTGAATTGACAGTAACGCCTGTTTGTACCAGCTTTTGAGTGATGACGTTAACCCCTTGCTGCATCAGCGCTTTTGCTATCATGCCTGTGGCATAGGTTTTACCAATATCAGTATCAATACCGGAGATAAATAGCACACTCATAGCGAAGCTCTATCAGTGACAGGAACTTGCTGCAAATACGAAGTAACGACGGTTAGCAGCGCTTGGCATAAATCCCCTAGCTCATCGTCAGTAATAACGTAAGGAGGCATAATATAGACCAATTTGCCAAACGGTCTGACCCAAATGCCATTGTCAATCAGCAAAGACTGAAAATCTGGCATATCAACGGCTGTCTCTAATTCAATCACAGCCACTGCGCCTAAACAACGTACCTCTGCTATTCCATCTAACGTCTCTGCAGGCGTGAGTCGTTGTTCCATAACGGCTTGCATATTTGCTGTACGCGCTTCGATATCATAAGACAGTATTAAATCAATGGACGCACAAGCAACCGCGCAAGCTAGCGGATTGCCCATAAAAGTGGGACCATGCATGAGTGCAGCATACTCGCTTTGGCTGATGGTCTCGGCAATATGGCGCGTACATAAAGTCGCGGCAAAGGTCATATAACCGCCCGTCAACGCTTTACCAATGGTCATAATATCAGGGCTAATATCCGCATGCTCGCAAGCAAACAGCTTGCCACTACGACCAAAACCAGTAGCGATTTCATCAGCAATTAGCAGCACGTCATGCTCATCACACAATTGGCGTAATAGTTGTAGATATTCCGGACTATAAAAGCGCATACCACCTGCGCCTTGAATAATAGGTTCGATGATAAAGCCAGCAAGCTGATGGCTATGTTTGGCAAAAAATACGGTTAATTCATCACGTATAGTTTGAGTTAGCTGAGGCCCAAATCCTAACGGCGGTGCAGGGACAAAATGCTGCATCGGTAACTGGTTGCCATACAGGCTGTGCATACCGTTGACAGGGTCGCACACACTCATCGCGTGCCACGTGTCGCCATAATAGCCTGACTGCGTTGAAGCAAACTGGCACTTTTGCGGACGCTTGGCAGCAATCTGATACTGCAGCGCCATTTTTAGTGCTACTTCGACGGCAATGCTGCCACTGTCAGCATAAAATATCGCGTCGAGTCCAGCAGGTACGATAGCAAGCAATTTTTTGCCCAAATCTATCGCGGGCTGATGGGTCAAGCCGCCAAACATCACATGCGCCATTTTGCCCAATTGTGCAATCATCGCCGCATTTAACTTGGGGTGATTATAACCATGCACACTTGCCCACCATGACGACATACCGTCAATCAAGCGCGTACCATCGTTAGTGATAATATAAACCCCTTCGGCATGGTCAATAACGATATTAGGATAGGTGGGTGGCAAACTGGCATAAGGATGCCAAAGGTGCTGTTGGTCGAAATCGTTGGTTGAAAGATTGCTCGTTGAGGGGTCAGATCTCATCATTTTTTATTTGCCAGTAATGCGTTTGTATTTTGCCAATAAGTCGCTTTGGGTTTCGACGTGGTTTGGGTCATGAGGGATGCAATCGACAGGACAGATGACCACGCATTGCGGCTCATCGAAATGACCGACGCATTCAGTACATAAATCTGGGTCGATAACATAGATATCATCGCCCTCTGAGATGGCTTCGTTTGGGCAAGCAGGCTCGCAGACATCACAATTGATGCATTCATCGGTAATTAATAACGCCATAAACTGCTCCTTATTTGCTAGCAGTTGATAAAAAATGAGTACGTCCGTGGTTTACGATTACACTTAACATTAAACCATCAGCCCATCATTAAAGCTTAGCTTGTTAAGCGTTTAGCTAAATTTAGCTGCTGAGTTTTTGTATAAAAGCTTCTGAGACGCAAGGTGGCACAAATTTCGTCACATCACCGCCAAGTTTGGCAATTTCACGAATCATCGTTGATGAGATAAACGAGTAATTTTGCGACGGCGTTAAGAATACTGCTTCAAAATTCTCATCAAGCTCGCGGTTCATATTGGCCAGCTGAAACTCATATTCAAAGTCTGACATCGCGCGCAGACCCCGTAATACTGCGGTGGCATTTTTTTCGCGCATAAAATCGACCAGCAAACCCTCAAAACCAATCACCGACACTTGCGGCAAATCCGTAAATACCGTCTCGACCAAATGCACGCGCTCTTCAAAGTCGAATAATGGCTTTTTATGATGACCAGAGGCCACGGCGATGACAACCTCATCGAACAATTTAGCCGCGCGTTTAACCAAGTCGACATGACCGTTGGTAATCGGATCAAAGGTACCCGGGTATAAAATTTTGGTATGCAATTTTGAAGAAGTAGCAGAAGGGCTCATAACAGGGCTAATATGGTTAATGATAATGACCCATATGCTAGCAAATTTTGCTCAAACTTCCTACTTATCTGCTACATTTGTCCTAACAGCCGATTTACCTTTTCGCTGTGTGCTTTGCTACAATAGTCGGTTCGACTCATCCCTTTTTGCCATGCTTTGGTTTGCCGTGCTTGATAGGACAAACCCGCATGATAAAAAACTCTCTATATTTGAGAGCTAGGATGAGGAACTGTTAGACAAGGACAATTTATACAAACCATGTATATAAAAGTCCTTATGGAGAAATTATGTCAAAAAAATCAAAAAAACCTGACAATCAAATCTGTGCCAATAAAAAAGCTCGTCACGAGTATTTTATTGAAGAAACCTTTGAGGCAGGTCTATCGTTACAAGGCTGGGAAGTTAAAGCCATTCGCGCCGGCAAAATGACGATTACCGAAGCGTATATTATCTTTCGTAATAATGAGGCATTTTTATTTGGCGCCCATATTCAGCCGCTGCTTTCAAGCTCAACGCATGTCAGCCCTGATAGCATCCGTACCCGTAAGCTGCTGCTCAATCGCCGTGAAATTGAAAAACTGATGGGTGCGGTCAATCAAAAAGGCTATGCGTGCGTGCCGTTATCTTGCTACTGGAAAAACTCTTTAGTGAAATGCCAAATTGCGCTTGCCGTCGGTAAAAAACAGCACGATAAACGTAAAACGCTAAAAGACCGCGACTGGGAGCGTGATAAGCAGCGCGGCTTTAAGCAGCATTTGGATTAAAAAAACGTTGTAAGTGATACATTTTAATCTAACGCAAAAGGGACGATTCCGCATATTGTTGAATCGTCCTTTTTTATTTGGCAAATAAGTTGAATCAATCCATTTAGGGCATTTATTTTCAAACCGTTTGCGCTATTCTATTAAGCTGCGACTGTTTATGAGCGTGGCGTAATTGACGGATACCGTGTGCAATTAGGCAAATAATTCCTAACCAAATTAAACCATAGCTATAAATCATCGATGATTCAAAAGGATTGCCCAAGACAGTGATGGCTAAGATAAATAATAATGCCGGCTCTATATAGCTCATCATACCGTAAACGTTGACGGGTAACATTTGACTGGCATCAACATTGGTTTTCATTGCCAGCACGCTAAGCATGCCAAGTCCTGCCAACATCATGATAAAAAAGCTAGAGCTGCCAACCAATCCTAAACTGCTCGGCGCAACAAATAATAAATAGGCGACGGCAAACGGTGCAAAGATGGTTAAATCCACCAGCAAACCTGTAATCGCGCCGATACCTTGTAGGCGGCGTAAAATATAATAAATAGGATAAGTACCGCAGACCCAAAGCGTCGCCCAAGAAACACTTTGGGTACGTACAATCTCACTACCGACGCCGACAGCGGCAAAGCCAACCGCCAACCATTGCAGACGGCTCAATTTTTCGCCAAATAAGACGCAGCCAAACACCACCATCATCAGTGGGAACAGAAAATAACCCATCGCGGTTTGCACGCCTTGACCATTAACTGGCGCCCACATAAATAGCCAAAACTGGCTGAGAAATATCGGCGTTGGCAACAATAACCACGCCCATTGCTTTACCGTGCACAATGCCTTTAATTTATCGAGATGTAAACCTAAACGCCCACTAATGAGCAAATACCCTATCAGTGCTGCCCACATCGCTAGCATGCGCCAGATAAAGACTTGCGTACCAGATAACGGCGCCAAAAAACTGCTGTAGGCATAAAGCACACCAAATAACAGATTCGATAATATCGCCAGTGCCACGCCCATTATCAATGTACGCTGCTGCGCGCTACTAGCCGTCCAAACCGCAGGCAGTGGCAAGCGCGAAACTATAGCTGTGAGCATATTAGTATAGACATTAGATAGTGTTGGGTTCGACATGATAAGCACCGTAAATATAAATAGACGTTAAAAGGCTTAGCGATTTCTTTATTTTGCTTATTCAGTTATTCACAAGCTTTGATTGCTGTGCTCTGGTTTCTAAGCTCTGGTTTCTAAGCTTTGACTAATAACGTCTATTGTACTAAGCTGCTATGAGAAATTATTTCTATATAAGCATTTATTCGAATAAATTTACTTTAATTATTGCCGAAACCTAGTTATTTTCTTGTATTTGAATTAATAGCAATAATATTTATAATAAAAGTATTGATATTTGTGATTTTCTAGGGAAGCGCTATTGTGAACCATATTTTAGACGATACCGATAAAGCGATTTTAAATTTGCTACAGGACGATGCGACTTTGCCGTTAAAAACGGTGGCAGAACGCGTGCATGTCTCGATCGCCACTGCCCAGCGCCGTATTCAAGCATTAATAGATAGCGGTGTGATTACCAAACAAGTCGCTATCGTTGATCCAAATAAGGTCGGTTACGGGCTTACGGCGGTGGTCATGATAGAGATGTCGCGCTCCAATACCTCGATGCAACATCGATTTGAGCGCTTGATGCATGATCAGCCGCGAGTAATGAGCTGCTATGAAGTGTCAGGAGATGCGGATTTTATGTTGATGGTCAATGCCAAAAACATGAACGATTATCATGAATTTACCCGTAATTTACTGACTTACGAGAACAATGTGCGTAGCTTTAAAAGCCAGTTTGTGATGAACTTTACCAAGAGCGGCACTAAGATTTTGCTCGATTAATACTAGCTACATCGCCCATGCAATTTTTATCATCAATATAAGTGGATAAATAGTCTGTAAAACAGGTACGATAACAACGAATGTTTGGCATTAAATGCTAGATAAATTAACAACCGTATAGCAGACAAGGAAGCCTCATGATAAGTAAAAAGATACCGCCTAGTGATACCAATAAGAATGCTCAGACCCTATCTAAGTTATTAAACCCAAAAACCTTATTAACAGGCGCATCACTTGCGGCATTGCTTGCCAGCTCAGGCTGCGCCACCAGCTCTTTATTAGAAAGTGACAATCACGTCAGCACCAAAACTAGCAAGCAAGTCTTATCTGAAGACCAAATTGTGGCTTTTGGTCGTCCTGCCCAAGCATTGCCAAAAACGCCCAACGCCACCATGGTCATCGTCGGTGAAAAGAACAGCTATGTGCTGACCCAAGGCGGCACGGAAATGATTGGCTTATTAAGCAATCTGACGCCAAAGAACCTTCACGTCGATAACGACATGAGTTTTTATGTGCCCAACAATGATGGCTATTTTCAGGGTGAAATGAAACTGTCGTATGCCAAGTTAAAAGATGAATTCCAGCGCTCAGATTATCAATTCTTTTTGCAAAATAATGGTCGCGACTGTACTTCAGCCAGCGACCAACGCATCAATGCCCAGCGCTTTTGCTTTAGCGTGCCTGTTAAAGGCGCTATCTATCCACAAGTGAGTAATTTAAGCTTGATTCAATCTAACTACCGCGCTTTAAGCAAACCTTATACGGTCAGTTTTTATACTCAAAGCCAGCAACAACAAGTGTCTCGTAGCGGTGCCAATACTGCGCAAAAGCTGGTGTTACTGCCCTTTGCCCTTGCTTTTGATGTCGTTACCTTTCCCTTCCAACTATTAGAACAATAAACTTTTTGGCTTAATTCATACATAAACAAAGAAGGGTTGTTAACGTTTAATAATCCTTTTTTATATATATTACCTTACGCTATCAATAACTTATCGTTAATCCTTTATCAGCGTTTATCACATCCTGAGCGTAATTCATGTTAAAATGAGCGCTTTTAAATAAGCCGTTGTTTATAAATAACGATAACGGCTTTTTTAGTGCCACTTTTTTAATTAACAGGTCCGCTCATGTCTGCCGATACCATCGCCCGTACCGCCTTTAAACAAGGCACCAAACCCCTTTACGACTACGACAAACATTGGGCGAGCTGCTATGAGCCTGCGCCCTATTTGCCAATGAGCCGCAAAGAGATGGATGAGCTTGGCTGGGATGCCTGTGATGTCATCATCATCTCAGGCGATGCCTATGTCGACCACCCAAGCTTTGGTATGGCGATTATCGGTCGTTTATTAGAAGCTCAAGGCTTTCGCGTCGGTATCATTGCCCAGCCAGATTGGAAAAGCAAAGATGCCTTTATGGAGCTTGGTAAACCGGTTTACGCCTATGGCGTGACCGCGGGTAACATGGATAGCATGATTAACCGTTATACCGCTGACCGTAAAATCCGTAGCGATGATGCGTATTCGCCCGGTAACGTGGCTGACAAACGCCCTGACCGCGCGGCCATCGTTTATAGCCAGCGCTGCCGCGAAGCTTATCCTGATGTGCCCATTATTTTGGGCGGCATCGAAGGCAGCTTACGCCGTATCGCCCATTATGATTATTGGTCGGATAAAGTCCGTCGCAGTATCTTAATCGATGCCCGCGCCGATGTTTTATTATACGGTAATGCTGAGCGTGCCATCGTTGATGTGGTGCATGGCTTATCAAAAGGTTACACCTTTGAGCAAATGAGCAGTTTGCGCGGTACAGCGTATTTACTGACCCCAACCCGTCGCCATTGGCAAGCGGGCATGACCGAGGTTGCCAGTAATGACGTCGATACCGTTGGCCGCGTTGATCCCATTATTAATCCATATGTGATGACGGAAGACGTTGACCAGTGTTCGATCGAGCAAGATAAGACTAGCCCTTCACCCGTTGGACAAGCTACATCAGCAATGACAGGCATGTCAGCCCAATATGCAAAACAGTATCAAGGTTTTGTCGCCGAACCCGTGACCAATAAAGTATTGAATGCTGAGCAAGTTGATGAAGACACGCAAGTAGTGCAAATGCGTGGCTTTGATAAACCACAAACCGCACGTAAACATAAACTTAAAATGCCGCCGCGTGAGCAAACGGTCATTCGCCTGCCTGATTATGAGCACGTCAAAGCTGACCCAGTGTTGTACGCGCATGCCAACCGTATATTACACCTTGAAACCAATCCGGGTAACGCGCGTGCTTTAGTGCAGCGTCATAGTAGCGGCGCTGGTAACTCGCATACCTCGATTGACGTTTGGCTCAATCCGCCACCGATTCCACTCTCAACCGAAGAGATGGATTACGTTTTTGATTTGCCGTACGCGCGTCTGCCGCATCCAAGCTATGGTGATGCGCGCATCCCTGCTTATGACATGATTAAATTTTCGGTCAATATCATGCGTGGCTGTTTTGGCGGTTGTACGTTTTGTTCAATCACCGAGCACGAAGGTCGTATTATTCAAAACCGCTCAGAAGAATCTATCTTGCGTGAAGTCGAAGCGATTCGTGATACGGCGCCAAACTTTACCGGCGTCATCTCCGACCTTGGTGGTCCGACCGCCAATATGTATCGCCTCAACTGTAAAGACGAAACCATTGAAAAGAACTGCCGTAAGCCATCTTGTGTCTATCCTGACGTCTGCGATAACTTGATTACCGATCACAGTAATTTGACCCAGCTCTATCGTAAAGCGCGTGATATCAAAGGCGTGAAAAAAATCCTGATTGCTTCAGGTTTGCGTTATGACTTAGCGATTAAAGACCCTGAATACGTCAAAGAATTGGTCAGCCATCATGTTGGCGGTTATCTAAAGATTGCTCCTGAGCATTCTGAAGAAGCGGTACTGTCAAAAATGATGAAACCTGGCATGGGCAACTACGATAAATTCAAAGCCATGTTTGAGCAGTACAGCCAAGAGGCCGGTAAAGAGCAGTATCTGATTCCGTACTTTATCGCCGCTCACCCCGGCACTAGAGACGAGGATATGATGAATCTTGCGCTGTGGCTAAAAAGTCATGGCTACCGCGCTGACCAAGTTCAGGCGTTTTATCCGAGTCCGATGGCGACCGCAACCACCATGTACCATACGCATAAAGACCCGCTGCATAAGGTGAGCCGCAGTGAGGGCGATATGGATATCGTCAAATCTGGCAAGCAGCGTAAACTGCATAAAGCTTTCTTGCGCTATCACGACCCAAAAAACTGGGTCATGCTGCGTAAAGCGCTGCAAGATATGGGACGTGGGGATTTGATCGGTAAAGGTCGTGGCTGCCTAATCCCGCCATTTAACGCCAGTTTAGAAGGTCGCGACGCGGCGCAAGACAGCTATCAATCGGCGCGTAAAAAGAACAGCCGCTTGGGTAATGACTCGGTGAAACGCAGCAACAATAGTCCTAACGCTGCAAAAAACACCTCGGGTAAAAGCGCATCGAGCAAAAATCACAAAAAAGTCAGTAAAGGCAACTTCCAAACTCAGCATACAGGTCTGCCACCGCGCAAAACTAAATAGTTTCATACGAAGTAATTAAGCAGCTGTTAACGTTTTTTTGTCTTAACCATGCCCCAATTAAAGCGCCTATCGGCTCAGCCGTCGATAGGCGCTTTTTTATGTCTTGGCCATTGAATACATTGGCTTTTCTAAATAACTGTTTGAGCTTATAGTCAAAATATCCTAAAAACGCGACGGTATTACTGATATCAATTTTTTGTAACCTCTGTCTGCGCAGCCACAGCAAGCAAGAAAAATTGATATCAGCAGTGTGTGATGTATTAACATTACTTTTCACTCACTATAGTTATTTTACAAAGGCTATTAAGGACAGCGTTACATTAATCAGTGTTTAAGTAACTTAACGAACATGTAACAAACAATTTCTAACATTCTCTAGAAAGTCTTTTCGTTAACATAGGCGCTATATGCATAAGGCGCCGTTAAAAAGCGCATGATTAGAAAAAGCATAGTCAAAAAATACCTGCTAATTTTACATTTTTGGAGAATGCCATGAATACCCTAACCAAAGTTGCTGTTGCCTTACCTGCTCTAGCGTTACTTAGTGCCTGTGCGACCACCGCACCTACTACACCAAACAAGACCCCCGCGTCAGAAAGCGTGACTGATGTCGCCTATGACCGTATGGCGCCCGCCCCTTATACTTGTACCGATGACAGCAAAATCTTAGCAAAACAATCAATCAATAAAAAACAAGTCATGCTAAATGCGACTTTACCTAAAGTAAACTGGGCAGACCAACCTATCATTTTAAATGGTGGCGTCCAAGGTGATACGGCAAGCTATGTCAATGAGTCAAACCCAGAAGTGGTCTATGCGTGGCATATGAAAGGCGATAAAGGTATCCTTGCAATGAAATGGGCAAACGGTAAAGAATACCAAGTAAACTGTCAAATAGGCAGATAATGATTTTGGTTTAATTGTTCATTAATAATGATAAACCTATCATTGTTAAACTTAGCATCATATAAACAGTCATCGAATGATGGCTGTTTTTTTATGGTCGCAAATTTAAAACTGTACTCGCCAATGCTTTATTCTATTATGCTAGAGAAGCAACGCGAAAACTGGCAAAATAGCGCTGATAACAATTGCATGATAATCAATAATAAAAGGATACTTCGATGGTTAAGCGCCTCATAAGTATAATGATAATGACTAGTTTAGGCTTGGCGACACTAATAGGCTGTGATAATAGCGCCAACAATGCTGATAGCACTGCTAAATCTTCTGCTACGCAAACATCTGACGCGGCAGACGTGCATACTATCGACTGGTCACTGGTCGCAAGCGGCGAAAAAGCTGTTGACCCTGCCAATTATGAATATCCGTTTGCGCTTGATAGCCAAAATGTGCGCGATTATGCGGAGTATTTCGGTGTGGATAATGCCACGGCTCAGCACAATCTGACCGTAAGTATGGCAAGCAATGAAGCCCTCTCAAAAGTACTCGATCAGCTTAGCGAAACCTATACTTCGCATGAGCTGACCGATGATAAAGAGATAAAACTTATTATTCATACCACTTCCGATGTCGCTGCCAGTCGCTATAATTATGTGCTGTCAGATGACTTTGCGAAAGGATTGGTATTACCTATCGTGATTCAGCCAGATAGGAAGAAGGGTGAGGTTAAGGCGCATGGAAAAATGGCGGAGTAGTAGTTTAATTTGTAGGGTGCGCTAGGCTTACCCTACTGTCTCTGTTTTAACAGTTCTCTCCTACTCTCCAACCATCGCCAAAAACTCTTCCTCACCCACCACTTTCACACCCAATTTTTCTGCTTTGGTCAGTTTGGAGCCAGCTTTATCACCTGCCAATAGCGCGGTGGTTTTTGTCGAGATGCTACCGGAAACTTTGGCACCGAGCGCTTGCAGTTTGGCTTTGGCTTCATCGCGCGCCATACTATCGAGCGCGCCCGTAATGACCCACGTTTGACCATCAAGCGGCAATCCCTCTGACACTATCTGTTCAACCTTATCCCAATGCACGCCTGCTTCGCGTAATGCGGTGATGACTTCGATATTGTGCGGTGCACGGAAGAATTCATGGATAAGCTCAGCGGTGATCGCGCCGACGTCAGGCGTTTGTAGGAGCTTGTCGATATCTGCTGCCATCAGGCGATCAAGGTCGCCAAATTGCTGCGCCAAATTCTGCGCCGTCGTCTCACCGACACCGCGAATACCCAGCGCATAAATAAAGCGTGCCAGCGTCGTCTGTTTACTGGCTTCGATAGCGTTAACGATGTTTTGCACCGATTTTTCGCCCAATTTTTCAAAATTAATCAGCTCGTCCGTATGTTTATGTAACTGATAGATATCGGCGACGGTCTTGACCAAGCCATGCTCAAAAAAGCTAATCAGCCAACTTGCGCCTAAGCCATCGATATCCATCGCCCGACGCGAGACAAAATGAATGAGGGCTTCAGTCTGCTGGGCGGGACAAAACAAACCACCGGTACAGCGCGCCAAGGCCTCATCTTCTGGTAGCACTACAGGCGAGTCGCAGACAGGACAGGTCGCTGGCAATGTAACGGGCTCTGAATCTGCTGGACGTTGATCAACCCAAACGCGGGTGACTTTAGGGATGACATCGCCTGCACGGTGCACGCTGACCATATCGCCTGCGCGCACATCCAAGCGCTGAATTTCACCAAAGTTATGCAAGGTGACATTGCTAACGGTGACGCCGCCGACTTTGACAGGTTCGAGCTTGCCGACTGGGGTGATTTGTCCGGTGCGTCCGACTTGCCATTCGATATCATTTAGACGCGTCATCACCGTTTCGGCAGGGAATTTATAGGCGGTTGCCCAGCGCGGCTCACGCGATAAAAAACCAAGTTGCTGCTGCAATGCTAAGTTATTAACCTTGATGACCATGCCATCAATTTCAAACGGCAGCTGACTACGGGTTGCAATCATCGACTCATAATAGGCCTGTGCTTCTCGAGGGTTCTGCACCACTCTCACCGCGCTGACGCTAAAACCTATGTAACCAAGCCAAGCCAAGGCGGCTGATTGAGTATCGATGCTCTCAGGTAGACCTTGATTGACTGAATAACAATAAAAAGCCAGCGGACGACTAGCAGCAATAGCAGGGTCAAGCTGACGTAAGCTACCAGCAGCGGCATTACGGGGATTGGCAAAGGTTTTATCGCCCTTTTCTTCCGCTAAGCGATTGAGACGCTCAAAACCAGCTTTTGGCATCAGCACTTCACCGCGTACTTCTAACAATGGAATCTCGCTTGCAGCAGTAAGCCAAAGCGGCAGATTGCGAATGGTTTTGGCATTTTGGGTGATATCCTCGCCCGTTTGCCCGTCACCGCGTGTCACTGCTTGCACAAACTTTCCATACTCGTATTTGAGTGAAACCGCCAAGCCATCAAGCTTTAGCTCCATCTCGTATTCAGGATTTTTCTGCGCATCATTGAGGCGATCATTGACGCGGCGCATAAAGCCATGCAGCTCGTCATAATCAAAGACATTGCCAAGCGATAGCATGGGTACGTCGTGTCTGACTTGGGTAAAGGCGGACAGCGGCGTGTCGCCAACTTGATTGATTGGACTGTCCGGCTGTCTTAAATCAGGATACGCTTCTTCAAGTTCCAATAAAGAGCGCCGCAGCTGATCGTATTCGCTGTCTTCTAAAATCGGATTATCGAGCACATAATAAGCATAATTATGCGTTTTTAAAGTATCAATGAACGTGCGCATTTGAGCAATGATGGCAGCAGCATTGTCTGCAGATTGGGTATCAGCAGTATTCTTAGAAGCAGTGGGTACAATAGGATCAGTCATAGTCGGCGTCTTTTTTTTGCAATTCAAGATGCCGATATGATAACAAGTTTGCAGGTTAGTCGGATATGATTTTGTAGAAAACCCATTCTGTTAAAAACTAAGTTTATAAAAAATCGGGCGAATGCAATGCTCTGCAATCAAAGCTTAAAAATTAAAAAAGGCAAATAACGTTAAGCGCTATTTGCCTTTTAAAATGCTTTAGGAATAATTTTAACTGTTTATCTATTCAGATTTTACCCTTCATAATCGCGAACTTGGTTACGCAATTGCTGTTTATATTCTGGGGTAATGGGGTCGTTTTCTTCATCGAGCATCACGGCGTCCAAATCGCTTGCCATCATATAGGCAATACTCATCATACTATCAAAGCTGCGTAGCGCTTGCGGATGCGGCAACGATAAAAATAGCACCACGCCATTGTAAGTATTGGTTGCCACGCTATGCGGGTCAAAAGGTGCGATACCACTATCAGTAATGCCCATCATACTAAACCACAGCATGCCGGTGCCGTCTTTTTGCTCATAGCGATGGAACATATTCATCGCGCCGTAACGCAAACCATATTTATCCACCAACGCTAGCAAATCACGCCCACGAATCACCGCTGCTGGGCGGTCGCGATACTGATGCGGCAAGATAGTGATATTGATATTGTCTTTGGCATTGATTAACGGACCGTTTTGCGCCTCATCAACTGGCTCTGAGAGATGCTGATCGAGGATTGGGCTATTATTATCAAAGCTTGGCTCATCAGCGGTATCAATGACTGGCATCAAACTGTCCGTCGCTGACATAAGACTTGAAAATGCGTCCGGCTCTTGCTCGATATGCATCTGCTCAGCCGCTTCGGTAAACTCGCTGTTGTCTTCTCGCTGCTGCTCTTCTTGCCAGCGTGCATAGTCGGCGTCATCTATCATGCCGCTATCATTATTAATGTCATTAATATCGTGGCGGGCAGCAGTTAGTTGGGTATCGACATTGCTATGAGATTGGGGCAATGGCTCTTCTTCGACCACGGCATTGAGATAACTACGATCAGGGGCGATACTGGTTTCGCCTGCCACCGTATCGTCCAAGTCTGGCTGCTCGACGATATTGCGCTCATGACGCGGAATAATGGGTATACCGTTTTTATCATAATTGACCGCGGCAGCCTCAGCAGTTTTGCGCCGTTTAAAGCTGCGAATGACCATAAATAGCCCTGCAAGCACGATAAATGCGGCAATGGCGATCAAGATAAACTGGATAGCGGTCATGAGAAATACATCCTAATATATGACAAAAGGGAGAGTACAAGTGCGAAGAAATGGCAATAGTCTAGCATGGCTAATGCATATCGTCACCATATAGTCAGCGTTTATCATTGGCTCTGAAGCCTTCGCTGACTAATTTTCCGACTACTCGCCTGACTTTAAATGCTAATCCTAACTATACCACTGACCATCACTTGTCGTTATTAATTATTTTGCTACTAGGCTACTCTTAATCAGAAAGGTAGCTTGCCGCTTCATCTAGCGACACACTTACCAAGGTAGAGATCCCCGCGCTTGGCATGGTGACGCCTTTTAACTCATCAGCAATCTGCATCGTCAGCTTATTATGACTGATAAAAATAAACTGCAAATCATCTGCCAACTCATTTATCAAGCTGGTAAAACGGGCGACGTTAGCGTCATCAAGCGGCGCGTCGACTTCATCAAGCACACAAAACGGCGCTGGATGCTGCTTAAATATGGCAAAAATTAAACTTAGCGCGGTCAATGTTTTTTCGCCACCTGACAGTACCGCAAGGCGACTATTGCGTTTGCCCTTTGGCTGTGCCATCAACGTTAGCCCGGCCCGCCACTGCTCTGACTTTGGCGCATTGGCAGGCATATCGTCCGTATTGAGGGTTAAGCTTGCTTGCCCGCCGCCAAAGACTTTAGCAAATAAATTGGCAAGCTCATTATTGACCGCATCAAGCGTCTGCATAAATAGCGTCTTGGTCGTCTCATCAATCGAAGCAATCGCTTCCGTCAGCGTTTGCATACTAGCGGCAATATCGGCTGTTTGCTGCGCAAGTGGCTCTAAGCGCTCATTAACTTCTGCCAACTCTGCTACAGCGGCAAGATTGACCGCGCCTATTTTGCTTAGTTGCTGCTCAAGTTTCGTACGTTCGGACTCCAGTTCAGCGATTTTATCTGGACGCACACGTCGATCATGAGCGATAAAATCTGCCAATAAGTTTGATACGCTCATCACTTGTTGCTTATGCTGATGCTGCGACATCTTTGATTGCGCTTGATATTTATGGCTGGCTTTATCATAAGCATCTAGCGCTTCTTGCGTATGATTACTGGCATCATCCAAACGCGCTTCGCTGAGTGCCAATTCTGTCGCAAGATTGGCAAGCTCGCCTTGCTGAATTTGCAAAGTATTTTGTAGCGTATCTAATTCGGTCTGCTGCTGATTATATTCCTCTTTAAGCGCTGCTAATGCCGTTTCGCGTGTGGTTAATACGGCCTGCTGCTCATCGCGCGCTTTCTGTGCGCTCTGCAATGCTGCTTGCAAGGCTGGCAGTTTAGCTTGCTGCTGCTCATGACGCGTTTTTAGACTCTGCTCGCTTTGCAGCGATTTATCATATTGCTCGGTTGCCCGTGCAAGACTACTCGCACTATGCTCTAAGCGCATCTCGCTCTGCTGAATACGCAGCTGCATTGCTTGCCAGGCGTCATCATCTACCTGCCGCGCGCGATTTAGCTCACTGCGCTCGTACTGTAATTGCTGACTTAATAAACGCGCATCGGCTATTTGCGGCGTTAGCGCTGCTATCTCACTTTGGATATGCTGCTGCTCATGAGTTAGGGTCTGCTGTTCTTGCTCTAATTCTTGTTGTTCCTGCTCAAGGGCAACTTTATCAGCATTGAGGCGTTGGCTGTCCGCTTGTAGGCGTTCTGCATTGGCGCGCTTAGTGGTAAGCTCTTGCTGGTATTGATGCTTATCGCGGGTTAATTGCTCAGCTTGCGCTCGCGTTTCCTCTAAGCTGACCGTTAGGGCATCATAGTTGCGTTGATTATTAGCAATCGCCTTTTGCTGGGCTTGTATTTTAGTTTCACACTCATCCAGCAAATCTTCTAACGCTTGTAAACGGCTGCGTTGCTGCAAACGCTGGCTTAAAAACTGATTATTGCTCTCACTTTGACCGTTTTGCGCGCCAACAAATTTGCTCAAATTAATCGTACCCTGACGACTGATAATCCAGCCATCAACTGTCAGTAAAATAGCTGATGATGGCAACACTTTTAAAGTCTCAGTCAAATCTTCTAACCTTTGCTGAGTATTAATTTCAGGTTGCGCGATATATAAATAACAGTGCTGCCAAAGTGCTAAGTTAGGGGCAATAATAAGCTGTGATAAAGGCCATACTTTATCAGTCAAAGTGCTTGGCAACTCACTAACAATTGGCTTTGTCTTTACATCATTTTGCTTGGCAGATAGCCATAGACTATGACCATTTTCTATCCGCGATTTATTCTTTGAATTGTCGTCCCCGTTTTGCGCAGCTTGATAAGTAAATACAGCTGTTAACTCCTGCTCAAGCGCTTGCCATAAGCTATTAGATTTTTGAGAGTCGTCATTAACTTTCTCATTACTCACTTGGCTAGCAACCAACACATGACTATCGAGCCACAACGCTAACACGCTATCGAGTAGCTCGGCGTGCTGTTGGCCTTTGGCACTTAGCTCAATCTGCTCACGTAATGTGGTAATGGCCAATTCGTTATAATCCTTGGCTATATCACTTTCTAAAGCAGTTTTTACGTTAGCAAGCTGTTGGGGTTTTGCTGTCGGTTTCGGATGCAATATTTGATGCAGGGTATCGTACTCGCCTGCCAGTACCGCATGACGTTTTTCATCCTCGCCTAACTCGCGCTGCTGCTTGTTTAAGCTCCGCTGCAACTCATGCGCTTGCGGTTGTAGCTCAGACAGACGCTCATCGATACTGTCTTGTTGGCGCCCAATCTGTTGCAGCTGTTTATTGAGCTCAGTCACTTGTGCATTTAACGTCTGCTGTAAATTGCTCGAATTACCTTTCTCACGTCCATCAACAATATCAATAGGTGCTAGCGACCGTTGTAGCTGCTGCCAGAGATTTTGCCAACTTTGTTGGCGGCGCTGCCATTTCTCATGGTTTTGCTGCTGGCGTTTTTGCGCTTGATTATTAATGGCTTGCTGCTGCTCAAGCGTACGAGCATTATCTTGCAGGCGGGATAGCTGATTTTGCGCGTCATGATAGGCGCGCTGTAAGGGCTGCTCGTTGCGTTTATGCATTTCGCGTTTATTGGTTAGCTCAATTAGCTGTGGGCGCAACTCTTCTAGTACATTTTGCTGCTCGGCTTGCTCGGTTTTTAAGCGCTCAATCTCGCTCACCGCTTGCTGACGCTGCTGCTCTAAACTGGTAAGTTGCTGGGCGATAGCGTTTAACTGTGATTTTGCGTCACTAAACTCATGCTCCGCTTGTTGATAGCTTAGCTGCTGCTGATAATGGCTGCTTTGCGCATCGTCTTTTAGCCACTGTTCTTGATTAATATGCGCCGCAAGCTTATCTTGTTTGGCTTTTAGCGCGTCATAACTGGCTTGTAAAACGGCAACTTCATTAGCACTGCGCTCATGAGCGATTTTTTGCTGCTGCTGACTATGCTTTGCTTGATAAAGCTGTTGAATAGCAAGCTGTTGCTTGATATCAGCAAGCGTTAATGCCAGCTCTTCATAACGCTCAGCACTGGCCGCTTGTTTAGACAGGCGCTTTTGTTGGCTGACCAGCTCGCTTTGCATATCGCGCAGACGTGCTAAATTGTCCTGCGTTTTCTCTAACTTTTTTTGCGTTTCTTCACGGCGCGCTTGATAGCGAGAAACGCCAGCCGCTTCTTCGATAAATTCGCGTAGCTGCAACGGGCTAGACTCAACAATACGCCCAATCATCCCCTGCTCGATGACCGCATAACTACGCGCGCCAAGCCCTGTGCCCAAGAACACATCGACCACATCACGGCGACGACAGCGCGTGCCATTGATAAAATAGTCTGAGCGCCCATCCAAATTTACCTGTCGGCGGACGGACAGCTCGTGATAGAGATTAAACTCATGGCGAATCCCCGTCTGCTCATCTTGCGTATGCTCAAAAGTCAGCTCAACGCTGGCGACACTTTTGGCTGCTTTATCTTGGGTGCCAGCAAAGATGACATCACTCATCGCCCCGCCGCGTAATTGCTTGGCGGAAGTTTCGCCCAATACCCAGCGAATGGCATCAATGACGTTGGATTTACCGCAGCCGTTTGGCCCGACAATGGCGGTGATACCATGACGGAAGGTAAAAGTGGTTGGATTGGCAAAGGATTTAAAGCCTGCCAGCTTGAGAGATTTTAGGCGCATGAAATATCGATAAACTTAGCAAAAACAGGCGGCTATTCTACCGCAAATTGTGACGAGTTTTTAGGGTTTGTGAAGGATGCTATAATAGGGCTGAGAATCTACATAATTCATCTAAAAAATAAAAATTAAGGCGATGACAATGACTAAAGACAATTTTGATAAATACGATCCGCAAGAACTACAACAAAAATATGAAGAATGGTGTGAGCTGCATCGTCAGCAGCTTGAGGCGCAGCAGCAGTTTGTGCGCGCTGAAGCCTTGCAAAATGAGTTGAAAGAGTATTATCTTAATCCGCAATGGATGACAGATCGTGAAGCGGATCTGCCCATTGAGCACTCAGGTAAAGCGCACTCAATCTTTAGTGAAGATGCGCTGTGGAGTATGCTCAGCGACCATGATGAGCTCGCCAGAAAGTGGATACGTTTGGGGCTTGATGCGATTGATAACAAATAAGCAGCTATTTCATCTAAAGTCGTGGTAGCTTTAGAATTATAGTCATAAGTGCATAAACGATTTTGATTGAAGGCTTTGATTGAAACCCTTGAGTAGTTTTTGCTCGACTTGGCAAGCCTCATTGTCATTCAAATAATGATTATTAAACTCAATCAGCGACTGCCAAGAGATGCTAGTAACTTCTAAACTAGCAGCTAATTTCAATAACTCAGGCTGTAATAAGTGTTGGTATTTCTCCGGCTTGCTTTGACACATAGCTATTTCTTGATTAATCATACTTTGCTTATCTCCCTTTACCACACTGCCGCCGATAAACAGTAGTAAAAACTTTGCACCTTTATCAATAAAGCCTATTTCTAATAAATACTTATACATTAAGCAGTACTTTAATATTTGGTCAGGGTTTTTCTTGCCATTAAGCTTCAATTCATTGGCAATCAGTATATTTGCCTTATGATTATAAGATAAATTATCCATGAACATAGCTTTTAGTTCGGTACTAAATTCAAAGATGCCGCTATTGCCATGAGTTGACCATGAGCCTATTTGATCAAATTCGATGAATTGCCCATAAAATAAATTTAGATAAATATCACTACATAAACTTAGAAAAATATCGAACTCTTTATTTAGATAATCCTCAGAAAAGAACTTTACGCGACGCACCGCTTCCCTAGCATTACAAATACCTATCATTTGCGTTGAATAAGTCTCTAATTGCTCAGACTCACTCATTTTTTGATTCAATTCTTTACTCACAGCTTGCTCGATTTCTTGCAAACTCTTATCTTTCAGCTCGGGAACCATTGCCCATTCAATAATCTGTCGTACATATTGCTTTTTGCTAATACCAAGAACACGTTGCGGCTCCCATACTAAAAACTCTACCATATTGGATAAACCAGTCGTCCATGGTATTTCATCTTTTAGATGACTAATTGAACCAAATACACGGCGATACTTTTCTGCTGCTTTCATTCAAAATTGTTCCTAAATTGGCGTGCTAATTTTTATTTAAATTTGAGAGTATTAAATCACCCCAATCCCGCTTAACAAAAGCTGCCCGCCAGCAAATAACAGCAGCACGCCAAAAGCGCGTTTCAGCGTCTGTGCGGGCAATACATGGGCGAGTTTGGCGCCAACTTTTGCCATCGCAAAGCTAGCGACAGATATGCATAAAAAGCCCGTGATATGGACAAAGCCTATCGTGCCCTCAGGCAGATTGACCACGTCTTGACCGAACCAGGCAAAGCCTGCCGCGCCTGCCAATGCAATCGGTAAGCCGCAAGCAGCAGACGTACCGACCGATTGTTTCATCGGCAATCCTGCCCAGTTTAAAAACGGCACGGTCAAACTACCGCCGCCAATCCCAAAAATAGATGACGCTAGACCAATGCCTGTCCCTGCCCCAAATTGAATGCCAGCTGACGGTAACGGCTTACCCAATTGTTCTTTATTAGACAAAAACAGCATCTTTAAAGCGACCAATAACGCGCCAACACCGATAATGGCTTGCAATACCTTACCGTCAATCATATCGGCGATACCGGCGCCGACCAAACTGCCGATGACCAAACCCAATGCCATTTTGCGCCACACTTCCCAGCGTACGCCGCCGCGCTTATTATGTGCCGTTAAAGAGCTGATAGAGGTCACCACAATCGTCGCAAGTGACGTGCCAATCGCCAAATGGGTGACCACTTCGGGTGAAAAATGATAAGCGGTGAAAATCCATACCAATGCTGGCACGATAATCATGCCGCCACCAACGCCAAATAAACCCGCACTGACACCCGCAAACGCCCCCGCTATCACAAACCACACATATAACATCATTAAATCGGCCTTTTATTCTGCGTCTTTTTTATTAAAATCATCTAATCGTATAATTGTATAATCTTATAGTCATTTGGACATCACACGCTCAATCGCATTTGCCAAATCATAATCTGACCTTTATGCTGTCGGCTTTGTATTATTAATGAGCAACAATCGCTCAGTATATCAAAGTTTACCTACGCCAATTTACCCCATCGACGAAACTTATTATGCCGCCATTTGACTCATCATCTGACTCTTTGTCTGCCTATTCCTCTGATGCATTTGAGTCATTAGAGCTTGAGCATTTACCTAAGCTTAACCATCGCCACCTTGCGAGTAGTGGCTCGACCAATAGTGAGCTGATAACAGCGCTGCAACATGGCCGCCTAAATGCAGCCGAGATGCACCTACTAACAGCAGAAACCCAAAGCGCTGGTCGCGGGCAACACGGGCGCTCGTGGCAATCGCCACGTGGCAATGTCTACCTGTCGTTATATCATCCCGTGCACATGCCGATTAGCGGTTTATTGTCGCTGATTATCGGCGTTGAATTGGCAAAAATGCCTGTTATTCAAGTGCTAAACGAGCAATTGCGCGCGCAAGGATTGACAGCAATCGGGGTAAAATGGGCCAATGATTTGGGCTTTTATTCACACCAATACTCAAAGCAATATTCTCATCAAAATCATACTGAATTGAATAACGCCGCTTTAAAGTCGCTTGAGTCTACCAAACAAACCCTACCCTTTAATAAACTCGCTGGCATCTTAATAGAACCCGTAACAAAAGCAGGGAAATTGGTCGGTATAGTGATGGGCGTGGGTCTAAATGTGCAGGCTACGCCTAAGCTCACCGCGCAAACTTGCGAGGGCATGAGTTATCAGGCGATTAGCTTACGAGATATTTGTGCCATGCTTGAGCCAAAAACACAGACTATCCCACTTCTAGACCTAAAAACGCTTTATCAGCAAATGAGTGAAGCTTTAATAGCAGCGATGACCCGCTTTGAGTATTTAGGATTGGAGAAGCCAACCGGGCAGCGTTATTATTTGGACAGTTTTTTGGCGCAGTTTGACGCGATGGATGCATTGGCAGGGCTACGCTTGCGCGTCACCCAAGATTATAATGGTCATATCGAGACGCTGACCGGTTATGCATGCGGTCTTGATACACATGGATGTTTGCAATTACGTGAATATAACGGTAAGATTTCTGCGCTTTTTACCGGTCGTATTGATGTGATTGGTGACGCTTAAACCTTTGAAAACCATATTTAAAAAACCATACTGAACGAGCACCATATAAAGGGATTTTTATGCTCTGGTTAGATCTTGGCAATACCCGTCTTAAATACTGGCTCACCGATGATATCGGGCAGATAGTCGCGCACGATGCCAAGCAGCATTTGCAAGCGCCTGCCGAACTGCTCATGGGTCTAACCGATCGTTTTGCGCGTTATGCGCCGGATTTCATTGGGATTTCCTCAGTATTGGGCGACGACTTAAATATTAAAGTGTCTGAAACCTTGAGCCGTCTGAATATCCCGTTTGAATTTGTCCACGTCGATGCTGAGCATGCCTTGATGCAAAGCGCCTATAATGACGAACAGCTCGGCTGCGATCGCTGGCTACAGATGCTGGGTGCGGTGGATAAGAAAAAACGTCAATGTGTGATTGGCTGCGGTACGGCGGTGACGATTGATTTGATTGATCACGCTGAGCACTTAGGCGGTTATATTTTCCCTAGCATCTATCTGCAACGTGAGTCGTTATTTTCTGGTACCAAGCAAATTACTATCTCTAATGGCACTTTTGATAGCGTGAGCCCCGGTATCAACACAAAAGACGCCGTCCATCGCGGCATTATGTTGTCCATCGTTGGCGCGATTAATGAAATCAGTAACCGTTATCCAAACTTTGAGCTCATCATGACCGGCGGTGATGCCCATATCATTGCGCAACATATCAATCGTTCGGTGCGTATGCGCGATGATTTATTATTAAATGGTCTGGCGCGTTATTTTGACCATAGTAAACAGGCTTAGGGCGTTATAATTTTTATACATTAAAAAAGCAGGACGTTTTAAGCGACCTGCTTTTTTATTTCTAGTTTATTCGATTTAAAAACGATGTTAGGTGCTCATGGGATGATTTTTTCGCAGCCTCTGTCACGCCTGCGAACAGCAAGCAAGAAAAAATTAGCCCATGAGCAAGAGTTTAGTATATAAAGAACATTCTATAATCTCTACTTAGTCTCGTTAAATAGCTCACGACCGATTAGCATCCGGCGAATCTCACTGGTACCCGCGCCAATCTCATACAGCTTGGCATCACGCCAGTAACGGCCGAGTGGATACTCATTGGTATAGCCATTGCCACCAAAGATTTGAATGCCCTCGCCTGCCATCCACGTGGCTTTTTCGGCACACCATAAAATCACACTGGCACAATCTTTGCGCACTTCTCGGCTATGACCGGCGCCGCGTTGATCGAGCATATCGAGATTTTTACCGACCGTATATAAGAAGCTACGCCCCGCCTGTAGGATGGTATACATATCGGCGACTTTACCTTGGATAAGCTGGAACTCACCAATCGCTTGCCCAAATTGCTTACGGTCATGGATATAAGGGACGACGTTGTCCATCACCGCTTGCATGATACCGATAGGACCTGCGGCCAATACCGCGCGCTCATAATCAAGACCACTCATCAGCACTTTGACGCCTTCACCAACGCCGCCCAAGATATTTTCTTTGGGCACTTCAACATTATCAAAAGTCATCTCACCAGTATGACTACCGCGCATGCCCAGTTTGTCGAGCTTTTGCGCCGTACCAAAGCCTTTCATGCCTTTTTCAACGATAAAGGCCGTCATGCCTTTGGCACCTAGCTCTGGACTGGTTTTGGCATAAACCACCATTACGTCAGCATCAGGACCATTGGTAATCCACATTTTGCTGCCATTTAGCACATAATAACCGCCTTTTTCTTCGGCTTTGAGCTTCATGCTAACCACGTCTGAGCCAGCACCCGTTTCACTCATGGCGAGTGCGCCGACGAATTCACCACTGATGAGCTTGGGCAGATATTTTTGCTTTTGTTCCTCTGAGCCATTACGTTTGATTTGGTTGATACACAGGTTTGAATGCGCGCCATAGCTCAGTGCTACAGAGGCAGAAGCCCGGCTAATCTCTTCCATCGCCACCATATGCGCGACGTAACCCATGTCAGATCCGCCGTACTCTTCAGGAACGGTAATACCATGCAGACCGAGCTCGCCCATTTTTTGCCATAAATCCATTGGGAACTCATCGCTGCTGTCGATTTCGCTTGCACGCGGGGCAATTTCTTTTGCCGCAAACTGCTGCACCACATCACGTAATGCATCAATATCTTCGCCAAGCTGAAAATTTAATCCAGGTAAACTCATAGCCATTCCTTGTATATAAAAGTTTTAAATCTTAAAAATTTAGATCCATTTAAAAAGAGACCATATAGCTGGTAAAAATTTTTATCGCTTGCTGTGCGACTGCGTCACTCCAGAGGCTTCAAAAAATTTATACCAGCTATCTATTCATTTATTTCTGTTCATTTAGCTTATGACTGGCTTTATTTTTTAGTTAAGACTGACGTTTATTAATCAGCGCACGTGCCACGCTTGAACCATTGCGCCGACCCAAGAATTCACTGATACGCTCGCCAGCTACCACCAATTTATCCAAATCAATACCCGTGTGGATGCCCATACCGTGCAGCATATAAACGACGTCTTCGGTGGCGACATTGCCGGTTGCACCTTTGGCATACGGACAACCGCCAAGCCCAGCGACGGAGGTATCAAATTCACTGACGCCCATCTGCAAGGCGGCTAACGTATTACTGACGGCTTGACCATAAGTATCATGGAAATGCCCTGATAGCATGCTAATATCAGTGTATTCTAATGCAGCTTGTAGCGCACGCTGTACTTTTAATGGCGTACCAACACCAATGGTATCAGCGATACCAATCTGCTCAGCGCCAATCTCAACCAAACGCTTAGTGACATACGCCACTTGGCTAGGAGCAATCTCACCTTCATAAGGGCAACCGACTGTGCAAGAGATGACGCCGCGCACTTTGATGCCCTGCGCTTTTGCCGCAGCAGCAACGGGCGCAAAACGCTCGATGCTCTCATCGATACTGCAATTGATGTTTTTTTGGCTAAAGGTTTCACTGGCTGAGCCAAAGATAACGATTTCATCGGGGCAATGCACGATGGCATTGTCAAAACCGCGCATATTTGGCACCAGTACCGAGTAACAAACCTCATCATGACGGGTGGGGGCAAGTGCTTCGAGCAGCGCGCTATTGTCGCCCATTTGCGGCACCCATTTTGGTGAGACAAAGCTGGTCACCTCAAGCTTTTTCACGCCTGCTGCAATTAAGTCGTCGATCAACGCTTGCTTAACCTGAGTTGGCACCGTCATGGACTCGTTTTGCAAGCCATCACGCGGGCTAACATCAACGATTCTGACGTGATCTGGGTACGAATGGCTCATGGTTATTATCCTTTCATTGTTCTAATACTTCGGCTCTTAAGCTTCGCTAGCTTCCGTGTCAATACGCAGTAACTCATCACCATCAGCAACCGAATCACCCGCCGCAAATAACAATTCTGCCACCACGCCGTCAGTTGGTGCGGTAATGGTATGTTCGATTTTCATCGCTTCGATAACGGCAAGTGGGTCGCCCTTTTTTACGTTATCGCCAACGGCCACTTTAAAGGCAACGACCTGTCCTGGCATCGGTGATTTCAAGCTACCGACAGCAGCAGTCTCTTCACCGACATGTGCCATGATATCAATCAGCGTAATCTCATCTCGACCGCTATCGGTGAACACATAAACGGTCTCATTATGTACCCAACTTTGAGCGCTAATACGTGCACCTTCTAGCCATAAAGTATGATTGTGTGCATCACTGCTAGCGTAGCTGACTTCACCTTCATAAACACTTTCTGTCTGAGCGGCTACATTGACATTATCTTGAGTATCGTTACTCGCGACCTCTTTTTCAATGATCAACGTAAAGCTGCTGGTATTTTCGGCACCTTTTTTACTATCCGAACTATTTGCATTGTGCCAGTTGCTAATACGCGCTTGGTACGCCTGCTCATCATAAACCAAGCTAAACGAGCGTGTGTAATCGCTATAAGCACGGAAACCAGTCGGCTTACTGAATGGATCAATAGTTGTGTCTTGTGCTGCGCTTTCACTGGTAAGTTGCTGCGTAATAGCAGTCACGACGAGTGTCGATAAATCAAGCGGATGCTGATTAAACAGCTCATCCGCCTCACGCTCGATAAGCGCCGTATCCAAATTGGCTTGGCTAAACGACTCAGTATTCAATATATAGCGCAAAAACGCCACGTTATTTGGCAAACCAACGATACGCGTTTGAGCGAGTGCGCGGTCGAGCTTTGCCAATGCTTGCTCACGCGTTGGTGCATGCACGATCAGCTTTGCAATCATAGAATCATAGAACGGGCTAATCACATCGCCCTCGCGTACGCCATCATCAATACGCACATCGGTACCGCTTTTATTAATAACAAAGGTGCTGTGCTCAGGCTTTTGATAGGTAAATAAAGTACCCGTTGCTGGCAAAAAGCCATTATCAGGATTTTCAGCGCAGATACGCGCTTCGATCGCATGCCCATTAATCACCAGCTCGTCTTGCTTTTTCGGTAATGGTTTACCTGCTGCGACCAACAATTGCCATTCGACCAAATCGACACCCGAAATCGCTTCACTAACCGGATGCTCCACTTGCAGGCGGGTATTCATCTCCATAAAATAAAAATTCATCGTGCCTTCGCGCTGCTCCACGATAAACTCAACCGTGCCTGCACCAAAATAATTAACCGCACGCGCCGCTTCGATAGCTGCTGTTCCCATCGCTTCACGCATGGCAGCGTCAACACCGGGTGCTGGTGCTTCCTCTAATACCTTTTGATGGCGGCGCTGTACCGAGCAATCTCGCTCAAACAAATGCACATAATTACCATGCGTATCGCCAAATACTTGAATCTCGATATGGCGTGGTTTTAGGGCGTACTTTTCGACCAATACTTGATCATTCCCAAAGCTGGTAATGGCTTCGCGGCGACATGAGTCTAATAAATCAATAAAGTCGCTACTCTCTTCAACGATACGCATACCTTTACCGCCACCACCTGCACTGGCTTTAATCAGTACCGGATAGCCAATGCTGTCTGCTTGCTGCTGCAAGAATTCTGCTTCTTGGTTTTCACCATGGTAACCTGGTATCAATGGTACGCCAGCCGACTCCATCAAGCGCTTGGATTCAGATTTACCGCCCATCGCCCGAATAGCGTCCGCCGATGGACCAATAAAGACCAGACCAGCATCTTGACAGGCCTGCGCAAAATCCGCATTTTCACTTAAAAAGCCATAGCCCGGATGGATTGCTTCTGCACCAACATCGAGAGCAATCGCAATGATAGCATCGCCTTTTAGGTAGCTGTCTTTGGGGGATGAACCACCCAAATAAACCGCTTCATCACAGACAGCGACATGCTTGGCCTCACGGTCAGCATCAGAATAAACAGCGACGGTACGGATACCCATGCGCTTGGCAGTCGCGGCAACACGGCAGGCAATTTCACCACGGTTGGCAATTAGAATTTTAGAAAACATAACTATCCCTGTAACTTATCGTTTTTATTTATCGGCTTGACTATCGTTTTTTACTACTAATCTGCAGTCAACCAATCAGGCTTGCGCTTTTGCAAAAAGGCTTGCACGCCTTCCTTACCTTGCTCTGATGAGCGAATATCAGCAATACCTTTGACGGTGTCAGCAATTAGCTTATCGGTAATCGGTGCACCCGCGACTTCATGCAATAAACGCTTGCAGGTCTTAACCGCCTCGGGGCTGTTTTTAACCACTTTATCGCAGAATGCTGCGACCGCATCGTCAAGTGATTCTTCGCTGACGCGCTCATGGATAAAGCCAAGCTGCCGCGCCTTTTTGGCATCGAACACTTCTGCACTTAAGAAATAACGCTGTGAGGCTCGTGCGCCCAATGCTTTTATCACATAAGGGCTAATGGTGGCAGGCGCCAGTCCTAAACGCACTTCGCTTAAGCAAAAATTGGCAATTTTAACCGCGATGGCCACATCACAGACGGCAACTAAGCCCATACCGCCTGCATAAACATCCCCTTGAATAGCAGCAACGGTTGGCTTAGGGCATTCATAGATAGTTTTGAGCATTTGCGCCAACTTATCGGCATCGGCTAGATTTTCTTCATAGCTATAATCTGCCATCGCCCGCATCCAATTGAGATCAGCGCCCGCACAGAATGCTTTGCCTGCAGCTGCTAAGACAATGACACGCACATTATCATCAGTAGCAAGCGTGGTAAAAGCTTCAGTCAACTCGGCAATCATTTCATCGTTAAAGGCGTTACGTATCTCAGGACGGTTTAATATCACCGTCGCGACGTGCTGTTCAATTTCGACCAGTAGGCTTTTATAATTATTCAGATTTTTTCGCATAACCTTCTCTATTTTTTATATACGTGAAATGCTTGCCCATATTCCATTTAATATTACATTCTAAAAACACCAAAGGTCGTCTCTTCAATCGGTGCGTTATAGGCAGCGCTTAGCCCTAGTGCTAGTACATGACGCGTATCGGCAGGGTCAATCACCCCATCATCCCAAAGACGCGCCGTTGCATAGTAGGGATGACCTTGTTTTTCGTACATCTCAAGAATCGGCGCTTTAAATGCCGCTTCGTCCTCGCTACTCCATTCTTCGCCTTTGCGATCGAAATTATCACGCTTGACGGTTGCCAGTACCGAGGCCGCTTGCTCACCGCCCATCACTGAGATACGCGCATTTGGCCACATCCATAAAAAGCGAGGACTATAAGCACGGCCGCACATGCCGTAGTTACCAGCACCGAATGAGCCGCCAACGATAACGGTGAATTTCGGCACTTTGGCGTTAGCCACTGCCATCACCATCTTGGCACCATGACGGGCGATGCCTTCGTTTTCATATTTACGCCCGACCATAAAGCCGGTAATATTTTGCAAAAATACCAATGGGATTTTACGCTTACAGCACAGCTCAATGAAGTGCGTGCCTTTTTGTGCCGACTCACTAAACAGGATGCCATTATTGGCGATGATGCCAACTGGCATACCTTCGATATGGGCAAAACCGCAAACCAGCGTGGTACCAAAACGCGCTTTAAACTCATCAAACTCACTATTATCGACGATACGAGCGATGATTTCTTTGATATCAAAAGGTTTGCGCTTATCGGTTGGAATGACGCCATATAGCTCTTTGGCATCGTAACGCGGTGGACGCGGTTTGATTTGATTGGGGATTTGCTTGGCAGGACGGTTAAGATGACTGACAATGTTACGAGCAATCGATAATGCATGCGTATCATTTTGTGCCAAGTGATCAACCACGCCTGACAGACGCGTATGCACATCGCCGCCGCCTAAGTCTTCAGCCGTGACCTCTTCACCCGTCGCCGCTTTTACCAGTGGCGGACCACCTAAGAAGATGGTGCCTTGGTCTTTGACAATAATAGATTCGTCACTCATCGCTGGCACATAAGCACCGCCTGCGGTACAGCTACCCATCACCACGGCGATTTGCGGAATACCGGCCGCACTTAGATTGGCTTGATTAAAAAAGATACGGCCAAAGTCATCTTTATCAGGGAACACTTCATCTTGATTGGGCAAGTTTGCGCCGCCTGAATCCACCAAATATACACAAGGTAAGTTATTTTCTTGGGCAATCTCTTGCGCACGCAGATGCTTTTTGACCGTCATCGGATAATAAGTGCCGCCTTTTACCGTGGCGTCATTACAGACAATCATACACTCGGTGCCGTTAATGCGGCCGATACCCGCAATCACCCCAGCCGCTGGAATCTCTTCGCCATACATATCATGGGCTGCCATGGGCGCGACTTCTAAAAATGGCGTACCGACATCCAGCAAGCGCTCAACACGCTCACGAGGTAGCAGCTTGCCACGCGCTAAATGCTTAGCACGCGCGCGCTCTGAACCGCCTTGGGCGACTTTACGCAGGTGCAGATATAAGTCGTCGACTATCTCTTGCATAGCGGCGCGGTTTTGCTGAAAATCGCTGGCGTTCGGACTCAGTTTACTGGTTATGATAGCGCTCATGATATCCCTTTTTATACTTGTGTTTATTATTCAATAACTTGTTAAAATCTTAACGTATTTTCGTGACTACTCTAAACCCAGTTCTGCCTTCATCTGTTCGATAATTTTATACTTTTGGATTTTACCGGTGATGGTCATCGGGTATTCAGTCACAAAGCGATAGTAAGTCGGCACTTTATAATGAGCGATATGCTCGCTACAGAACTTGCGCACTTCTTCTTCGGTTAGGCAGCCCGGCTCTTTTGATATAATCAAAGCAGCAAGCACTTCTCCATAACGCTTATCTGGGATACCGACGACTTGGACGTCACGAATTTTCGGATGGCGATACAGATAGTTTTCAATCTCGACAGGATAGATATTTTCACCGCCGCGAATGACCATATCTTTACTACGGCCAACGATTTTGACATAGCCGTCCTCATCCATGGTCGCCAAATCACCGGTATGCATCCAGCCATCTTGTATCGCTTCGCGGGTTTTAAAACGGCTGCCCCAATAACCTTTCATTACCGAATAACCACGTGTTAGCAGCTCGCCGGTTTCCCCTAAAGGTACAATCTCGCCCGTTTCGGTATCGACGACTTTGACTTCAAGCGCAGGCTGTACAAGCCCGACCGTCGATACTTGTTTCTCAAGCGGCGTATGCTCATTGGTCTGACAAGAAACCGGACTGGTTTCGGTCATCCCATAAGCAATGGTGACCTCTTTCATATGCATCTTATCAATGACGCGGCGCATGACTTCAATCGGACAGCTAGAGCCGGCCATAATGCCAGTCCGCAAGGTCGATAAATCAAATTTATCAAATTCAGGATGGTCAAGCTCAGCGATAAACATCGTCGGTACGCCATGCAAAGCCGTACATTTCTCTTCTTCAACCGCTTGCAAGACGGACAATGGCTCAAAACCATCGTTCGGATAAATAATACAACCGCCATGGGTCAAAATCGCTAAGTTGCCAAGCACCATACCAAAGCAATGATATAGTGGCACGGGAATACACAGTCTGTCTTCCTCAGTGAGATTCATGGCCTCACCGATAAAATAGCCGTTATTTAAAATATTGCGGTGGCTTAGGGTCGCGCCTTTTGGCGTGCCAGTCGTACCACTGGTAAACTGCACGTTAATCGCATCGGTGTTTTTAAGCTGGGCTTGACGCTCGGCGACGCGTGGATCATTGGCATCGCCTTCCGCCATCCATGCCGAGAACTTTTGCATAAAGTTAAACTCTTCATCAGAGTCTGGCTCGTCAATCCAAATGATGCGCTCAATGGTTGGAATCTCGACCAAATCCAGCTGGGTATAGTCTTTATGATAAATTTCAGGACACAGCTCACGGATTAACTGCGCGTAATCGCTGCTTTTAAAGTGGCGCATCAATACCAAGGCTGAGCAGCCGAGTTTATTTAACGCATATTGCAGCTCAAAGGTACGGTAGGCGGGGTTGATATTAACGAGGATAACACCGACTTTTGCGGTCGCCAATTGCATGAGCAGCCATTCGGCATTGTTATGCGACCAAATACCGATGCGGTCACCAATCTCAAGCCCCATTTCAATCATGCTGCTAGCCAGCTGATTAACCTGCTGTTGCAGCTCACGATATGTCCAGCGGATATTTTGATGACGGACGACCAGCGCTTCACGCTCCGGATATTTGGAGACAATCGCATCAAAAAAATCGCCGATGGTCGCCTCAATCAGCGGTACATCAGGGCCTTTATCATAGCTTTGAGTAAGCGGCGCATTTGCCGAGCGCGCGCCCATATTTACGGTGGGAATATTATTTAGAATGCTATCGAAGTCAGAAACTTGAGTCATAACGAGTCCTTTCGTTTTACTTTTTACAGCTCTTATGAATGGTGCTGATAGTTTGCTTGTTACCCATTCTTTTTTCCTTGAACAGGTCTTAACAAGCATGAGCTACTATACCGCCTTAAATCAAAGGCTGTCAATCATAGTAATACAATATGTATCATTTAAATTAGTCGCTAAAAATATTAGCCCAGTAAAAGATAGCATAAAATCACGCGATTATTATAGGTAAAAAAGCCAGCTATGTATTTGTTACACAGCTGGCTCTTGAGAAAAATTAAGACTAGAAATTAAAGCTAAAAGTTAAACTTGCAACAATTTATCTTTGATTAAGATTTAACCATTGGCGGCGCTTTAATCGTTACCGTCGCAGTGACGGCATTGCTATCATCAAGCAAGTCCATAACAAGTTCATCATCGGTTTCAGTGGTTATTTGCCAATTACCAGCAGCCTGCGGTACGCCAGTGACCATCACCGAAATAGCTTTATTTTTTAAGCGAATCATCGGCGGTTTATGATCATAACCGCTGTGCTCGTGACCCAAGATATCGTCAGCAATCGTCGCTGCCTGCGCACGTAGGGGCGCGACATAGCGGCAGGCGACGCCGTTGATGGACATACAATCGCCAATCGCATACACATTCGACGCATGCGTACGTAATGTGGTGGCATCAACCACAATACCGGTGCGGCGATTGAACTCAACCCCAGCAGCGGTTGGTAATTTATCATCAACCGTCAAGCCCGTACTGGCAATCACATGATCAACGATTAACGGCTTTGGCTGCTGCGCCGTGTCGCTATCGGTAGCTGATACTGGCGCATAGCTGACTTGCAATGTGCCGTCATCATGACGCCTGACATTGGACACTTGATAACCGCCTAAAAAGTGAATCCCTTGCGATTGTACTGCTTTGGCAATACGTGCGGTCGCTTGTGGCGGTAGCATTTGCGAGAGCGGCGCGTTATTTAAATCAATCAACGTCACTTCATGCCCCGCTTTTAGTAAATCCTCAGCGATTTCCGTCCCGACCATACCAGCGCCAACGATAGCAACACGCTGACTGCCCGCTGCAAGCTTTTCTTGCAGCTGTCCAAAACGCTCGATATGGTTGACATGCCAAACCAAATCTTCAGGCAGACTTTTTGGAAAAATAGGATGCGCGCCCATTGCCAGCACCAGTTTGTCATAGCTAATAGTAGCGTAATTGGTGTACACAGGGTCCGAGCGTAGCGCCGAGATAAGCTGTACCGTTTGGCTAGCAGGGTCGATATCGGTTACTTGCGTATTGGCAAGCAAATTGATATTTGCCGCCTCTGCCGCATCGCTACCGGTCGCTCGTACCAAGTCCGCGGCATTTTTTTGCTGACTAATTGCCATCGTTAGCATGGGTTTATGATAACGGTCGCCATTATCAGTCGTGATTAAGGTAATGGGAATGTCTTTATCTTTTGCGCGAATGGCATCGACAACGTGCCAACCTGCCAATCCTGCACCAATAATAACAATGCCTGCCGATTGATTTTCTACACTCATATTCGCTCCAATATCGTTTATGAATTATTTTAATTTTTAACATATTGACCGCTATTGTATCAGTAAACAGCCATGCACTCACCTATTCGCTCGCAGAGTCATTTATATTCGTATTGCGCTTATCTGTATCAATTTATCGGCATTTTAAAACACAAAAAAAGCGCCTATGTATAGACGCTTTGACAAACACTTAAAACACAGTGCTTAGTTTTAATGATTGAGAATCTTTGATAAGAACAGCTGCGCGCGCTCACTTTTTGCGCCTTCAAAAAACTCATCTTTGCTACAGTTTTCGACGATATGCCCTTCATCCATAAAAATAATCCGATTGGCCACCTGACTGGCAAAGCCCATCTCATGGGTTACGCACATCATGGTCATACCATCACGAGTCAGCTCGACCATCACATCAAGCACCTCTTGAATCATCTCTGGGTCAAGCGCAGAAGTTGGTTCATCAAATAACATGGCCACTGGATCCATCGCCAAAGCACGGGCAATCGCTACGCGCTGCTGCTGACCACCTGATAGCTCGGCAGGGTATTTTGGTGATTGCGCACTTAAGCCCACACGGTCAAGATAGGCCATGCCTTTTTTCTTAGCGTCGTCTTCTTTACGGCCCAACACTTTGATTTGTGCGACCGTTAAGTTATCAATAATGGTCAGATGCGGAAACAGCTCAAAATGCTGAAACACCATTCCGACGCTACTACGCAGTTTGGGTAAATTGGTTTTTGCCGCGCCAACCGAGATACCATTGACCATGATATCGCCCTTTTGAAACGGCTCAAGCCCATTAACAGTTTTAATGAGGGTCGATTTGCCACTGCCCGATGGGCCGCAAACCACCACCACATCGCCTTTATGCACGTGAGCAGTACAGTCAGTTAGCACCTGAAAGTCGCCGTACCATTTGCTAACGTCAGTCATTTTGATGACTATCTCGGCGCTCGCATGCCCATTATCGGTGACCAGTCCGCCAAATTCATTTATATAGGTGTCAGCATTATTTATCCCTGGCTCATTTATCACTGACTCATTCATCACTGGCTCCTAACCACATTATTTTCATCATTATTAAATCACATTTTACTATGACAGTACTGCGCCAAATTTACCTTAAAACCTCAAGCGTTTTTGCAATTGCTGCACACCGATAGACGCGCTTAGGCTGATAATAAAATAAACAGCTCCCGCACCTAAAATATAAGGGGTCAGTAAGCCCATCAGCTCACCACGGACGTAAGCGGCGCGGAAAAAATCCGTCAACCCAATAGCAAAAACCAATGTCGTATCTTGGAATAAAATAATACATTGCTGCAAAATCAGCGGTAGCATTTTGCGAAAGGCTTGCGGCAAAATCACCAAACGCATGGTTTGCCCATAGGTCATGCCAAGTGCTTTTGCTGCATTCACCTGCCCACTACCGATAGATTGAATACCTGCGCGCACCACCTCTGAGAAATATGCCGCTTCAAACATCATAAAGGCGACAACACACGAGGTAAACGCGGTATCGAGTTGTAGGTATTTACCGGCTATCCAAAAGTACATCATCGGTACGGCAAAATAAAACCATAGCAGTACCAGCAGTAACGGCACAGAACGAAAGTAATTGACGTATAATTTAGCAGGAATTTCTAGCGCTTTGATGCCGGACAAGCGCATTAAAGCCAATACCGTGCCTAAGCTAATACCGCCTAAGATAGCGAGAAACAATACTTTTAAGGTGGTCAGCATACCGCCCATCAAGCCCGGATACGCCGTTGCAAGTTCGGTCATCATATTCATTTTTGACTCCCTGCAATCAGCCCAGGTACTCGTAATTTACGCTCAATCAATCCCATAATGGCAATGAGCGATAGATTAAAGACCAGATAAATAATGGTCGCATAAGTGTAAATCTCGAGGCTGTTTTGGGTATATTCACTGATGGTTTTGGTTTGGCTAATCAGCTCCATCACCCCAACAAGCGACGCTACCGACGCATTTTTAAAGCAGTTGGTGAGCTCCGAGCTTAGCGGTGGCAAAATAACACGAAATGCCTGCGGTAGTAGCACTTCTTTATACGCCTGCGGAATTGTAAAGCCCAGCGCATAGGCGGCATTGACTTGCCCTTCAGGTAAGGACTCGATACCGGTACGCACCTGTTCAACGATACGAGCGGCAGTAAATAGTCCCAAACCAATACTGGCGGACAGCATGGCTGAGGTATTGGGCGATAAGTCTTTATACCACCACTCTTGTAGCGCAGGCGTCAGCCAACCGGGGGCGATATAAAACCAAAAGAATAATTGTACGAGAAGAGGAATATTACGAAAAAAAGTCACATAAGCGGTGCCAATAGCACGCGCACCCTTGTTTGGCAAGGTACGCATGATACCCAAAACCGTACCAATCACCATGGCAATCGCCCAAGCGATACTGCCAATTAATAGCAGCCAGCCAAGACCAGTCACCATCCAATGCAAGTAAAGCTCATTACCGATACCGGTTTGCTCAAAGAGCACACCCCAGTTCCAGCTATAATTCATGATGGTCTCTCCAAGCCATGAGTAAAAAGCCAACGCGCCAGACTTATAAACAGCAGTCTGAGCGCGTCAGCAAGCTATGTTGAGGGACAATCATTACTGAGCGGTTGCTTCTTTTGGCTGTGCGCTATCGTGTGGGTTGGCAATTAAAGCTTTTAGATTGTCTGACATCTCAAAGTTTAGATTGACATTTTTTGGCGGAATTGGGTTGGTGAACCACTTATCATAAATGCTATTAATTTCGCCTGAGCTAAAGACATTAGCAAGCGCTTCATCGACCACCGCTTTGAACTCAGGGTCATCCTTACGCATCATACAACCATAAATCTCAAACGATTGCGGCGTGCCAACAATCACCCATTCATCTGGATTTTTGGCTTTGGCTTTTTCGCCAGCGAGCAAGACATCATCCATCATGAAGGCATCAGCACGACCATTTTCTAGCATAAGGAAGGCTTCGCCATGGTCTTTTGCCGAGATGACATTGATGTCCATTTTATTTTTGTCGTTGTATTCACGAATGTATCGCTCTGAGGTCGTACCGGCAGTCGTGACCAAAGTTTTACCTTTTAGGTCTTCAAAATCTTGAATACCTGAGTCTTTTTTGGTCAATAAACGCGTACCAATTTCAAAGAAACCATTTGAGAAGGCCACTTGTTTTTGGCGCTCTTCGTTATTGGTGGTTGAGCCACATTCAAAATCAACCGTGCCGTTTTGCACCAGCGGAATACGCGTTTGCGAAGTAATCAGGTTATAACGGATTTTTAAATCCGGCATATTGAGTTTTTCTTTTACCGCATCGACCACTTTCATTTCTAAATCGTGCGCATAGCCAATCGGCTGATTTGGGTCATCAGCGATGTAAGAAAAGGGAATAGAAGAGTCTCGGTGACCGACCACGATAGTGCCCGATTCTTTGATTTTTTGTAGCGTACCGTTGGTATTTGCTGTCGCTTCTGTCGTCGTCGCCCCATCTGCTGGCGACGCTTCGGTGTTGGTTTGATTGCTATTATTGCAGCCTGCTAGACCAAGCGCCATAAAGGCAACCAGAGTGAGCGGTTTAGAGATTAAGTAGGTCATGAGATACATCCTTTTATCACATTTACACAAAATTAGGAGGGGACTTTGACGGTATTTGCACCATTATTCGACTTGATATAAGTCCTTGGCTAACTTTTCCGTCATGCATCCATGCTGTTGCTTTAAGTTATCACTATGCAACTTAATGTTACTGTACAACAATTTGCGCGACGGGGGTAAACTTTTTTTAATGAGACTGATATTTTACAAATTTCGTTTAATAATCATTCAAATTAAACCAATAACCAAGCCGCTATGATTGATAAATAACCATTAATCCCCATAAAGCTAACAACTTCTTAATACTAGTTATGACCTATGACCCAAGATACTCAAGTCCCAAATGTTGATCAACAAGCGAGCAGCCACCGCGATAATGACGTACGCCAACGCTTTTTTATCGAAGACTCACCGGTGCGCGGCGATGTGGTGCGCCTATCGCGTAGTTATGCGACGACCATTGCCCAAAAAGCTTATCCTGAGGCCATTAAGCGCTTATTAGGCGAGATGCTGACGGCGGCAAGCTTACTCATCAGTACCGTTAAAATTAACGGTCGCTTATCGATTCAATTGCAATCATCAGATAGCGACAGTTTGCTCAATTGGGCAATGGCAGAATGCGACCAAGACGGCATCATTCGCGCCCTTGCTAGCTGGAAAAGCGACACCGACGAGCAAGTGCAAGCGTGGGAAAGTATGATCCATGCCAAAGACGCCTTTGCTGAGCTCGGCGCTACCGGTCAAGGTGTGTTATTCATCAACATCCAGCCTGATGGTGGCGAGCCGTATCAGGGTATCGTTGAGCGTAGCCATGACAACTTAGCTGACTGTTTAGCGCATTATCAAAAACAATCGGCGCAGATTCCAACGCTGATTAATCTGGCATCAGACGGCTTGCAGGCGGGTGGCATCTTGGTACAAATGCTACCTCGTACCGCAGCCGAGACCTATGAAGTCGAGCAAAACCAAGACGCTGGTATCGATGATGATTTGTGGACGCGCTTAAGTGTACTCACGCGCACGCTAAAAGCAGAAGAGCTGACCACGCTTGATGCCAATGAAATTCTGTACCGCTTATATAACGAAGAAAAAGTCGTTGCCCCTGAGCCTGTAGCGTTATCGTTTGGCTGCACCTGCTCACGCGAGAAGTGTGAGATGGCCATCGAGCAAATCGGCGAAACAGAAGCGTTAGATATCATTGATGAGCAAGGCGGTGTTTTTGAGATGGACTGCGGATTTTGCGGTGCAGTCTACAAATTTGATAAAGACGATGTGGCCGCGATTTTTGCTGAATAGCTTCTCATCTGTCTTCTACCGTCCCTAAAATTTAAAACCCTCAAGTGTCATGCTTGAGGGTTTTTCGTTTTTATGAGTTTATTAATAATAATGTTTATGGTCTTACCCCTTAAATCTCGACCTCATAATCTATTGGATAAGAATAGATACGGCTATCAAGGCCATATTTGGCGTCATGCGCGTCACCTAATTTATTGGCTGATAACCAAGAAATCACTTGCTCAAGCACCCTATCGTTATAGATTAAATTCATATGATTGACGCCATAAAATATCGCCTTATGACCTTCAGGCACGCTCAGTGTATGCTCTTTGGTATATTCGCCAAGCGCCGACTCTACCGATACCAGCCCATCACCCAATAAACTGGTGGTTTTATTTTCATAATGGGTTTCAATCAACGCCGCTGCGACCAGATAAGTATTTACATGCAGCGGTAGGTGCGTCGGATGACGAAACTCTGCCGGTAGCACACTGCGCTCTTCTAAAGACTTCCAATCGGCATCGCGAATACTGCCATAACGCAAATCAATAATGCCAGCGCTACGTAAATCGCCCAGTTTCGCCAATGACCCAGCAAAAGGCAGCTTAGCGATTTTATATTGCACAAAATTACCAATCTGCTCCAAACTTGCGCCATGATGCGGCGTGCCTAAGGTCACCAAATTACCCACGCGTTTAACCCAGCTAAACCCCTGCTCTTTACCATAAAATAGCGCACTGCGACTCAGCAGACCACCCATACTATGGCCGATTAAATCAAGCTGGGTGATGTCTGGATTGTTTTCGACCAAATTTTGCAAGACTTTGGCAAAGCTACGCCCGTTACTGGAGATACGCCGACCAGTATTATAGTTCAAATATAAAACCGTACTGTCTGGCAATTTGCGGCTCAGCATAGCACCGAGATTATTTTCACCCGCTATTTGCCAACTTAAATGACTCAGACAAAGCCCATGACATAAAACAATCACCCGCCCCGATAATGCACCACTTTGTACATAATTGTCTTTATCGTATAGCACCATCGACACGGCCAACGGATTATGGTGGGTAACAAGATGGTCGCCCATGACGCCGTTTAGAATATTGACCATACGCCGTAAGTTTAAAGGCAGTGGTTGTATTTTTTTGGGTTTTAAAACCGTGTTATATAAACGCAGCCCTGTGGCGATATTGTTGCCGACCAGTTGCATCGCTTGGCGCACCGTACCATAAATGCGCCCAGTGATACCGCGCTGCCAGCGCTCAAGATTGCCATTATTAAACCGCCCCAAAGGACGCAGTAGAATCTCACGGTGGATGGCTTCTACAATATCCGTCACTTCGACGACGCCCATGGTGGCAAGCTGCGCCAAGCCTTCAAAGAAATCAACTAAGGAGATGGGCTGATGCGGTTTTATCACACTGTTATCGACATTTTCGGCGACCAGCTCATCGACATAAATATACTCAAGTTTTGCTAGCGCTTCATAAACATCGCCATGAAAGTCCGCCTTTGCGCCCAATTCATCATCGGAGGGGCGCCGAGTGGTCGCAAATAAATCGTGTATGGTTTCTATAGGTCTTGGATTGGGCATAGTTTTGCTACAGCAAACGATTAAGGATAGTTGCCATACTAGCCTGTAAATGCCATAAACAGAAGAAAAGGATTTAACTATCAGGTATTTTTATGGTTAAAATGCTCACAAGCACGTAAAGGTTTGTTTTTTATCACTATATATCCTGATATGGATATATATTTGCATATAAAAATACTACTACGGCGCTAGATATAAATAAAAAAACCCCAGATTTACTCTGAGGTTTGTATTATTCATTAAGATAATTAGGTTAAATAGCTGGTTAAAAACTTATTTAACCTCTGTCTGCCATTCATGAGCGCCTAGTTTTAACGTCAACACATCACCCGCATGTAAAGCGCCAACGCCGCTTGGTGTCCCGGTCATAATGACGTCGCCTGCTTGCAAACTAAAAGCGTGACTGATATTGACCAATAACTCATAAACAGGAAATAGCATCAAGGCGCTATCGCCGTCTTGCTTAAGTTCGTTATTAATATTCAGCTGATAATGCACGTTTTTGAAGTCGCCAAAGGCATTCGCATCGAGCCAGTCAGCAAGCACACAAGCGCCATCAAAGCACTTAGCGCGCTCCCAAGGATGACCCTTTTCTTTCAGCTCAGTTTGTAGCTCGCGCAAGGTCAAATCAAGCCCCAATGTCACGCCGCCAATGGCTTGTTTCGCCTCTTCAAGCGTGGCTTTTGATAAGTCTGTTGCCAGCTGAATACAAAGCTCAGCTTCATAGTGGGTTTCGCCAAAGATGGCAGGGTTTGGTCGCTCAATGCCCTGACGGATAGATACCACCGAAGAGGCAGGTTTCATAAATAGCATCGGCGCACTAGGCACTTCATTGCCCAACTCCTCTGCATGCGCCGCATAGTTGCGCCCGACACAGACGACTTTACCGATAGAGGTACGCAGACGTTCGCTATTATCAATGCTGATATCGCTATTGTTAGCAGTCTCTTTCACATTACCAATAATAGCGTTGGCGATGGACATATGGGGCGATGAGCTCATACTATTTCCTTACGGCCGATTTTTTAATTTATGACCACTATAGCTTTTTTATTTTGCCATGCCTACTTTTAAGGAATGGTATTGGTAACCACGTCTGGCGGCACATAGCTGGCGTGACGATTCATACGTTTTTCAAACAATCTAAAGCTAAATAAAATTACCCACGACAGCAGCAGATAAACGACACCGGCCGCAAAGAACAATTCCATCAAGGTATAAGTGCGCGCACTAATCGTACGAGCAACGCCCGTGATATCCATCAAAGCAATGGTGGATGCCAGCGCACTTCCCTTTAGCATGAAAATAACTTCGTTACTGTAGGCAGGAATCACAATACCAAAAGCACGCGGTAAGGTAATACGCGTCAGCTTCTGCCATTTTGACATGCCAATGGCATCGGCGGCTTCAAGCTCGCCCACAGGAATATTTTGGATTGCACCGCGAATAATCTCTGCCAAATAGGCGCTGGTATTAAGGGTAAAGGCAATAATCGCACACCAATACGCTTGGCTAAGTACCGGCTCCCATAAGAACGAATTACGCACCGCTTCGAACTGCCCAAGCCCATAATAAATCAAAAATATCTGTACCAAAAGCGGCGTGCCACGGAAAAAGAAGATATATAAAAATGGTAATACTTGCACCAGCCAATTTTTGGACAGGCGTAATAATGCCAAAATCAAACCAAAAAACAACCCAATAATACCCGAGAAAACAACGAGCTGGACAGTCAATACCGCCCCACTCATTAAATCAGGGATATGGTCAAAAATGACCTGCCAATTCCAATCCATAGTATCTCTCCTCTACCCTATGGTCGATTGACTTTGAGTGGTTTGATGGTGGGTTTGACGGCTGAGCTTTTTAGCATAACGCGCTGCTGGATTGGCGCGCCACTCAAGCCACATCATAAAACCGGTAATCAACATGGTCAGACCCAAATAAATAATCGCCGCTGCCATATAAAACGTAAACGGCTGCTGTGTCGACTGCGCCGCACGCGAGGACTGATACATGATATCTTTGAGACCGACGACCGACACCAAGGCCGTATCTTTAAGCAATACCAAAAACAAATTGCCGAGACCTGGCAGTGCAATCTGCCAGACTTGCGGCAAGGTAATACGATAAAATGTCTGAAAAGGTCGCATGCCAATCGCTTGCGCCGCTTCTCTTTGCCCTATTGGAATCTCTTGAATGGACATGCGAAAAATTTCGGTCGCATACGCACCAAAGGCAATTGATAACGCCATGACCCCGCCCCAAAACGCGCTAATCTCGATATAGTCGTTATAGCCGAACTTTTTGAGGATACTCATGAGCAATATCGAGCCGCCGTAATAAATAAACAGCACCAATAACAGCTCAGGGATGCCGCGCATCGTGGCAGTATAGACCGTCGCAAGCTTACGTAGCAGCCAGACATTGGACATCTTGGCCGTCGCGCCAAGCAAGCCTAACGCCATACCGATGACCAAACTGGTCAGCGCAAGCTTTATAGTGACGGTAGCGCCGCTTAGTAATAGCGCGCCAAATCCTTGTAAATCAAACACAATTATCCACTCAGTCTCTTTATATTAGCAAGTTGCAAAATATGAGTTAAAAGAATCAGCATCAATAGCTGAGCGCTGCGAATAGTCGTATGACAAACCGCATAGATTGCGATTTTTTGCGTCATAGAATGACGTGATATTCATACGATTACGGCGGCGGAAATTGACACAGTAGAAATGAGCGCTGATTTTATCATATTCGCTGCCAGCTATGTTAATACTGACGCATAAAAGCGCTGCCTAAATAGATACTTATCAGGATAAATAGCCTATAAATCAGTGATATCTGATAAAAGTTGACCAGCAATAACGATCAAAAAGTAAAAAGACATCACCCTGATGGTAATGTCTTTTTGCTTTTATGACTTCACGTTTACCGCTAAATAGGGAAAGCCGTGATTAATATAGCCATGACAATAAGCGCTTATTGCGCTGCATTTTCTTCCGCTGATTCGGGTGCTACCGACTCAAAGGTTGCCGCCTTTGCTGGTACGGCAAAATATTTTTGATTGATTTTATCGTACGTGCCATTGGACTTTAGATTGGCCAAAGATTTATTGATTTTGGCTTGCAAGGCTTCATCGTTAGGACGCACGGCAATCGCAAAATTATCATTGATATCTATCTCATCGCCTTTTATTGCATAATTGCTGCCTGATGCTGAGCCAAGCCACTCTAGCGCTGGGAGTTTATCAGATATCATGGCATCAACGCGACCAGAACCCAAATCCAAAAAGGCATTACTTAAGGTATCATAAAGCTTCATATCAGCTTTTGGATAAGCGTTTTCTAGCCACTGCGAAGAGATGGTCGAGCGCTGGGCAGCAATAGAATGCGCATCGATATCGCTGCTATTGGCAGGATCAAAGCTGCTGTCTTTTTTGGCTAAAAATACCAAGGCATTGCTAAAGTACGGGTCGGTAAAAGCCACTTGCTTTGCACGCTCAGGCGTGACCGACATCGCCGCGACGATGGCATCATATTTACCCGCTTTAAGCCCCGGAATAATACCGTCCCAATCTTGCGCTATGATTTCACAGGTCATCTGCAAATCGTCACAAATAGCACTGGCAATTTCAACATCGAAGCCGCCAAGCGTACCATCGGCATTGGTATAATTAAAAGGGGCATAAGCGCCTTCGGTACCGATACGTAGCACATTATCATCGTCGGCCACAGCGCCATTATTATCAGCCGCTTCTGACGTTTTAGTCGTATCCGAGCTCGCGCTTTCGTTAGTCTCGTTTTGACCATTACTACAGCCTGCTAAAGCCAACAATGCCGCTAGGGCTAGCATCGATTTTGTCTTTAACAAGTGCTTACTAGCGGATGAGGTAGCAGAGGACATACTAGACATAGTGGCTAAAAGAAGATGGTTGCTCATAATCATCCTTGATGTTGTTACTGGGTATTATTGATTAGTATTATTACTTTATATGATCACTTAAATAGGATATCTTAATATTGTCACTTAATATCGTTACTTAGCAAAATATTATAAATGGCATAAAGCACGCTTCAATTAAAACGTGCTTTATTAAAATCAGCGCTTATCTCATAGACTATAAGAGAAAACTCTATTAATTGGTCGCCGCTTCTGCTTGTTCTTCTTTGGCAATCACCGCATTGGCATCGACATTACCATCATCAACCACGACGACTTCTTTGACACCCTCAGTCGCTACTGCTTGTTGCGCGGCCGCCGTTGAGCTGGTACCAAAATAGCTACCAGTGATTTGGTCATAAGTGCCATTATCTTTTAATTCAGCCAACGCTTTATTAAACTTGGCAACCAATGGATCGCCTTTACGGAAAGCAATACCCATCGCATCATCGCTGGTGCTGATCTCTTGACCTTTGACCTCGTAGTCTTTACCGGCTTCGGTTTTTAACCAGTCGATACCAGTGACTTTATCAGACATCATGGCACGCACACGACCTGAAGTTAGGTCTAGATAAGCATTGTCTTGAGTGTCATAAAGCTTGATGTCAGAGTCAGCATGTTTTTCTTGCAGATATTGTGACGCAACCGTTGAGCGCTGTGAGGCAACTGGCTGACCTTTTAGACCATCAACGCTAATATCATCGCCTTTTTTACCGATAAGGATGATACCAGTATGAAAGTACGGGTCGCTAAATTCTACGACCTCTTTACGCTCAGGCGTGATTGACATACCCGCGATGGCCGCATCGAATTTTTGCGCATTTAGCCCTGGAATGAGGCCGTCCCAATCTTGCGAGATAACTTCACACTCAGCTTTCATTTGCGCACATAGAGCATCTACCAGCTCAATCTCGTAGCCGATTAATTTGCCATGGGCGTCGGTATAGCTAAAAGGTTTATAGCTCGATTCTGTAGCGATTTTTATATGTAACGGTGCATCGCTTGTAGCAGCGGCGTCCGTATTTTCTGTAGGCGTTGAGCTGTTGTTACAAGCCGTAAGCATCAGCATCGCTGCACTAAGCGGCGCAAGCCATAGCGCTTTTTTGCTCATTGATGAGGTCATTGAAGTGATCATAGAGGTTATTCCTTAATATATTTACCAGCCGTTATTCATCCGCAATGGGTCAGACATTGGTTAATCGGCGCTTATCGAAACCGTCTGTTGACTAATAGCTATCAGTTAAAGACTTTTCGCAAAGCGCAACAAGCAAATTACTGACCGAAGTTTTCTTGCTCAAGACGGGCAAGCTCACCGTTGCTACGGATTTCGCTCAGCGCTTTATTGAAGTCGTCTTTGATTGAGTCACCTTTACGGACAGCAATGGCAATATTATCATCGTTATCAATCTCATCACCCACGATACCAAAACCTTCTGGATTGTCCGCTAACCATGATTTGGCAGAGACTTTTTCAGCAAGTACCGCATCGCTACGACCAGATTTTAGGTCTAAGTAAGCATTGTCATAATTATCATAAAGCTTGACAGTGTTGCCGTCTTTGCCTTCATAATTGTCTTGCAAATACGCGCCAGGCGTTGTTGAGCGCTGACCGCCAAGGGTTAGGTTTTTAATGGACTTGGGATCAAAGCCACCTTTGGTATCGGTAAGCCAAACCATGGTATTGGCGAAATACGGCTCGCTAAAATCAACCTTTTCTTGGCGCTCTTCAGTGATTGACATACCAGCGATGACGGCGTCGTATTTTTGCGCCAATAGACCTGGAATAATACCGTCCCAATCTTGAGCAACGATTTCACACTTGGCTTGCATTTGCGCACATAACGCATTGGCGACGTCGATATCAAATCCTGCCAAGCTACCATCGGCATTGGTATAGTTAAAAGGAGGGTATGCGCCCTCAGTGGCGATACGAATGGTCTTGCCGGCCGTTTCTGCGGCAGGGGCATCAGCGTTGGTATCAGTAGCGTCATTAGCAGGCTGACTACAAGCGCCAAGCATAAGCGCAGCGGTGACGGTCATCGATGACCACAATAGGCGAGAATTCGACATCATACATTCCTTAAATTCTGATGAGGTTTTTGATATAGGGTTCTGATATTTTGTTCTCTGGCGTCCCTGCCAGATAAGCAAGTCAATGAACATAAAGACATAGACAGGCGCCAGTTGCGACTGCCTATAAACCTTTTGATAATACCTGACTCAAATATCAAAAACAAACGTTTTGCATACCAACTGTGATTATTCGGTAATAAATTGGCTAAGAAAATTTATGCCAAGAAAATTACTAAGGGCAACTTTTGCATCGTAAGCGTTTTAGGTTTTTTGACATTCAACCAAACACCTGTAAAACACTCGCTTCTAGTTTTGACGATGTGATGCCATAAAGTCTTTAACGCGTTCAGATTTTGGGTGGTCGAAAACTTGCTCAGGTGTACCAATCTCTTCGATGATACCTTGATGCAAGAATACCACTTTGCTTGATACCTCACGGGCAAAACGCATCTCGTGCGTAACGATCAGCATGGTACGCCCCTCTTCGGCAAGCTCACGCATGACCGCGAGCACTTCATTGACCAGTTCAGGGTCGAGTGCGGAGGTTGGCTCATCAAACAACAGGACTTGCGGCTGCATCGCAAGGGCGCGTGCTATCGCCACACGCTGACGCTGACCGCCCGATAAATTCGCCGGATAAGCGTCTTTTTTATCGAGCAGACCCACTTTATCAAGCAGTTTTTCTGCATCGCTAATCGCTTGGTCTTTTTTAATTTTTAAGACTTGCGTGGGTCCTTCGATGATATTTTGCAAAATGGTTTTATGGGGCCACAAGTTAAAGTTTTGAAACACAAAGCCCACACGCGCGCGTAAGCTCTCTAATTGCTTGATATCTGCCGCTTGCAATTCGCCTGATTTGGCAGGCTTTAGCATCAGCTCATCATTGCCGATGATGATACGCCCCTGATTGGGTTTTTCGAGCAAGTTAATACAGCGCAGCAAGGTTGACTTACCGGAGCCAGACGAGCCTAAAATAGAGATGACGTCGCCATCATAAGCGGTGAGAGACACCCCTTTGAGCACCGCCAACGAGCCGTAGCTTTTATGGACGTCTTGTAAATCTAAGGCGATAGGCCGAGTCGGATTCTTTGCAGTATCAAGCATGGTTTAGCAGACTTCCAATAAATATGAGTGAAAACATGAATAAAAAAATGCGTCATTGTCGCCCATAATGCAATAAAAAGGCAAACCCTGTCCCTTCAGTTATTAAAAATCATTAAAAGTCATTAGAGTTTGACAGGATAATTCATTGCCGATAAAAAAATACTCAAAACGGCGCTTGGCTTAGATAATTCTACCTCGGTAGCGCGGTATTTTTTTAAACGGAAACAACAACAAAATAAGGCCCATAACGCACAGTCAGTTATGGGCCTTATTTTATCATCTTAACGCCGCTAGCGCTGTTTTATCTGCTAAATAGTCAGTCGACGCCCGCAAGCGGCATTTAACAAGCTTAACTAGTAAGTCGAAATGTGCTCTTCGCTCTCAGTACCATCGAGGACTTCTGCATCATCAGCGGTTGCTACCGCGACATCATCATTCTCGCTAACGGCCATACCATCATTAGCATCGGCACTTGCAACCGCGACATCATCCGTGCTGTTTGCTGTTGCCACGCCGGTAGCGTTATTTTCTACTGGCGTCTGCGCATCAGCAGTTGGTTCAACATCCATTGGCGCTTCGTCTTTCTTGCCGCAGGCGCTGACGCTTAATGCTGCTGCTACCAAGCCTACTGTGAGCCAGTTTTTATAGGTTTTATTTTTAATAGCCATTTTTTTCTCCATCATGAGTAGGTAATGTATAAGTCTTTAAAAAATTCATCATTTTATTACACCAATCAACTGCTATGTATTTCAATGCGAATTGACAGTCTTAGCGCTCACTATACTCACGATTAACCACGACTACCTTAGCAGTTACAGCGCAGTTCTGTTAAAAGTACGTAACAGTAAACCGTCTTTTACGCTCATTATCGATGGGTATTTAGATAAGCGCTTAAAAAGTTAAAGCGGTTAAAACAGCATAAAACAAAACTCTACAGTGCTTGCTAAACGGTCGTTGTTCACAAAATCGACTTTACTATCGTCCTCATCTCCTCTATGTTAAATAGCAGAGCGCTATTAGGGCGCTAAATGATATATTTTGTAGATTATTGATGATAAAAGGACGTTAATTTATGACTCAATCGAATACCACAGATGTGACCGCTTATATGCAGACGGTCGGTAAGCAAGCGCGCGCGGCATCACGAGTGTTAGCTGCGGCCAATACTGGCGATAAGAATTCGGCGCTGATGGCAATCTATGACGAATTAAAAAGCGCCAAAGCTGATATTTTAGCGGCCAATAAAATCGATATGGATAATGGGCAAAAAAACGACTTGGACGCGGCGTTACTTGATCGCCTAGAGCTAAACGATGCGCGCTTCGACGGTATGCTGCAAGGATTAAAAGACGTGGCGGCATTACCTGACCCCATTGGTGAAGTGACCGACATGACTTATCAGCCATCAGGAATTCATTTAGGCAAGATGCGTGTGCCACTCGGCGTGGTCGGGATGATTTATGAATCGCGTCCCAACGTCACCTTAGAAGCGGCTTCGCTGGCGCTAAAATCTGGTAATGCTATTATCTTGCGCGGTGGTTCTGAAGCCTTTGAGTCCAATCAAGCGCTTGCTAAATGTATCTTACAGGGTTTAAAAAAGGTCGGTCTATCTGAGCATAGCGTACAAGTGTTAGAAACCACTGACCGCGCTGCCGTCGGCGAGCTGATTACCATGACGGACTATGTCGATGTTATCGTACCACGCGGCGGTAAAGGTTTGATTGAACGTATCAGCCGCGATGCCCGCGTCCCTGTGATTAAGCACTTAGATGGTAATTGTCATACCTTTATCGATAGCGATGCCAATGCAGAAACCGCGATTAAAGTTAGCGTTAATGCCAAAACCCATCGCTACGGCACTTGTAATACCATGGAGACGCTATTGGTCGATGAATCAATCGCCGCCAAGCTATTACCAAAGATTGCTGAAGCCATCGTAACAGCCGATGACGCCATGCAACTGCGCCTCGATGAGAAGTCACAGGCGATTTTAAATGACAATGCTACCCTGCAAGGTCATTTATCAGCAGCCACCAGCGAGGACTGGGATACCGAATATCTTGCCCCTATCTTAGCGGTTAAGGTGGTATCTGGTATCGACGAGGCCATTGAACATATCAATACTCACGGCAGTCATCATACCGATGTGATCATTACCGACAACTACACCAAGTCGCAGCGCTTTATCCGCGAAGTCGATTCAGCAAGCGTGATGATTAACGCTTCTAGCCGTTTTGCCGATGGGTTTGAGTATGGACTTGGAGCGGAAATCGGTATCTCAACCGATAAAATCCATGCGCGTGGACCGGTTGGGCTTGAAGGCTTGACCTCGCAAAAATGGATCGTTTACGGTCACGGCGAAACGCGCGCCTAGGGCGTTATGGCTGCACTATAATTTATTGCCCAATTCGAGTATAATCTTAAACAACGTCAGCTTAATTGCTGGCGTTTTTTTATTATTGATAAATATGCTATATATGGCATATAAAAATTATTTTGCTGAATAAAAACCACGCTATAGGAAGCCGTACCCATGCAAAGTGGCAAAATTAAACACTGGAATGCTGACAAAGGCTATGGCTTTATTGATGTAGATAATCAAGGTGAAGATGTCTTCTTTCATATCAGAACCGCGCGCTTATCGCAGCCGATAAGTGAGGGCCAACGTGTCTATTTTAACAGTCAGCGTAATGACAAAAACCAATTACGCGCAACCGAAGTCACCTCTGATGAATTAAGCATTTTAGAAACGGCAGACTCAAAAGCACCGCTAGCAAATTCAACCAAACAACTCGCAAAAAACACGCATAAAAATAACGCTAGCTATCATCGAAAAAACCAGTCAAAAAATAATCAAAGCAGACAACATAAAAAAACTGGTGTTTCTACCCTACTGAGTTTTATCGCCCTTATTGCGGTGGCGGTTTTTTTCTTTGGCGACTTAACAGCCAGTTTTTTTGCAGATAGCACGCCAGCAACGTCTATAACGCAGACGACTCTTAAGACCTCTAGCCCTGATACAACAGCCACAGCAGCTATCACGGGTGATGCGCAAATTGACCCAACACTGGCGCTGATTCAGCAAGGCGGCCCATTTCCTTACCCTGATAAAGATGGCACCCCCTTTTATAATCGCGAAGGCAAATTGCCTGCCCAGTCGCAAGGCTATTATCGCGAATACACTGTGCCGACACCGGGCGTTTCGCATCGCGGCGCACGGCGTATTGTCACCGGCGGTCATCCACCGACCGTCTATTATTTGACCGTCGACCATTACGACAGCTTTCGACCATTGCAGGTGAGATGATATGAACCAAGCGATTTATTATATTAAAAAAAATGATGTTAACCAAAACGCTATTGCGCAAAAAGACGAAGCGCCTATTCATCGCATTCCGAAGCATGCAATTAATATTCCCATTGGCGATGTTTTGGATAAAGAATCGCTGCTAAAGAGTTTAGCGAAAGTGGCCAACTTCCCCAGTTATTTTGCCCATAATTGGGACAGCGCTTGGGACTGTTTGACCGATAGTGATATCACAGATTTCACGCTTTACTTAAATGAGGTAGAAAAAATCAACAGCGAGGACTTTAATGTCTTTAAGCGCCTTATCGAAGACGCCTATAAAGATTTTGGCAAACCGCAATTATGGATTATTGAGGCGTCAGACGATGCCTACGAATAGCAAAACGAGCAGAACCTAAATTCGAGATAAAGCCAGTTTTATCCCGAATTTAGGTGAATTCATATTTAGAGAAAGGATGAACTTATGGAAGTAACATTAAATGGATATTACACCCTGATTTTTGCCACATTGGTGCTGCTATTAGGGCGCTTTTTGGTTAAAAAAATTAAGTTTTTGGAAGACTTTAATATCCCAGAACCGGTGGCCGGTGGCTTGATTGCCGCTGTGATTGTTTATGCCCTTAATTTGATTTGGGGTTATAGCTTTAACTTCCACCAAGGACTACAAACAGCGACCATGCTGATGTTCTTTGCCTCTATCGGACTTAGCGCTGATTTTGGACGGCTGAAAGCAGGTGGTACGCCTTTATTAATTTTCACTATCGTCGTCTCGGTCTTTATTATTTTACAAGACGTGGTTGGGGTGGCGATGGCCAGCGTATTGGGACTTGATCCGCTGCTCGGCTTGGTGACTGGCTCTATCGCCCTAACAGGCGGCCATGGTACCGCAGGCGCGTGGGGCGTTGTGCTAGAAGAACAGTACAATGTGGTTGGTGCTACTACCCTTGGTATTGCCGTTGCTACCTATGGTTTGGTTGCAGGTGGTCTGGTTGGTGGTCCTGTTGCACGCCGATTGATCAATAAAATGGGACTAAAACCCACCCCTGTTAACCCCAATCAAAGCGACGTTGAAAAGCTTGCTGGCAAGCAGTCGTTATATAGTACCAAGCATAGTGAAGATGGCGATCATCGACATGAAGAGATGTTCGAAAAACCTGATAACATTCGCCTGATTACCGCCTCTTCAACGATTGAATCATTGGCTTTATTTGCAGGAGCGTTGGCGTTTGCAGACATCATGACATTGGTTGCAGCAGATACCGCGTTTGAGCTGCCCACCTTCGTTTGGGCATTAGCGGGCGGCGTTATCATTCGTAATGCCTTAACCATGGTGTTCAACTTTGATATGTTCGACCGTGCTATCGACGTGATTGGTAATGCGTCATTAAGTCTATTTTTAGCCATGGCGCTGCTATCGCTAAAACTATGGGAGTTGACAGATTTGGCAGGGCCTGTCTTGATTATCTTAGTCGTTCAGACTTTGGTCATGATTGGTTATGCTTATTTTGTTACCTTTAGAATCATGGGTAAAGACTATGATGCCGCGGTTTTGGCAGCCGGACACTCAGGTTTTGGTATGGGCGCGACGCCGACGGCGATTGCCAATATGCAGGCAGTGACCGATCGCTACCTGCCATCACCTAAGGCGTTTTTGATTGTACCAATGGTTGGTGCGTTCTTTGTCGATATCGTTAACGCGACTATCTTGCAGATATTTACCAAGTTACCGTTTATGTAAGCTACTGAGTAGAAAGTTAACCTAAATGCATATCCATAAGCCCCGATTATAAAAATATAGTCGGGGTTTTTTTGAGTGTTTTATACGAGCAAAATGGGCCGTTAACAGCCTCTAACACATCAATTACGCAAGTTATAATGACACCACACCCAACAGCCGTTATCAATAACTTATAAAAATAATGAGGCATATTATGTTAATGTTTGCAGTGATTATTGTGGTCTCAGGGGCTCTGATTATCGGGGCGCTTTGGGGACTTTATGGCCGTTTACCGGGTTGGCTTGAAGGTAATTTACTGGCAGTCGCTGGCGGCGCGCTAATGATATCAGTGGTCATTGAGCTGGTGCAGCCGGCGGTGACTGACAGCGGAATTTGGGTAACAGCGGCCTTTACCCTGTTGGGCGCAGTGGTATTTGCGAGTGTCGATTATCTGCTCGATGAGAAGCTCAATGCCGATGGCGGCTCAGGACTACTGGCAGCCATCACTCTCGATGGCATACCAGAAAACTTAGCGCTGGGTGTAGCATTAATTAGTGGCAACGTTATGCAAGTGGCGGCGCTGGCGGGCTCTATTTTATTATCAAATCTGCCAGAAGCGGCAGGCGGTGCCAAAGAAATGCGCCGCAACGGTGCCAGCAATAAAAAAGTGCTCATGCTTTGGATTGGGGCAGCGATTTTATTATCGCTGGCTGCTATCCTAGGCAAGGTGCTGCTAAAAAATGTCGATGACGCCATCATTAGTGGCATTAACTGTTTTGCGGCAGGGGCGGTTATTGCTTCTTTAGCGACCGAAGTCTTCCCGACCGCCTTTAAACGTAGCAACCATTGGGCAGGTATCAGTACCACCGTTGGCCTCATCTTAGCACTAGCATTAAATCAGCTTGGTGGTTAAAAGGTGGACTAGGTAACTTTGCACTATCAAGTCGTATTGGTAGAGATTTTTTTAAAAGTGACGGATTGCCCAGCTTAGTACGTATAGACAGTTTAGCTCGCATAAACTGACCACTTAAAAAATAAACGTCAGCGCAACAAAAAAACCGCCTAGCAATTAAACTAAGCGGTTTTTTTATCTCTAAATTATCAAACTAATGAATCAGAAATTACTGGTTTTTAGCATAAACTGGCAGCTCTTTACAGATGGCTTCTACTTTAGCGCGTACTTCAGCGGCAACTTTTTCATCACCGCGGCTATCTAGCACGTCACAAATCCAACCAGCCAACTCGCCCGCTTGTGCTTCGTTAAAGCCGCGCGTGGTAATCGCTGGCGTACCGATGCGGATACCAGAGGTAACAAATGGCGATTTTGGATCGTTTGGTACGGCGTTTTTATTGACGGTAATGTGCGCATCACCAAGCCATTTGTCCGCTTCTTTACCCGTCATTTCTTGCTTGACTAGGCTGATCAGCATGAGATGGTTTTCAGTACCACCAGAGATGATTTCGTAGCCACGGTCTTGGATAACTTTTGCCATGGCTTTGGCGTTTTTGACCACTTGCTGCTGATAAGTTTTGAAGTTATCTTCTAACGCTTCTTTAAAGCAAACCGCTTTTGCCGCGATAACGTGCATCAACGGACCGCCTTGGTTGCCTGGGAATACCGCAGAGTTTAGCTTTTTCGCAAGCTTCTCATCACGCGCCAAAATCATACCTGAGCGCGGACCACGTAGGGTTTTATGCGTGGTAGTTGTGACCACATCAGCAAATGGTACTGGGCTTGGGTAAACGCCGCCCGCGACCAAACCGGCTACGTGTGCCATATCAACCAGCAAGTACGCACCAACTTCATCAGCGATGTCACGGAAGCGCTGCCAATCAACGACTTGTGAATACGCTGAGAAACCAGCAATAATCATCTTTGGCTTGTGTTCACGAGCAAGAGCGTCAACTTGGTTATAATCGATCAGACCCGTCTCTTCAACCAAGCCATACTGTACGGCGTTGTAGTTTAGACCTGAGAAGTTAATGTGCGCGCCGTGCGTCAAGTGACCACCTGCGTCTAGGCTCATGCCAAGCACGGTGTCATTGGCATCTAATAATGCTAAGAAAACAGCAGAGTTCGCTTGGCTACCTGAGTGTGGCTGGACGTTGACGTATTCTGCGCCAAACAATTCTTTTGCACGGTCGATGGCCAATTGTTCGACCACATCAACGTGCTCACAACCACCATAATAACGCTTACCAGGATAGCCTTCAGCGTATTTATTGGTTAGGTCAGTGCCTTGTGCTTCCATCACTGCTTGTGAGCAGTAGTTTTCTGAAGCGATAAGCTCGATGTGGTTTTCTTGACGAACGCTTTCAGCGGCCATGGCTTCAGCAAGTACTGGATCAAACTCTTTGATAGAAATATCTTTAAACATAGTGATGTCCTAGGTAGTGGCTATCGTTAATGGTGGTGCTCATTGAAAAGAGGCGAGTAATAAAAGGAGATAAAATTGGCAAACGCAGACAATTGGCCTGTTAATAACTTGCCTAAATTGGCAATAAAATCGGTGCGCAGAAGGGCATCGACATCATCGCTATAGCTTAAGTGTAGCATGAAACTTTGTGCGATGAGCGCAAAAAAACCTCACGGAAAGCTGAGAGATTTAAATGGCGTTATTAGAGAAATAAATGCGCAATAAAATAAATGACTTACTGATTTTGTATATCAGCTTTTATTGTAATTAGTTAATCACTCTTGGACAAAAACGCTGCTAAAAAAGTCTCACTGATCAGTATTTTACGTCCATACCAATCATATAGCGTTTGCCGTTGCCAACCATCTGCTGTTTGCTCAATAAAACGTTGATTGGGTAAAGTACGGCGGCGCTTAAACAACACATAGCCAATCGGCGTACCTTTTAGCTGCTGTAAACGGCGAGCGCGCCCCTTCAAACTTGCTAGCGGAAAAATACTCTGCGCTTCCACCCATGGCTGCTCATTATCGCCATATAGCTGCGACTCGCGTACCCACGCCAATAACGGGCGGTTTAACGCCGCGCCTTGCAAACCCAATTGCTTTTTTTGCGCTAAGGATAATAACCGATAGCCTTCAAAACTGCGCTCGACGCGTAAAGGCTGCCCTGCTTTTACCTCGAGCATGGCCGTCAGCGACCCTTCTGTATTGAGAAAATCTACGAGCTCAGTGGGAGCGGATAATGGAGCAGAACGAGAAAAATGAGGAGTCATAGTTTACAGCTGATAGGAAGTTATTAAATGAGAAGTTGCCAAGCAGGACGTGGTAAATCACATATTAATCAGTGATACCATTAATCAGGACTATCGAACGTCGGCATATTATCAATATTAAAGGGCAATGCTGCAAAGGCTTGCTTGCGATATTGCGCCATATGCATGCGGTCTTTTACGCAAAAATTACTAATCGCCGGAACAAAACGCCCATCGTAAATACGGTGCAACGAGTGAGTTTTGGTCGGAACAAAACCACGAATTAATTTATGCTCACCTTGGGTGCCGGGGTCAAAATACGTCAAACCTTGCTCAATCGCAAACTCGATGCCTTGATAATAACACAGCTCAAAATGCAGGCTATCATACTCAGCGAGTGCGCCCCAATAACGACCATAAAGCGTGGCGTTTTGGTTATTGGGTTTATCATAAAAGAACAAACTGCTAGCGATAATTTCACCATTGGTATCAAGCGCTTGCGCCAGCATCAAATGCTCAGGCATGCTAGCAGCCAGTCTTTTAAAGAAATCTAGCGTGAGATAAGGCTGCTGCCCACGTACCGCGTATGTCATCACATAACAATGATAAAACGTCTGCCAATCTTCTGCAGTGATAGCATCCCCGCATTTACGCTGGCAGGTGATGCCCTGCTCGGCAACTTTACGCCGCTCAGCACGCACGGTTTTGCGTTTTTTGGCTCTAAAGGTTGCCAAAAATGCCTCAAAGTCGGCAAATTGTTTATTGTTTTGACTGACATTTTTATTTTGCCATAAAAACTGGCAGCCCTGCCGCTCAAGTATCGGCAGCTCAATCGGTTCTACCGTACCGCTATTTTTTTGATTATTAAGCGCCATTTCTATATCGATATCAGTCGGCATTGCTGTATTGGCAACAGCCGCCATCTCAGATGTCACAAACAAACCATGCCAGCTAGAGGCCTCTACTTGCTGCGCGATATCATCAACCCCTGCGATAGCTGTTTTTAAAATATCTGCATGTAGCGCCTCACCTGCTGCTAGCCACAGACGCTGGCCAGTCACCGGTGTATAAGGCGCACTGGTCACCAAACGCGGATAATAATCAAGACCATACTGCGCATAAGCTTGTGCCCACGCATGATCAAAGACAAACTCGCCTTGATGATGCCCTTTAATAAAAACTGGCATGACGGCAATCGGTTGTCCTATTGGTTCTGAAGTAAGCATTGGCTGCGCAGCATTACTTTTATCATCATTCGCATTATTATCAATAACGCCATCTGTCTCATTTGGTCGATGGATTAAGACATAAATCGGCAACCAACCTGCTTGCTCACCAATTGCGCCCGTCTCGCTCAGTGCTTGCCAAAACTCAAATGTCATAAAAGGCGTATCTGGCGTTTGCCAACGCGCCATATCCTGCCAGCTATTATCACTGAGTAACGCATATTGTAAATTCATCATCACCACACTATTTTTTAGAATTTATTCTTAAGCTCGTTTATTTTTATCGTCTAGCCTAGCAAATATCAGCGCTTTTGCTGTCACAATTTGCAAAAAACCAGAAATTATCTAGCGCTAAAATACTTTTATGAAGAAGGGTTATAAACAAAGGCGCATAAAAATGCCATACGGACAGATTACTAAGTCTTTTATTGATGGGGCGTAGGATTGAGTGTTGCTAGCGTTAGTATGTTAAAAACAGATACTCTAAAAGAAGCTAATTTAAAAACATATAATTTGAAGTATCTAGACTATTTCAACGTCAATAAGCGCATCATTTCACAAACAAGCATACAAAGATGAAAAATGGCACTAAAAGCGCGCTAATTACACGCAAAAGATGATATTGAGGGCGAGGACTGGTAGAATAAGGCTATTATTAGCTTAATATAATTCAGATACATAGGATATGAGCGAAAATAGTATACTTAGTTCAATATACAACATTGACATCATATCAGATTTATAGTGGATCAACTATAATATAGCGTCAGCCATTCACGCTCAGAGCATTGTGAATGATGAGTATTGAGTCGTTGGTTAGCATAACTTTTTAACAACGCTCTTTTGATTGTGACCTTTTATAATGTTTTATAATGACCCTTTATAAGATAGCGCTTGATAAAGCGCACTTTTAATAAAGACAAATAAGCTTGATAAACGCAAATGGCGGCCGACGAAATACTTTTCTCACCGTTATATCCGCTCAAGAATGGCGCTAACAGACGACTGATGTATTTGGACCTCGATTGAACTCGAACCAACCCCGTAGACCATTATTGTATAAGGGCTGTATAGAGCTATTAAATGATATCGCAGCCTTATTAACCTCATTAATGACAACAAGGAAAAACCTACTAACATGTCAAAAATTATTTATACAAAAACTGACGAAGCCCCAGCGCTTGCCACCTTATCCTTTTTGCCGATTGTAAAAGCATTTGCCCAAACAGCAGGCATCGACGTTGAAACCAGTGATATCTCGGTTGCAGCGCGCGTATTGGCCGAATTTCCAGAATACTTAACCGAAGAGCAGCGCGTTCCTAATAACTTAGCGGCGCTTGGTAAATTGACTCAAGACCCAAACGCCAACATCATCAAACTACCAAATATCAGTGCCTCTGTACAGCAGCTTAAAGCGGCTATCAAAGAGTTACAAGGCAAGGGCTATGCGATTCCTGACTTCCCAGATGAGCCAAAAACGGAAGAAGAAGAAGAAATCCGTCGCCGTTATGGCAAAAGCTTAGGCAGCTCGGTCAACCCTGTATTACGTGAAGGTAACTCAGACCGCCGCGCGCCAAAAGCGGTGAAAAACTACGCGCGTAAACACCCGCACTCGATGGGCGAATGGAAACAATGGTCACAGACCCACGTTTCGCACATGCATAGCGGCGACTTTTATGACGGCGAGCAATCGATGACCTTGGATAAAGCGCGTACCGTGCGTATGGAGCTATTGCTCGAAGACGGTACGACCAAGGTGCTAAAGCCAAAGATTGCTTTGCTAGATAAAGAAGTCATCGACTTGATGTTTATGAGCAAAAAAGCGCTACTTGAGTTTTATGAGCGTGAAATGGAAGATTGCCGCGAAGCCGGTATTTTATTCTCATTACACGTAAAAGCCACCATGATGAAGGTGTCACACCCTATCGTCTTCGGTCACGCGGTGCGCATTTATTATAAAGACGCCTTCCAAAAGCATGGCGCGTTATTTGATGAGCTAGGTATTAACGTCAATAACGGTATGGCAAGCTTGTACGAAAAAATCACCGAATTGCCAGCCAGCTTACGTGAAGAGATTGAGCGCGATCTCCATGCCTGCCAAGTGCATCGTCCGCGTCTAGCGATGGTTGACTCTTCAAAAGGTATCACCAACTTCCATTCTCCAAGCGACGTGATTGTCGATGCTTCAATGCCTGCGATGATTCGTAACGGTGGTAAAATGTGGGGCGCTGATGGCAAATTATATGACTGTAAAGCGGTCATGCCTGAATCGACCTTTGCGCGTATTTACCAAGAAATGATTAATTTCTGTAAGTGGCATGGCAACTTTGACCCAACCACCATGGGTACGGTACCAAACGTTGGTTTGATGGCGCAAAAAGCCGAAGAGTACGGCTCGCACGACAAAACCTTTGAATCTAGCGACAATGGTATCGCGCGTATTGTTGACATTGACTCAGGTGAAGTCTTACTTGAGCAACGTGTTGAAAAAGGCGACATCTGGCGCATGTGTCAGGTTAAAGATGAACCAATCCAAGATTGGGTGAAGCTTGCAGTACGCCGTGCACGCGAATCAAATACGCCGGTTATTTTCTGGCTTGACCCTTACCGTCCGCATGAAAACGAGCTGATTAAAAAAGTACAAATGTACTTAAAAGATCATGACACCAACGGTCTGCATATCGAAATCATGTCACAAGTTCGCGCCATGCGTTACACCCTAGAGCGCGTTGCCCGTGGTTTAGATACGATTTCTGCCACTGGTAATATTTTGCGTGATTATCTGACTGACTTGTTCCCGATTTTAGAATTGGGCACCAGTGCGAAAATGCTGTCAGTTGTGCCATTAATGAAAGGCGGCGGTTTGTTTGAAACAGGTGCTGGCGGTTCAGCACCGAAGCACGTACAGCAGCTGATCGAAGAAAACCATCTACGTTGGGATTCTCTCGGTGAGTTCCTAGCCTTGACCGAATCCTTAGAGCATTTGGCCAAAAACGATGACAATGCCAAAGCGAAAGTATTGGCGGACGCCCTTGATAGAGCAACTGAAACGCTACTGTTAAATGACAAGTCGCCATCACGTAAAACAGGCGAGCTTGATAACCGTGGTAGTCATTTCTATCTGGCAAAATATTGGGCGGAAGAGCTTGCAGCACAAGATGAGAATAGCGAGCTAAAAGCTCAGTTTGCGCCGCTGGCTCAAAAACTTGAAGACAATGAAGCCGCTATCGTTGAGCAGCTGAATGAAGTTCAAGGTAAATCGATGGATCTAAAAGGCTACTACTTAGCAGATGAAGCTTTGGCTGAAAAAGCCATGCGCCCAAGTCCGTTATTTAACGAAGCCATTGCTTCATTGTCATAAATGCTTGGTTGCAAATAAAACCCAAGCTGGCTGAACAAGTCTTGTTAACGTCCGTTTAAAACAAATGCCCCAATAGTCCTAGGCTATTGGGGCGTTTTTATGGGTTCTTTGTGGCTTGAGGCATTTAAGTGCAAGCATCTATCGTCAAGGAATTTTAAAATAGCTACAAGGCAATCTACCGCAGATAGTACGCTGAGTACATCTAGGGCGAGCAACACCGTAGCGGTTTAAAAGTACTCCGACTATACATCAATGTCGTATATAAAGCGCCCTACTACGATGGTTAAATGGCGACCATGTTAAAATTATTGTTAAGTTATCACTAAAAATAATATTAAGCGTTTGGATGACACCTTATGATGCTAGAAAAAATAACAACGGCTAGAGGTACTCTTTTTATTTATATCCTAACTGGCAGTTTATGGTATTTACTGACGCATTTTTTACCGGACAATAGCTGGCGCGATATATTTACTATCAGCCTTGCTTTCTTATTTTGCGGTATTTTTATGTGGTCGCTTTTTAGCACCTTGCAGCGTATCTATGGCGATGATGGCAATTTATGGAAAGAGCTTGCGATGACAACGCTCAACGTCTTTTTATTTTTGCTGACCTTCTCCGCCCTTTATTACGAAGTGGGCATCGTCGACACCACACTCGATGGCAATCCCATTTCGCAAGATTTTTGGGCGTGCTGCTATTATGCCGTCGTCACTTTTACCTCAACAGGCTATGGCGATTTTCGGCCACAAGGCATCACTCGGGTGTTTGCAAGCTTACAGGCGTTGATTGGCTACTTGGTGCTCGGTTTAATGGCCTCAACCAGCTTATCGGTGGTCAAATGGACGGCAAGTGGTAGCGGTAAAAATCGTGGTAAAAATGACAGCTAAATTTATCATTCAATACTCAGTATAAAACTCATAAGCACAAAAAAACCATCTATAAAAATATAGATGGTTTATTATTTGCGCTATAAATTATAAAATAACCTGCTATAAAGCGCTTAGGCATCCATATGCTTAATGATTGCTTTACCAAACTCGGAGCTACTGAGCAAAATAGCATCTGGCATCAAACGCTCAAAGTCATAAGTGACGGTTTTATTTTTAATCGCGCCTTTGATACCTTCGATAACAAGGTCAGCCGCTTCTATCCAACCCATATCACGCAGCATCATCTCCGCCGATAAAATTAACGAACCTGGATTGACTTTATCCTGACCGGCATATTTAGGCGCTGTGCCGTGAGTGGCTTCATAAACAGCGATTGAGCCGCCTTTATTGGCACCCGGCGCGATACCAATACCGCCAACTTCAGCAGCAAGCGCATCAGAGATATAATCACCGTTTAAGTTTAAGGTTGCAACAACTGAATATTCAGCAGGGCGCATCAAAATTTGCTGCAGAAAAGCATCGGCGATGACGTCTTTAATAATAATATCATTACCGGTTTTTGGGTTTTTCATCGTCATCCAAGGCCCACCATCGAGTAATTCAGCACCAAAACGCTCAGCGGCAAGCTCATAGCCCCATTCTTTAAACGCGCCTTCGGTAAATTTCATGATATTACCTTTGTGTACAAGAGTGACACTCGGTAAGTCATTATCGATAGCATGCTGGATGGCTTTACGTACCAAGCGCTGCGAGCCTTCTTTTGATACAGGCTTGATGCCGATACCGCAGTCATCTGAGAAACGGATTTTGGTCACGCCCATCTCTTCCTTTAGGAATTTAATGACTTTCTTGGCGTCATCACTGCCCGCTTTCCACTCGATACCCGCATAGATATCTTCTGAGTTTTCGCGGAAAATCACCATATCGGTTAGCTCTGGGCTGTGTACAGGGCTTGGCACGCCCTCAAACCAGCGCACCGGACGCTGACAAACGTATAAATCAAGCTCTTGACGTAGCGCGACGTTTAATGAGCGCATACCGCCGCCAACTGGCGTGGTCAGAGGCCCTTTAATACTGACGACATACTCGCGCAAAATCTCCAGCGTTTCGGTCGGCATGTATTCGCCGTCATAGATTTTAGAAGCTTTTTCGCCACAATAAACCTCCATCCAAACGATCGATTTTTTGCCTTTATAGGCTTTTGATACGGCGGCATCGACCACTTTAATCATCACCGGCGTGATATCAACACCAATGCCATCGCCTTCGATAAAGGGAATAATCGGATGATTGGGGACGTTTAGTGACAAATCAGCGTTGACGGTTATTTTTGCGCCGTCTCTTGGGACGATAACTTTATCATAGGGCATGGGGTCAAACTCCTTGGTTATATTTATATATGGTTGCGCCAGCATCCTTGGCATTCTGTTATGCTAGCTAAAATATTTTGGCTTTAAAATGGCATTATGCTAGCGAGTTACGTATTAATAATTTACGTAAAATGCCGATACGCCAATAGGTTTAAAAGTATGTTAGATAATCATTTTAAAAATCATATTTTTTGCCATTATTTTTATGACTAAAGCGCTAAAGTTGCGTGAAGCAAAAATAATCATTTTCATGATTTCTATCAGATGAATGATATAAAAATATCATCATTTACCTTAAATAGTGTACTAACATAAAAGCATGACTGATAATTTTTCTTTTGCATACGTCAATTTTACCAATCAATATTATAAATACCACAATATAAACAAGGTTATTTAACATCTCGTTTATTGTTATCAGTAGGCACGCTTCGCCGAGTTATTTTTTAGCAACAATCCGTTTTTTACTTTTGAGTAAAATCGTCTTAGAATGCCGTGCGCACAGCCGGTTAGCAATTATTTTATTTTTGGGAAATGCCATTTTATGTCGACCTCTAGCCTAGTTTTATTCAACAAACCTTACGGCGTACAAAGTCAATTTCGTGATGACAGCAACAATGACCACACTACTCTATCGCAGTACTTCACTGACAAATCGCTGCGCGTTGCTGGTCGACTTGATGCAACCTCAGAAGGCTTGTTGATTTTGACCAGTGATGGACGGGTAAATAAAGCCATTACCCAACCACCATCAGCCAAGAACTTCGCCCAAAACAAGCAAAAACAAGGGAAGACTTATTTGGTACAAGTCGAAGGTTTGGTAAGCGCGGCTCAACTAGAGCAATTGGCGGCGGGAGTACATTTAAAAGACGGCAAAACCTTGCCAGCAGTTGCACGACTGGTCGAGGAAGGCGATTTGCCGATTGACTTATGGCAACGCGATCCGCCCATTCGCGAGCGTAAAAACGTGCCGACCTCATGGCTTATGTTGACCATTTATGAAGGCAAAAATCGCCAAGTAAGACGCATGGCCGCTCATGTGGGCTTGCCTTGCTTGCGTCTGATTCGTTGGTCGGTGGCAGGATTTGAGCTTGGTTCGCTTGGCGTTGGTGAGTTTGTACGTATTCATTTAAATAGTGAGCGCTGTCGGCAGTTAGGGATTGTCGATTAGATTAGATTAGATTAGATTAGCGTGGCAAATTAAACCTTATCCGCTTATATGAGCCAATTTTGTTTTTATTGAAATATTACGACTTATTAAACGGCGCGTCTCGAACGCGTAAGGTTTATCTGTTAAGATGCAAAACTGCGCTGACTTGCCAACCTTGCCGTATTTTCGCGTTTTATATCGGTTTAAATTTGGCCATTATTTATCTTGTTTTCTGTCTTATTTTTCGTTGAGCCTGTTTCCTGTTTTTTTGATAGTAAGGATATATCATGATTGCCTCTCGTCATTTTGCTTTGTTTGCTACCAGTGTGGCTACTGCCCTGCTGCTAAGCGCTTGCCAGCCAGCAACTGAGGATAACGAGGTTATGCCAATAGAAGAGGCCACTCAAGCCAGCAGTGAACCGGCGGCAACGGCTCCCGAGGATGCCCATGCTGGGCACGACATGGCTGCCAATGCTGTTACGGTAAACGCTGAAAAAATGTCAGATATGCTGAAAGACTATACCAAGTCAATGACCAGTATGCACAATGAGATGATGGTTGGTATGGGTTATAACGATCCTGATACCGCCTTTGCCAAAGGCATGCTCGGGCATCATCGCGGCGCGGTCGATATGGCGAAAATCGAGCTAAAGTACGGCACTGATGAAACCATGCGTAAACTTGCGCAAGACATCATCGACTCACAGCAGCTTGAAATTGATATTATCAATAAATGGCTCGCAAGCCACCCCGATGCGCCCAAACCAAAACCCAATACCGAAGCCATGCAAGAAGCGTATGCAAAAGGAATGAATACCATGCACAGCGATATGATGCTCGGTATTGCTGAGCCTGTCGCTGATATGGCATTTGCGCGCGGTATGCTGGCGCATCATATCGGCGCGGTAGATATGGCAAAAGTACAACTTCAGTACGGTGCCGATGAGGAGATGCGCAAATTGGCACAAGACATTATCAATGCTCAGCAGCCTGAGATTGAGTTGATGCAAAGCTGGATTGCGGCAAATAAATCTCCTAATACCGCGATTACAGACTCCGATGAAGCCGTTATTAATGATGAAGAAAACAATAAAGAAGCGATCAAAGAAACCACTAAAGCTGCAAGTTAAACACCTATAAACTCTTAACTATTATTTATACCACGCTGAATATTAAACATATAAACCCTTGCTAAGCTGCGTACTTAGCAAGGGTTTTTAATGTCTTCACGCTTTATTATTTATCTCTTCACTTTGATGGCGTGCTAGCGCATTTAGCCATGTATCTTCAGTATTGGCGTACCCGACAGAATCGCCATCGTCTTCGCAGTCAATAGCTGCCCTTGCTAAGCGTAAGCTGATGCTATGCGGGAATGCTGTTTCATTATAGTCATACGTATCATTATCCACCAAGTCAGCTTTAAGCAAAACCTCAACTACTATTAGCTCATCACGGCGAAATAAATGACATTGCACAGGGCGCGTGGCAGTGCTAAGCGTTGCTAATTGCTTAGTGTCTGCTTTAATCCCATCGATTGCAATGATGACATCATGCGCTGAAATACCCGCTTTGGCGGCAGCGCTGTCACGGTTGACGCGATTAACTTTTAATCCCAGCGGTGTCTCACTACAACGCATGCCCCACGGTATGTTTTTATCTGCCGTCTCTTTGGTGTTGGTATGAATCTTAATACCATTTTCTGTAAGCAGCGTCTCAAGCGGCAGCTCCTCAACGCCATTGACATAACGGCGCTCAAACTCTTCCCAATCTGCTAATGGCATAAACTGCCCGATAACTGCACCCATATCGGCACTGCTAATGCCGATGCGCTTATTATCCTTTTGCTTTGCTTTGCTATAAAAGGCTTTAACCACATCAAACAAACGATAACGACCAGCACTTTTTGCCAGTAACGTTAAATCTAAGCATAATGCCACCAACGCGCCTTTATTATAGTAGCTGATACCTGCATTGCCGGTGTTTTCATCGTTGCGATACAGCTTAATCCAAGCGTCAAAGCTCGACTCAGCAACGCTTTGATGCGCACGTCCTGGGGTTTGGTAGTAACGATTGATTTGTTCGGCGAGTAATTTAAGATAGCTTGCTTTATCGATGACGCCTGACGCCTGCAACATAAAATCATCGATATAAGAGGTAAAACCTTCAAACACCCATAGCAATGGCGTAAAGGCTTCGCGGCGTAAATCGACGTTTAGCATCACATCTGGACGCACGGTTTTGACCCACCATGCATGGAAGTATTCATGGCTGCATAAGCCCAAAAAGCGCTGATAGTCGCTACTTGGCACTTTTGGCTCATCCATACTAGGCAAATCGCGGCGCGGGGTAATCAAACTGGTCGAGTTGATATGCTCAAGCCCGCCATAATCCTGCCCACTGGCAAAGGTCATAAAGGTGTAATCGTTAAAGGGCGCATCGCCAAGCCAATCTAGATAAGTTTGACAGATTTGAGTGACATCTTGCTGCAAGCGTCCCATGTTAGCGTTATGGCTACCTGAAAGATAAAAATGATGGCTCAGTGTCTGATGGCTATCATCTTGAATAATAAAATCAAAGCTATCTTGTTCGGCAATCTCAAACGGATGATCGATAAGTTCGTGATAGCTGTCTGCTTGTAGATGGTATATTTGCGGCTTATCACTCCTTATTTGGGTCGCACTTTGTGATTGCACGGCCTCAAGTCCACAGGCCAAGCGCACACGGCTAGCGTCTTTATCCGCTAAAAACGCAGCTGGCACGATTAAACCAACTTCTACCCCTTGTTGCTCTTGCCCATCAATTGCTAATGCAAGCGAGGTAAAATTGCCATACAAACGCTGCTGGTCGACATACGCCGTACGCACCGATAAATCATAACAATACACTTCATAAAGGACGCGTATGCGTTGCCCTGCCAGCGCCTCTGGCAACTGCCATGTATTTTTATCGGTTTTTTGCGCGCGGTACGTGTTTGTTTTTTTATCACTGTCCGTGAGTTGACTATCTAATGTTTGATTTTTTAGAGTTTGGCTATCTAAAATCTCATAATGCACCGCGGTGATATTACGGGCAAATTCACGCATTAAATAGCTACCTGGTATCCATGCTGGCAACCATAGACTTGGCGCGTCAGTATCGGCGGTAAAAGTCAGCGCGACATTGACCAAATGCTCCAAAAACCGCGCAAAGTCGAATTGGTAAAAGACATGAGCGGTTGGCTGATTTAAATTATTAATCGGAGAGGCTTGAGAAGATGAATTCATAATCGTTGTTATCCTTATGTTTATGACTATGGTAGGAGTCATGATGCAAAAACGCAACCGGCAAACTTTAACCTCCACCTTTACTAACCGCCAAAACTGAGAAAATCATATTTATTTACATTAATTCGCCGAATAATTACTATTTTTTCGGATTTTAACCTTGAAACCAATGGCAGGCATCGCAATTAAAGATGCTAACTGCTAAAGTTACCCTAATAAACTGATGATAATTAACTAATGACGTGGCTATTTGGCTGGCTGATTGGCTTTTTTAGGTTTATTGCAACCGTATTTAAATTTTAATATCGACATATTTAGGATAATTTATGACTACTATCGCAAAAGACACTGCCGTCAAGTTCAACTACACGCTAAAAGACGACGAAGGCAATATCCTTGACCAGTCTCCAGAAGGTCAACCGCTTGCTTATTTGCATGGCCATAGCAACATCATCCCAGGTCTTGAGAAACAACTAGAAGGCAAATCTGCTGGCGAAAGAGTCAATGCCGTCGTAGAGCCTGCTGATGGTTACGGTGAATACCAAGAACAAGCGGTACAACATGTACCACGCGAAAACTTTCAAGGTGTTGATGATATCCAGCCTGGTATGCAATTCCAGTCAGAAGCTGGCGGTCAAGTGATGTTAGTGACTGTGACTGACGTAAACGACAAAGAAGTGACGGTTGATGCAAACCATCCATTGGCTGGTAAGCGTTTGACCTTTGACGTTGAGATTCAAGAAGTACGCGCAGCGACTGAAGACGAACTAAACCACGGCCATATCCATGGCGCTGGTGGCGTTGAGCACTAATCTCTTTTTGAGTTTGGCGTAACCTGCTTAGACGAATAGTTATTTATTAATGAGTTATTGATAATAGTATTATCGTCTAACTAAAAAGGTCAGTAGAGCAATCTATTGACCTTTTCTTTGGATAAACTTTAGGAATTGCAGACGTAACAAAGCCGCATAACGACAAGCATTATGCGGCTTTTATCACCAACCATCCATGTTAATGTTATCAGATACTTAATCCCGGAGCATCTTATAACGTTCAGGCATCCAGCCTTATCTTCCCTAATCAGCAAACCACCTATCCCTGATGCGACCTTTACGATACCAATCCCTAGTATCTATGAACCTTTTCGTTCAATCGTGCCGTACAGTTATAATCGCAGATTGGCGCAAGGTTAGTAAGAGGTCTAAACGTCAATGCGTGTAAGCATATGCTTACACGCATTTTTATTGCGATAATGACTGTTCAACAGTTGAATTTCTTTATAACTTCTCTTCTGGGCTGGCTTGCACCTTTGCATCAGCGCTAAGCATAATATAAGCAGCTTCTTTAATGAACGCTTCATCCTCCGGTAGCTCAGGACGCTCACTTTCTTTCATCTGACTGCGCTCTTCAAATTTTGCATCCATGGCAGCTTGATAAGTATTCCAGTTGGCATAAGGACGCTCGCCCGTTGCAATCAGACGTTTATTTTCCGCTTCCAATGAGCGTTTTTCTATCAGCTGCATTTTGGCGCGGCGACTATTGATATCAAGAGGAATCGGTTTTTTCTCATCTTCCATATTACGAATATCATTTAGCGTTGACAGATACACAAAGTGCGGGTTTTGCTGCTGACGAATTTTTGATTGCTGATTTAGCGTTGCTAAGGTATTGGCAGAAAATTTACCTTCTGGCTTATAAGGCGCGGTTTTAATCGTATCCCACGGTAAGGCTTTTTTCTGCGCGCGCTCGCCAAAGGTTGCATCATCGTAGATATTAACCAATTCAACATCAGGGACCACGCCTTTGTTTTGCGTACTGCCACCAGTGATGCGGTAGAACTTACGCTGCGTGAGCGTTGCTGTGCCTAAAGCTAGGCTGTCTAGCTGTATTTGCGCCGAGCCCTTACCGGTCGTTGTGCTACCGACAACGAGGCCACGGCCATAATCCTGAATCGCGGCGGCAAAGATTTCACTGGCAGAGGCAGAGGCTAAATTGGTGATAACGACTACTTTGCCGTTATAAAGCTGCTCGCCGCCATCGTCATCGCGGTAGACTTGAATATTGCCGCGATTGTCGCGAATCTGCACCAATGGGCCACTCTTGATAAAGAAACCAAGCATCTTGGCGACCTCATCGAGCGAGCCGCCTGGGTTATTACGTAAATCAACCACCAGACCGTCGATATTTTCTTTATTCAGCGCTTTAAGCGCTTTTTCGGTATCGTCACTGACGCTCCTGTACTCTTCGCCATTGCGGCGCGCGCGATAGTTGAGATAAAAACTTGGTATCTCAAGCACACCGATACGTTTGGGCGTTTTATCGATATTGGGACGCTGCACTTCGACGACACGCTGTTTTACGCCCGACTCTTCTTGCTGAATAATATCGCGTACCACCGTCACATTACGGGCGCTGGCATCAGGCGTATTTGGTTGGCGCACCTTGATGGTCACCGAGGTGCCACGTTTACCACGAATCAAACCGACGATTTCACGCGTTGACCAGCCGACCACATCAACCATATTCTCGCCGTCTTTGGCAATGCCAATAATCAAATCATTGGGCTTAATCTGCCCCGATTTCGCCGCCGGACCACCATCTACCAAGGTGACAATGCGGGTATAATCAGGATTTTTGCGGTCAGGACGAATCGAAACCCCGATGCCTTCTAATTGCAGACTCGATTGAATTTGTAGCTCATTGGCTTGAATCGGCGCATAATAATTACTGTGCGGATCATAAGTGAGCATCGCCGTATTTAAGATGGTTTCCATGATTTCATCATCTTTTAGACGGGCAAGCTGCTCTTGCTGACGTGACAAACGATTGAGCAAAATCTCACTTGGCGTGCGCTCATCATTACGCAACAAGTCTTGGCCGCGCGTAATATCAGGATTGCTTAAAAAGACTTTCTCTTTCGCCTTCTCGTCTTCTTGGCCTAAGGTAATACTCATCAGCTGAAACTTCAGCTGACGCGTCCAATAGTCGCGCTGCTCTTTTTTGGTTTTAAAATGACTGAGCTTTTCGCGGTCAAGGACAATACTATCTTTACTGGTCAAATCCATCTTGGTTTTAAGCAGTTGTTTTGATAGGGTAAAATATTCATTAGAGCGCTGACGGTAACGCTCAAAAATCGCGACCCCAGCCGATAGGTCGCCACGTTTTAAACGCGCGGCAAATTCGTCGGCATATTTTTTCTTAAATTCATCGACATCAGATTGCAAAAACAAGGTATGGTTTGGATCGAGACTGTCAATATACATGGACAAAATCTCGCTACCCATGTCGCTATCGAGCGGCTGATTGAGATAATGGCTACGATCCAGCAAGGCGGCTACTTGGCGGGTGGTAACCTGTTGCTCAGGGGTGGCTTTAAAGCCTGCTGTATTGCTATCGGCCACTGCGGTGCTATAGCTTTGAGTAAGGATAAGACCAGCGACGCCCACTGACGCTGCACTGAGTAACCACTGTGCTGGTTGTTTTTTCATCGTATATACCTAATTATTTTAAGTTAAAAGTATGCTGAGTTGTTATTACCAATAAAGGTTATTTAATAGACTATGAGCCAAAAGATGTCGTGCTTTTTCACCCTATTATATTTACCATTAAACCATAGGTTACGCTAGCATTAAAAGCAGGCAAATATGGGATGTTTATCTTAGGATAGATCCTTATTTTCATTGTTAAAAATCAATCAATAATAGCATAGCTATAAATACACCACTGTCTCAATCTGTATAAACAATCTTACACGCGGTCTGGCTATTTTGTAGCGCATCCATTGGTGCATTTGGTTATAAGCGTGAATCATCTCGTTTAAACTTATCATTTAAACCTAATTTATTTAAGCCAAGCAAACCGCTATTATGTGCATCTTGCAATCACTGGCATAATATAAGGTAAATGTAAGTAGCGACAAACCATCCGCAACAGAAAGATTATCTATAAGGAAAAACCATCTCATCTCTAAGCTCTGTCTCGATTTGACTTATAATGTAGTGAAATGAGAAAACAACCCTCTAGCCTGATAAGGATCACGCAATGTACGGCGTTTTAATGATTGATATCGATAGTATCGCACTGACTGCTGAAGATGTCAGTTTAATCAAACAAGCACAGGTGGGCGGGGTGATATTATTCGCCCGCAATGTGGCAGATGCGGCGCAAGTGCGAGCCTTGTGTGACGATATCCGCCAGCACAATGCCGACTTATTGATTGGCGTCGATCAAGAAGGCGGCCGCGTTGCTAGATTACGTCAAGGTTTTACGCCATTACCAGCGATGGGTAGACTTGGCGATCTATTTGACCAAGACCCTAGCCGCGCTCTAAGCCTTGCTTACGACTGCGGTTATTTGATGGCAACAGAAGTATTGGCGGTCGGCATTGATTTGAGCTTTGCGCCGGTGCTCGATAGAGGCGGTATCAGCCAAGTGATCGGCGATCGCAGTTTTCATCAAAACCCACAAGCCATTATCGCTTTAGCAAGCCAGTTTATGCGCGGTATGAAAGCGGCGGGTATGGCAACCACCGGTAAGCACTTCCCCGGTCATGGAGCCGTCGCGCCTGACTCGCATGTGGCAGAAGCAATCGATACACGTAGTTTAGATGAGATTATTAATAGCGACATGCAGCCGTTTGCGCAGACGTTGCCTTGGCTTGATGCCTTAATGCCGGCGCATGTGATTTTCTCACAAGTCGATAATAAACCCGCTGGATTTTCAAAAATTTGGCTCAAAGACATCATTCGCAAGCAGCTGAATTTTAATGGGGTTTTATTTTCTGATGATTTATCGATGGCAGGCGCACAAGCAGCAGGTGATGTCAGCGCCCGCGTCAAAGCTGCGATTGAGGCAGGCTGCGATATTGCTCTTGTCTGTAATGATCGCGTTGCTGCTCACGAAGCCGCCAAAGCAGCCCAAGAGCTACCCTATCCTGACCAAAAGCGTATCAAAGCCATGCGCGGGCAAATACCTGTTTGGCAGGGCGACCTTGAATCAACGTGCCAGCAGTTTGCTTATTGGCAACAAGCAAAGGGAAATATCTTACAAGCATTTTTTATGAATCAAATAGAAGCGCCTACTGAGTCAAAAGATCCAACCGCTTATAAATAATTCATGTAACCAAACCAGCTTTATTCCAGTTTTATTTAATGCAACAAAAAACCGCACCTTAAACATAAGATGCGGTCTTTTTAATATTAATACTAGCTATCGATAGACAACTATAAGTAATTAGAATTCTTATTAATTACTGGCTTTTGGGTCTAAAGCAGTACCACGGCTCGCATCATCAGCGTCCGGTAAAATGTCATCATTATTACGGTCTAATGGATTTAAGTCTGGATCAATTGGTCTACTATTTGATGTTGGTATTGAGCTTTTAGGTGCCGGTAAATTGTTCCCTGTCCGGTCATCACTGTCAGGCATCAAATCATCATTATTACTATCTAATGGATTTAAGTCTGGATCGAGCGCACCGTTACTAATCGCCACGCCATCGTTAGTCATTGCTGTTTCATCATATACCACAAACTCGATACGGCGGTTACGGAAACGACCTTGCTCTGTGGCATTATCAGCGATTGGATCGGTCTCACCCATACCTTTGGTCATTAGCTTGGTTGGATCCGCACCTTGGGCGACCAGATAATCTTTCATCGATTGCGCGCGCTCTTGTGACAACTGCATATTATAAGCGGCATCGGCGGTTTTGTCGGTATGACCAATAATTAACAGTTTCATATCTGGCACTTGCTGCATAATCTTAACAGCATTGTCCAATAATGGCTTGTTGGCTTCTGGAATAACAGCTTTATCTACTTCAAAGTTTACTACTTGCAGACTCAGGGCGCGAGCCACATCACGAGGATCTGGGTCTTGACCGAGGTTCTGCATCGCCGCTTGCGATGCTGCTAAGCTGCGATCAATCTCGCTTCGCTCATTGAGCGGACCCTCTGCTTGTACCGTCATAGCTGGCGCTGCGGCTTGTAAATCAGCAACCAATTTATCTAATGCTGCCGCATCTGGCGCATTCACGGTAATGGTATCGCCTTGAATCAGCATACTGGCATTTGGTACGTTTTTGACGATAGGCAAAATAGAAGAAAGCTGAGCGGCAGCTGGCATATCTATCGAGAAGTAATCATCGACATCAGCGCGGCAATTATTGGCCTCATCACCAAACGTCGCCGTCAACGCGTCCATCACGTTGCCTTGTAGCGTCTCGTTACCAACGTTCATACGGCACGCGTATAACTCACTGTTTTCACCAGTCGCAATACGTAATGAAGCTGGCTGTATATCGGCTGCAACCACTGTTTGTCCGTCATTGGCAGCTTGTTGCTCAGTGGCAACTGGCGTACCGACTGGCTCAGGATTGTCTTGGCAACCTCTGAGCAGCGCCCACGCCAATGCCCCTAAGATAATCAAACCGATAATTGGTAGCAGCGCTTTCATAAAGCTGCCTTTTTCTTCCTCTTCACGGCGAATAGGCGCAGTACTGACCGTATCAGACACCCGAGCACCAGCTGGCGCGGCAACCATACCTGCAGGCAGAACAGCACTCGCCCATGCTGGAATATGGTGCTGATAGCTGGCAAGGTTGTCATTTAAAAACTGTGGGACAGGGGTGGTCCCTGCCAAACTTTTTATCTCGTGATAAGCCAATGGAGCGGCCATCGCAATCAAACCACGTGCTGCGGTGGCATCAACGTTATGTTTACCGGCAAGCTCACGGGCAATTTGGTCGCGGTGGGCGCCATCAGTCCATACGCGATCATAAAACCCTTGGTCATCACGGGCGATATTTTCATTAGCAAAACGCGTATAAGTCGTATTATCCGCTAGGCGTGCGGCAAAAATAGCATAAAATTGTTCAAGTAAATTCTGTTTAGCGGGATTGCGATCATCGCCTAATACTGCAGGGCTAACCGTCCGCGTTAAGTGACTGATAATATCCATAATGTCATTCCTTAATAAATTGTTATTTTGAATAATTCTTTTGCACCAAACTACATTCTCAAAAAACTAAAAAATTAATAGTACTGATATTTCTTAATACTCATATTTAATAAAAAAATCAATTAACAAAAATGGCTTAATAAATATCAGCACTATTTATCTATATTCAACTTTTGTTATTATAAAAGTATTAAGGCGCTATTCACAATCGACGGGCTGTTGTGCAATTGCTACGTTAAGTAATGTTTCAGTTGTGACACGTAACTACGAGCTCTTTACAGTACAAATTAATAACATATTAATTATATTTTCAAGTGGCGCTATGTCTACTTAGCTAAAAATAAAAAAGGAGCGCAGTCAGTGATTGTGCCTGCCCTCCTTTTAGCCAACTACTTTTGGTGCATTCTTTCCTATGTGTTTTATATTTTAAGCTTATCTATCTGACTTGCGCAGGCTCGGCCACGATAACGCTGCTTGCCATATCGTCTACTTCCGATTCTGAAAAAGGTCCCGGTGGCCGCGTCGATGCGGGACGGTCATTACTTCTAGGTTCATTACTTCTAGGTTCGTTAGCTCTAGGCGGATTATTAAAGTCGCTATTGCGTGCTGGTGCAGGTGTCACGCTATCACCGGTAACGTCATCAGAAGCTTGATAGTCGTTATTGTTATTTATATTATTAATGCCAGTGTACTGGTCATTTATGCTGCTTCCATCTTGGGCAAACTGATTGTTTGCATCATTCATCGCCATATTATCGGCGCCTATACCGTTTTCTGCATTATTGGGCAGTGGTAGCGGCGCGGTACTATCTACCATCATTGTTGGTGCCAGAGCACGGATATCAGTGGCCAATCTTTGTAGCTGCATACCATCTGGCGCTTCTATCATCATACGGTCATTTTGCAATTGTAAGCGAGCAAATGGTGCCGCTCTTAATAAAGTCAAAATATTGGGTAGCGCTTCGATAGGCATATTGGCAATATTGTTAGCCACGCCTTCTTGTACCGTAAACTGACATATACCTGCCTGCTTGCCAAAGCTACTATTAAGCGCTTGTTGCAGCGTACTTTGGAGCGCGGCGTCACCGACGGAGGCGCTACAGGTGTATAAATTACCGTTATTATCCACGCCAACGATAAGTGAAACCGGCGTTAATACCTGCGCGGGCGGCTCGGCGACAGGCGTTATGACAGCAGGCGCAGTGGCCACTGGTTCTACATGCGGGGCGTCATTAGGCTTAATTAAAAATGCCCATACCAGTCCAATCGCTGCGATGGCGGCAAATAGTAAAAATACCCGTATTAATAAGTCATTACGTTGGTTACGGGTTCGTACTTTTTCGCGCTTTAAACTGCTGTTTTCAGCTAAGTAATGCTCAGCAGGATTGGCATGAATGGCACTCGTCTCTAGACTGTTATCAAAGCTTTCACTAGCAAGCTCTGTTACCACGTGTTGTTGTTTTATCAGGTTCGCAGAAGACCTTACCACACCTGCTTCAGTAGCATTCTTATCTAATAAAACAGGGCTCACTTCTGTAGCAGCGTCGACTATGGCGTTTTGGTAATCAAACAATTCATCAGGGTTATCTTGTGCGACGGTAATGAGCGGTGCCGCCCATATTGGCAGGTAATGGCGCAATGATGGCTGCTCAGTTTGTAAAAACGCCGGTAAAAACTGCCCATTGGCCATGACTTTAAGCTCACGGTAAGCCAGTGGCGCCGCATTCATAATAAGTTTTGTAGTAGTCAGCTCATCAATATGGTGGGTCGCTGCAAGCTCTTCGATAATAGTGCGGCGCGCGCTTGGGGCTTGCCATAACTGCTCAAATAATGGTGTCTCTACTATATTGTCATTGGCAATCGGCTCATCATCACGTAGCAATTGCGAATAAATTTGCGGCAATGCCAAACGCGCCACCAATATGGCATAAAACTGCTCTAATAAGCTGACATAAGACACGCGGCCGTTATCAATATGATGGTCATCGATAACCTGTTCATTATTAATCTGGCTACCTAAGACAGCGGGCGTTACTATCTGCTCTAATTGGTCAATGATATTCATAAGGTATAGCCTTTGTCGGCGTTGATTTAAGATACGGCATAGCGATTTCTTTTTTGACTTCATTTTTATAGGCTGTAGACTGTAGCACGTCCATAAAAATACGCCCTTAACAGGTCAGCATTCAGTTAGTACTTAATCAGTACTTAGTCAGTACTTGGTAAGCAATGTTGGCATATAAATTGCCTATCAATCCTAACCCTGTATCAGCGTTTAAATGACTATAAAACTGCATAAACATATCTGTGTATACTCATTTTTTGATTACTGTTTATTCTGTCGTTAAACGTTACGGTCAGTATACGAAGCATTACTTAGTTGCCTGTTACGCTGTTATATTATTCAATATAAACGATTATTAAAGCATAATTTTGTCGTCTATTGGTTTTTTGCCTTAGCATCACTGTTATTACTGTTGGTGTGAGCTTTAGCTATTTTTCAGCACCCATATTTAGTTATTTTTTATCCAACTTATCTGGTCTTTAAGCACTACGCTCTATAACACTGCCCTCTATCAGGCTCGGCCTAAGGACTCTCCTTTGTTCAACCACACGACGCTTATTATCATTATTACGGTTATTGTCAGTTTATTGGCGTGGCAAAATAAAACCCTATTTAATCGGCTGATTTTTTATCCGCCGGCGGTAAATAACGGTCAATGGGACCGCTTTGTGACCCACGGCTTTATTCATGCCGATGCGATGCACTTGCTGTTTAATATGTTCACTCTGTACTTTTTTGGCCGGGCTATCGAAGGCTTATATCAGCCATTCTTATTCGGTTACGGTTTCGTGGTTTTTTATGTACTGGCTATCGTAATCGCCATGGTGCCAAGCTATCTTAAAAATAAAAAAAGTGCCAGTTATTTGAGCCTTGGTGCTTCAGGCGGTGTATCAGCAGTGCTATTTGCATTTATTTTACTAGCACCGTGGGAAAAGATTTACTTATTTGCCATTATTCCTATTCCAGCGATAGTGTTTGCAGTCGCTTACGTCGCTTATAGTATTTATGCCGATAAACGCGGCGGCTCCAATATCAATCATATGGCGCATATGTGGGGCGGCGCGTTTGGGGTGATTGCGACAATTATTTTAGAACCTCGCGTCTTGCCGCACTTTTTGAATGCGCTATTATCTCCTGGGCTGTAGAATGTTTAATGAAATCAAGTGGTGAAAGTCGAAGCTTGGTTTATAAATGAATTTTAAGTAGTTAAGCAGTTGGCGATGTTTTTTAGTAATTTTATTTTGAACAAAATATTTAAGAATTTAATAAATAATTATGATTATAGATATTATTGGCGATATTCACGGTTATGCAGACAAATTGGTTGGGCTGCTAAAACAGTTGGGCTATGTGCATAATGGCCGCCACTTTGTACCGCCATCGGGGCATCGGGCCCTCTTTATTGGTGACTTGATTGACCGAGGTTCGCAGCAGGTAGCCACTCTTGAAATTGTTTTTGCGATGCTAGATGCAGGCGTGGCCGATGCGGTGATGGGCAATCATGAATACAATGCTTTGGCTTTTGCAATGCTTGATCCAAAGCAGCCCGAGTGCTATTTACGCTCGCATAGCGATGTACACGTACGCCAACATGAAGCGTTTTTAGCCGAAGTGCCCTTTGGCTCAGAAGCGCATCAATACTGGCTGCAGCGCTTTTATGAAATACCGCTTTGGCTTGAGACCGATTATGCCTGCTTTGTCCACGCTTGCTGGGATGTCGATAGCATGGCGGTATTAAAACCTTTGCTCACTGCTGATAACTGCTTGACCCCTGAAGCGGTCATTGCCACCTCACAAAAACATAGCCCCGCCTATGATGCGCTTGAGCGTGTGTTAAAAGGCGTGGAAACAGCGTTGCCTGAAGGTTTGGTCATGGTTGATAAAGACGGGGCAGAGCGCTCACAAGTACGCGTGCGTTGGTGGCTTGATGAGCTCAATAAGCGCACTATTCATGAGATAGCTCGGGCGCCGAGCTCAGGGTTGGCGCAGATTCCAAACGATGCCATGGCAGAGAACATTGAATTTGCCCTTAAAACGCATAAACCCGTGTTTGTTGGGCATTATTGGCTCACTGGCAATCCTGAACCATTGAGCCATCAAGTGGTTTGCACCGATTATTCAGCAGCCATAGATAGCGGTTATATGACCTGTTATCAGCTTGATACTGAACAGCCATTACCATTGAAAGCCAGTAACTTTGTGCAATATCGCCATGATGAAGGCCCATTGTAAATCTATAAAATCGCGACATAAAAAACTGCTATTTAGCCGGCCTTGTCATTAAACGACAAACTTGGCTTTACGAAGGCAGCAAAACTTTTGTATGATGGTCTTTTTGAGGATATCAAAGCATGAGCACCACCTCCGCTACTGTGAACCCTACTACACAAAACGCTGCTATTGAGCAAAACGGTCCTATTACCTCCCCTGCTGGTCAACCAAAAGTTGGCATTATCATGGGCTCGCAGTCGGATTGGGCGACCATGAGTGCAGCGGCGCAGTTGCTTGCTGACTTTGATATTGCTTTTGAATGTGAAGTAGTGTCAGCGCACCGTACCCCAGATAGATTGTTCGACTATGCCAAAAGCGCCAAAGGTAACGGCTTGCAGGTAATTATCGCTGGGGCTGGCGGCGCCGCGCATCTGCCCGGTATGTGTGCCAGTCAAACGCCGCTGCCTGTGTTTGGTGTCCCTGTTAAATCCTCCATGCTTAGCGGTTGGGATAGCCTACTCTCTATTGTACAAATGCCAAAAGGCGTGGCTGTTGGCACCTTAGCCATTGGCACTGCTGGCGCCTATAACGCCGCCCTTCTTGCCATTCAGGTGCTTGCCTTGCATGATGAGTCACTTGCTACTAAGCTTGATAACATGCGTCAAGCGCAAACAGAAACCATTCTTGCAAGTCCAACGCCTGGTATTATTAATCAATAAAGTAAGTAAAGTGAGTTAAGCTTTTAACAAAAAATGCTATTATCCATACTCTTGCTAGCAATATTTTATACTTACCATGCGCTAAACTTGATATTTATAACCAAATGAGTTTTACTAAAGATAAGGTGCATACGGTGCACCTTTTCCTATTTCTAACCTTAACTTTTAGCTAATCCCTTACTAAAAACCCTTATTCATTTTAAATGTAAAGAGCCTGCCATGACTACCGCCAATGCTTATCCTGTTACCCAAACCATCCGTACCATCGGTATTTTAGGCGGCGGTCAGCTTGGTATGATGCTCGCCCAAGCTGCCCTGCCGCTCGGTCATCAGTGCGTGTTTTTAGAAGACAACGCCGACTGCCCTGCCAGCCTTTACGGAAAAGTTTTTTCTAGCGAGCAATTAGATGAATTTATCGCCGCAGCTGACGTTTTTACTTTAGAGTTTGAAAACACGCCAACGGCGACTGTCGAGCAGTTAGCGCATCTATCAAAATCAGGCAGCAAACAAGGCATGTTCCCGCCACCGATTGCTCTTGATATCGCTCAAGATCGCTTAAAAGAAAAAGGCATGTTTAATGAGCTTGAGATCGCCACTGTGCCATTTATGGCGGTCAACTCTGAAACGGAATTAAAGCAAGCTTGCGACAAGCTAGGACTACCGATTGTGCTCAAAACCAGCCGCGGCGGTTATGATGGTAAAGGTCAGTTTGTCATTAGAGAAGACAGCGATATTAAAATCGCTTGGCATGAGCTGAAAGACGCGGTTAGCGGTAAAGGCGCGCTAACGCCAACGCCTGCACCCCTCATCGCAGAAGGCTTTATCAACTTTAGCCGTGAAGTGTCTATCATTGCCGTACGCGCGCAAAATGGTCAGGTGCGCTGCTATGATTTGGTCGAAAATCACCATCATCATGGTATTTTAGCCAAAACCCGTGCCCCAGCCGTTGGTACTAGCCATTTATTTCAGCAAGCAACCGACGCTATTAGCACGGTGATGAATCACTTAGGTTATGTCGGTGTGATGGCGCTTGAGCTGTTTGTAAGTAAAGATGCTCGCGGTAACGATTATCTACTGGCCAATGAGATTGCCCCGCGTGTCCATAACTCTGGACATTGGAGTATCGAAGGCGCGATTACCAGTCAATTTGAAAACCATATCCGCGCGGTGGTCAATCTGCCCTTAGGCGATACCGACAACGTTCATCCAGCGATTATGCTTAACGTGTTGGGTCAGTATCCTGATATCCGCGCGGTGCTCGATATCGATGGCGCCCATTATCATAGCTACCACAAGGCTGAGCGCGAAGACCGTAAAATTGCACATATTACCTTGATGCCAAATGACGTGGCGGATTTAGAACCTGCTCTAGCCAAACTGGTTGCCGTCTTGCCAAATAAAGTGGGGCTTGATAAAAAACTTGCGCCAACCATGACCGACAAGCAAACAAGTACGTTAGAGGAAGCAAGCCATACGAAACCTAACAGCACTTTAGAAGATAATGAAAATGAAGTCAAAGGTAGCCAAACAGAGGCATCATTAAAGACCGGCAAGGCTGAGAAATAATGCAGATTTGGGTAGATGCCGATTCGGTGCCACTGATTGCCAAAGACTTAATCATCAAAACGGCTGAACGTACTCAAACGATGGCGATATTTGTCGCTAATCAGCCGATTAAATTGCGCAAATCACCACTGCTTGTCATGACCGTGGTGCCATCAGGATTTGATAAAGCCGATGATTATATCGTCGAGCAAATCCAGCCAGGTGATTTGGCCATTACCAGCGATATTCCCTTGGCCAATGACATTTTGGATAAGGGCGGTATGGTTTTGACCACGCGCGGTGTGGTTTATGATAAAAACAATATCAAGCAAAAGCTCAATATGCGCGACTTTATGGATACCATGCGCGGTACAGGCGTGCTTGAACTGCAAGAAATGAGTGGGCAGAAACCTTACGGTGACCGTGACAAAAAAGCCTTTGCCGACGGTCTTAATCGCTTGGTGCGTTAATTGGTGCGGTCATTTCTTTTATTTATCAATTTGAAAGCCCTACTTTTTAAAACTTCTTAAAAAATTTCTTATCTCTATGAATAGCAACCTTCACAAATTCCAGTCTTGCAAACCCTATACACTCCATAACCAAACACTATGCAAACGGCACGCTTCATAACGAAGTGTGCTCATCATTATTGTTACCCTATAGGCAACTTTTAAAACGATCAGTTTTAAACAACTGCTTTTAAATAACAAGTTTTAAAGTAAAGATAATGCATATAAAACTCATATAACAATAGGAATGACGATGAAAATTTTAGTGATTGGCGCTAGCGGTCGAGTGGGTACAGATTTGGTTAAGCAGCTATTAGCGGACAACCATCAAGTGATTGGCACGACCCGTCAAGATGAAAAATTATTCAGTGATGACCATTATAGTCAGTTAGATTTAGATATTACTGCTGAAAAAGACGCCATTCAACAGCAAATTGAACCGGATATCGATGCGGTTTATTTTGTTGCTGGTTCTGGTGGGAAAGATGTCTTAGAAGTCGATTTGCATGGCGCAGTTAAAACCATGCAGGCAACAGAAGATAAAGGTATCAAACGCTATATAATGCTAAGCACGGTATTTTCTTTAAATACCAGCAAATGGAACCAGCCTGGTATTGCCGATTTAAAAGAATACTATATCTGTAAACATTACGCCGATCACTGGTTGGTTGAAAATAGCAGTCTTGATTACACCATTGTACAAGCAGGTGCGCTAAAAGAACGCGCTGGTACGGGTAAAATCATTATTAATGATGACAATGCGGGCGAAAACGCTATTGAAGATGTAGCTACGACGTTAGCAGCGGTACTTAATGCTGACAATACGATTAAAAAAGTCTTTAGCATGCATAATGGTGAGACCGCCATCGATGCAGCGCTGGCTAAACTTTAGTAAATAAAAGCTATAATAAATAATATGTAGCTTTGAAGCATTGTTAAAATCACAGAAATAAAAAAGCGCGTAAGCCATGGTTTACGCGCTTTTCTTATGGATTATTTAAAAATTAACGGTTACGTCAAACGATATCAAAGAGTAACTAAGCTAGGCCACTTGGAAATGGAATGACGTTCTCTAAGCTGCTAGCGCCTGTGATGACCATCAGCAACCTATCAATACCGACGGCGATACCGCTACAAGGTATTAAGTCATCAGATGCTGCTAATAAATGCTCATCGATTGGCATTTGTGGCAGATTATGCTGCTTGCGCAATTGATTATCACGCTCAAATCGCGCTCTTAACGCCTGCCCGTCTGCCAACTCATCGTAAGCATTGGCAATTTCAATACCGTTAATATAAAGCTCAAAGCGCTTGGCGACTGTATTACCGTCTTTATCGATAGCCGTTTTCGCCAATGCTGCCGTTGCTGGCGGATATTCTATAATCAACGTCGGCAAATCGTGCCCCAAATTTGGCTCGACGGCATGACTAAACAATAAATCTAACCAACTTTGACGAATATCTTCTTCGTTATTGTTTGCATTATTTTCTGCACGGTTAAAATCAAATCCTGTCAAACCTTTGTCTTCTGCCACCGCTTGTAGCGCGGTAAGACTCGCCGTCAATGGATGGATACCCACAAAATCCATAAAGGCATCGACGTAACGATAATGACTCAGCACAATCGGATAACCGTAAAGCGCCTCCAACAGCTCACCCAATTCAGCGCCCATATCGTCTAGGCTATAGTTCGGCTGATACCACTCGAGCATAGTAAATTCAATATTGTGGCGCACGCCTATCTCATTATCACGAAATACCGGACAAATCTGATAAATAGGCACCTGCCAGCTGGCAAGTAGGCGCTTCATGGCAAACTCAGGCGACGTATGCAGATAATAGGTATAAGGTTTATCTTGATAAGTAACCTTCGCGGCGACCGACTGCAAAAAGGTATCGGTGTTACCTGCTTGCGACAACAACGGTGTCTGCACTTCAAGCACGTGACGACTGGCAAAAAACTGCCGAATAGCACTGATAAATTGCGCACGTTTTTGTGCCATTGATAGCGTCATCGTTGGCGCATAACTGGGTGTAGAGAAAGGATTACTTGCTTGAGTCATTATTATTTACTGCAATTTAAGAAATGGGTTTTGAAGTGGTGTTTTAGCGTGTAAGACCAACTAACTTTTATAAATGTCTGGCTTTTAAAAACACCTAGCTTTTACGACTGCCATTCACGGCGTAAATGATAATCTCGGCGCAATTGATCAAAATCAGCACCATGTATTTGTCCGTCCGTTACTTTATCTCGCAGTGCCACATCATCTGCCATGATGTCATAAAATTTTACCAGTCTATCTGGATGCGCCTTTAATTCAGACCATAAAAACATATTGAGCGGCAGTAATTTATGCATGGTTTGCACAGGGGTCACTGCTAATTTTTCACAAAGCGCATCATAAACCATTTGCGTACCGCGTAGCTTACCTTCTAACGTGTAGCCGGCAATATGAGGAGTAGCAATCGCAAGTTTGGATAATAAGCTTTCTGCTATTTTAGGCTCATGCTCAAACACATCGAGTACCACTTGGCGTCCGGTACAGGCAATATCTGCTTGCAAATCATCGGCATTAATGACCGGCCCGCGCGCGCTATTAATTAACATAGTATCTACTGGCATCGCAGCTAACGCTTCTTTATCGATTAAATGACGAGTTGGATAGTCGCTACCATTAGGATTAGTGTCATGTTTTTTATCGGTTAACGGCACATGCAAGCTAATCACATGACTTTGGCTCAATACTTGCTCAAAGCTGGCGTTATTGATGTTCGATGCAGGCAATAGCGGATCGTAACCCAATACTTGCCAGCCTAAATCACGAGCGTACTCCGCAAGCGTGCTGCCAATATTACCCAGTCCGATAATGCCCAACGTCACTAATGTCACTGGCGGCGATTGCTGCCAATACTGCGGACGTAAAGTTAAAATAGCGCTCAATACATACTGCGCAACCGAGTGCTTACTACAACCAGCAGCATTAGCAAAGGTTATATTACGCGCTGCCAAATAGGCTTGATCGACATGGTCGGTACCAATCGTCGCCGAACCAACAAACTGAACGCTGTTGTTATCTGCCAATAGCGCCGCGCTCACTGGCGTCACCGAACGTATCAATAGCACATCAGGTTGCAACTCTGCGAGCAACTGGGCATTGATAGCACGGCCAGCAACGCTAATAATATTCACTAATCGTTTATTATCTTGCCCAAGCGTCGACGCGTTAAAAAACTCATCAAGGCTAGCGATATTGCTATCAGCAACGATAGTTAGAGGACGCATAGCTTCATTATGTGCAGCGGTCGCATGTGGCATTTTTAAAGATCCTTATTTATAAAGGTTTATTATCAATGGTTACTGGATTAGCAAGGTGTATTTTTTATAAATTGCTGCTTAAATTAAAGATGCCGCTAATCCGTAGAAACGATATTTTCGTCTTTGTTTTCTACCTTAACTTTTGGTTGCAGCTGAGCGTCAGCGAGCATATCTTCGTGCTGTGCAAATAAATCATTCTTATGCTGCGATATCCATTCACGCCATACCGCAAGGCCAATTGCCAATACCACAGGGCCGATGAATAGCCCAACAAAACCAAACGCCGTCAGACCACCCAACACCCCAATAAAAATAATAATAAAAGGAATTTTGGTCGCACCACTGATGACGATAGGACGAATAAGATTATCAACCCAGCTAATAACCAATATGCCCCAAAGCGCCAAACCAATCCCTTCTACAGTATGACCTTGGCTTAATAACCAAACCGATACCCCGCCCCAAACAAATGGCGTACCAAAGGGGATTAAAGCAATGATAAAAGTGACAATGGTCAGCAAAATAGGACTTGGCGCACCAGCGAAATAGTAACCAATACCCGCAATCAATGCCTGCGCCAATGCGGTCAAACCAATGCCGTATACCACCGCGCGCGTGGTTGTACCGACCGAATCAATATAACCATCGATGCGATTGCCGATGATATTGCGTAATGCCTGGCGGATTTGACGTACCAAACTTGTGCCATCGCGATAAAAGAAAAACAGCGTCATCAGCGCCATACCAAGCTTAGCCAAACCACTAAATACGACGTCAAACGCGACTTTGCCATAATACAAATGCGACTGTACCCACAGACGAAAAGCCTCTAACGTGCCTTCAGGGTTCTTATTAATGCGCCATAACATATCTTTGACTTGCTGACCGATGATTGGCAAATCCTTAATAGAGTCTGGTACATCCAAATAGCCAACCTTGATACGATAAATCAAATTACTAATCAGGCTTAACGCTTCTTGCTGCAAGATAAAGACACCAGCGACAATCGGTAGACCTATCATAAGGGTGATGCTGACCGTCATAATAGCGGCGCTAAAATTCGAGCTAAAACGAACGCGCTGGTGAAAAAAATTATAAATAGGAAAAGTGACGTACGCTAAAATCGCGGCCCACAGCGCCGGTACAATAAAAAACTGTACGACTTGAAAGCACAATACAATCAGCACCACCAGCAAGGTAATGGCCAATAAGCGCTGAATAATAAATTCTTTTGTCCAGTTTTCGATCATAGCGTATAAACCAAGAGCGGGCAGCATACGGCCAATTTGGCTCTGCTGTAACGTTTATAAATAGGTGGATAAAAATCACAGACCATGTCCATCATCTATATCCATTAGCGAGTGTTTTGCGTTGTAAGTTTTGCAAGATATTTGGTGAATAAGTTGGGCAAAATAATGGTGAAAAACAACTCTAATAATAGCGCTACCGTACCATAGAGTGCGGTTATAAACATCTTATTTGGCTATAAAAACAGTATTCAACTATAAAAATAACTGTGATTCATTAAATAACTCTTAACTTGCCATTTCTCTATATTTAGAGGAGTAAACCCAATCATGACAACGGCTTATTATGCCTCAAAGCCTGCCAAATAAATAAGGCTATGTTGTAATCTTTACTTACATTTAGCTGCACGCTGCAAACCCGAATATTGAGAAGTACTGTCAAAAATGTTTAAACAAAATTATTGCCATAAAACAATACTCATTTATCTGCTCGTTAGTGACTTCTGCGGTAATAACTTGCGCGCTAAATCACTGCGCAGTTCTATTTGTGCAGACAATTGATGTTATACTAAAGGGATTAATTTGCACATTTAAATGCTGTTAAGGGAATTTGCTTTTATTGATTTGTAGCAAACTCAGCCCTAGCATTTTTAACCTTATTTCTGACAACCTTTATTGATTACTCTACTCTAAACGGTGTTAAGCACTCGCCTTTAGAGCAGCGCTGCATATTTTAGCATGACTGATATTCATTGCATTAATGACTATCCTGCTGCGCTCAGCATAGACTTTCTATTCAAGAGTCACGATTTGAGTGCATGAATAAAGACTTATATTTTGCATTACTTTTATAACCTATTTTGCTTTGGTTTTATTTGAAACCAAGCTGGATTTACCACATTTACACAACCTATTGATAGGAACAATAACAATGTCAAAAGACACCACCAAAGATACTGATAATCCCAACCTTAATTCGTCAAATGATGCCAATACGGCCTCTAAATCGCAAGACAGCGTCACTTTTGCGTTAGCGCAATCGCATTTTTTAGTCGGTGATATCACCGCTAATGCTGAAAAAATGCGCGCCCTTGCCCTACAAGCCCGTGAGCAAGGCGCTGATGTCATCATTTTCCCAGAGCTTGCCTTGTTAGGCTATCCTCCGCAAGACTTGCTGCTACGTCCGAGCCTATCTGGCCGTGTCAAAAGCGCCCTATCAAGCTTGAGTGATATTGATGATATCGTGATGATTGTGGGCTACCCGCATGTCGACCATCATGGCACTTTTAACTCGGCGGCGATTTTGCATAACGGTCATCAAAAAGGCTTTTATCATAAACAAATTTTGCCAAATTATGGCGTCTTTGATGAGCGCCGTTATTTTGATAAAGGTCGCAATCAAGTTTTATTCGACTATAAAGGCATCACCATTGGTCTACTTATCTGCGAAGACTTGTGGGAAAAAGGTCCGATTGCTGAGCTTAAAAAGCAAGGCGCTGACCTTGTGGCCTGCTTAAACGCCTCACCGTTTGAGATTGAAAAACAAGACAATCGCAAAACCATGCTCGCCAAACGTAGCCGTGAAAATAATTTGCCAATTATTTATCTAAATGCCGTTGGCGGACAAGATGACTTGGTATTTGATGGCGGCTCTATGGCCATTCAAGCCGACGGCAGCGTTGCTCACGAAGCGTCGCGCTTTATGAATCAGCTGCTGCTAGCAACATTTGACGTCAAGACCGCAAAATTTGATACACAAATAAAAGCGCCGCTGTCATTAAGCCGCGAGTCAGAGATGTACCAAGCGTTGGTCGTTGGTCTGCGTGATTACGTCAATCTATCGGGCTTTACTGGTATTATCGTTGGCTTGTCAGGCGGTATCGACTCAGCGTTAACCTTGTGTATCGCTGTCGATGCGCTCGGCGCTGATAAAGTCTATGCGGTGATGATGCCGTACGAATATACCTCTCAAATCAGCTTAGAAGACGCCCAAGCGCAAGCCCGCCGCTTAAACGTTTCTTATACGGTTTGCCCGATTTTTGATGCCGTTGAAGGTATCCGCCATACCTTGGCGCCGTTATTTAACAAATCACCTGCTGATACTACCGAAGAGAACATCCAAGCGCGCGCACGCGGTGTGGTACTGATGGCCTTGTCTAATAAGTTCGGGCATTTGGTTATCACCACGGGTAACAAATCAGAGCTAGCGGTTGGTTATTCAACGTTATACGGCGATATGGCGGGTGGTTTTGACGTGCTAAAAGACGTTTATAAAACCCAGGTTTATAAACTGGCAAGCTATCGCAACCGTTTAGAAGACACGCCAGTTATTCCTGAGCGCGTGATTATACGTCCGCCTTCGGCTGAGCTACGTCCTGATCAAGAAGACCAAGATAGCTTGCCTGACTATGATGTGCTAGATGGTATTTTGATGTCGTATATCGACGAAGATATGGGCTATCAAGATATTGTCGATAAAGGTTTTGATGCCGATTTGGTCGCTAAGGTGATTAAAATGGTTGATAATAGCGAATTTAAACGCGCCCAAGCTCCGATTGGGACTAAAATCAGCCATAAAGCCTTTGGCCGCGAACGTCGTTTTCCTTTAGTCAATAAATGGTCGATAAAAGGTTAAGCGTCGACTATAAAATTCACTATTGCAGCCTTTTAGATGTGTGTGTCTTTTGCCTTAATTGCTGTTTTAATAAAGGCTAAAAGGTTGATTAACTTTACGTTTTTATATAATTCGATATAATATAATCAAAATGTTTTATAATAAGCTGGGTATTTACCCAGCTTTTTTGTTTTTATTGCTAAAAGTTTTTCTTTATATAAACCTTTAGCGTAGTAATTAAACCAAGTTTTCTACTTTCCCTTATTTCTACTATAACTTTCAATTTAACTACCCTACCTATCGTTATCCGAGTCCGTCATGAGTTTGCTAACCGCTAGTATCTTTCTTTTATTATTACTGGCTTTGAGTGCCTTTGTTTCTGGGGCAGAAATTGCTATCGCTGCTGGCCGCAAGATTAAGCTACAAATCATGGCCAAAGAAGGCGAAGTCCGCGCCCTTGATGTGCTGCATATGCAAGAAAATCCCGGTGGATTTATTACGGTGGTGCAAGTTGTGCTTAATGCCGTCGCCATTTCAGCAGGTGCGGTTGGTGAGTCGGCGATTAGCCCGTATTTACAACTGCTAGTCAAGAATGAAGCGGTGTCATCGATTATCTCATTTGTCGTGATTACCAGCTTATTTTCCCTACTTGCCGATTTGATGCCAAGACGTTTGGCGATGTCTAATGCAGAAGTCTTTGCGGTGCGACTGGTACGCCCTATGATTGCGCTGACATTTATTTTCAAACCAGTCATTTGGATCTTCGATGGCGCAGCGAACCTCATTTTTGAGTTTTTTGGTATCTCAACCACGCGCCAAGATGATATGACGCCAGAAGACATTTATGCGGTGATGGATGCGGGCGCGGAAGCTGGGGTAATCAAAAAACAAGAACATCATCTGATTGAAAATATCTTTGAGATGCAAGAGCGTACCGTTACTTCGGTCATGAATCCCCGCGAGCATATCGTTTATTTTGATAGCAAAACCAGCACCGAAGAAGTGGTTGAGGTCATGATTGCCCAGCCACATAATAAGTTTTTGGTCTGCGAGGAAGACGATTTAGAGCAGATTATCGGCTATGTAGAATCGCGCAGCTTTTTAGCCTTAGTGCTGAATCAGCAAGAAGTGAGCCTAACTGACAAAGCGCTGTTAAAACCGGCGTTATTTGTCCCTGATACCTTGTCTTTGTTCGAAGTGTTGGAGATGTTTAAATCGACCGGCGCTGATTTTGCCGTTATCGTCAATGAATATGGCTTGGTGGTTGGCGTCATTACCCTGCGTGATGTGATGAGTATTGTCATGGGAGAGCTGGTGACCGTTGAGGAGCAGCCTATCGTACAGCGCACCGATAACTCTTGGCTTATCGATGGTATGACGCCCATCGAAGATGTGGTTCGAGCGCTCGATATTGTCAATTTACCACGCAGTCAAAATTATGAAACCATCAGCGGCTTTATGATGTACATGCTGCGCAAAATTCCTAAAAAAACCGATACCATCGAATATGCCAACTATCGTTTTGAGATTATCGCGACTGACAATCTGAAAATCACCCAGCTACTGGTTACTAAACTTGAAGAAAAAGTTTTGTAAAAGTGGCATTTCAAAGTACATTTCTCATAAACAACCGTATGAACTTAAAGCGTTTAACCCTCAATTAATGGATTTAATGACATTAGAAAAATCAGCCACGCGCGCCAAATATGGCTGTACCAACGCGTACCATGGTCGAGCCATTGGCAATCGCGGCATTCATATCATCACTCATACCCATGCTCAGCGTATCCCAGTGCTGCAATTCTGGATGTTCACGCTTGATACTATCAAACAATTGCTTGGTGCGAGCAAAGGCATCAGTATTAGCTTTTGCGGGAATAATCATTAGCCCGCGCAATTGCAAGCGCTCGTAATCTTTAATCGTGCTTATCAAGTCTGGCAGCTCAGCTGGCAAACAACCTGACTTACTGTCCTCGTTATCAATATTGACTTGTATCAACACATTAAGCGCTGGCAGCTCAGCTGGACGTTGTTCGTTTAAGCGTTTGGCAATAATCTCACGCTCGAGCGTTTGCACCCAATCAAAATGCTCAGCAATATCACGGGTTTTATTACGCTGAATACTGCCAATATAATGCCAAATAATTTGTTCGCATTGTGGCTGTTGCCGTAAAATTTGTATTTTCTCAATAGCCTCTTGCAAGTAATTTTCACCAAAGTCACGCTGTCCTTGATGCGCTAATGACGCAATCATCTCAGTAGGCTTGGTTTTAGATACCGCTAATAAAGTAACCTCGTCTTTTTGCCTTGTCGCTTGGGCAGAGGCTTGCGCCACCTGTTCGTTTACTTGTTGCCAATTTTCAATCAATTGCGTCGCATCAAAATCTTGTTCATTATTTTTTTCATTAGCTAAACTCGTAGCATTAGTTTGCAGTGTGGAGATATTGTTCATAAAAAGCTCACAGAAGAAATTAGGCAATTAATTTAAGAATTATCAATAGAAGATAATATAAATGTAAGTAATTGATACTCCGAGAGCAAGCTACAATTAACTTCATAGTAACGAAACAATAAATATTCAGACTATTTTTACACTTTATTCATATAGTAGATGGTTAAATAGCAGCAGTCTTGTTATCATATTGTTACATGGTCTAACATATGCTACTGAAAAATATAGTAATAGTAACAGTTAAGACTAACACTCTTTTAAATAAGCTAATTTAGATAGTGACATAGAATCGCAAATTATTATACGTTCTATGCATTTCTTTGCTCATCCTTCTTAGCTCATTTTGTCTATAAATAGGAATATCCGATTATGGCTGAAAAGAATAATTTAAGCATCGAAGACTTGTTGCGCTTTACGGTTAAGCACAAAGCGTCGGATTTACATATTTCAGCCGGTATGCCAGCGATGATTCGTGTCGATGGTGAGATGACCCGTATTAATATGCCCGAAATGACGCATCAAGTGGTGCATCAGCTTATCTATGACATCATGAATGATAAGCAACGCGCCGACTTTGAAGAGTTTTTTGAAACCGATTTCTCTTTTGAAATTCCAAACCTAGCACGCTTTCGTGTCAACGCCTTTAACCAAAACCGCGGCGCTGGCGCTGTTTTTCGAACCATTCCCTCTAAAGTTCTCACCATGGAAGACTTAGGCATGGGTGACGTCTTTAAACGGGTATCCGACTTTAAACGCGGCGTCGTTCTAGTCACAGGTCCAACGGGCTCAGGGAAATCTACCACACTTGCTGCCATGATTGATTATATCAATGAAACCCGTAAAGAGCATATTTTAACCATTGAAGACCCGATTGAGTTTGTCCACGAGTCTAAAAAGAGCTTGATTAACCAGCGTGAAGTCCACCGCGACACTTTAGGTTTCGAGCCCGCACTGCGTTCAGCCCTACGTGAAGATCCAGACGTTATCCTCGTTGGTGAGTTACGTGACCTTGAGACCATTCGCTTGGCATTGACCGCCGCGGAAACAGGGCATTTAGTCTTTGGCACCTTGCACACCAGCTCAGCGGCCAAAACCATTGACCGCGTCATTGATGTCTTCCCTGCTGCTGAAAAAGACATGATTCGAGCGATGCTTTCAGAATCGCTACAAGCGGTTATCTCGCAAACTCTGCTACGTCGCCAAACCGGTGGACGTATTGCTGCCCATGAAATTATGCTGGGCACGCCTGCGATTCGTAACTTGATACGTGAGAACAAAATCGCGCAGATGTATTCTGCTATCCAGACTGGTGCTGGTGATGGCATGATTACCCTTGATCAAACGCTTAAAAACTTGGTTTCAAAAGGCACCATTAGTAAAGATGTCGCCCGCCCTTATGCCAAGCAGCCTGAAGCGTTTATTTAGTATTGTTCTACATCACCTTAAAGCTTTTAGCATAAATTTTTTAGATTTAAAGATACACACTCATAGATTTTTACTTAGCTTTAGTTATTTTTAACGGTTGTTATTGCCCGCTTTAAAGTCTTATCGCAGCAATTTTAACCTATATATTCCAAATGTAGGTACGTTATGGACATTGATAAGCTTTTACAATTAATGATTAATAAAAACGGTTCTGACCTTTTTATTACTGCTGATGTCGCGCCGTCCATGAAAATCAATGGCAAAATTTTGCCCGTTGGTAAAACGCCGTTAACCGCTGACCAAACCATGAGATTGGTTAAAGGGGTGATGACTCCAAGCCAGCAAAAAGAGTTTGAAGAGACCAATGAGTGTCAATTTGCGATTTCAGATCAAGCGCAGCAAGCCCGTTTTCGGGTCAGTGCCTTTATCCAGCGCGACATGGCAGGGATGATTTTACGGAAAATCGAAAATAAAATCCCCACCGTCGAAGAGCTGCGCCTGCCACCCGCGCTAAAAGAGCTGGCCATGAAAAAGCGCGGTATTATCTTACTCGTTGGCGCAACGGGAACGGGCAAATCAACCACCCTTGCCGCGATGATTGGACATCGTAACCAAAATTCACACGGTCATATTATTACCATCGAAGATCCGATTGAGTTTGTGCATAAGCATCGCGGTTGTATCATTACCCAGCGCGAAGTCGGTATCGACACCCATTCTTTTGAAGCGGGTCTTAAAAATACCTTGCGCCAAGCGCCTGATGTGATTTTGATTGGTGAGATTCGTAACCGCGAAGTCATGAGCTATGCGATTCAATACGCTGAAACAGGGCATTTGGTCTTTGCTACTTTGCACGCCAATAACGCTAACCAAGCGATTGACCGTATCATTCACTTTTTTGAAACCAGTCGCCATAATCAGTTGTTTATGGATTTATCCTTAAACTTGCAAGCTATTATCGCTCAGCAATTGATTCCAACGCCTGATGGTAAAGGACGCCGCGCCGCTATTGAGATTCTCTTAAACTCACAGCTGATCAGCGACTATATTCGTAAAGGCGAGGTGCATGAAATCAAAGATGTCATGACGCGCTCACGTGAGAGCGGTATGCAAACCTTTGACCAAGCGCTGTTTGATTTATATGAAAATGGTGAAATTACTTATAAAGAAGCCATTCTGCACGCTGACTCCCCTAACGATTTACGCTTAAAAATTAAACTAAGCAGCAAAAGTGGCAACGTCAACCTAGATGAAGGTGCCGATAGTTTATCGTTAGATATTACTTAAACCAGCTCAATTTGGTTAAATTTCCCCATAAAAAAGCCCTCATCAAATGTGAGGGCTTTTTTTGGCGTTTCAGTTAATACTTGGACAGTAATAGACTATAAATTATCAATATCAGATAATCGTTTTCTCAAACGCTTACTTAGCGTTGTCTCTACAGGCTTGATTATCACAAATACCGTATAGCACCAAGGAATGTCCAGATAGCTTAAAGCCATGCTCTGCCGCTACTTTGGTCTGCTCTTCTTCAATGGTTTTGTTATGGAACTCGACGATTTTGCCGCACACATCACAAACTAGATGGTCATGATGCTCTTCTTGAGTAATCTCAAACACCGATAAATTGTTTTCAAAGTTGTGGCGCTCAACGATACCCGCTTGCTCAAACTGGGTTAATACGCGGTAAACGGTTGCTAGCCCCACATCTTCGCCTTGATCAATCAGCGCCTTATACACTTCTTCAGCACTCATATGATGCAGCTCTGCACTTTCAAGCAGCTCTAAAATTTTGATACGTGGTAACGTTACCTTTAAACCCGCTTTACGTAAATCTTGATTGGTAAAAGAAGCCATAATATCCCTTCTGACTATGAAAGTCTTAGCAAATGAATTCAAAAAACAGGAGTTAAATAAACATCAATAGTTAATAATAAGTGCTGATAAAATATAAAAACAATAAAAAATGAGCGATTATGCAGAGCATTTTTTGCGAAAAATCGCTGCCAAGTGTTTGAATTTAAAATATAAATAATAAAGGCAGCAAGATAGCGCTTGGTAAATAATGTCGTAAGTGGTAGGCAATTGCAAGTAAATGACGTATCATTTGTGCAAGATTGCCTGCAAGACCCACATTATCGGTTTTTAGCGGCGCCTAACCCATTTTTTATGAGTCATTTTACCATGATAAAGACCTTTAATTTTCGTTCGTTAAGCTCTGCAAACGCATTACGTAAGATTGCCATGACGACTATGCTCGGTGCTACTGTGGCTATGTCTGGCTGCTCATTACTGAGTGTCTATAAGATTGACTTGCCCCAAGGCACTGCCATCACCCAAGCGCAAGCGCAAAAAGTGCAAGTAGGTATGAATCAAAATCAGGTGCTTTATATTCTTGGTAGCCCAGCAATCAGAGACACGCTCGCGCCAAAACGCTGGGACTATATTTACGATTATAAAGCAGGCACAGAAGGTCGCCGTAAAGGTATCGCCGATGTCAAAAATGCCAGCCAGCATTTGATTGTTTATTTCGATGATAACGGTATAGTGACTCGCATTGAAGGTATCGATAGCCTACCTGCATCATAAGTCTGACCGAAATTTCTAAAAACTAACCGCGAGATTTTTTTTTGCGTTGAGACATAGGATCAGCGCTCAAGCTGCGATATACCTCTACCCGATCAAAAGGCTGCAACATATAGTTTAGTGGCTGCTTTTGCGCATATACCCCTACATGCCAACGCTTAGCCGTTGGCGTTGTCGTATCAGCGACCTGCTCACACCAGCTTGCTAGCTCCTCAAACTGTGTCAGCCAACCTGCCTGAGCCAATGCCTCATACAAAGTTGCGCCCCGCCTAACTTGGATAGAGTGATAATGCTGTCGTGCTGCCTCTTCTGCATACGCCAGATATACTGTTATCAAATCAGTCTGAGCTGGGTTAACGTTAACCTCATCTTTATCAGCTGCACTATGATTAGCAGCGGTCATTAGCTTAACCACTGCATCACCCAACCGATTAACGCCAACAGTAACGCTAGCGGCACAATAAGGCGTATCGCCACCCGCCACAAGTTATAAAAAGCTTCATTGCCAAAGTTTAAAGACTTACGCAAATGGCTGATTTTCATCTGCCAACCAGCAAAAACCGACAATAACAGCACGGCGATACTACTGATAATCACCAAAATGCCGACGAGCCAATTGGTCGGTATGGCGACGACTAACAATAGCGCTAGCACAAACGTTAATACCACGCTGACTAGCAAACCAAATCTGTGCGCCAATTGCTGCGTACTATAATGGAGCAAATAGCTGACCACAAACAGCACACCGACCCAATACAATAGCTGTCCGATTGGTGGCAGTGCCATGCCGCTGATAAATAAAGCGACCACGCCAACGACTAGCTGTAATATCCAAATCGGTAACACCAGCTTGGTTGCGCGATATGCTTGTGCGACATTATTATGAGAGGTTTTTTGCGCATTGTGATTATCAGCCCCTACCGCCGTGACCGCTTGCTTGCTCACTAAGTTTTGACCAAACCAGTATAAACCTGTACCCGCACCAACGCTCACTAACGCTAAAGCCACTGCTCGTGCCCATTCACTTAAGCTGACATCGGTCATGGCAAAAGCAATATTTGGCAAGCCGTTGGCCACACCCAATAACAGACCAACCAGCATTAAACCCAAGCCAATTGGTAACGGCGCCACGCCGAGTAAGCTTAATAAGACGGCGATGACCATTAATCCTGCCGCAATGGCAAAGCTTGGCACATTAGGTGCGCTATTGAGCTCCGCCAAAGCGGCTAAAATACCTTGGCTTGCCCCTGATATGACAAGCGCAGCAATGAGGATAGAAACCAGTGCCGCAAGCCAGCCAAAACTGCGCCATAGAGTGCTGGCATCCGCTTCGCGCGTAAGCTTTTGCATACCTGCCAACGGTGCTTCAGCGCTACGATAGGCCAAAGCAATTTCCGCATAAACGACGGGCAGAGAGACCAGTACCATCGCCACAAGCCATAGCAACCAAAAATCAATCTCGCCTATGGATGCGGGTGCAAACCAGCGAAATAATAATAACGGTAGCAGCGCGGCGATAAAGTAAGAAGCATAGCGAATCATCATAATCTAAATCCAAGCGATTCAAAGTGAATAATAGTTAAGGCTATAAAGTACTGATAGACATCTATATTTTCTATGATAGCGACATATAAAAGCCGCTTAATTCCTATAAGGGTTAGCAAAGCTTACGCAAATTATATAAGGACTAACAGTTATAAAAAAACCCCGAAATCGGGGTTTAAGAGCTAAATCATAACGGCGGCAGCAAATTGCTTCACTTATTATATAATCTCACTAAGCACGTCAAAGTGCGAGCCGCTATATAGGTAGCAAATTAGTGAATCGCGCTCACATAATCTGACAAGATACGAATATCGCGATCAGATAGTTTGGCAGCAACCATCTGCATCATACCCATCTCGCCTTCTTTTTCTGCATCGTTAACACGTTTTTGCTCATCACTATCGATATCATCAACGCGTCCGGCAGCACGGAAAAGCTTTAGCTGGGTGGCAATATATTCAGCATGCTGTCCACCTAAACGCGGAAATGCAGCCCAAACGTTACCGGCAGCATCTGGACCATGACAGCCTGCACAACCGATAACACCACGTGATTTATCACCACCTAAAAATAGCTTAGTTGCTTCTTGCGTAGTGGCAGGATTACCGAATGCAACACCCCAAGGTTTTTGGCTAGCATAATAGCCTGAAACGTTGGCCAAATCTTGCTGAGACAAATTGGCAACTTGTGATTGCATGATACCGTTTTTACGGTAGCCTGATTTAAAATCGACCAATTGCTTATATAAGTACTTCACGTTTTGACCGCCAAGATTTGGCTGTGCTGGCACAGGACTGACACCATCAACACCATGACAAGCCGCACAAACGGTTTCTGCAATTTGCTTACCTGCATTGACGTCATGTTCAGGAACAATAATAGCAGCTTGTACGCTGAAACTTGCAACACATAAGCTGGCGGCAGCGATTAACTTTTTCATTGATACAAATCCTACTAACTCGACGTAAGCATTATTTAGAGTGATTGCATTATCAAAAGCCGCACCCACTACAAACATAGCCTTTAATCAGCTACGCTATGTATTATGCGGTCTTTATCACAAGCAGCCCGAAAGTACTTACTAATATCAGGGTTTATTTTGGATTATTATAGCAAGACTTTTTACTATTTGCCTACTTAATCGTAGCATTGGTTATTTTTTCTGGCTATTCGACATTTAGTCGTTTAATAAAAAAACAAAAAGCGCAATAGGTTTACTCACCCTGCGCCTCGTATCATTTATCATTACACTTATTTAGCCGTACAACACTACTTACTAATTAGCCAATTACTACTTGCTCATATACTCGATAAGCTTGCGATAATCGTCATCACTACAGTTTTGGCACAAGCCACCCGCTGGCATTTGAATCATGCCATTTTTGACAGACTTAACCAGCGCTGGCATACCTTTTTGTTTGATAAGCTGTTGCCATTTGGCACTATCGCCTTTTTTAATCGCATTAAGGGCGCCACTATCGTGACAGGCCGCACATGAGTTATTATAGGACGTGGCAATGTCAGCAGCGCCCGCACTACTTATCGTCGCCGTGCCAATGATTAGGGCTGCACCGCTGGCGGCTAGAAGACGATAGCTTCTGGCAAAAATGTCGGTGATTGAAAACATAAGACACCTCATATCTTTTTTATGCGCTTAATCCATGATTTTATTAAACGTTTATCGTGCAATTGTCATTCGATTTATCTGACTAAAGATTGTAACAATATATGTCATATTAATATATATAAATATGGTTTAGCTTTGTTAACGATGTTTATTGGAATAAAAATCGGGGCTCAGACGCGCTCTTATTTACGGTTGTGTTGCGATTTATATGAGGGCAATTACCGTAATTTCAATAACTAAGCGCTGTAATAGTATAGAATAGGCATTATCCTAAAACCCTTATATTATTGACGACCGATTTTTACCATTCATCTATTCTAAGCATTGCTTAGCGCTCTGCTTTATTCACAAACTTTTCACTACTGTATCTAATTTTTTAAGATTAATGAGTCATTTATGAGTACCCCGTTTAAAGATGTCGCCGCCGAACATGCGGATTTTAATACCAAAGCCCGTCAGCGCATTCAGCAAACTGAATTTATGACGTCCGCGCCGACTTTTCGTCTTTGTCCGCCCGATGTAGGGCTCGAAGTTGCTTTTGCTGGTCGCTCAAACGCTGGAAAATCGTCCGCTATCAACGCTCTAACCAATCAACGTCAACTGGCGCGCTCGTCTAAAACGCCTGGGCGTACGCAAATGATTAACTTTTTTAGTATCGGTGATACCGATACGCGTTTGGTTGATTTGCCGGGTTACGGTTATGCAGCCGTGCCACTTGAGATGAAAAAAGAATGGCAAGTTGAGCTAGAAGAATATCTGGTATCGCGCTCAAGTTTAGCAGGTTTGGTACTGATGACCGATATCCGTCATCCGCTTAAATTCTTTGATGAGCAAATGCTGCATTGGGCAAAGGATGGCGAGCTGCCGGTGCATATTTTGCTAACCAAAGCCGATAAGCTTAAATATGGCGCATCTAAAACTGCGCTGCTTAATACCCGTAAGAGACTTAAGCAGTTGGACTTAGACTGTACGATACAGCTATTTTCTGCCCTAAGAAAAGAAGGTCTTGATGAACTCGCTGGGGTCATGGGCAACTGGTACCAATATCAGACCAATGAGGACAAAAATTCTGAAGCAGCTGCTCCTGAGAACCAAGAAAATAATACCAAACCCAAAATATATAGTATAATCCACTTATGACTATACCAATCCACAACCTAGAAGA
>NZ_DFQS01000021.1 GCF_002377905.1 Psychrobacter sp. UBA3483 | reverse complement strand
AGCTCGAAAGTCTGCTGAATAAGTCATAATCTTTTTACTTTTCATTTATTGTAAAACTACTGTACCGCTTTTATAAAGGCTCTACTATAATTACATAAAATTAAGACAAGCGCTTTCAAAAAAGATTAAGCTAATAGTAATAGCGACAACAGCATTGTTTTTTTGAATGGTATTTTATGTATTAAAAGGGATTTTTGATTATCAGCAAACCATAAGAGGGACATAACATGAAAACTGATATTATGAAGCAAACTATTATTAAAACCTCATCAGCCATGTTGACGTCGGCAGCTTTTATGTTGCCCATGCTGTCTTGGGGCGCCCAAAATTGTGATAAACCCATCAATGATTTTGACGGTCTTTATTGCTTAACCAAAGTATATCTAGAAGCAGATAAAGAGCTTAATAACTCTTATACCAAGCTAAATAAAGTTTTAAATAGCCAGCAAAAAACCACACTTAAACGTGGGCAACTTGCTTGGATGCGTGACCGAAATGATCAATGTAGCTATCATGATGACGATGGTTTCTATGTCAATATGGACTGCGCTACCCGTATTACTACCAAACGGGTCAATTTCTTAAATGATCGTGTGCGTGAATGTAATGCTGGCAGCTGTCGAGATAGTCGTTTAGGAGAGTAATTGGCTAAACGTATGCTTATAAAAGCGATTGTAATGGTATTTGTATTGCCTTTATATCAGTAAACTTTAAATATATCAGTAAGCTTTAAAATGGTGCTTTTCTAAAGCATAGCAATTTTAAAGCTTTTTTAAACCTTAATTTTCTGAGCGGATAGCGTAATTAACGCTATCATTTACAGGCTCAATCATTATAATAGGCAACAATCCTGTGTTGGTGTCTAATGTTGTTTGAATTCATATTTTCATATTGATAAGTCATGAATCATTTCAATAAATCCAAGTCAACATAGTGGCCTGAGATAAAATGAGTGGTTCGTGATAAAACGACCTCTTTACTATTTCATTTCTTATTTTAGTGTAATTTTTTAACCATCATCCATTAGGAGCTTTTCATGGCTAACGAACGTACTTTATCTATCATCAAACCTGACGCAGTAGCTGGCAACCACATCGGCGCTATCTACGACCGTTTTGAAAAAGCGGGTCTAAAAATTGTTGCCGCTAAAATGCTACAACTTGATGATGAAAAAGCAGGCGGTTTTTACGCTGAGCACGCTGAGCGTCCATTTTATAGCGACCTAAAATCTTTCATGATGTCAGGTCCAGTATTGGTATCAGTGCTAGAAGGCGAAAACGCAATCGCTAAGCACCGTGAAATCATGGGTGCAACTAACCCAAAAGACGCTGCTGAAGGCACTATCCGTGCTGACTTCGCTAGCAGCATCGATGAAAACGCCGTTCATGGTTCAGATTCAGCAGAATCAGCAGCCCGTGAAATCAGCTACTTCTTCAATGAAGATGAAGTTTGTGCACGTACGCGTTAATAGCAGCAGTTATTGATAATCGCTTTGATGCTGGTTATCGATAATTAGTGTAGCAAGACGGCTTATATCTTTTGGTATAAGCCGTTTTAGCTATAATAGTTTGATTCTATATTGAAATTCTTAAAGATCTGCCTCATTATTAGTTTTACGAGCATTATCAATCCCTTATCAGCATGTTTTCATGATATTTTTATAAAATTTATGTGTTTATAGATATCTTGATAAAAGAAGCGGATAAAAATGCGCTCATAACGGATTGCTTATGCATACATACATCAGATGTATGATTAACTAGCAACGCCCATCTCAATAATTGCAGCGCTTATTTTAGTGGCTGCAAAAAGGTTACCTATTATGTCCACTCTTGAAACTCCTATCCAACATATCCCAGCACAAACTGCTAAAAATCCTGCCAATAGCATCAAGCTTGTCGATGAAGCACAAGCGAAAACCAACTTATTGGGCATGACGCAAGCACAACTGGCCGATTATTTCAAAAGTATTGGCGAAAAGCCGTTTCGTGCGACGCAAGTGATTAAATGGATTTATCAGCATGGGGTGACCGATTTTGAGCAAATGACCAATTTGAGCAAATCCTTGCGTGATAAATTATCCGCCAATGCTTGTGTCACGCCGCCAAAAGTGATTCATCGTCAATATAGCGATGATGGCACGCGTAAGTGGGTGTTTGAAGTCACCGGCGGTTCATTGGTCGAGACGGTATTGATTCCGGCAGATGATAGCAAGCTGAACGGTCGCAAAACCTTATGTATCTCCTCGCAAGTTGGCTGCGCGCTAGACTGTAGTTTTTGCAGTACTGGTAAGCAAGGTTTCGAGCGTGATTTAACCGCTGCCGAAATTATCGGTCAATTATGGGTGGCGAACGCTTCTTATATGAGCGATGACAATGACAGCTTGGAAAACGTTGACCATAGTTTATGGGAAAATAACGTCACCAATGTCGTGATGATGGGTATGGGTGAGCCTTTATTAAATTACAAACCCGTGGTTGGCTCGATGGAGCTGATGCTAAGCGATCATGCTTACGGTTTATCAAAGCGCCGCGTGACGCTATCGACTTCAGGTGTGGTGCCAAAAATGTACCAATTGGCGCAAGATATTGATGTGGCATTGGCGATATCCTTGCATGCGCCAAACGATGAGCTACGTAACGAGCTGGTGCCGATTAATAAAAAATACCCGTTAGATGAGCTGATGGCCGCGGCAAAAAACTATGTTTATGATGTCAATCCGCGTCATAAAAAGCATGTCACGATTGAATATGTCATGCTTGATGGCGTCAATGATAGCAATGAGCACGCTCATCAGCTGGTGGCATTATTAAAAGATTTGCCAAGTAAGATTAACTTGATTCCGTTTAACCCGTTCCCGCATGCGCCGTATGATAAATCGAGCAATAACCGCATTCATGCCTTTAGCGATATTTTAAGCCAAGCGGGTTTTGTGTGTACCATTCGCCAAACGCGCGGTGATGATATCGATGCCGCTTGTGGTCAATTGGTTGGACAAGTCGCTGACAGAACGCGTCGTTCAGCAGCGTGGCAGCAAAGTATTAAAGAACGTGAAAGTATTTAATACCTTTTTATTGTCCAAAGTTAGGAAGTTAGGAAGTTAGGATTAAATATTTGCTGATTGACAAGTGAGTAGGTAAGGTAATGAATTGAATTGCTTAACTGTCGTTTTTATCTCACAACGGTAATAAAATGTAGTTACGAGCATCAATAACAAAGAGCAGCACAATTAATATCAACTAAATTGTACTTATGGGTGCTAAATCCATTAAACTGATGCCTCGATGATCGAACGCATTGACCCACAGTTTTATGATGGCGGCTATGATGACTTTAAAAACTCTTTGTCAGTTCAAATATCAAACCTTACTTTCTCAATCGGCGCAGCAATCAGCTGTCAGTATTGCCTACACGCGCGGCGCAAAAGTTATTTTGTTAACCAGTGCGTTAAGTGCTTTGTTATTAAGTGGTTGTCAAAGTACGACGACCACAGACTTGATTGGTAATGCACCTTATCAAACATCGACGCGACCGAGCGACAATCGTAATTTAGATCAGCAAGAAATTGCTCGCGTTCGCACCTCACTTGCGGCACAATATATCCGCAAAAATGAGCTCGATACCGCCCAGCGTCAACTTGAAAAAGCCTTTGCTGCCGATAGCCGTTATGCGCCCGCCTATGATATGATGGGCATTTTGTTGCAGCAAGAGGGCAGTCGCCTTAATCTTGCAAAAGCCGATCAATACTTTAAAAAAGCCATTATGCTAGATAAAGATTTTGATCAAGCACACAATAATTACGGCGTTTATTTGTCGCAAATGAAGCGCTATAAAGAGGCGGCGGAGCAGTTTGAGATTGCAGGGGCGGCGCTTGGCTACGAAGGCCGGATTGGGGCGTTAGAGAATTTAGGGCGCACCTATCTTCAGCTCAATGATCATCCAGCCGCGGCCAAAGCATTTTTGCGCGCATTAGATGGCAACCGCAACAGTGTGATTGCGCATATTGAACTGGTTGATTTGCTACTCGAGCAGCAGCGTGTGCAGCAGGCTCAAAGGCTTTATGATGAAACCTTACTACTGGTACAAGGGCAGGGCATTAGCCCACGTTTGCTATTACAGGGTATCAAACTTGCAGCGGCACAAAATAACATAGCAACGCGCCAGCAATTGGCTCAGCAGCTTTTATCCGCTTATCCACTAAGCGATGAAGCAAAACAACTTAAGATTTGGCTTAATAATCCAGAGGCACCATGGAAATGACCACCCCATCATCGAACACTCAATCTAACGCTCAGGGATCATTTGGTGCCATGTTGCAGCAAGCCCGCAAAACCAAACAAGTCAGTTTAGAAGAGGCCGCTGCCGAATTATTTATTTTAAAACGTCATTTACAAGCGCTCGAAAATGAGAATTTTGCGGATTTACCACAAGCGGCGTTTGCGCGCGGTTTTGCAATTAACTACGCTAAGTTTTTGGGTTTAGATCCCATAAAAGTAGCGAGCAGCTTTGATGCCGCTTACCCTAATGAGCTAAAAGCGCGCGCCCCTCAAAATATTGAGTCGCCACTACGCCCGATGGGCACCTTGCAGCGCGACACTCACAACCGTATTCGTTTTAATCCCTTGTTAATCATTGCGGTGATTGGCGTTATTATTTTAGCGATTTTCTTATTTCGCATGGTGTCTAACGCCAGTAAAGATAATAATGAGCAGCCAGTAACGACCAGCGAAGACATCTCAGCGCTAGAGCAAGCACAAGGCGCGGCGATTGATACCGATAGTAATGGCGTTGGTGCGTCTGGCTCGGCGCTGAATTTGGGCGGTGAAAGTGTGGCAGCCGCTACGCTAGATGTTAAGCTGACTGATGCTGCTGTTGTGGTGATTACCGATGCCTCGGGTAGCAATTTGATGAATGGCTCGCAAACTGCTGGCGATTATAAGTTATCAGGTACACCGCCTTTTAATGTACAAATAGATAATGTCAAAAATGTCAGCTTACTGCTTAATGAAGAAGCGGTGGCGTTAGACAGTTATGCTACAGGTACTCAGGCCAGCTTTGAGCTTGCACCTTAATATTTAATAGCTATTAAACTTAACAAAACGATTGTTCTTAACAAGCTGTTAGCGTTAAAAAGTAATGTTGGTTTCCAAGTTTCAGTTTTAATTCGTTCCAATTTGTTCCAATGAAAGGGTTTGTCTATGTCAACGTCAGCGCCTATTAACCGTCGTCTTACCAAAAAAATATATGTTGGTGATGTCGCAATCGGCGGCGATGCACCGATTAGTGTGCAAAGTATGACCAATACCGATACTTGTGATGTAGAAGCGACCGTTGCCCAAATCGAGCGCTGCGTCGAAGCGGGTGCGGATTTAATGCGCGTGTCGACACCGACAATGGACACCGTCAAAGCCTTTGCCGAGATTCGTAAGCGCGTCAGCGTACCCCTTATCGCAGACGTACATTTTGATCATAAAATCGCCCTAGCGGTTGCGGCAGCGGGCGCCGATTGTCTGCGTATCAACCCTGGTAATATCGGTAGCGACGCCAAAGTCCGCGAAGTGGTTGCTTGCGCCAAAGATTATAATATTCCGATTCGTATTGGCGTCAACGCAGGCTCATTAGAAAAAGACATTCAGCGTAAATATACCGAGCCAACGGGCGAGGCGATGCTTGAATCAGCGATGCGCCATATCGATATCTTAGAGCGTTTAAACTTTGATCAATACAAAGTCTCGGTAAAAGCCAGTAATGTATTTTTGACTTTAGATGCCTATCGTCTGATTTCTGCGCAGATTGACAATCCGCTGCATTTAGGCGTCACTGAAGCTGGAGTCTATCGTACCGGCGCGGTGAAATCTGCCATTGCCTTAGGCGGTCTGTTATTAGACGGCATCGGCGATACCATTCGTATCTCCTTGGCAGCAGAGCCAGAAGAAGAGATTAAAATCGGCTTTGATATTTTGAAATCGCTTAATATTCGTTCAAACGGTGTTAACTTTATCGCTTGCCCAAGCTGCTCGCGCCAAGAATTTGACGTGATTAAGGTAATGACCGCTTTAGAATCACGTTTAGAAGATATCCGTGAGCCGATGAATTTGTCCGTTATTGGCTGTAAGGTAAATGGCCCAGGCGAAGCAAAAGAAGCGGACATTGGTATTGTCGGTGCCGCACCAAAATCGCTGGTCTACCGTATGGGCGAAAAAAGCCATTTGATTGATACCAATAATTTGGTCGATGAAATCGAAGGCATGGTACGTGCGCATGCCGAAGATTTGGCAAAAAAACGTGAGAATGAAATCATTCGCGTAAAATAAGTCGCCACCTTGATTTATTTTCTGATTAAAATAAAGCGCGATTATTAATAAAAACCGTCATTACCAATAAAAAGTATTAGAGATAGCTTGTTAAACATTTAAGGATGCGACCGTACCATGATTAAAGCAATCAAAGGGTTTAATGATATTTTGCCTGACCAGTCTGCAAAATGGCTGCATTTAGAGTCGATATTGGCAGATGTATTGGGCAGATACGGTTATGAGCATATTCGCCTGCCTATCGTTGAGCAAACCGACTTGTTTGCGCGTGCTATCGGCGGTGCCACTGATATCGTCGAAAAAGAGATGTATAGCTTTACCGATAAGTCTGAGCCGCCAACGCCATTGGCATTGCGCCCAGAAGGCACGGCAGGGGCAGTACGCGCGGTGATTGAGCACAATTTGCTGCGCGGTGATACGCCAAAGCTTTGGTATATCGGCCCGATGTTTCGCTATGAGCGTCCGCAAAAAGGTCGCTACCGTCAGTTTCATCAATTGGGTGTCGAAAGCTTCGGTAGTGCGCTACCGGATGCTGATGCCGAACTGATTGCTATGACGCATCTGATGTGGCAGGAATTGGGTCTAAAAGACGAGATGCGCTTAGAGCTCAACAGTTTGGGCGAGCTTGATGAGCGCCACGCTTACCGTGAAGCATTGGTTGCATATTTAACTGACAAACAAGGGCAGCTAGATGAAGACAGTAAACGCCGCTTGACGACCAATCCATTACGTATTTTAGACAGTAAAGAGGCGAGTACACAAGCGCTATTAGCAGAGGCGCCAAAGCTTGCTGAGTTTTTGGGTGCCGAAAGTAAAGCGCATTTTGAACAAGTGCAAGCGTATCTAACCGCACTTGGGATTGAGTTTGAGATTAATCCGCATTTAGTACGTGGTCTTGATTATTATAATAAAACCGTCTTTGAGTGGGTCACTGATAAGCTTGGTAGCCAAGCGACCGTTTGTGCCGGTGGCCGTTACGATGGTTTGGTTGGTCAGTTAAAATCTATCGGCACCTCTGATGATAAAGCAGTGAAATCTGAGCCAGCCGTTGGTTTCGCCATGGGACTTGAGCGCTTATTGCTGCTTATCGACGCTGTATCACCGATAGCAGAGCTGCCAGCTTGTGATATTTTTGTGGTTGCCCATCCAGAAGTTTATAGTGCGGGTATCAGTTATGCGCAAGCGCTGCGTTATAGCCGTCCTGACCTGCGCGTAAAAATGGCGAGCGCAACCAGCTTAAAAGCGCAAATGAAAAAGGCGGATAAATCGGGCGCGGCGTTGACAGTGATTATCGCCCAGCAGGAGCTCGATGATAATACTATTAGTATTAAAGACATGCAGACGGGTGAGCAAAAAACAGTCGCGCAAGATTGGTTGTCAACTAAAGATAACTTCGTTCGTTAACAAGCGATTGTGGCTTTAGCGTTAAACATTTAATATCAATTTTATCAGGTAAAAATATATGGCTCTGACACCCAATTCGCCAAATGCAGACAATTCAATGCAAGCGTTACAGCAATATGGCAGCTATATTGTCACTGCGATTTTATTGGCGTTAGCAGCCTATTTTGGCTGGACATATTGGCAAAATAATCATGCGCGTGTCGATACGGTGGCCGCCGACCATTATGCCGATATTCAACGTTTAAATGAAGAAGTCAGTCTCGCGTCACAAAACCCAGACTTAGAAGCAGAAGCGCAAGCGTCACTGGCTGAGAGCCGTAAACAGTTAGATAAAGATATTGATGCTCTAGTGAGCACCCATGGTAACTCTGTCTATGCGTGGCAAGCGTTAATGATTAAAGCGCGTCAGCAAGTGGACAGCGATGACTTTAAAGGTGCGGGTGAGACCTTTAAAAAGGCACTGGCAATCGATTTGGGTGATGCAGGTCTACAAGCAATTACCCGTCTGCGCTATGCCAAGACGTTACTAGCGGCTGGTGATGCCGATGCTGCTTTGGCTGAAGCTAATAATGATATGCCAAGCTCGTTTAAAGCAAGCCAGCAAGAGCTATTGGGTGATATTTATCTAGCGCAAAACAATAAAGATGCGGCGGTTAAATCTTACAATAATGCTTGGGAATTGTTACGTAGCCGTCAAGAAACACGTGCAGTATTGGCATTAAAAATGGAAAGCCTCGGGATAGTGCCTGAACCTATTGCACCGCAAGCAGGGCTTATCCAAGAACCTGCTATGCCTGCCCAGCCAGTCGCAGCCGGAGGTGAAAATGGGGCAGACAATAATAAGATAGAAGCTGGTGCATAAGCCAGTTGTTAAAAAGATACCAAAACCAAATATTAAAAAAATAGCAAAAACGCTAATGTGCTAATAAAGAAAAATTGCAACACGATAAAACGTTGTACAAACCCTTTTAAAACTAAGTAGCGCAGTGAGTTAAAAAGGTAGTATCAATCATAAGTGCTTATTTATTATACTTATTATTGTGTGCCACTTACTTACTGCTGGCTAATTTATTCATGATTACTTTATTGGTAGTGAGAACCCATAATGACTCAAGCTATTCGCTCAAACAAAACGATAAACGTTAAGACAATCAAAACGACGGCCATGCATGTCGCCGTCATCGCAGTGATGGCAACTGCAGTCGTTGGGTGTAATCGAGGTATCAAACCAGTCGTTAATGATCCTGTGAAGTTGATACAAATCGCGCAGCCAATTAGCGTGCTGCAGCCGGTTTTTAGTACCGATGTTGGTAGCAAAAAAGCCAGTAGTAAAGATCCTCTTAGTTTGCAGGTAGGCTATGCCAACTCGCAAATCGTGACGGCCTCGCGCGGTGGTGATTTGACAGGCTTTGATAATAAGGGTCAGCGCCTATGGTCAGTCAATGTAGGTAATCAAATTACCGGCGGCGTGGCATTAGACGCCCTTAGTCAGACGGCTATTGTGAGTACGCGTAGCGGTTTGGTGATGGCATTTGATAGTGCCACCGGCGCTAAGCGCTGGCAGCAGCAATTAACCGGCACAGTTTTGACCCCAGCGTTAATCAGCAATAACCGAGTGATTTTATCAGCCAATGATGGTTTCTTGCATGGTTTATCGCTACAAAACGGCCAATCTGTTTGGCAGTTTGCCACCCAAGTACCTGCGATCAGCGTACGCGGTACAGCAGCACCGACACTGTTAGATAATAAAACTGCACTCCTAGCAACGGCAGACGGTCGCTTGCATGCCATTACTATTGATAACGGTCTGCCGCAGTGGTCACGCCGCGTTGGCGTCGGGGCCGGCAGCAGCGAAGTTGAGCGCATGAGCGATGTCGACGGCATGCCAGTTGTAGACAATAATCAGTTATTTGCCATCAGTTATAGCGGTCAGCTGCTTGGTATTGACTTAGCCTCGCGTCAAGTCATGTTCGTCAATGAACTTGCCAGCTTAAAATCACTTGCGGTCAATAATCAGCAAGTTATTGCCACCAGTTTAGATGGCAAAGTGGTTGCTTATAACCGCAATAATGGTGAAGTGTTGTGGGAGAGCGAAGAGTTGGCTTATCGTCACCTCACCAATCCTGTAATGATTGGCAATTATATTGCAGTGGGCGATTTTGACGGCGTGGTGCATTTATTTGACCCGGCAAGCGGTAAAATCGTTAGCCGCGTACAGACCAAAGGCGCTTTGACCAATTTGCAAGTACAAGGCAGTCTATTACTGACGCAAAGTACCGCAGGACAAGTAGCGATTTGGCAGTTAGCACGCTAGATTTTTGTCAGTGACGGCTTATTTAACCGCCTATGTTTTAAAGGCATGTTTTAAAGCAATTTTTTAAAGCAATGGGTTAAAACTAGGCGCAAAATAAGACGTTAAATAAGCAGACTGATATGAGAGTTAAAAAAACGCTGCTTTGTCAGCGTTTCGTGCCTTGTGTAAATTGCTTGTTTAAGTAGTGGCTTTCGCGTACTCTATGCGACCGATAAGTGCTAGGTGTTAATGGTATAAGTCATGACGATTGATTGGTCATGATGCTTAAATGCTTGAGCTATTTATAATTGGGGTAAGACCTTAACCAACACTTATAGCAACTGCTTAACGCAAAAAGCCTAGTGTTATTTGCCATTGTTTTATCTTTACCATTTATTTAAATTCGCGGTCGAAGCGTTATTGTTCTTAGTATAAGCGTAAACGCTGCGTCCGCCATTGTACACATCACTGTGTCTTTCACTGAGAGTAACCCATGAGTATCAAGCCTGTGGTCGCCTTAATTGGCCGTCCAAACGTCGGTAAATCTACCTTATTTAACCAGTTCACTAAAAGTCGGCAGGCATTGGTTGCTGATTTATCAGGTCTGACTCGTGACCGTCAATACGGTGATGCGACTTATGAAGACAAATCCTTTATCGTGGTCGATACCGGCGGTATTGGTGAGGCAGACGATGGCAGCGGCAATATTGATGACTATATGTCTGAGCAGTCGCATACCGCCATTCATGAAGCCGATATTATCGTTTTTGTCGTTGATGCGCGCGCCGGTATGATTGGTGCCGATGCTGAGATTGGTAAGTTTTTGCACACCTTAGGCAAGCCTGTTTATGTCGTCGCCAATAAAGTTGATGGCGTACATGATGCGGCGCCTGCAGAGTTTTATGCATTAGGCTTGGGTGAGCCGTATCCAATGGCGGCCAGTCATGGGCGCGGGGTCGGTAACTTGCTAGAAGTGTTGACCGCTGATATGCCAACGCAAGAAAATGTCGTCGAGCCAAGAGGGCTAAAGCTTGCCATTATCGGTCGTCCAAACGTTGGTAAATCAACGCTGGTCAACCGTTTATTGGGTGAAGACCGCGTGGTGGTGTTTGATATGCCCGGTACCACGCGCGATAGTATTTATATTCCTTATAAACGCGATGGCAAAGATTACGTCTTGATTGATACTGCGGGCGTACGTCGCCGCGGTAAAATCGATGAAAAAGTAGAGAAATTCTCAGTCATTAAAACCTTGCAAGCGATTGAAGATTCTAACGTAACCATCATTGTGATTGATGCGCACGAAGGTATTGTCGACCAAGACTTAAATATGATTGGTTATGCGCTTGATGCGGGGCGCGCATTGGTAGTGGCCATTAACAAATGGGATGGTCTGACTCAAGATCAAAAAGACTATATCAAGATTGAGATGGACCGCCGCTTTAACTTTATCCCTTATGTTAAAGTGCATCAAATTTCAGCATTACACGGTACAGGGGTAGGCAACTTATATCCTTCTATCTTGCGCGCTTATCAATCGTCGATGTTTGAAGTATCAACCAACCGTTTGACGCAGATTTTACAAGATGCGGTCACGGCCAATCCGCCGCCAACGGTTGCTGGTCGCCGTATCAAGCTACGTTTTGCGCATATTGGTGGTCATAATCCGCCGGTAATTGTGATTCATGGTAATCAAACGTCTGCGCTGCCAAAAAGCTATCAGCGCTATCTTGAAAACCAATTCCGTCAAGTCTTTAAGCTTGAAGGCACACCGCTGAATGTTATATTTAAGCAAAATGAAAACCCGTACGCCAATAAAAGTGATACGCCAACCAAAGCAAAAGCGCAGCAATTACGCCAACGTGAACGCAATCGCGCGCAAAAATTTACCACCAAAGATAAGCCCAGATTTACCAATAAAGATAAAAAGCGCTAATCAGATAATATGCTAAGTGTCTTTAATTCTATAGGAAACAAAGACATTCTTAGCGCCGTTTTTCTTTTATTTACTTCTCTGTAATATAAAATGCCATGATGACTATATCAGTCGTCATGGCATTTTTTAATTTAAGACTGTGTTAAGTTACATTAAAATGTCGCATTGCCCTTATCCTACCTATAAAATACCTATACTATAATCACAAGTTGTCTTCACTCAGTTGAGTCATATGAACAACCGCTCCCCAAAAACCTTGCCCATGCTCATTTGGCAATCTATCATGCAGACCATGATTTTGGCTGTATTGGCAGGTTTTTTATTGTCTTTTGTTTATGGTTTGGTGCAGCATTATAAGGAAGAACGTCGGCATACTCAGCAGTTGGCGAACCTTCTGACGCTTAGCGCAGCGAGCGTAGATGGCGATGAGGTAGTCGCTGATCAAGTGCGTTTTTTGTTAGAAAATGAGCAAAACATCGAAAGTATTTTGTTTTATACCACCTCGCAGCCTATTGCTGATAGCAATATGTCAAAAGACGATTGGAAAAATGCTTTATTTGCCAATGCGGTCAGCTTTAATTATCCGGTCGTCGGCGACTATGTTGATGGTACTAGCACACTTTCTATCGGTAGTGATACGCTAAACGGCGAGCAGGAAGGCTTTACGACTTTGACCGCCATCAATGCTAACTCAAACTCAGTGAGTGATCCTGTAAGCGACTCAGTGAGCGAAATGTCGTCTGATACTGCCTTGGTTGGCTATATCAATATTACTTTAAATGTGGCAGCGCTGCGGACAGATTGGGTACAAAGCAATTTATGGCTTTGGTTAATGACAACGTCGTTGGCGATTGTGTGGGCATTGTTCATTTTGCGCAAATTAAACTGGCCATCAAAAGATATCGCTGCGCTAACCGAAGTCTGCGATATCGTGCTAAAAAACCCTGAGCTTGAGCAGCTACCGGCGATTCCGCAGCGCTTTAAATTTGAAGAGTTGGTGCAGATTAAGCAGGCTTTTATTACTTTGTTTAATCGCCTGCAAGCGTCGAAACAAGATTATGCAGCGCTGGCCGTGTTTGAGCAGCAGTTGCATCAAAAAGATTTATCACTTGATGTGCAGCTGCATAACTTTCAGAGCATGATAACCCATGAGCTAAAAACGTCACTAAATGCCATCGTTGGCGGTTTACAGCTATTAGAAGGTGAACCGCTAAACGCTGAGCAAAAAGATGCGGTTGATATTATTCATAACGGCAGTGATAAGTTGGTGTTGGCGCTCAATCAAATTATCCAGCTGAATCAAATTCAAAAGGGACAAATTAGCCTACAAATTAGCCAGTTTAATCCGCTACAATTAATCTCAGACTTATTGGCAGAGTTTGAGCCTATCGCCCAACAAAAAGGGCTGGCTTTAATCAGTCATATTCATCATATCGACTATAGCCTCGAAGGCGATGCCGAAAAAATCCAGCAGATATTGTCGATACTGCTAAGTAATGCCATTAAGTTTACCCCAACAGGGCAAGTGAGCATTACCTCACAGCTGACCCATTTTGACCACAGTAACCGCTGGCAGATACGGATAAAAGATAGCGGTATCGGTATTGACAGCAGCTTTATAGAAGATATTTTCAATCCGTTTTTTCAGGTAGATTCATCGCAGACCCGTCAGTATGAAGGCACAGGTATAGGCTTGCCAGTCGTCAAGCAAATGGCGCAGCTGATGGGTGCTAGTGTGGAGGTAAATAGTACGCTAGGGGTCGGGACAGAGTTTATTGTTACTATGCAGCTATCCAATCAGCGCCAATCGCGCCAGCAGTATTTGCTGTCTGGGCTCGACGTTATGTATTATTACTATCAAGATAGCGGCGCTTTGCTAGAGGAGTTACAGCGACTAGGCGCGCGTGTCACCTGCTATCAACATGAACAGCTGGTCATTGATGATATAAACGATAAAAATTTCGATATGGTGATGTTTGCTGAAGACGTGTTGCCAAGTAGAGCTGAAGGCTTAGCGCGGCGTATTCGCGCTTCTGAGACCAATCATCGTGCTTTGTTGGTGTATTGGTATTCGCAGCAGCAGGCGCTACATTTGGATAGTTTTGAGCACGGATTAAAAGCCGCTGGGGTAGATTACTGTCAGGTAGCGAGCTATGAAGACAAAGCGCTGAGTAATTTACTAAAGAGCTGGCTTGCTTGGTCTTAAATATAACGGTATTCATGAAGCTAAAGATAAAAAAAGACCAATAAAAAAGACGCCCATTAAAGGCGTCTTTTTTTTACTTAACAACTAAATATAGATAAATAACGAATAACGGCGGTTTTATTATGAACAGACTTTGGTACTCGTTATCAAATTAAAGGTTTAAAACAAGTTTTGTGCCCAGCGCGTGAAACGTTGCCAAATACGGCTCATAAAGCCTGATTGCTCGATATCGCTCGTAGCAACGACAGGAACTGAGGCAACCGCTTTACCATCAATCACCGCCATCATTTTGCCAATTTCTTGACCTTTTTTGATAGGGGCTTCTAGGCTTTCAGGAATATCGACCACGGTGGTGATTTTATTCTTTTGGGTTTTGCTGGTCAAAATCTGCAAACTGTCACCGGTTGCCAACTCCACTTCTTTCGCTTCACCAAACCATACGGGTACTTTGCTGACAAACTGGCCAGCGGGCGCTTTAGTGACGGTGGTAAAGTGGCCAAAACCCCAGTTTAACAGCTCACGTGACTGATCGGCGCGCGCTTGTTGACTTTTTGTGCCCATAATGACAGAGATAAGGCGCATATCGTCGCGATTGCTTGATGCCACCAAGCAGTAACCTGCCGCGTCAGTATGACCTGTTTTTAGGCCATCAACCGTCGGGTCGGTAGCCAGTAGGGCGTTACGGTTACCCTGCGTGATACCGTTGTAGGTAAACTCTTTTTCCGAATAAAGACCGTAATAATCGCCACTGTTTTTGATAATAGCACGCGCAAGTTTTGCTAAGTCTAAAGCTGATGCTTCATGACCTTCATCGGGCATACCTGTGGCATTGACGAAATGGGTATTTTTCATGCCGATTTTTTCGGCTTCTTCATTCATCAAGGTCGCAAACGAAGCTTCGCTACCAGCGATGTGTTCGGCCATCGCTTTTGAAGCATCGTTACCTGATTGAATGATGATACCGCGTAGCATATCGATAACGCTGGCGCTTTTATTGACCGGTACATACATGCACGACTGACTGCTACTACCCCGGCACCAAGCATTGGCGCTCATGAGTACTTGCTCATCTTCTTTGAGATCACCTGATGCTAAGCGCTGCTCAATCATGTAGCTGGTCATCATCTTTGTCAAAGACGCCGGCGGCAGTGGTTGATTGGCGTTTTTCTGCGCCAGTACCTCACCCGTGTTATAGTCCATTAATACATAGGCAGTATTGTCCATTTCAGGAGGCTGAATGGCTGCGCCCGCCATCATTGCACTCATAGAAATACTCACGCCCACTACCAGCTGTACAAGCTGTTTTTTCACATGCTTTACTGTCATAGATTGTTACACCGCATCATAAAACCAAATGTATCTATCGCTGCTAGCGCAGGCTAAATCTCAAGTTAATCTAACATAAACGCTTTAAATTTAAGCGTCAGAACAGATTTTTGCTGAAAGCCTTGACGACTGAGCGATGGACATAAAATTAACGCCTTATCTTAGCAAAATGCCGCTCGATGGGGAAATGATAAATAAAATAAAATCACTCCTCATCAAACATGGCTTGCGAGCAAGTTTTTTTGACCATAAAAAAACTTGCTGTAACGTCTGCTAGGAGCGGACGATACAGCAAGCTGATTATGCTATATAAATTTAGTCTTCAACAAACCCAGTATGAGCTTAATTTAAACACTTATTTTAAATATATAAGAGCACTTGTTAAAAGCCAATTATCAAAGGTTTTTGCCTAGCATCTATCACGTTATAATAACCAGATTTTATTGTCGTTAATAGTAAAGGTATTTATTTACATTGACCAGATGCTAGATTTTATCGAATTTATTTTTCTATCGAAACGGATTAATGATATTCAGCATTGGCCAAATCTTCGCACAAGGCTTTGTTCTCTTGTTTTGAGAAGCCCATGGTCCAACTACGAATACCTTGCAAGATTTGACGGTAATCTTGCTGCGTAGACAAGTATTGAATAGCCGCTTTTGGATCCTCTAACGATGGCATCAATTCATGCAGCTGCACGTTATAAGATTTATAAAAGCGCTGTTTTTGTTTGCCAGTTAACATCGGTGGGCAAATCTCTGATAACACATGCATCACCGCAATCTCATGCTTAGTGATGTTAATGCCCGATAAATCTACTGGAATAGTAGTCGACGCATTGGACGCAGCTTGGGTCGCTTGAGACAGCATAGCAATAGACGTTATCAGTCCTGCAAGACCAACTTTTGAGGCGGTCTTTGCTATCACAGAAGCTATAGATAATATCGATTGATTTTTCATTCAGTATTACACTCGCTTATCTTTGTTTGATGGTGCTATGTTAATGGGTAAAAAAATAAAAGTCACATAAAATATTGATTTATGTGTAGATATATTGTGAGCTAAGCCGCCTTTACAGCAACATATCAGCATTATATCGCCCTAAGTTACCTCAACATAAAAGTATCAATTGATCGTGTTGTCCCTTGTTGCCTACTGTAACCCCAACGTTTTACCTTTTGCAAAAGACGCTTGCTGCTACTATTAAAATTATGAATAAAATCAAATAGTAAGTTGAGCTGACGTAAAGTCTGGGTTCGCCTCGCGAGGCGAGTAGGGTATAATCGCCCAAAATCTGAAACGCGACAGCGCTATCTATAATGTTTGTCTTTATTTTTCTTGATTTTGGCAGGCATCATTATAGCGGTTTTACGATAAAGAAGTAGAGAACCTGACGGACGGTCATCAATAATGGTATTAAGCAGAATTGGGCAAAAATGAAAATTTTAATGAGTAATGATGATGGGGTACATGCGCCAGGGCTATTGGCACTTTATCAGGCATTGTCGACCATCGCAGAAGTATTGGTGGTCGCACCAAGTAATGAGCAAAGCGGCTGCGCCAGTGCCTTGAGTATCTCAACGCCATTGTACACCCATAAGTTAGATTCAGGCTTTATGGCGGTCAATGGTTCACCCGCTGACTGCGTTTATTTGGCGCTACATGAACTCTATCGTCATACCGATTTTGACTGTGTGATTACTGGCATCAATTCAGGTGCCAATCTCGGTCAGGACGTATTGTTTTCAGGTACCTTTGGCGCTGCATTGACCGCGCAGCTTTTTGGCATACCAGCGATCGCAACCTCTTTGGTAGGCGGCGGCACAAAAAATGACGAACCGCAGCAGGCCAGTCATTATCAAATGGCGGCCAATGAGATTGTCAAACTCTTGACTGATACACCGATATTGGATGCTTGCAAAAATTTGCCCTATCATGTATTAAACGTTAATATTCCTGATGTTGATAGTGCCGCTGCGATTAAAGGTCGAAAAATAACGGCGCTGAGTCACAGTCAGATTGCGCGTCCCGTGCATCATGTGGTCGATCCACGCGGACGCGATGCATATTGGCTATCGCTACGCAAACGTCAACGGGAATTATTAACAGACAATGCAAATATTGAATCAGCAGAAATAACGATGATGGATGACCAAGCGGTGGCAGCAGGGTATATTAGTCTATCGCCTGTGCGTCTGCATCATACGCCAACCGAAGCCCTTGCGTCACTCTCAGCCTTAGTACTGTAATTAGCCCTGTAATTAGTGCTGTAAATTGACTGATTGCTTTAAGTCCATGATGATATTTGTCAGTGCTTAAATTTGCCAATGCTTAAATTTATTAGTACTAAATTTGCTAGGGCTTAAAATCGCTAAAAGTCATTGATTGACGAATGACTTATTATTAAATAAACAGTCATGGTATCAAATATAGTAAACGTTATAACCGTTAGCAAAATGCTTGTGAGTAACACAAGGAGTTTGTGAGTAACATAAAGAATAGGAAATCTTGTATGAAGAAGCTTATTGCTGGATCGCGCTTAGCAACCCTAGCCTTGATGGGAACATTGACGGCAGCGACCTTGACGATGGTCGGCTGTGCCACCAAGCCCACCTATCAAGGGGCTAATCAGGGACCGAAGATTATCACCAACGGACAAGGCGTGCCCAATTATTATCGTGTGCAGCGCGGTGACACCGTCAGTGAGATCGCCGCGCGCTATCGTCTCAATTATCGCCAAATCGGCGCGATTAATGGTTTAGATAGCAAATATACGATTTATAGTGGTCAATGGCTCAAATTATGGCAAGGCGAGCCTGTAAACGCCAATAATAACAATCGCTATAATGCTCCTGCTCAAACACGTCCACAGCCGAGCTATACGCCGCCTGTGACTAGCAGCCCGAGCTATTCGCAAACGCCTGTTTATGAAGTGACCGCCAACGCAACATCGGGTTATGAGTATCCAAGTCGCAACCAAGTAATTCGTAACTTTGATGCTGCTGCCGGTAATATGGGCATGTGGTTTGCTGGTAATGTCGGCGATCCAGTGCTTGCCAGTCAATCGGGTACCGTACTGTACTCAGGTAACGGTCTGCCTGAGTATGGCAACCTAATTATGATTCGTCATAGCGATAACTATATTACCGCCTATGCGCACAACAGTGCCTTGCTGGTAAAAGAAGGTGAAGCGGTACAGCGCGGTCAGCGTATTGCAAATATGGGTAGCAGCGGCGAGACCAACCAAGTCGGCTTAGAGTTCCAAGTACGCCTAAATGGTAACCCTATTGACCCACGTGCGGTGCTAGGACGTTAACTATTAGAACGTTAAATTTGCTGCAATTTTTTTTAGTGCGGTTAGTCGTGATTACTTGATCGCTATCAATTATTAGCGATCAATGACGATCAGTTGCTTTACTTATTCATATTTGAGAAACTTATGTTATTAAACAAACAATACCTTGCTCTGTTTCCCGCGTTAGTCATGGTCGGCTGTACCAGCCAGCAGGCAATGCAAAAGCCGAGTACCCCTGTACGCCAAGGTAATGTGCAAATTACCCAGACCCAAACCATTCAGGTAAAGCCAACACCTGTACCAGTCGTCAAGCCGCAGCCAGTTGCCAAGCCAAGCTATAACAGTTTTTCCGATTGGAAGTCTGATTTTTCGATGCGCGCCATTGCAGGGGGTCATGACGCTTCCACCGTGCGTCGTTTGCTTGATACGGCTTATTTAAACCAACAAGTTATCTCGCTGGACTCAGGGCAGCCAGAGTTTTCTAAGATGCCTTGGGAATATGTCGATTCTGCCGTAGCAGATGGTCGCGTAAGTACTGGTAAGCGTAAGTTTGCCGAGCAGCGCGCCTTTTTATCGCAGTTAGAATCGCAGTATGGCGTCAATGCAGAAATCATTGCCGCGATTTGGGGGATGGAGTCGTCATACGGTGTGGTAACGGGCAACAGCAGTATTCCAAGCTCGCTTGCTAGCCTTGCTTATGATGGGCGCCGCCAAGAGTTTGCCGAAACCCAGTTATTGTCTCTAGCGACGCTATTACAGCGCGGCGATGTTTCGTGGTCACAGCTCGATGGCTCTTGGGCAGGCGGTATGGGGCAGACGCAGTTTATCCCTGATACCTGGCTGAAACACGGCGTTGATGGTGATGGCAACGGTCATCGTAACCCGTGGTCAACGAGCGATGCTTTGGCCTCTACTGCCAACTATCTGAGTAATTCAGGTTGGGTGCGAGGCCTTGCGCCATTTTATGAAGCGACTGTACCTGCGTCGTTTGATTACTCAGCAGTGGGTACCAAACAACCAGCGGCTAGATGGGCGGCAATGGGCGTGGATACTATCGCTGATGTTTACTTAGATGCCAATACGCAAATGGAGCTATGGCTACCTGCTGGTAAAGATGGTCCAGTCCTATTACTTAGCCCAAACTTTGATGTCATTAAGGTTTATAACAACTCATCAAACTATGCGCTTGGTGTGAGCTTATTGGGTAAAGCGCTTGCAGGACAAAGTGGATTACAAAAATCATGGCCGCGCTATGAGCGTCCGTTATCGACCGCACAAGTGCGTAATTTGCAGCAGCGTTTGACCAGCATGGGTTATGATACTAAAGGCGCTGATGGCATTGTCGGTACCAACACTCGTAAGGTGTTCCAGCGCTGGCAAGCAGACAACGGTCAAACACCAGACGGTTTTATCACTCAGCGTAGTGCGTCTTCATTGGCAGGATGGTGAGACAGAGTAAAATCCCTGTTTTTGGATAACCGTTATTTACAACGATGGTTTTTGGAATAATTATTTGAAATGGAACAAATAGTTCTATTTTACCCCATAAGTTAAATAGCTTATGGGGTAATTCTATATATACAGTACTTAGATAATATTCACTCTATCGACTCTCATCAGGACGCTTAATGCTATCAGGGCTGGCTTCATAAACAGCGTCTAATTCTGCTTCCGTCAGATATTTTTCTACCGTAGGGTATAACTCGCGCTCTTCAAATCGAATATGGTCGTATAATAGGGTGCCAAGCTCATGAACTTGTGCCACGCTGACCTCTTTATTGCCAGATTTTTGTGATTGTTCGACCGTATTTATCAGTTGATGTAATTGCTTATGCTGTCCATCAAGGGTGTCGAGTACTAACGCCACCTCAGATTCAGTAGCGCGGTACGGCTCCAAGGCATTAGCAATTAAATTGTCTTCAATTTGGAAGTGATAGGCCATGTCGTTAATATAGGAGGTGAGATTGTCCCAGTGTTTGGCAATTTCTTCGGGTTCATCTAAGCTTTCTTTGGCATGGCGAGACAAATTAAGCCCAAGATGGTGTTGACGTGATAATGGCTGCAATTGATTGGCGCGTTTCATAATTAAATACCTTAATGCTTCGAGAAATCATGATTGATTCATTATTTGGAGTTATATTTTATGTTCAACTATCTTTTAATTTTGCATTTACTCGGGGCTGCAATTTGGACAGGTGGTCATTTAATACTAGCATTAGTGGTGCTGCCAAAAGTGCTATCTTCACGTAATTTAGACGCATTGTTACAATTTGAGGGGCAGTTTGAAAAGATTGGCATGCCTGCATTGGCCATTCAAATTATTACTGGATTATGGATGGCATATAAGATATTACCTAACATAGAGATGTGGTTTGCCTTTGATAATGACATCAGTGTCTTGATTGGTATAAAGCTGAGCTTGTTATTATTGACGGCATTGGTCGCGATGCATGCGCGTTTTTGGGTAATACCACGCTTAACCGCTAATAATTTGAATGGGTTTGCCATCAATATTATTTTGGTGACATTATTTGCAGTGGCGTTTGTCGTGGTCGGTACGCTGTTCCGTACGGGGTTTTAGTAAAAGAAGGTTTATAAACGAATAAAATGTTTGAGTCATAAAGTAGTAAGCAGTTGTTTCTAGACACAATGATAAATTGTAAGTAGCGAATGAAAATTAACAAGCACAAAAAAACCTCAAGTAAACGAATACTTGAGGTTGAAACTTTGTACTTAATAATGCAATTAAAAACCAAGTTTTAAATATGGCGCAGCGGACGGGACTCGAACCCGCGACCCCCGGCGTGACAGGCCGGTATTCTAACCAACTGAACTACCGCTGCTTAGGTCGTCTTTAGCATTTCGTCTTCTAAAAGACCCACTCGCTAAATGAGTGGTGGGTGATGACGGATTCGAACCGCCGACATTCTGCGTGTAAGGCAGACGCTCTACCAACTGAGCTAATCACCCTTGCTGTGGGTGTGTATTATATACATTTACACATGGCTGTCAAATACTATTTCAAGTATTTTTAAAATTATGGCCAATAAACTGTATTAGCCGTCACATTAAGCCATAAGTAGAATGATGATAGACTATATAATCGCTATATAGTTGGCTATTGTGTGCTTGCTAAAAGCCACTATACTGATAATGCTTTTTACGTTTAATGAATAAAGCGCCCACTTAATACGGCAGCGGGCTAATAACTCATAAATAAATGAATGATTTGAGTGATATAGGGTCATGGAGGCGAGCATAGATAATTTTAATATAAAAGCCCTTTCTATTGAAGATTACTTTACTACCTGGTCGGTAGGAGATTTTGCTGGATTGGGTCTGATATTGCACGTGATTCTTATGATAGTCATGACGCTGCGTATCGTCTCGGTGCAGCGCAATATTGGGGTATCGATTGCTTGGGTTGCTGTGCTTTATACGTTACCCGTGGTTGGTTTTATCGCTTATATCTTATTGGGTGAGCCGATGATCGGACGACGTTATCGTGAGCGCATGAATCAGGCGCGGTTACTAATGAATGATATGGCCAAGCGTGAGCAAATGGTGTTTGATGAAGGACAAGAGCTGCTACCTGATAACTATCGCGGTGTCAGTAAAATCGGTACACGCTGGACAGGGTTTGGGGTGTTTCCTGATCATCAAATGCAATTATTGACCACGCCGAATGCTATCTTTGGGCGCTTGATTGAAGATATTAATGCCGCTCAGCGTATTATCCTGATGGAGTTCTATATTATTTATCCAAAAGGTCAGATACTCGACGTCATGGACGCGTTGATGGCAGCGGTGCAGCGCGGCGTCGAGTGTCATATTTTGGCGGATAGTGTGGGCAGCTTTAGCTTTTTTAATAGCAAACAGCATCGCATGTTAGAAGAGGCTGGGGTTTTTGTACACCAGTCGCTGCCGGTTGGTTTGCTTAAGACGCTATTTAAACGCTCAGATTTACGTAATCATCGCAAGATTATCGTCATTGACGAACATATAGGCTATATCGGTAGCTTTAACTTGGTTGACCCGAAGTTTTTTAAACAGAACAAAAATGTGGGTCAATGGATTGATGTAGCGATACGCAGCATCAGCCAACAACCGATGAATATTGCCACAGCGATGGCAAAAGTAGTGGTCACCGATATCGGGGCGGAAAATAAAGACAACCTAGACGCACTCAATCACCGCGTAAATACCTATACCCGTAAGCTCTATGTCATGCACCCAACCATCAATGATATCAACAGCCGCGTCAAAGTTTTAGACGAGCTTGTTGATTCTGATGAGCCGCCCGAGATTGGCTCGACATCGATTGTGATACCGCGTATGCCAGTTGTTGAGGATGTGCTGGCGCAGCTGATACCTTCGGCGCCGCAAGTGACGGCGCATGTGATTTATAATACGTTGGTGACGGTGATTCATCGCGCCAATAAACGTATTCGTATTACCACGCCGTATTTTGTCCCCGATGAAGCGTTATCGGGCGCGCTGACCACCGCGGCCAAACGTGGGGTCGAGGTGACTATTATTGTGCCCGAAAAGGTAGATTCATTTTTGGTGCAACATGCCTCACAAGCGTACTATCAAGAGCTACTCGAAGCCGGGGTAACCATTGCTTTATTCAAAGGCGGACTGCTGCATGCTAAAACCGTGGTCATTGACGATGATTACTGCCTGTTTGGCACAGTGAATATCGATATGCGCAGTTTTTATTTAAATATGGAGGTCAGCTTAGCGATTTATACCCCAGAAATGGTCGCTCAGGTTGCTGATTGCCAACAGGTTTACTTGCAGAGTTGTCGTTTTTTAAGTTTAGAAGAATGGCAAGAGCGCCATGGGGCAGAGCGCTTATTTGATAATGTGGTACGCTTATTCAGTCCTTTATTGTAGCGCTTTTGATTTTAGGTTAAGGTAAACTACTTATTTTTATTACCATTGCATTTTTATTATTATTTGAAACTTAGATTAACACACCAAGTGCAACGCTAATTAACGTTGGTTTTCGAAAAGCTCGATTTTTAAAGGATAGGCTCGCCTTATGTCTGCATCGCCCTTAACGCCCCTTGATTATATCGCAGCAGGCTATTGGCAAGATTTCTTAGCTGGCCGTCCTGTCGCTGGGGGCATGGCTTATGAAGCTGAATTGTATCACTGCACACTCGATGAATCGCTGGCAAGTTTACAGCGTATAGACACCTTGTTGTCGCAGATACGCCGCGACATGGTTAAGTCGGACACGTGGGATGAGGCGGCGCTATTAATAGATGAGCGCTATCGTAATTTTATGGTGTTTTTGGCGTTTTATGCCGGGCGCGTATTGGCACAGCAATGGCAAAATACGCCACATTGGTTCGGTGAGTTTGAGCTACGTAAGCGCTATCCTACCTTGCCGCTGCTGACCGATGACTTTTATCAGCATATGGCCGTGGTCTATCGCGATGATAGTGAGGTTAATAATCAGTCTAACGCGACGGCTTCACTATTTTTTGCCTTAGAGCCAATAGGGCTGCGGCTGTTTGGTCACATTGATAGAGCGTTTCAAGCGGTGCAAGGCGGTCAGGTGGCAAGTGGACTATACCAAGCAGTGAGTGCAAGACTGCCAAACGCTATTGGTAGTAGCCATACATTACCCTTAGATAACGCACAATCTGCTGATAAAAACGTGACTCAAGTAAGTGTGACGCAGCATAACAGACAAGACATTTATACAAATCGTGTTAATAGTAATGCTGATAACGAGCTGCAAACAACACCTGAAATCGCTCAAACAGAGGCAGTATCAACAAAGCCTAATTTATCGAACGCTTCATTAGAAAGCACTACTACACCAACTACAGCAGCAGAATCTGTACAAGTAAATTTAAAACAGACAGAGCTAAAGCCAGCAATCAAACCAGTGATAAAGCATGCGCCAACCCCAGAATTTTTTACCCATTTACTGAAAGAGCTTGACGAAATAGACGTTGCACAAAGCGCTGGCAAGATAAAATACGAGCAAGCCCGTAAAGTCTTGGATCAATTTGAGCAGCACATTGCTAAGCAAGAGAAACCGCGCGCGCAAGTTGCCTTTTCACAGCAGCATTTGACAGCAAAGCAGCAAGCTCTGTTAAAACTGCAAGACGCGGCCCATGCAGGTAATAGCGCGGCGATGCTACGTTTGGCGATGTATGAGCTACTTGGCGAAGGAATAAGTACGGATAAAGTGACTGGCATGGAAGCGGGCGCTGAATGGGTGAAGCAAGCAGCGAGCAAAAACGACAGCCGTGCCCAGCGATTATTAAGTAAGCTCTACTATCAAGGCTTTGGCGTACCGCAAGATATGACCAATGGCAAATATTGGCTTGAGCAAGCGGCCGAAAACGGTCATGCAGAAGCGGCCAGTTTGGTCAGTCAATGGCAGCAAGCGCAGGCGTTGATTAGTACACAAAAGCAAGAGCAGCATAGCCTTAAACGTTATCAGCTATTGTTTGCGGTAATTATTGTCGTCGCTATATTAATTTTCATTATTGTCTAGCTGTCTATGTCAAATTCTGGCTTTTAAATCTTTGTTTCTGATAGCGAGTGCTTTAAAAGTATTGTTTAGCATTAAATTCAGGTAGAATTGGCGCGTTTTTTATTGGCATTTCTTATTGTCATTTTATAACGTCACCTCCTATCGTCCGATCCATTACTAATCTGGGCTTCTTCATGCCATCTTCTGACAGCTCCTTACCCTCTTCTGATAAGTCGACTCAGCCAAGCCGAGCCGTTTATAAGCCACCTGTTTATTATCAGGTGACGATTGGTTTGCTAAAACCGCTCTATCGTCTGCAAGTATGGCGTCGCTCGCATAAGCGTGATAATTATCAGCAAGAAGTGCAGCAGCGTTTTGGTAAGCGCTATCCTGCGCCGCCCGTGCCTCATGCAAATATTAAATCTAATGTGACTGCCATCGAAAATGGCAATCATAAAGAGTGCAATGGTAAAAAGGTCATCTGGTGCCATGCGGTGTCTTTGGGCGAGACCAATACCGTCGCGCCCTTGCTGGATGCGCTATTAGCAAAAGGCTATCAGATATGGTTGACCAATACCACGCAGACAGGATATGCGCGCGGTGCCAGTCGTTTCGCCGATGATATTTCTCAAGGTCGTCTGAGTCATAGTTATGTTCCTGTTGACAGCCCTGCGGTGATTGAGACATTTTTGGCACATGTACAACCCGTCGCCGCCCTGTTTGTAGAAACCGAGCTTTGGGCGAATACCTTGACCAAACTGTCAGAGCATCATATTCCAAGTGTTTTGGTCAATGGACGGCTGTCGGCGTCTTCTTTTAAAAGCTATCAAAAAATTGGCGCGGTCAGTGCCAGTATGATGAAAAACCTAAGTTTGATTATTGCGCAAGATAACGAATCGGCAAAACGTTTTCGGCAATTGGGCGCTCATAGCGCGCAAATCCGCGTGGCAGGCTCGCTGAAATGGGTCATTAATACCCCGAAGCTGAATGATGATAGTGGTGCCAAAAAAGCTGAAATAGTAAACGATGGCGCAGACTTGGACTTGGACCTGGACTTAGATTTAGGCGTCACAGGTCGCCCGATTTGGGTGGCAGCAAGCACCCATAGTGGCGAGGAAGAGACGGTATTGTCATGGCAGCAGCAAATCCTATCTAACCCTTTGTTAGCCAATACCTTACTGATTATCGTGCCGAGGCATCCAGAGCGTTTTGATGACGTAGCAGAACTGATTGAAAAGTCAGGATTAACGATGGCTCGGCGTAGTGCTGAGGATGCCATCAGTGCAGATACTCAAGTCTATCTGGCTGATAGTATGGGTGAGTTGATGCGCTGGTATGCGCTTGCGGATGTGGCATTGGTAGGCGGCTCATTGGTCGATATTGGCGGACATAACCCCGTTGAGCCGGCAAGTGTGGCAACGCCGGTATTGATGGGCAGTTATACCCAATCTTGCCAAAGCGTGGTTGATAAGCTTGCTAGCGTTGGGGCGTTATATCAGCCAAACAATGCGTTTTATAGCGCGATTAGTGCTAATAATCAAGCATCTCAGCCGCTATTACAGCCGCATCGCTCTGAGAGCAAACAATCTTCTTCAGAAGATGATTACAATCTTCTTTATCAGCAGCTAAAGTATTGGCTGAGCCATTTAACCTTAGCAAAACAGGCAGGGCGAGCAGGTGCATCAATGACCGAGCAACAGCAAGCGGTCTTGCATCGGCAGCTATCGATGATTGAAGGTATTATTGAACAATACGCTAAATCATCTTTTGAGAAAGACCTGAGCCAAGACGTGAATTAACAGCGGATATAAGTGACGCTATGAACTGTATATTATTGCCAGCGACCAACTTTCAACATGATAATGCGTCCGCCTATATCAATGATTTGGCGCAAATTGCTCATGTGAATAAAGTATTAACTGCCAAGGTAGGCGATAGGTTGAAAATTGGTCAGCTTGGTGGTCAGCTTGGCAGCGCTATCATTAAAGCCATTACCTCCGATAGTATTCAACTAAGTGATATACAGCTAACCATAAATCCGCCAGCGAAGCTTAATCTTACAGTGGTGTTGGCATTGCCAAGGCCAAAAGTATTGCGCCGTTTAATCATGGATATGACGGCGCTTGGCGTCAACGATATCATCCTTATCAACAGCTACCGCACGCAAAAAAGCTATTGGCAAAGTCCAATGCTAGCTCGCCTTGACGAATTTGTATTAGAAGGGCTGCAACAAGGCGTGGACACAATTGCGCCGCGCATTAGCCTACAAAAACGCTTTAAACCCTTTGTCGAAGATGAGCTTGCAAGCTTAATGACCAATCGCGCTATCGTTGCTCATCCTTATAGTGCGCTGTCTTTTGCCCAATATATGCAAAAGCTAGAAAATACTGAACCCCTTCATAACTCAGCACTGCCAAGTATGGTTTTTATCGGCGCAGAAGGCGGCTGGATTGATTATGAGATTGATTTACTTGCCAAGCAAGGTTGTATGGCGGTCAATATAGGGCCACGCATCTTACGCACCGAAGCGGCGGTCAACGTCATTTTAGGACAGTGGTTGCTAAATGGTCAGGATTAAGTAGAAAGTCAGAATTAAGCATCAGACAGATGCATAAGATATTTCTATCATTTTAAAAATTAAGGACATATTACTGGTATAGCAGGCTCAGATAAATGTATTGATAATTAATCTCATTTCTATTAGTATAATGTGTCTTAGACATTAAGGTCTTATCAATCCCGCTATTCAATCATTTATGAATGATTTTAATGTCGTCTTATCTCACTTATCCGTAGCACCATTATGGGGAATGCCATGTCATTAACTGCTATCAGTGCAAATCTATCTTCTAGTAAGCTTACTTTACCCGTTGCTGTATTTGGCATGATGTTGGGTCTTGCGGGCTGTAGTAACTCATCGACGCCAGAAGAAAACGTAGATGCTGACACTACAACCACTGCTGAACAATCTGGCACTGAGCAAGAAGTGGCGAAAAATGATGACGCAACGGCCGCTGGTGGGCAAACGGTTACGATTTACTCATCACGTAATGAGCAGTTGATTAAACCGTTATTGGATAAATATACCGAAAAAACAGGCGTTAAAATTGAGCTGGTCACCGATAAAACCGGCCCATTGATGGCGCGTCTGCAAGCGGAAGGTAAAAATACGCCTGCGGATATGTTATTAACCGTTGACGCGGGTAACTTATGGCAAGCAGCAGAGCAAGGCTTATTGCAGCCTGTGTCTTCTACCATCTTAGAAACCAATGTTCCTGCTAAATACCGTGACCCAAAAGGTCAGTGGACAGGTCTGTCTTTGCGCGCGCGTACAATTTTTTATGATCCAAGCAAAGTTAGTGCTGACCAACTATCTACTTATGCAGATTTGGCCGATCCAAAATGGAAAGGCAAACTTTGTCTGCGTTCATCAAAAGCTGTTTATAACCAATCATTGGTTGCAAGCATGATGGAAAATCTGGGCGAAGAAAAAACAGAAGAAATTATTCGTGGTTGGGTAGCTAACTTAGCAACGGACGTCTTTAGTGATGATACCAGTATGTTAGAGGCAATTGCCGCTGGTCAGTGTGAAGTGGGTATTGCTAACAGCTATTACTATGGTCGCCTGCTTGATGAAAAACCAAATTTCCCTGTAAAAATATTTTGGGCGAACCAAGGTACGACTGGTACTCATGTCAACATCTCTGGCGCTGGGGTTATCGCTAACTCAGATAATCCAGATGGCGCGCTTAAATTGATGGAGTGGTTATCTTCTGATGAGGCGCAAGGTCTTTATGCCAGTTCTGATAAAGAGTATCCTGTAAAAGTAGGTATCGATGAGTCAGAGCTACTCAGATCTTGGGGTCCGTTCAAACAAGACAGTATCAGCGTGCAGAAGTTTGGTGAGCTACAAACCCAAGCCATTCAAATGATGGATAAAGCGGGTTATAAATAACAGACTGTCAGTCGCTAAGCGGTTGGTTTTTAGCGATTAGATGTTTAGTCATCTAGCATCTAATCGCGTCATTATGCGTATGACACGGTAACAACTTATGATAACAATGCCAGAAGCGTCTGCTAAACAAGACAATACTGTCAATAAAGCTAATAACGACAATAATAGCCCGTCTATCAGTCAAGACCATGTCGTCCGCAAACGTATTATCTCGAAATCAGTCTTAGGACTGATTTCGTTGTTTATGCTCGTACCGATTTTAATCGTACTATTATCATGGACGCAGCCGGTCGCTGATATTTGGACGCACATGCGTCAATATGTATTGCCGCAAGTGTTAAAAAACACCGTCATTTTATTGCTGATGGTGACACTGATTTCTGGCATTATCGGAACAGCACTTGCGTGGGTGACCAGTATGTACCGCTTCCCGGGACAGCGGTTTTTTGCCTGGGCGCTGATGCTGCCATTAGCGATGCCCGCTTATGTTTTAGCATTCGTCACTGTCGGTATCGTTGACTTTAGTGGACCACTGCAAACGGCGTTAAGGGAGTTTGGTTTTACCACCGCTATTCCCTCGGTACGTAATGTGTGGGGCGCAGGTTTGGTATTGTCGTTGGCATTTTATCCTTATGTCTATTTGCTGGCACGCCAAGCGTTTTTATCGCAAGGCAGGCGCGCGATTGAAGCGGGGCAAATGCTTGGCTTAAGTCGTAGTAAGGTGTTTTTTCGGCTGGCATTACCACAAGCATTGCCGTGGATTATTGGTGGTTTGCTGCTTGCTAGCATGGAGACGCTGGCAGATTTTGGCGCAGTATCGGTCTTTAATGTCGATACTTTTACCACGGCAATTTATAAAGCATGGTTTGGATTTTTTAGCCTAACCACTGCCGCGCAGTTGGCCGCGTTATTAATCGGCGTGGTTTTTATCGTCGTCTTGTTTGAGCAATATTGGCAAGCCAAGCGCGGTAATACGGTGTCGCAGGGTAGTAGTCAGCGCTTTGAAGCCAGTAAACCTGCGCAGTGGGGCATGGCGCTACTTTGTATGCTGGTGTTTTTGATAGCGTTTTTGATTCCATTTTTGCAGCTGCTTTATTGGACCGCTTTAAATTTCCAGCAAGACTTTGATGCGCGTTATATTGATTTTGTCACCAATAGCCTTATGATTGCCAGTATGACTACCATATTTATCGCATTTTTGGCGGTTATTATTGCGTGGGTCAAGCGTCAATATCCGGATAAATCGACCAAACTCATGACTACCTTAGCCAACTTGGGTTATGTGGTGCCGGGTACGGTATTGGCGGTTGGGATATTTATTCCGATTGCATGGCTTGATAACCAGCTCATTGCTTTTGGTATTACTTCAACACAGTTTTTATCCGGTAGTGTGATTGTGATGCTGCTGGCCTTGTCGACGCGTTTTATGACGGTAAGCTTTCAGCCGGTCGACCGTCAGTTACAGCGCTTGACCGTCAATCAAGAAGCGGCAGCGAAATTACTCAGTGATAGCCCGTATCAGCGTTGGCGGCAAGTAATGCTGCCTGTACTTAGCCCCGGGGTATTGACTGGATTATTAATGGGCTTTGTCGAAGTCATGAAAGAGATGCCGATTACCTTGATGACGCGGCGACAAGGCTGGGATACGCTGGCAGTACGGGTGTTTGAGATGACCAGCGAAGGCATGTGGGGACGCGCCGCCTTGCCCAGTTTGTTGATTGTGCTGGTTGGTCTTATCCCTGTTTGGATATTGCTGCGTCAAAGCGATAAGCAAAGTTAAGCGCGTCTCTCATTAAAGAACAACATTAATAAAGAGCCATATTAAAAACCGCGTCAATGAAAGGTTTTATTCACTAATAGCTTACTGGTACCGTCTATGTATACTGACTTGATGAACGATTCAACCAATCCAGCAGCGCCTAAATCCGTGAAGATAAGCGGAAAGCCAAGACCAGAGCATGTGAAAAAACCACCGACAACGCTATTAACCAAAGCTCAGGTAGCAAAGCTGCAAGTGGATAAAAGCTTACCTCAAGGCGCATCAACACAAGATGCTTTAAATCAAAGCACTTTAAGTCAAAGCGTTATAAATCAGACTGTCTTAAATCAAAAAGCAGCAGAACAAAGCCATTTGCAAGATAATGATACGATTAACGCCTTTAGTAACAACAGGAGCGCTTATTTTAGCGTACAAGAGTTAATCGTTGGCTATGACGATACGATTATTGTTAATGGCTTATCGCTAGATTTAAAGCAAGGTGAAATTGGCTGTTTTTTAGGTTATAGCGGTTGCGGTAAAACCACGGCGTTAAGGGCAATTGCTGGGTTGGAGCAGAGTCGTGGCGGTAAAATTTTCTTAAACAATCAGCGTCTCACCGAGCAGACAACGCGCACCAAATTTGCGGTCGCGCCAGCAAAGCGCGGTATGGGCATGGTCTTTCAAGATTATGCGTTATTTGGCCATTTAAGCGTGGCAAAAAATATCGCTTTCGGTCTTAATAAATGGTCAGCGGCCGATAAAAAAGCGCGTATTAAAGAAATGCTAGCACTTGTCGAATTGACGGAACATGCCGATAAACGTCCTAGTGAGCTATCGGGTGGTCAGCAGCAGCGGGTGGCATTAGCCCGCGCATTGGCACCAAAGCCTAAACTCTTGCTACTTGATGAACCGTTTTCTAACTTAGATGTAGTGCTACGTGAGTCACTGGCGATGAATGTTCGTGATATCCTTAAACGTACCAATACCACCGCTATTTTGGTCACCCATGATCAAAACGAAGCCTTTGCTTTAGCGGATAAAGTCGGGGTTATGGATAAAGGTAAATTGGTCCAGTGGGCGACGCCAAGTGAGCTATATCATGAGCCAGTCAGCCCGTTTGTCGCTGAGTTTGTCGGCGAGGGGGCAATGATAGACGGCATCATCAAAGAAGGTCATGTCGAAACCGCGCTTGGTGATATTTACCGGCGCATGGAAGTCTATGATGAATCAGGGCAGCCGCTGTATTGCGAGTACGACTATCCAAACGGCACACCGATTAAAGTATTGGTACGTCCTGATGATATCGTCCATGACGATGAAAGTGCGCAAACGGCCTTGGTCGTCGGACGTGTATTCCGCGGGGCAAACTATCTATATCGCTTGCAACTGTCTGACGGTCAAACCGTACTGTCGTTAGTTGCCAGTCATCATAACCATGAGATTGGCTCGCAAATTGGTATCTTGCCTATCTTAGAGCATGTGGTGGTGTTTGATGAAAAAGACATCAATGCCACCACTTGGTCAGAGTACGATAGATCCGAGCGCGTGGAAGAAATCAGATAGTTAGCAGTTTTAAGCTTGGCAATACTTTTTAAGTTTAACGAAGACGTTAAGCTTGGCGCGTTGCTAATATATGCAGATAACGTCCCAGCCATTTATACGGATCGAGTTGTGAGTAGCGTAGCTCCATGCGTATGACTGCATCAGGGTCATTATGACCGCCACGTTTGAGCGGCGCATAATCATGAAATACCCGCAAGCCACTGGCAAGTATGGTTTGATACTCATGCGCCTTTAGCCACGATTCTACTTCTTCTTTAGCGACCGGATGATTGGGAGTGAGGCTTTTTTTATTGTCCGCTTTATACTCGGTGTTATCTAATAAGTTGAAATTACCCATAATAAGATTGCGATAATCAAAACTCGCCGGATTATAAAAGCACAGCGATAGCGCGCCATGTTCAGTTAAGTGCTTATCGAAAAAATCCATCACCGCGACCGGTTCTGCCAACCATTCAAGCAGCGCATGACACATAATTAAATCAAATTTTTCATGCTTTTCTGTACCTAATTTTTCTGGCAGCTCCTGATACGGACAAACATACCATTTAATATCCAAATCCTTTTCGACGCATTCAGCGTTTGCTTGCGCTTTCCCCAGCATATTGGCTGAAATATCATTGATCACCAACGTATGACCTTGGATAGCAAGCTCAATAGCGATTTGCGCCAGCCCTGCGCCTACATCTAGAATACGTAACGGTCGCCCAAGCATTTGGCTCATCTGCGTGCAATAGATAAAAATATCACGGCGCAATACGGCCAAACGAATATCACCCTTTAAGCCGCCGTAAACCTTTTTTTCAAAGTGGTCGGCAATGGCATCAAAGCTGCGGTCTGTGCGCGTATCAGGTTGGTCAATGGGCGCTGTGACGGCTTGTTTGCTTGTCTTGTTAGTTGCTTGCTTAATGGATGGACTGCTCGCTTGGCTCTCTTTTTGTTTCATTACGTACTCTATTTTATCTAAGGTATTTGAAATGGTTTTTCGTAATTTTTTTATTGGATTTTAATAGGGTTTTAGCGTATAAATAGTAGGATTGCAGCCATAATTTTTATTAAATTATTTCAATAAAACTGCATTTATCCCTTGCCAAGGAGTTTAGGCAATTTTTTGCATTATTACTGCTAAGGATAGCAATCATGGTCTTATCCAATACCTCTATTATAAACAAACCCATCATGACGCGCGGTATATTATCGCTAGCGATTGCCAGTAGCTTATTACTTGTTGGTTGTAACGATGACGATAATGAAAGAATTGTTTCTGATACTACAACTGTCAAAACTATCAGCTCATTCACTGCCACTCAAATAAATACTCAGTTTGGCCTCAATACTACTGCCACCCCAACCGCTAAATGTGATATTAAAATTGAGAAAGTAAGCTATCGGACAGTAGACGCAGCAGGCGAGCGTACTAATGCGACCGCTGCGCTGATGCTGCCAAGTGGAGACAGCGCCGACTGTCAAGGCGATCGTCCAGTATTATTATACGCGCATGGTACGACAACGGATAAAGGCTATGATTTTGCGCAAGTAGGCAATGTCAAAAACCCTGCGGTAGGAGAGGCAAACTTAATTGCCGCGAACTTTGCCGCTCAAGGTTATATCGTCGTTGTACCTAACTATGCAGGTTACGATGAGTCGAAGCTTGACTACCATCCTTATTTGGTAGCCCAGCAGCAGTCAACCGACATGGTTGATGCGCTAGACAGCGCGCGTAACATTATCGAACGCAAAAAACGCACCAATGATGCCAATTACAGCAAAGTTGATGACTCAGGTAAGCTGTTTATCGCCGGTTACTCGCAAGGTGGTTATGTCACTATGGCAACCGCAAGATTATTAGAAGCGCAAAAGAAACCAGTGACGGCGATTGCACCATCATCGGGCCCTTATGCGTTGGCAGCTTTTGGTGATGAAATCTTTAGAGGTAATGTCAATATTGGTGCATCGCGCTTTGCCCCACTGCTCGGTATTGGTTTGCAGGCAAAATACGGCAATATCTACAATAAAAAATCAGATATTTTCTTAGATAAATATGCCGACGCGCAGTTGCCTAGTAATACCGCGTTTGGTGAGTTGGTCAAAGCGGGTAAACTGCCCAATAATGCTTTATTCCAAAAGAATCCTAGTGACCCAAGGCTGGCGGGTCTATCACCAGGTAAGCTGTTTTCTATCTTGGGTGGCTACGATGATACCGATTATTTGATTAAAACGGATTTCCGCGCGGCTTATGTGGCAGATACGCAAAAAAATCCTGATGGTCTATGGGCTGATAATGGTGACGGACGGACAGCAGCAAATCCTGAGAACAATCTGCGTAAAGCATTAAAAGATAATGATTTACGGGGTTACGTGCCTACGATGCCGACGTTTATTTGTGGCGGCAACCAAGACCCAACGGTTTATTTCGATACCAATACCGGCTCGATGGTAAAACTCATACAGGCAGAAGTGGCTAAAAACCCTGCTAAGAAACTTAATATTACGGTTTTGGATGTGGATAAAGACAACGAAGCAGATCGCCCAGATTATCAAACGTTGACTATCATTGGGCAAGCATCAATGAACCCTTGGAAAGTCAACGATGTAGTCAAAAAAGTACAAACCAACTTTGGTAACAGCGTGAAAAAAGTCAAAGACGATGCAGACCCCAACGGAGGCGTCGCGGCGCTACTGGCATTCTATACCAATTATCATGGTGGCCTAGTCAGTCCGGCTTGTACTCAGGCTACGCGTGAGTTCTTTAATCAGGAATTCAAACCTGTTTAAACTGCTTTATCGTTAAAGATATAAACAGTTTTAATATTACTGGCGAAAAAACTGTGTCCTTTGGATACAGTTTTTTTTATGAAATAGCCTTTAAAAACGGCAAAGACAATGCTCAATTATTAAAGTCGTTTTTATCCTTATTACTAGAGATAAAAACGAGCGCTAATCAGCTGTTTTGCTTGATTTTAATAGCATCTACAATCCCCTAAATCGACAAAAATGTGTTAAAATAGCTTCTTTAATTAAACGTTATTTTTAACAAAAACCGTATCGCCATTTTCCTATTATTTAGCCTGTTTGATAACGCTTTTTATAGTCTATGTATCATGGATATTGACGCTTTTCAGCGCCTTTATTTTTGTGTGATTACCCAGTCTTTTCAATCGAGCTAAATACTAGAAAAAGAATGTAAATAAAGGAGTGTATATGAGCGACTCGATCAGTCCTATTGCCATCGTGGATGAATTAAAGCAGTCCTATCTGGATTATGCGATGAGCGTGATCGTCTCGCGCGCGCTGCCTGATGTGCGTGATGGGTTTAAGCCAGTGCATCGCCGTGTGATGTATGCGATGCATGTATTGTCTAATGATTATAACAAACCGTATAAGAAATCAGCACGTGTGGTCGGTGATGTCATCGGTAAATATCACCCGCATGGTGATAGTGCGGTCTATGATGCGATTGTACGGATGGCGCAGGACTTTAGTTTGCGTTATCCGATGGTTGACGGTCAAGGTAACTTTGGCTCGATTGATGATGATCCACCGGCGGCGATGCGTTATACTGAAGTGCGTATGACCAAGCTGACCCACCAAATGCTAGCGGATTTGGATAAAGATACGGTCGATTGGGAAGACAACTACGATGGCTCTGAGCGTATGCCAAGCGTCTTGCCTGCGCGTATTCCAAACTTATTAGTCAACGGTGCAACCGGTATTGCAGTTGGTATGGCGACCAATATGGCACCGCACAACCTGACAGAGGTGATTAATGCCTGCTTAGCATATGCGCAAAACCCGCAAATATCTGCCGAAGAGTTGATGTCGCATATTTCAGGTCCTGACTTCCCTACAGGCGGTGTTATTTATGGTCGTGCGGGTATTTTAGACGCTTATCGCACGGGTAAAGGCCGCTTGCATGTACGCGGTCGCTATATCATTGAGCCGATGAGCGACACGGGCGTCAACCGTGACCGTGAGCGCATTGTCTTTACCGAAGTGCCTTATCAGACCAATAAAGCCAAGTTGATTGAGCGTATCGCTGAGCTGGTACGTGATAAAAAAATCGAAGGCATTACTGAGATTCGTGATGAGTCTGATAAAGACGGTATGCGTATCGCCATCGATTTGCGCCGCGGTGAAACGGCAGAAGTGATTGTTAATAACTTGTTCTTGCAAACGCCGCTCGAATCTAGCTTTAGTATCAATATGGTGGCGCTCGATAACGGTCAACCAAAGCTGTTGACTTTGCGTCAGCTAATTGCCGCTTTTGTCCGCCATCGCCAAGAAGTGGTGACGCGTCGTACTATTTTTGAGCTAAATAAAGCCCGCGTCCGCGGTCACCTACTCGAGGGCTTAACCGTTGCCCTAGCCAACATTGATGAGATTATTGCGACGATTAAGGCTTCTGCAAACCGTGGCCTTGCGCGTGAAAACTTACTGAATAATACGTGGGGTTCAGGCAGCGTCGTTGCGATGCTAACGGCGGCAGGTAGCCAGTCGGTACGTCCAGACTTTATTGAAGGCGAAGATCCAAAAGCGCCGTTTGGTCTGATCGATAATCAAGAAAGCTATCGCTTATCGCTTGAGCAGGTCAATGCTATTTTAGACATGCAGCTGCATCGTCTGACGGGTCTTGAGCAAGATAAATTGACCGAAGAATATCAAGATCTGCTACGTGAAATTGCTCATTTAGAGTCTATTTTGGGTGATTTTGATAAATTAATGACCATTATCTCAAACGAGATGATTGAGATTCGTGAAAACTTCGGTGATGAACGCCGTACCGATATCATCGATTCACGCATGGACTTTAACCGTGAAGATCTGATCCCAGAGCAAACCGTTGTGATGACAGTGTCTCGTACCGGTTATGCAAAAACACAGCCGATTGACGATTATGTCGCGCAAAAACGTGGCGGTAAAGGCAAGTCAGCTACTGCGATGAAAGAAGACGATGTGATTGATCATTTAGTCGTGACCTCAACGCATGCCACTGTACTTTGCTTTACGGATACCGGTCGCGTCTTTAGCTTACGTGGTTTTGAAGTGCCGATTGCCAGCCGCGGTTCGCGTGGTCGTCCATTAGTAAATTTAATTGGTCTAAATCCTGATGAAACCGTTACAACCATCTTGCCTATTCCAAAAATAGTAGAAGAGTTATCGGTAAAAGATGAAACGTCTTTAAATGGCAATCTAATAGACAGCGATGACAGCTTATCAGAAGATAATAATTTAGAGGACAGCACGCAAGCAGAACCACCTTTCGTATTCTTTGCAACTGCCAATGGTACAGTGAAGCGTGTCGAGCTTAAGCAATTTGCCAATATTCGCTCAAATGGCTTAATTGCCGTTGGTTTAGAAGACGGTGATAAGTTGGTGAGCGCGCGTATCACGAGCGGTAGCCAAGAGGTCATGCTATTTGCTTCAAGTGGTAAAGCCATTCGTTTTGATGAAAACGATGCGCGCGTGATGGGGCGTACCGCTAAAGGTGTGCGCGGTATGCGTCTGGCAGCCGATGAATTTATCAAATCTCTGGTGGTTATCGAAGATGATGTGCGCGAAATCCTTATAGCTTGTGAAAATGGCTTTGGTAAACGTACCTTTGTCGAAGAGTTCAATACCCAAAATCGCGGTGGTGGCGGTGTCATTGCTATCAAGACCAGCGCCCGTAATGGCGCATTGGTTCGGGCGACCAAGGTTGAGCCTGAAGACGATATTATCTTAATCTCTGATAAAGGTACTTTGGTTCGTACACCGGTAGAACAAGTGGCAAGCTCGGGTCGTAATACCCAAGGCGTTACCTTGATTCGTCTGTCAAAAGATGAAAAACTGGTGGCGATGGCGCGCGTTGAGAATGAAGAGGGCGACGATGAATTGGTCGAGGCGATGAAAGAAGATGGCACTTTTGCCGTAGAGGGTCAAGAACAAATCGATATTGATGCCGAAATGGGGCATACGACGACTGACGTCAATGATGTTGTTGATATTGCCAATGATTACACGTTAGATGATGAAAGGTCGAATGATGTAGCTGATGAAAATACCGACGATGACGAATAACTACTTCAGTTGTTAGCTTTTTAGTTTAGTGAGTAATACTGCTCTAGAACAAGCCTCTGACGTCATCGTTGGAGGCTTTTTTCTGAGTGTTCTTATTCTTACAGCGTGTTTTTTAGCTTTTAACTTTCCATACTTAGTTTCTATAAACTTATGATAAATAATATCTATTAAGCTCTATTTTCTAAGGCCGTTGTTATGCTTACGACCAATCAAACTTTTCAGGGAACCTTGGCAGCAATATCATCGAGTTTTTTATTCTCGATGATGTTTTTGTTTGGGTTATTTATGCTGCCATTGTCAGGGACGCAGGTAGCATCATGGCGCATATTGATGATGCTGTTGAGTTTGCTTATATTGGTCAGTTTTACTAAGCAATGGCAACATGTCTTTGATTATCTAAAAACCTTAAAAACACCAAAGGAATGGCTGATATTTATCTTGCCAACACCGATTTTGGGTGGGCAAATTTGGCTATTTATGTGGGCACCGGTCAATGGCTTTGGCCTTGATGTCACTTTGGGTTATTTTTTATTGCCGCTAGTGATGATCATACTGGGGCGCTTTTTTTACCATGAGCATATGAGCGCGCTACAATGGCTAGCGGCACTGCTGGCCGCTTTAGGTATCGGTCATGACATCTTACAATATGGCACCATATCTTGGGTAACCTTGTTTGTATGCTTGGGTTATCCACCTTATTATCTGCTGCGGCGTAAGCTTGCTGTACCTCCGATTACCGGCTTATTGTCAGATTTGACCCTGCTGACGCCGGTGGTACTTATTATGCTATATAGCAGTGGCGGCTTTAGCGTAGCGGCACAAAACATGAAGTTTTGGTATTTATTACCGCTGCTTGGCGCGTTTAGTGCGCTTGCGATGTCACTGACTATGATTGCGAGTAGTAAATTACCCGTCTCGTTATTTGGTGCGCTAAGCTATATAGAGCCGATGCTGTTATTTGTGTTATCTATTACCGTATTAAGCCAAAGCATTGATGAAGGCGGCTCGTTATTTATGTACGGCATGATTACGCTGGCGCTATTTATCATGATTGCTGATAGTGTCATGGGTTATCTTCGCCGCCGCCGCGACAACCATTTGCATGGCTACCGCGAGCCACAAGTGGGCGGTTTTCCGCCGCGTCGCCGCTTGATAAATTACCGTATCGACGGGGTGTTAGCTGCGCATCGTTTCCGTAAGATGCGTCGTTATCAAAGGAAACTCGATAGCATACAGCGTAAAATCGAGCAGCTTGATAGCAAATAAAGCCTCACATGTATGTCAAATGAATAAACCTGATTTTTAAATGAACAGACGGGTTAAGCCAATGTATTGCGTATCTATGCCGACTTTGACATAATGCTGAGCATGAGATACACAAGCGTTTATCTTAATTTTATTTAGTGACAGGATAGATAAAAATTTCTATCAACAATAGAGCTGATAGACAAAAGGCCTCCGACGTTCGCGTCTGAGGCTTTTGTTTTTTTTCAAAATTGCCAAGGACGTGCGCTTATTTTTAAAGGCAGTTGTTATGCTCCTCACCAATCAGACGTCGCAGGGCACCATCGTTGCAGTCGCCGCAAATTTTTTATATGCAGGGTTGTTTTTATTTGGTCTGTTGATGCAGCCTTTATCAGGGACGCAAGTCGCTGCTTGGCGCGTACTGATGATGCTACTCAGTTTGGTGCTACTGGTCAGTGTGCTGAAACAGTGGCAGCATATTTTTGATTATCTAAAAACCTTAAAGACGGCAAAAGAGTGGTTTTTATTTATTATTCCTACGCCGATTTTGGGTGCGCAAATCTGGATATTTATGTGGGCGCCGGTCAATGATTTAGGTTTAGAGGTGACCTTGGGTTACTTTTTATACCCGATGATTATGATTGTCGTGGGGCGCTTTTTTTATAATGAAGACATGAGCTTGCTGCAGTGGCTTGCGACCATTTGTGCGGCGCTCGGTATTGGCTATGATGTGTGGCAATATGGCGCTATTTCTTGGGCGACTTTATTTGTCTGTCTGGGTTATCCGCCTTATTATCTGTTGCGGCGTAAGCTTGCCGTACCACCTATCACCGGACTTATCTCGGATTTGGTATTATTAACGCCGGTAGTGTTGGTGATATTATACTTAAGCGGCGGTTTTGAGCTGGCGTTCACGACCGATAAGTTTTGGTATCTATTGCCGCTACTCGGTATTATTAGTACGGCGGCGATGGCGCTGACCATGGTTGCCAGCCAAAAGCTACCCGTGTCGCTATTTGGTACTTTATGCTACCTTGAACCAATATTTTTATTTATATTTTCCATCACCATTTTGCACCAAAGTATCAATGACGGCGGCTCGCTGTTTATGTATGGCATGATTGTCATCGCGCTGCTGATTATGATTGCTGATAGTGCGCTTGGCTATTTGGCACGTAAGCGTCATGACCGCCTGCAAGCGTACAATGAGCCACAAGTCGGTAGCTTCCCGCCGCGCCGCCGCCTAAAAAATCGCCGTATCAAAGGGGTTTTGATTGCGCATCGCTTTCGTAAAATCAGAAAATATCAGCAAAAAATAGACAAGATGACGCGCAAAATCGAAGAACTACATGCCAAGTAAGGTTGTCTTACAAAGAAACTAAATTAAACTTAGCAGGCATCATTTCTCCTTATTACTCTACATAGTTTCTGTATTAAAGAAACCTTAATTGCGCTATTATCGACAATAAGGTTGCCTTGCTCAATGATACTTGACGAGTTACAAAAATGAAGTCTGAGGGCAGGCGTTGCCTATTAATATAGGTCTTATTTAAGATTATCGCTTATTCATATTATAACTAGGATGGTTTATGTTACATCTTCATCATTTAGCAAATTCACGCTCGTTTCGTATTTTATGGCTATTAGAAGAGCTTGGACTCGATTATAAATTGACCTGCTACGAGCGCAACAAGGCTTACCGCGCCCCAGACAGTTTAAAACAAGTACATCCGCTCGGTCATGCGCCCATATTAGAGGTAAACGACCGTGCGCTCGTCGAGTCGGGATTTATCATTGAGTACTTGATTAAGCATTATGATAAAGAACGCCAATTCAAACCTGCTGATGATAATGAGGCGGCGTGGGATGCTTATACTTTTTGGCTACATTTTGCAGAAGCGTCGCTTATGCCGCCATTGGTCATGCGTCTGGTCTTTAGCAAAGTGGTTGAGCAATCGCCGATGCTGATCAAACCTGTGAGCAAAAGCATTCGCAATCAAGTCGAAAAAAGCATGATTAGCAAAAGTTTGGATACGATGCTGACCATGATGGAGCAGCACTTGCAAGACAATCATTGGTTTGCCGGTAGCGAATTCAGTGCCGCTGATATTCAGATGCATCTTGCGGTCGTCGGTGCCAATGCGGGAGCAGGTTTAGATAGCAGTAAATACGCCAATATCTTAAACTGGCTAAAACGCTGTGAAGAGCGCGATGCCTTTAAGCGCGCAGAAGAAAAAGGCGGGCGTTTAAAATTTTAGATGCAGCACACTTAATCATTAATAAATGACTGAATTCATATTAAAATAAAGGTTTTGTTTATTTATAGACAAAACCTTTTTTAGGGTAAAAAAATGACAGACTTAAATAAAACGAACAACCAGAAGACGGATACTGGTGCGGTTACCGGACAACCCATTAATACGGCTGAAGGTCATAGCAATAACCAGCAAGCTTCTATCAAAGCGTGGTCACAAAAGCTGCTGGTAGTATTGCTATGCCTAGCAAGCTTTTATGGTGGCTGGAAATCCTATGAGTCCAACATGGTCAATGAATGTACGGCTAATGGCGGTAAAATGATTGAAGGTCAAAGGACCATGCTATGCCAGTCGTTATAAAGTCGTCTTTATAAAAACATCACTATAAAAACGTCGCTATAAAAAAAGTATTTAGATAAAGAGTTTGCCTATGTTAAAGCTTACCTTTTTGGGCACCTCAGCGGGCGTGCCGACCAAGCAGCGTAACGTCACCGCATTAGCTGTCGAATCCCTTAACCCTTATGTGTCAAACCCAAAAAACACGACTCAATCTAAAAAATCGCGGCCTTGGGTGTTGGTTGACTGCGGCGAAGGCACCCAGCAGCAGCTCTTACATACTAAGTTATCTTTACATCAGCTCCAAGCAATTTGCATCACTCATGTGCATGGCGACCATTGTTATGGTCTGCCAGGGTTGCTTGCGAGTACAGCAATGTCAGGTCGCCGTGAGCCGTTAATCATCGTTGCGCCAAAAGCAATCGCCACGTTGCTTGAAGCGGTAACTTTGACGACAGAGCTATATTTTCCATTTGTTATTAACTTTATGGCGATAGAAGATTTGCTCTCTGAATCAGATGAGGGAAATAAAACTCAAGTAACGATTACACTAGACAATCAGCATCAGCTGACGATAGGTATTTATCCTTTATCGCATCGCGTGGCCTCTTATGGCTTTGCCATCACCCAAACTATCAGCCGCCGTGCGCTGAATACTGATAAATTGACAGCCGATGGTATTCCAGCAAGCGCGCTGTGGGGCAAGCTGCAGCAAGGCAAAGATGTCACAGCCGAGGATGGTCGCACACTTTATTCAGCCGATTACGTCGATAATAACAGTCAGCGCACAAAGGTTATGGTGGCGGGCGATAACGATACGCCAGAGTGCCTAAGTGCTGCGGTAGTCGATGCCGATTTATTGGTACACGAAGCCACTTATACTCATGAGGTGTTAAATAAGATTCAGGCAAAAAACCCAGACTTTGATCCGATGCACAGTAGCGCGCAATCGGTTGGTCAATTTGCCCAAGAAAACAGCGTTAAAAATTTAATTTTGACCCATTTTAGCGCACGTTATCAAAGCTTTGAAAACCCTCATAGTGATACGCCCAATATGGCGCATATCCGCTTAGATGCCCAAAGTGCTTATCAAGGCAATCTATGGTTAGCCGCTGACTTTGATCAATATATGGTGAATGGCACAGCTGACTTAGTAAGCGCAGAAGAGGAGAGCCGCGTACAGTATCTAGGCTCTGCACGCGACCATCATTAATGACTTGTGATCAATATTTAAGATAGATTGTCCTCAGCTGCTAATTGCATTTGTCCTATCCAGTAGCGGCTAAACTGATACGCCACTCGTCCTGAACGTCCACCGCGCTCTGATGCCCAGCGTAATGCTGCTGCTCTTATATTATCAGGTAGCGCATTATTGGCTGTTGCAACATTAACTTTATTAACATCACTTTCTTTAACGTCATTCGCATTATGCAGATTGTGATTTGGCGAAAGCGATAAATAATGGCGCACGATGTGTAAATACGTGTTTTGATCCATTGGATGAAAGGACAACCATAAGCCGAAGCGATCAGATAACGATACCGTCTCGTCAATGGTTTCATAAGGGTTGACCTCGTCAGTCTGACCGTTATAAATATTGACATTGTCTTTCATCAGCTGCGGCAAAAGATGACGGCGGTTACTGGTGGCATAGACGAGTAGCTTATCTTGCTCGGAGTCTAGCGCGCCGTCCAACACACTTTTCAGCGTCCGGTAACTCTCATCTTGACCGTTAAATGCCAAGTCATCACAGTACACTACATAATGGCAACCACAATCCGCTGGCAGCGCATTAATCGCAGCGCGTATCTTATCAAGCATCTGCAGGTCATCACGAGCGATTTCGATAATACGTAGCCCTTCGCTATGATAGGCTTGTAGCAGTGCCCTAATCAGCGATGACTTGCCAGCGCCGCGTGTGCCTGTCATCAAGACGTGATTGGCAGGATAGCCCTTTAGAAACTGGCGCGTGTTTTGTACCAGTTTTGCCTTTTGCGTATCGATACCATGCAAGTCATCTAAACTTAAAAATAAATTCACTGCCAACGGCTCTAAATATCCAGTCTGCCCACCGACCCAGCGATAAGCCAGCTGGGCAGGATCAATCTCGATAGTTGGCGTGACCTGCTCTTGCAAATACTGCTCAAGTAAATTTAATACATGGTCGGGTAGGGCATAATTCATAACGGGTGTGGTAGATTGGGGCATAATACTGGGTCGCTTATAATATTAGTTGCTTATCATCATTAAAATGGCAGATTGCCTATTATATCTGTCAAGTACATACATCAAGGCAGCACTTATTATGAAAAATAGTGCCAGTAATCAAGCTGCAATTCAAGCAAAGCCAAAGCAAGACTTGGCAAAACAAACGTTGCAAACGGATGCGCAGCAAATTCTGCCTGTATTGACCATAGCATTCTTGGACTTGCAGTATAGTAAGATAGCACATCAGCGTATCAGTCAGCAGGGTGTCACTAATGCGCTTGAATATCAAGGTTTAACACGCGCCAAGCATCCCCAGTTTGGTGAGGTCATGATGAAATGGCAATTAAGTATAGATGCTCATCGACACGGATCTGTTTTATCTTATGAGGCCGACGTTCTAAGATCTATCAATCAGCTCTCGAACCATCAGGGTAGATTTTCTTCTATCGCGCCGCCGTTATTAGCCACCCATCATTTACAGCTACAAGTATTAAATAACAGTCAAACACTCACCATTGTTGTTATGCCAAATTATGCCAACGGTAGTGTCGCGCGCTATTTAAAACAAAGCCTGACTGCCGAGCAAAAGCAGCAATTAATCGTTCAAGCCACAAAACTTGTTGCCGACTTACATCACATAGGTTGGCTACACAACGATATTAAGCCGAGTAATATTTTGCTAGATGCTTTCGTGCCAAATCATGCAGATATTGGCGGTATCGTACCTAATTTATTATTGGCTGATTTTGCTTTGGCAGAACCCATTAATAATGGTATTACTCAAATAAATAAGAAAAATAGTACGGAAAATAATGCTGGCACGCCCGCTTACCTTGCCCCTGAACGCTGGCAAGGGCAAGGCGCAACGCTGCAAAGCGATATTTATGCGTTTGGGATAATGCTGTATGAAATATTGGCAGGCGAGCGACCGTTTAAGATTGATAATCCGAGTGGTGCGCCGTTAAGAGAATGGGCGACTCAGCATTGCCAACAGCCAATTGCAACATTGCCGTTAGAGTATAGGCGCTATCAACGTATCATCAATAAAGCGTTGGCGAAGAGAATTGAAAAACGTTATCAAAGTATGGAAGAAATCGTGATGGATTTGAAAAGGTTATAATTATCAACGATAAATTCTAAATGCTAGACACAAAAAAACCTGCTAAAAAGCAGGTTTTAATATTTGGTCTAAGATGTACTATCCGAAAATGGTGGGGCTGGAGAGACTCGAACTCTCACACCTTGCGGCGCCAGAACCTAAATCTGGTGCGTCTACCAATTCCGCCACAGCCCCATTTTCGTTACTCTATCATCAAAGGCAGTTAAATTCAAATGCCATCGAGATAGTTAACTGATTCGGTAGTGCGTCTCAGTGGTTGGCTATTATATAGAGTTTCAAAGGTTTGGCAACCCCTATTTGCGATTTTTTTTTAATTATTTGACAACTATTTTTGCTAAATTTCATAAATATTTGATATTGCTGGTTTTTATTTCAGCGACTGATGGCTTTAATTATCATTATTTTTCTCTGCTGCTGTCATCTCTAATTGCTGTAATTTGCGGGTCAAAGTATTGCGTCCCCAACCCAGTAAGTGGGCGGCAGCTATTTTTTTACCGCCGCTATGATTGAGAGCAGCTTGCAGCAACACACGCTCAAACTCGGGCGTTGCGGTTTGTAAAATATCCGTTTCGCCAGTTTGCAGCGACTGCTTCGCCCATATAGCCAACGCTTGCTGCCAGCTTTGCTTATCATTCGTTTGGGTCAGTTGACTGTTTTGACAGTTTTGATGCACGTGATATGCCGCATTGCTTTGTTGCTCTACATTAGGGTCAGCATTGTCTAGCAGCTCTGGCGGTAAATCCTCAATCATAACGGTGTCGCCCGTGGTCATTACCGTCAGCCAAAGGCAAACGTTTTCAAGTTGACGAACATTACCGCGCCACGCAAAAGATTGCATCATCTGAAGCGTGGTGGGATGCAGCTGCTTTTCGGCGCTATTTAATTGCTTGGCGGCGCGCTGCATAAAGTAGTTTGCTAATGCAGGAATATCTTCAGGGCGCGTCCGTAAGGGCGGCAAGGGCATACGAATCACATTAAGGCGATAAAATAAATCTTCACGAAATTTGCCTTGTTTGACCAATTCTTCTAAGTTTTGGTGGGTAGCGGCAATGATGCGTACATTGACTTTGACCGGTTGCTGTCCGCCCACGCGAAAAAACTCACCGTTGGCCAATACGCGCAGCAATCGCGTTTGGGTACTATACGGCATATCGCCAATTTCGTCTAAAAATAGCGTACCGCCGTCCGCTTGCTCAAAACGACCTTGCCGAGTCGTCGTTGCGCCAGTAAAAGCGCCTTTTTCGTGACCGAACAATTCAGACTCAATCAAATCATGCGGAATAGCGGCCATATTAAGCGCGATAAAAGGTTGCTGAGCCCTTGGAGAATGGGCATGAAGCGCACCTGCCACCAGCTCTTTACCTGTGCCTGATTCACCAGTAATCAAAACGGTAATAGGAGAGTGTGCCAAGCGTCCAATCGCGCGAAATACCGTTTGCATTGCTTGTGATTGACCGATGATACCGCTCGGATTGTTATTAATATCGCTATCTGTTGGGCTTTTAGATTTAAGTTCGGTGGTCGTTTTGGTTCCTTTTTTAGCTTTTTTGACAGTCTTTTGAGCATATTCAGTTGTATCATTTGTTATTGTTAAATCCGGCTGATAATTAATGGCCTTATAAATTGTGGCGACCGCCTCATCTAAGTCAAAAGGCTTAGGCAGGTATTCAAATGCACCAGTCTGATAGCTATTGATAGCAGAACTCAGGTCGGAATGGGCGGTCATAATGACAATCGGTAGCGTAGGGAAGTGCTGATGCACCCAATCACTAAAGGACAGACCATCCATCATTGGCATACGAATATCGGTCAATATCACATCTGGCAGTTGGTCGACAGATACACGCTGTTGCAAGATATCGTTCAGGCGCGTCCACGCTGCTTGCGCTTGGGTAAAGCTAATAACCGTTAAGCCTGCCTCTTCAAAGGTATCTGCCAAGATCAAGCGCAGCGCCGCATCATCATCGATAAGCCATAACGTCGCGGGAGTAGCAGCAGGATTATTGTCCACAGTGACCATAGGAATTTGCTCATTGCTCGTAGGGTGCGTTTTGTCATTATACTGAGTCATGGGTTTGGCCTGATAAGCGGTAGAAAATGGAAAATAAATAAAAAATCGTAGCCTTAACGGTCAGCGCTTGGCTGAGAAAAAGGCAGGTAGAGGGTAAAGCTGGTTTGATTGCGCTGATAATGACTTTTAAAACGGCCGCTAAAACCTTGGGCTTGCTTTGAGCTGACGTCAATCATACCATGATGGCGGCTGATGATATCTTGGACGATAGATAAACCTAGACCTGTACCAGCAGCGCGCATGGTCACCATCGGGAAAAAGATCTGACCGATTAATGCGTCGTCTATCCCTGAGCCGTTATCGGTAATAGTGATTTGCAAGACTTGTCTGTGCTGCAAGCTACCGATGGTATGCTGAAAAACAACCCGCGTTTGGATATGCAGCTTAGGTTGATAGTTATCATTAATATCAGAGTGTTTCTGCGCAATAGCTGATGATAGTTGACTAGAGATAGTTGGAACTTTTTGCTGCAGCGTTTGCTCAAACTCAGTCATCGATTCGCAAGCATTATTCATCAGGTTTAAAAACACTTGGATTAATTGATCTTTATCCGCACATAACTCGGGTAACGATAAATCATAATCACGTTGTAGCATCACGTCTGGATATTGATGAATGATTAAGGCCAAAACGTGCTCTAGCGGTTCATGGATATTGAGCGTTTGCCAGTTTGGCAATTGATGAGAGCCAAGAAGCTGCCCAATCAACTGGGTCAGACGATCGGTTTCTGAGATGATAATATCAGTATAACTCCGCAGCTTTGCAGCATTCTTTTTCAGGCCATTTTCATCCGCTACATTCAAATTTTCATTCACAATAGCAGAAAATTCATTAAACTTAATGAATTGCCGCTGTAATAATTGCGCCGCCCCGCGAATGCCTGCCAATGGATTTTTGATTTCATGGGCGACCGAGCGTAACATATGACGGGCGACGCTATATTGCTGCTGCTGGCGCTGTTCTTCTGAAATACGACTTTGCCGGTCTTTGCCCCACATCTCTATAATAAAATAAGGCTGCTGCTCATCGCTAACAGGCGTCACGCTATAATCCACGGATAATGTCAGTCCGCCGTTAAGCTGGGTATGTATAAGGTGATCATGATCGATAAAAGGCTGTTGATAGTGTTTTGCTTGACTAAAGCGCTCCGTCAAAGAGTAAGTTTTTCCTTCTCGATTATTATTAATAAGACTGTCTTTTAACGTCAATTCATCGGGCGCAAGTAGGCTCAAGATTGACTGGCCTCGCAAACGTCCGCTGCTAATGGCAAGCAGCTGCTCCGCTTGAGCATTTAGCCACCTAATGGTCAGCGAGTCATCAACGTATAAAATAGCGGTAAATAAATGCTGTAATATAAACGTCGAATCTGGGTTCAGTTTGGCAGTGCTCAAATCAGCCGTCATGGGAAATGCCTAAAATTAAAAGATACGAAAGATAATATTTAACCATAAATCAACACACTAGCGCGGCAAAACTGGCGATTATCACAAAAAAAACGTACAATGCGCACAGCCAATTTATCTCTAGCAAGGTCAGCCATGCCCAACACTTCTACCGAGTCGCTTAATACGACTGTTACCACCTCATCAGTTTCTACATCGTCAGCTTCTGCCTCATCAGCTTCTATGCCAAAAAACACTGCCACTATTTTTAATCCTGCAAAGCCAAATATAGCGCGAGAAAGCAGTCAGGCGGATGTTAGTCAAGCAAACACTAACCAGCCTTACCACCATAAAGCCAACCACAATCAAAACCGTAGTATTGAGCAAAGTAGCGATGTAACGTTAGCCAATTCAGCGACGATTGACGCGCCCGTGAACGCTGCGCCAAAGATTGGCTTTGTATCGCTTGGTTGTCCAAAGGCGCTGGTCGATAGTGAGCGCATTATCACCGAGCTTAGTCGTGACGGCTATCAAGTCGCCAGCGATTATGAAGGCGCAGACTTGGTCGTGGTTAATACTTGCGGTTTTATTGAGTCGGCCGTGCAAGAATCCTTAGACGCCATCGGTGAAGCGATTAGCAAAAACGGCAAAGTGATTGTCACCGGCTGCTTGGGTAAAGAGGCCGATAAAATCCGTGCCATGCACCCAGCCGTGCTATCGGTCACCGGTGCGCATGCTTATGATGAGGTGATTACTGCCGTCTCGCAACATGTGCCCAAACCCAAGCGCTATATAGATAGCAACTATGATCCAAAGATAGATTTGATTAATGAGGCGGGGATTAAATTGACCCCAAGCCATTATGCGTACCTTAAAATATCAGAAGGCTGCAACCATCGTTGTACTTTTTGCATCATCCCAAGTTTGCGTGGCGATTTGGTTTCGCGTCCCATTGATAGCGTGATGAATGAAGCAATGGCGCTAAAAAACGCGGGCGTCAAAGAACTACTGATTATCTCACAAGATACCTCTGCTTATGGGCTGGACTTAAAATATAAAACCAGTTTTTGGAATGGCATGCCGCTAAAGTCAAAATTTTATGACTTATGCCAAGCGTTAAATGATTTGGGTATTTGGGTGCGCCTGCACTATGTTTATCCTTATCCGCATGTCGATAAAGTGGTTGAGCTGATGGGTGAGAAAAAACTGCTGCCTTATCTTGATATTCCATTCCAACATGCTAGTCACAGTATTTTAAAAGCGATGAAACGTCCGGCGCATAGCGAAAATACCTTGGCGCGTATCAAAGCATGGCGTGAGATTTGCCCTGATATTGTCATTCGTTCAACCTTCGTCGTCGGCTTCCCGGGTGAAACCGAAGAAGATTTTCAATGCTTGCTTGATTGGCTAGTCGAGGCGCGCCTTGATCGCGTTGGTGCTTTTACGTATTCAGAAGTCGAAGGTGCGGTTGCCAATGATTTGCCAAATCATGTACCTGAAGACATTAAGCAAGAACGCTATGAGCGTTTGATGGCACTACAGCAAGAGATTTCGGCACAAAAGCTGCAAGAGAAAGTCGGTAAAACCTTAATAGTATTGGTCGATGAGATTGATGATGAAGAGGGCATCGCGATTTGCCGTAGCTATGCTGATGCGCCTGAGATTGACGGTCACGTTTACGTCGATGATATCACCGCGCAAGTCAAAGTTGGACAATTCCTAACCGTCACGATCGATGACGCCAGTGAATATGATTTGTTTGCCAGTTATAAAGGTTAGAAAGCCACACCGATAACCGAGTGAAAGTTGCCCAATCATGGGCAGTTTTTGCTACAATTAGCGCAATTTGGCTTTTTACCTATTTGACATCGTTTTTGGCGCTATTATGCCATTTAGGATAGTTTGAAAGGTTAAGCTAAAGTCCAATGCAATTTGTGTTTTATCGCTTATTTTAATTATAATTTCATGCTAACAAGGTGACCTCATGTCTGACAAAAACCCGCGTTACTCTCGTATCTTGCTAAAACTTTCTGGTGAAGCCTTAGCTGGTGGCAAAGAGATGGGGATTGATACCGAAGTGCTCGATAAGATGAGCTTGTCTATCGCCCACTTACGCGGACTTGGAGTGCAAGTCGGTATCGTCGTCGGCGGTGGTAACTTGTATCGCGGCGCTCAGTTGCAACAAGAAGGCTTGGTCGGCCGTGTCACTGGTGACCAAATGGGTATGCTTGCCACTGTGATGAATGGTCTGGCCATGCGTGATGCCCTTGAGCGCCGTAATATTAAAACGCGTTTGATGTCAGCATTGCCTATTGGCGAAGTCACTGAAAGCTATAGCAGCCGTAATGCCATTCGTTATCTTAAAAATGGCGAAGTGTGTATTTTTGTCGCGGGCACGGGTAATCCTTTCTTTACTACTGATACTGCTGCTTGCCTGCGTGGTATCGAAATCGAGGCGGGCTTAATTTTAAAAGCGACCAAAGTAGATGGCGTTTACGATAAAGACCCAAGCCTCCATGCCGATGCCAAAAAATATGACGGTTTAACCTTTGATGAAGTGCTCGAGCAAAAACTTGGCGTCATGGATTTAACAGCAATCGCTTTATGCCGTGAGCACAACGTCCCACTACAAGTATTTGATATGACCAAGCCTAACGCTTTATTAAACGTCATCATGGGCGAAAATGAAGGCACGCGCGTTTATCATTAAGCTTAAGCGTAGTAGGCTTTATCATTTATATGAGCATGAAATCACTGATGTGATGAGCATCAATCTTTGAATAAGATTTATACCTAACAGCTTTATACCTAACAATAATGAATGATTTATCGATAGCGATAAATAAGGATACATGATGATTAAAGAGATTAAGCAAGACGGCGAAGCACGCATGCAAAAAACCTTAGAAGCGCTTGAGACGACTTTTAGCAAAGTACGTACTGGTCGCGCGCACCCAGGTATGCTATCTGGCGTGATGGTTAGCTACTACGGCGCCGATACGCCATTGAATCAAGTTGCCAGCGTCAACGTCGAAGACTCACGCACCTTACTGGTACAGCCATTTGAGCGTAGCATGGTGCAAGCGATTGATAAAGCCATTCGCGAAGCAGATTTGGGCTTAAACCCGATGACCGCTGACGTCATTCGTGTACCGATGCCAGCGTTGACCGAAGACACACGCCGCGATATGCAAAAACTTGCGCGCAGTGAAGCAGAAAATAGCCGCGTGTCTATCCGTAATATCCGCCGCGATATGATGAATGACATCAAGGAGTTGGCAAAAGAAAAAGAAATCTCAGAAGATGACGAGCGCCGCGCCAGTGATGATATCCAAAAAATCACTGACAAATATATTGAAACCATTGATAGCCGCTTGAGCAAAAAAGAAAGCGACTTGATGGAAGTATAGGCGATAGGCAACCGTCTTTTTTCTTTGATTAAAAACGGCACCTTAGCATTATCTTTTCTCTAAAAACAGTCAGTGTTAAATAAATACTGACTGTTTATTGCCGTATAAGAAATTAAGCCATTCTTAAGTAATTGTTTTGTTAAAAACTCTTTATGAAAGCGTTTTCTGCTGAGTTTAGGTTTTTCATAAGTCATTTGCTAAATGTGCAATATTTTTCTTAACAGGCGATAACGCGCGTCACATTACTTTACCCAAACCACAAGCAAGTCAGCCTATGTTTATTTCAGATGCTTCAACTCCCGCTCTTCTCCCGCGGCATATCGCCGTCATTATGGATGGCAATAATCGTTACGGTAAAATCAATCATTTAGGCAAAGGTCAGGGGCATATCGCTGGCAAAGATGCGCTAGACCCTATTGTCGAATATTGCGTTAGCACGGGCATTGAAGTGCTAACCGTTTTCGCCTTTTCTAGTGAGAATTGGCAACGTCCACCGAGCGAGGTGGCATTATTGATGCATTTGCTGAGCTTAACGATTAATGAGCAATTACCGCGCATGCAAAAATATCGCATTCGCTTGCGCTTTATTGGTGATCGCAGTCAGCTTAGTGAAGATTTGCAAGCATTGATGGTAGATGCGGAGACAAAAACCGCTGACTTTGAAGCGATGACCTTGGTAATCGCTATTAGCTACGGTGGTCAGTGGGATATTGCCCATGCTGCTAAGCAGTTGGCGCAGCAAGTAGAGGCAGGCAAGTTGCGCGCAGAAGACGTTAATAAAGAGATGCTTGGTGAATATGTACAATTAGCAGATGCGCCAGCAGTCGATATGTTGATACGCACGGGCGGCGAATACCGTCTGTCGAACTTCTTATTGTGGCAATCTGCCTATGCTGAATTGTTCTTTACCCAAACACTATGGCCGGACTTTAAAGTAGCAGAGTTGGCTACGATGATAGCCGAATTCGCCCAACGTCAACGCCGCTTTGGCAAAACGAGCGAACAAGTGGTGACAGAACAGCAGACGCGCTAACATAATTGAAATTCATAACTGATGCTCATAATTAAAGCTTATAATCGTTTTAAAAATGGCTTATAAAATATGCTAGACGTTTGAATTACACTTGTTTGGTCAATGATAAGCTGCTTTAATGAGCGTTAATCATAATTGATGGACTATTATGGTTCACTGTTATAGTTCATGATTATGATGCATTTTGACCAAACATTCTTCGTTATATAAGGCTCGATAAGTATGTGGCAACGAATTAAGACGGCAATTGTTCTCGTTATTATCGTTGGTATTGCAATGTTTGCGAGCCAAACTCCTATTTTGTTTGCGCCGCTGCTAGCGGTTGGTGTCATTATCGCCGCCCACGAGTGGACCAAGCTGATGCCAAAATGGCAGCAGCCTGCGCTATTTGTGCTCTTAGTGTTAGCACTGACCATCGTCTCGCTGATGTTTAAAGTCACGTGGCTGTTTTGGTGGGTGGCGTCATTGGTTATCTGGCTGATGGCGCTGTCTTGGGTGCGGGTATTTCCGACTCATACCAACTGGTACGGTAAAAAATTGGCATTGATGGGTGCAGTAATATTGACCGCCGCCATTACCGCTATGTTCTACTTATGGCAGCTGTCAGCATGGTGGCTGTTATATGTGTTCTTGCTGGTCTGGTGTGCCGATAGTGGCGCTTACTTTGTTGGGCGTAAGCTCGGTCGCCGCAAGATGGCACCAAATGTTTCCCCCAATAAAAGTATGGAAGGGTTGGCAGGCGGTTTAGTCACAGGCTTGCTTGTGGTCATCGTCATTAGTGTCTTTAAACTACAATTGACTGGCGTACCATTAGTCGCTTTTGTAGCCTTGTCGGCGTTAACGATTTTAGCGTCCGTATTGGGCGATTTGTTTGAGTCGATGCTCAAACGCCGTGCTGATGTTAAAGATTCTGGAACGATTTTACCGGGGCATGGCGGGGTTCTTGACCGCATTGATTCGTTATTGTCTGCCACACCGATATTTGCATTGGGCTTTTGGGCAATACAGCAGCTTGGTTTAATTGTCGCATAACAATAAGTAGTCTAAAAATAAAAACCTATCAGGCTAAAAATATAAAAAGAGGTAGAGCTTACATATTTGGTAGCGACTAAGCTGCCTATTATTAGGTTCTATACCTTATATTTATTGTCTTTATTTCTCATTTAATTTCACCGTATTATAGGCACAGATGGTTATGACCCAACGCATCGCCGTACTAGGCGCGACAGGATCGATTGGCGATAGCACGTTAGCAATTTTAGCGGCGCAACCACAGAACTATGAAGTTTATGCCTTATCAGGCTATCACCGTTTAGATAAGCTATTTGCTCTCTGTCAGCAGTTTTTGCCCAAACGCGTCAGTTTGCCGACATCAGCGGTCAATGATTTCGCTCAGCGTCTTAGCGCAGCAGGTTTAAATATTGATGTGGTCGGCGGTGAAGTAGGGCTGGTCGATATTGCAACTGACACGCAAACCGATACCGTTGTCGCTGCTATCGTAGGGGCAGCCGGACTGCCTTCTACCTTAGCTGCCGCACGCGCAGGTAAGCGCATCTTATTGGCCAATAAAGAAGCCTTGGTCATGGCAGGGAAAGTCATGATTAATGCGGTTAAAACGCATCATGCGACCTTGTTGCCTTTAGATTCAGAACACAACGCCATTTTTCAATGTTTGCCATTAGCAATTCAGCAAGATAATACCCAAGTCCATCAGCCAAATCATGGTGTGCGTAAATTATGGTTAACGGCATCTGGCGGACCTTTTTTACAGCAGTCATTTGAGCAGATGCAGCAAGCTAGTGTTGCTGAAGCGGTGAAACATCCGAATTGGTCGATGGGGCAAAAAATATCGGTCGACTCGGCTACGATGATGAATAAAGGGCTTGAGCTGATTGAAGCTTGCCATTTATTTGATCTGCCAGAAAATAAGATAAATGTGGTCATTCACCCACAAAGTATTATTCACTCAATGGTAGAATATAGCGATGGCAGCTTTTTAGCGCAACTAGGCAGTCCCGATATGAAGACACCTATCGCCCACGCGCTCAGTTACCCTGACCGTATCGATAGCGGCTCGCAGCCATTGGATTTATTTGCCTTAAGCGGTTTAGAGTTTATTGAGCCTGATTTGCAGAAATTTGCCTGTTTGCGTTTGGCAAGGCAGGCGATGCAAGCGGGTACACAGGCCACGATTGTACTAAACGCTGCCAATGAGATTGCGGTTGCGGCATTTTTAAACGGGCAAATTCGCCTCACCGATATTGCGGATATTAATGCGCAAGCATTAGATGAGATACAGGTGCCCGTATTAGATGAGACTGCCGATATTGAAGATATTTTAGTTATCGATAAAATAGCGCGTCAACATACTGATACGCTGGTGGCGAAGTTGGCCTAAACCTATAAAATTTAGCTATTTGATAAGTTCTATTAAAAAATGATATCGACAGATGATGCTAAACAGTACGCCAAGAAATGATAGTGATAAACGATGTTAAAAGACAATACTACGAGCTAATACTGAGAAAAGATGATGACGTTTTTATTAACGCTGCTTGCGGCAATATTTGTCTTAGGTCCGCTCATCGCCTTACATGAGTGGGGTCATTACATCGTGGCGCGTCTTTGCGGCGTTAAAGTGCTGACCTATTCTATCGGTTTTGGCCCAAAACTCTTTGGTTGGACCAGTAAAAAGAGCGGTATTGATTATCGCATCTCGGCACTGCCGCTTGGTGGTTATGTCAAAATGCTCGATGAGCGTGAAGGCGAGGTGGCAGCCAATGAGCAGCATCTAGCCTTTAATCGTCAACATCCGCTGAAGAAAATTGCAATTGTTGCCGCGGGTCCTATCATGAACTTTGTCATCGCTATTGCGCTATTTTGGGTGTTATTTATGACCCCGTCTGAGCAATTGGCAACAAAGATAGGGCAAGTGCTACCCGATACCCCAGCGGCGATGGCACAGTTGCCTGTGGGCGATAAAATCGTTGCTATTGACGGTCATGACGTCCAAACGTGGGAAGGTATTAACTATCGTCTTGCTGGGCGTATGGGTGAAACCGATCATGTCAGTGTCACCTTAAAGTCTGAAGCAACAGGTAGTAACGCCACCAAAACCTATCAAGCACCGATTAAAGAATTTATGCAAGGCGACGCGCAAGGCAAAGATGCGTTATCAAGCTTTGGTATGATACCGTGGCAACCAAACATCGCACCAATCGTTGGCAATTTAACGCCCGATGGCGCTGCCAGCCGTCAAGGCTTGCAGGTTGGTGACCGCATTACGGCTATTAATGGTAAAGAGATTACCGACTGGATTAGCGCCACGCGTATCATTCGCGATAATCCTGAAACCTTGCTCAATTTCACTGTATTGCGTGACGGCAAACAAGTTCAGTTATTCATCATGCCGCAAGGTAAAAAAGACAATTTAGGTAACGATTACGGGCAAATTGGTGCTATGGTGGCAGAGTCTGAAATTGTCATTCCTGACGCCTACAAAACCACGGTTGTTTATGGTCTTGGGGAATCATTAGTTAAGTCGTTTGAGAAGACGGAGCAGTTAGCCGTTATGACAGTCAGCTCAATGGGTAAGATGCTGTCAGGTATGATAGGTTTGGAGAATTTATCAGGTCCGATTACTATTGCGAAAGTCGCTAAACAGAGCTTTGATATTAGCTGGCAGATGGTGTTATCGACAGCAGCGTTGATCAGTTTGAGCCTTGCGGTCTTGAACCTTTTGCCCATTCCAGTGTTAGATGGTGGTCATATTGTTTACTATCTTATTGAGCTGATACGTGGCAAACCGCTGTCTGAGGGCGTGCAAATGGTCGGTCTAAATGTCGGTTTACTCTTGCTGGCAGGTTTCATGGTGTTAGCAATTGGTAATGATATCAGTCGGCTGTTTTGATAAATAATGTGGTTGTTTATCAACTAAAGCATGATGGTTTAATGCTTGCATACTGCTAAAGTATAGATGGCTTATGTGATACGGCGATTATTTTCTATTACCGCTACTGTACTAATTTTATTTTTTAGTTTATTTTATGATGCGTTTTATATAAAGTGTCCTGAGTCTGCCGTGCTGAAGTTTCTGACTTTATGCGAAATGGGCTAGACAACACGTGCTTTTTACCTTAACTTAAGCAAGTTTTTTATTGACGGATAGTGTTTATGCGTACGCCTTTATTTATGAGCGCGGCTGGGTTGCCGTTAGTTGTAGCGATGATGAGTATGCCGGTACAGGCTGCAGAATTTGTGGTCACTGATATCGGCTTTAATGGTCTACAACGCCTAACTCCTGATAGTCTCTATCCGGTTTTGCCGATTTCGGTGGGTGATACGGTTAATGATAGTAGTTTGGCCGCCAGTATTAAGGCACTATATGCGACTGAAAACTTCGCTGACATTCAAAGTCGTGTCGAAGGCGGCAAGCTGCGTTTTGATGTCGTCGAACGTCCTATCATCGCTGAAGTAAACTTTGAAGGCAATAAACTCATCCCAAAAGAAGGGCTTGAGCAAGGGCTTGGTAACGCTGGTTTGTCGGTCGGTGATGTGTTGAAGCAAGCGACACTGCAAGGTGTCGCCAACGAGCTACAACAGCAATATATCAGTCAAGGTTATTACAATAGCAATATCGAAGTTGACCAAACACTGTTAGATGGTAATCGCGTCAAGCTTGACGTGCGCTTTATCGAAGGTAAGCCTGCCAAAGTGGTCGATATCAATATCATTGGTAACAAGCACTTTAGTGATGAAGATATTAAAGACGTTTTTGCGGTAAAAGAGTCGTCGTGGACGCGCCTGTTATCTAAGTCTGATCGCTATGCCAAAGAAAAGCTGGCTGCCAGTTTAGAAAATCTAAAAGCACTGTATCAAAACGATGGTTATGTGCGTTTTTCCGTAGATAATGCCGTTCTTAACATCAGTGAAGATAAGAGCAATGTGTTTATCGAAGTCAGTCTTAGTGAAGGCGAGCAATATCAATTTGGCGAGGTGAACTTCTTAGGTAAACCAACCTTTGATAACAATGAGCTAAAAGAGCTGGTTACGTTTGCGCCCAATGAAAAATATTCACAAGCCAAACTTGATGCGACCACTGCTGCACTTAAGAGCCGTTATGGTAATGAAGGCTATTATCTCGCGCAAATCAGACCAGTACCGCGTATCAATGATGAGACCAAAGTCGTCGATGTGGATTATTATATCGATCCTGCGCGTCCTATCTATGTGCGCCGTATTAACTTTACGGGTAACATCAAAACCCAAGATGAAGTATTGCGCCGTGAAATGCGTCAATTAGAAGGTACACTGGCCTCTAACGATAAAATTCAGTTGTCACGTACCCGCTTGATGCGTACCGGTTTCTTTAAGGCGGTCAACGTTGATGTGAAGCCTGTGCCCAACCAGCCAGACCAAGTCGATGTCAACTATGCGGTCGAAGAGCAGCCTTCTGGCAGCTCAACGATTGCTGCTGGTTACTCGCAAAGTGGTGGTGTGACTTTCCAGTTAGATTTAACCCAAAATAACTTTATGGGTACGGGTAACCGTGTGAAAGCGGCGCTATCACGTTCTGAAACGCGTGATTCTTACAGCTTAGGTTATACCGATCCGTACTTTACCGAAAACGGCGTGTCACAAGGTATCAGCGCGTATTATCGTGAAACCAAATACGATGATAGAAACGTCAGTAACTATGTGACCGATGCTTACGGTGCCACGCTCAACTACAGCTATCCTGTTGATGAAACCAAACGTGTCAGTGCCGGCTTAAACGTTGATAAGACAAGCGTACGCGGTGGTAACCGTCTTGGTGTTTCAAACGTACAGCAGATTATTGATGGCGGCGGTACATTTGAAGAGTTTGTTAATGATGATGATACCCCTTCAAATCGTACAGGCTTTAAAAACGATTATCAGACCTATAACTTATTATTAGGCTGGGATTACAGTACGCTAGATCGCCCCGTATTCCCCAATAAAGGCATGAGCCATACTGTCGATGCAACCATTGGCCTTGGCGATGAAAGTTATCAAAAGCTTACTTATCGCGGCAATATTTATTATCCAATTTATAAAGATTGGGTTGCGCGTGGTTATACCAAGCTCGGCTATGGTAATGACTTACCGTTTTATGAAAACTTCTATGCCGGTGGTTATGGCTCAGTACGTGGCTATGAGGCTTCAACGCTAGGACCTAAATCGCAAAGTTATTATGACGCAGTTAACAAAGATGTACGTTATCTAAAAGATGAGGAAGTTGGCGGTAATGCGCTCGTTAGCTTTGGTACCGAGCTTATTCTACCAATGCCATTTAAAGGCGATTGGGCGGACCAAGTACGTCCGGTATTATTTGCCGAAGGTGGTCAAGTATTTGATACCACAGACAAAGAAGATCGCACCTTTATCAACCCAGTAACTGGTCAACCTGCCGTCAATGAAGATGGTAGTGAAGTCAAATTGCTTACTCAAGACAATAAATTCCGCTTTAGTGCGGGTTTAGGGGTAACGTGGTATACACCAATTGGTCCGATTTCGCTCAGTTATGCGGTGCCTATCGGTGATAAAGAAGGCGATGAGACTGAAAAAGTTCAGTTCCAAATCGGTAATACTTTTTAGTCCGATAAAGTGAGATGCAGCAGTTTAATCGCTTTCGTTTGTTTATGTAGCTAAGTAAATTAACAAGCCGTTAAAATTTAATAGGTCGCCAAGCTGATATCTCAACTTGGCGACTCACTTATTCATACCAATACTAATCCTAATTATACTAATAGCAACTATGATAACGATTGAGCAACTTATCACGCGGATTGAGCAGCGTCAGCCTGTTCTTAACAAAGATGACCTTAGCGCTGAGCAATTGTGTCTAAAATTAGCAGGTATTGGTAATTTAACCACCGCCAATTTGAAGCAATTAAGCTTTTTGGCCAATCCGCATTACCTGCCTAGTCTGGCAACCAGTCAGGCGGGGGCTGTGCTAACCACGGCAGAACATCATGATAAAGTCGCCAAAACCGCCGTTGCATTAGTCGTTGCTGCGCCTTATTTGGCTTATGCCAGCGCCAGTCAACTATTTGCCCGTACCTCCTTGTTTAAGGGCATTCATCCGAGTGCCGTGATAGCGCAAAGTGCGGTCGTTGGCAACGGGGTGACTGTTGGGCCTTTTTGTATGATTGGTGAGGGGGTACAAATTGGTGATCGCAGTGTGCTCGATGCTCACGTGGTCATTGAGGCGGACAGCAGTATCGGTACTGATTGTGTGCTCAAATCACAAGTGGTCATCGGACATGATTGTATCATTGGTAATCACGTTAGGTTGCATGCAGGGGTTAGCATAGGAGCTGAAGGCTTTGGTTTTGCGCCTACGAGTAACCCTAGCGTCACTGGCTGGGAGCGTATAGCTCAGTTAGGACGCGTGGTCATTGGAGATAATGTCAGAATTGGTAGCCAAACCTGTATCGATCGCGGCGCCATCGACGATACGGTGATTGGGAATAATGTTATTATCGACAATCTTGTACAAGTTGCCCATAACGTCCGTATCGGTGATGGTACCGCCATCGCAGCGCAAACTGGCATTGCCGGTAGTACCACTATTGGTAAGCGCTGCATTATCGGCGGCGCTGTTGGCATTACTGGCCATATTGAGATTGCTGATGACGTCACTCTATCTGGCATGACCATGGTGACCAAATCTATTACCAAGGCTGGTTCATACTCCTCTGGTACAGCGGCCATGCCAACAGCCAATTGGCGCCGTGCGGCGGTACGCTTTCGCCAGCTTGGTCGCGATTAGTCTAGCGCGATTAATGCATGACAATGAATGCTTAATGAATAAGACATTCAATTATTTATAAAATTTAAAAACACAGCAATGCTTAAAGACAAAGCAATGCTTAGTATAGAGCAAGGAAGCGCCATTATGAGCACAACTGATATTGATAGACCGACTGATGAAGACATTAAAAGCTTAGCAGAACAAGGCTTAACACTGCCGTTAACCTATCACACCTTAAAGCACTATCTGCCACATCGGTATCCATTTTTGCTGGTAGATAAAGTCATATCGTGCACGCCTGGTGAATGTATCACTGCTATCAAAAACGTGACCATTAACGAAGAGTTTTTTAATGGGCATTTTCCTGATCAGCCCATTATGCCAGGCGTATTGATGGTCGAGTCAATGGCGCAAGTATCGGGCGTCCTTGGGTTTATTAGCGCCGGATTGACGGCAGAAGACGGTTATCTGTATTTGTTTGCAGGCGTGGATAAAGTGCGTTTTAAACGCCGTGTTATCCCTGGTGATCAGCTGATTATCCGTGCTAAAACCGTGATGCAAAAGCAGGGTATTTATAAGTTTGATTGTACTGTCCATGTCGAAGATGAACTTGCAGCTAGTGCGCAAATTATGATTGCCCGGCAAGGACAATAAAATACGCTGATTGCTGTTGTATGACAAGTTTATAAAATTGGCTAAATCTGTCGTCGATATGCAATCGTTAGTAGAAATACAGAAACTTATCTCGGTATTTAGATAGAGTGCTATTTTTAAACATCGTTATACTTTTGGGCGTCGTTGTATTTTTAACCATATTTTAACTAAAACCAGTATCAGGTTGATTATTCACGCTAAGCTTGCTTTACTTGTTTTACCATTTATTCGCATCAGATGATACAAAGGTCCATATTATGAGTCAGATCCATCCAACAGCACTCATCTCACCGTCCGCTAACATTGATGAGACTGCCATCATTGGTCCTTATTGTATTGTCGGTGATGAAGTTTCTATTGGCGCCCATACGGTTTTGCATCGGCACGTGGTCGTAGCAAGATTGACGCGTATTGGACAATACAACCAGTTTTATCAGTTCGCCAGTATTGGTGAAGACCCACAGGATTTAAAGTATGCTGGTGAGCGCACGTGGCTTGAGATTGGGGATCATAATACCATTCGTGAGGCTTGTAGCTTGCACCGTGGCACTGAGCAAGACGGCGGCTTGACAAAGATTGGCAGTCACAATCTTTTGATGGTCAATACGCATGTGGCTCATGATTGCTTAATCGGTGACCACAATGTATTGGCTAATAATGTCGGGGTGGCAGGGCATGTGACTATTGGTAACCATACGATTATTGGCGGTAACTCAGGCATTCATCAGTTCTGTACTATTGATGATTACAGTTTGGTCGGCGGCGCAAGCTTGATTTTAAAGGACGTGGCTGCTTTTACCATGGTTTCTGGTAATCCTGCCAAAGCCCACGGCCTAAATGTGGAAGGTATGCGCCGTAAAGACTGGTCTAAAGAAACCATTGATGTATTGCGCCAAGCGTATCGTGTTATCTATCGGTCAGGTCTGACAACGGCTCAAGCGCTTGAGATTTTAAAAGCAGAGCTGCTACCAACAGAGCCAAAAATAGCTTTACTAATAGATTCGCTACAAAAAAGTCGTCGCGGTGTGGTAAGGTAAACATAGTTTTACTAATTATAGAAATAGCATGATAGCAAGATTTTGCAGTTAGCATACTTTGACAGATTATCCTTAATAATATAAAAAGCCATAACTAATAGTTATGGCTTTTTATATTTATCGCTACTTGACTTTTTTGGTCGCTTAGCAGAAACTGAGCGTTTACGATATTGTAAACAATTCTTTCATAATGTTGCTAAGCGCGTCACATTGACAAGCTGGTTAAATGAGTCTCTATCATCAAGAGCCATTTATGATAATCAAGGAAGATTATAAGCGACAGTAATTGAAGCACGAGGAAGGCAAAATGGCTATTAATAAACAAGAACATGCTCAGTGGAGCTCAAGTTTTGGCTTCGTACTAGCAGCAGTAGGATCGGCAGTTGGTTTAGGGAATATTTGGAAGTTCCCTTATATGGTTGGGGAGAGTGGCGGTTCCGCTTTTGTTATCGCTTATTTATTTTGTCTTGCTCTGATTGGTTTTCCAATTTTGGCTGCAGAATGGCTGATTGGTCGCCGTGGGCAAAAAAACCCTATTAATACTTTTTCTGATGTCGCTGCCAGTGAAGGCAAGTCTCGCAGCTGGGGTATTGTCGGTGCGACTGGTATTTTAGGTGGTTTTTTAATTCTATCGTTTTATAGTGTCATCGGTGGCTGGGCGCTTAACTACATCACCAAAGTTGGCTCAGGCAGCTTTGCCGGACAAGACAGTGACTCTGTAGCGGCAACCTTCGATGCCATGTTAGCGTCAGCGGGTACCTTGACGATCTGGCATACTGTGTTCATGGCAATCACCGCTTTAATCGTCGGTGTTGGTGTGACTAAAGGTATTGAGAACACTGCCAAAGTGCTTATGCCTTTACTGGGTGTGATTTTATTCGTGATTGTTGGCTACAACGTCATGAACGGTGGTTTCGGCGAAGCGGTCAATTATCTATTTGCGCCAGACCTTAGTAAGTTAAATGGCGATGTGATGCTAGCAGCGCTTGGTCATGCTTTCTTTACCTTATCTATCGGTATGGGCATCATGGTGGCTTATGGCTCTTATTTGGGTCAAGACGTCAATTTATTAAGCACCGCGCGTACCGTTGTTCTTTTAGACACCGTGATTGCCTTAGCAGCTGGTTTGGCTATTTTTCCAATTATCTTTAATAATGGTCTTGATCCTGCTTCAGGTCCTGGTCTTATCTTTGTCAGTTTGCCTATCGCTTTTGGTAGTATGGGCGCCGGTGCCATCATTGGTACTTTATTCTTCTTATTGATTACCTTTGCTGCTGTGACTTCTTCAATCTCATTACTTGAGCCAACAGTTGAGCTGTTAGAAGAGCGTACGCCAATGAGCCGTACCGTATCGACCATCGTCGCTAGTATCGCGGTTTGGTTATTAGGTATCGCAGCTTTGTTGTCATTCAATCTATGGAGTGACTTTACCATCATGGGTAATGGTATTTTTGATGCTCTGGACAAATTAACCAGTAAATTCATGTTACCTTTAACTGGTCTTGCCGCGATTATCTTTGTCGGTTGGAAAATGGATCAGCGTAGCATTCAGCAAGAGCTTGGATTGTCTAATGGTACCTGGCAATTATGGCAAATCATTGCCAAATTCGTCGCGCCGATTGCTGTACTGATTGTCTTCGTGACCACTTTGATGAGCTAATAGATTAACTATGATTAATACGAGCTTGTATTCTAGGCGGTATTGATTATTAGCTAATAAAAAGGGCTTAAGATTAATCTTAAGCCCTTTTCCATTTTATTGCCTTTAGCTTAAAGCATCTTACGCAGATAAGATAACTCTAAAAATGGTTAACGTAAATTGAGTTCAGGAACGCTTTGTCCGCGTTTGCTATAAAAATCATTTACAAACTCATCAAATTTATCTTGCTCGATGGCGTCTCTGATACCTTGCATCAAACGCTGATAGTAACGCAGGTTATGAATGGTCGCCAGCTGCGCTCCTAGCATCTCTTTACATTTATTAAGATGTGATAAATAAGCACGACTAAAGTTTTGGCAGGTATAGCAGTCACATTCAGGGTCTAGTGGGCCTTCATCAGTGCGATACTGACTATTACGTATGCGTATAATGCCGGCATTCTCAGCGTCACCAGTAACAAAGTAATGACCGTTACGGGCGTTGCGAGTTGGCATCACGCAATCGAACATATCGACGCCGCGACGTACCCCTTCAACAAGGTCTTCAGGCTTACCAACGCCCATCAAATAGCGCGGCTTGTCAGCGGGCATATCATCAGCGATATAATCTAAAACCTTTATCATCTCTTCTTTTGGCTCGCCAACCGACAAACCGCCGATGGCATAACCATCAAAGCCAATCTCAAGCAGGCCTTCGAGCGATTGCTGACGCAAATCGGCATACATACTGCCTTGGATAATGCCAAATAAAGCATTGGTGCTGCCAAGCTTCTTATGTTCATTAATACAGCGCTGGCCCCAGCGTAGTGACAACTCTAAAGATTTTTTGGCTTCTTCATGAGTGGCAGGATAGGGCGTGCACTCATCGAATTGCATGACGATGTCTGAGTTTAAGCTATATTGAATTTGCATCGATTTTTCTGGCGATAAAAATACTTTTGCGCCATCGATAGGCGACTTAAAAGTCACGCCTTCTTCGGTGATTTTACGCATTGCTCCAAGACTGAATACTTGGAAACCGCCCGAATCGGTGAGAATTGGCTTATCCCAATGCATAAATTTATGCAGACCGCCAAATTTATCAATGATATCGGTGCCCGGACGCAGCCATAAATGGAAAGTATTGCCCAAGATAATATCGGCGCCAATCGCTTCGATATCACGTGGCAGCATACCTTTTACGGTACCATAAGTACCCACTGGCATAAAAGCAGGCGTTTGCACATCGCCATGATTGAGATGAACCGTACCACGGCGTGCGCGCGTGATACCGCTGGCCGTTTTGTGTAAGACAAATTGCATAAGATAACCGCTATTTAAGCTATGAAAATGGCGCTAATTATAACATTGTTAAGCATTTTTTTGGACATCGATATTTAAGCGGCTGACAATTGGTTTAGAGAAGTAGAGCGTTTATAAAATAGCCTAAGCATACTAACAATTAAACGGGTCATTAATCGTTTATTAACTGGCATGCTATAACCAAAAAACACAGACATTCTTGCCAAGTCATTGCTAAAGTAGAAGAGTAGCTACTATAAATTAAATAAATGTTAAGTGCTAAATGTACATAGCGGAGAGATAATATGGCCAAAACACGCTATTTGTCATCGATTCGCTTGCTATTGAATAACGACTTATCAAATAAAGCCCTATTAAATGGACTGTTATTAACGAGCGCATTATTACTATCAGGAGCAGCTATGGCAACCGAAGAGCCAAAATATACTGTATTAAAACAGGCTGAAGACTTTGAGCTGCGTCGTTACGATGAGCAATTAGTGGCACAGACTTGGGTAACGGGCGACCAGGATACAGCAAGCCGTGCAGGATTTAAGATCTTAGCAGATTATATCTTTGGCAATAATAGCGCCGCAAATGGCGAGAGTCGTAAAATTAGCATGACGGCTCCCGTCACGATGCAATCTGAAACTAAAAAAGGGAGCCGTGAGTCACAGAAAATTGCCATGACTGCGCCAGTCAGCATTCAACAAGCTGAAGATAAATGGCGCGTACAATTTACCATGCCAAGCCAATATACGCAGCAAACGCTGCCAAGACCTAATAATCCGAACATCGAAATTGTAGAAATACCGGCGCAAACTTATGGTGTTATTAAATTTTCAGGATTGGCGAATACTGAAAAAGTCGCGGCGAAAACTAAAGAGCTACAATCTTGGATGCAAGCGCAAAATTTAACCATCACAGGTAAGCCTGAGCTGGCGCGTTATAATCCCCCTTGGACACTACCGTTTATGCGCCGCAATGAAGTAATGATTGCTTATCAGCCTAAATGATTCATTATTGAAAAAATAACGCCAAAAATGATGCCAAAAAAAGACAGCAAGCGCTGTCTCTTTTTTATTGGCGATTAAATGAGATTAGCTATTTTGCTCACGGATGATATTCAGCATACGGCGTAGAGGCTCTGCTGCGCCCCATAATAGCTGGTCGCCGACAGTGAACGCACCCAAATATTCAGGGCCCATATTAAGCTTACGCAGGCGTCCTAGCGCCACTGTTAAAGTGCCGGTCACTGCTACCGGTGTCAAACGGTTAATAGTCGCTTCTTTATCGTCTTCGACCACATCTAACCACTGATTACCGCTGTTTTTAAGTGCTGCTTCGATTTCTTCTAGCGGGATGTCTTTTTTAAGTTTAATCGTTAAGCCTTGAGCGTGACAACGCATAGCACCAACGCGGACACACATACCGTCAATCGCAATTTTATCTGCTTCAGAATTACCAAGGATTTTATTGGTTTCAACGCCGCCTTTCCATTCTTCGCGCGATTGTTTGTTTTCTAACTGTGCGTCGATATAAGGAATCAAGCTACCTGCTAGTGGTACGCCAAAGTATTGCTTTGGAAAGTCGTCTGAGCGCTGTGTCTGGGCGATTTTTTTATCGATTTCAAGGATGGCGCTGGCAGGGTCGGCAAGCTCGTCTTTAACGGCATCATGGAGTACGCCCATACCTTCGATTAACTCGCGCATGTTGTTGGCACCAGAGCCACTAGCTGCTTGATAAGTCATGGCGCTAACCCATTCCACCCACCCTTTATTAAACAGCTCACCGATCGCCATCAGCATCAGTGACACGGTACAGTTACCACCGATGAAGTCTTTTTTGCCATTTGCCAGCGCGCTATCAATCACGCTGCGGTTAACAGGATCAAGAATAATGATACTGTCGTCTTCCATGCGTAAGGTACTTGCTGCATCAATCCAGTAGCCAGTCCAGCCGCTATCACGTAGGGGCTGATGTACCTTTGAAGTATAGTCGCCGCCTTGGCAGGTAATAATCACATCACAAGCAGCAAGTGCTGCAATATCATGAGCATCTTTTAGTTGGCTGGTCTTGATACCGTCAAAGCTTGGGGCGTCGCCGCCAGCGTTACTGGTCGAAAAAAACACCGGTGTGATACCATCGAAGTCTTTTTCTTCACGCATACGCTCTATCAATACTGACCCGACCATACCGCGCCAGCCTACCAAGCCTACTGTTAAATTACTCATAAAACTCAATCCTTTTTACCATAAATTGTTGCACTGCCAACCGATAACAATGCCGTGAATAGCAGCAAAAAGCAAGGTTTTTTAGAGAATATACCGTGTTTTTCAGATATGATTTATTCACTTTTGTACTTATCAATGCTACTAGCCATAAAGTCTGCTATTTATTAAGCTTGCTGATTATTTATCGTGTCAACTTCGCTTAAATTCAAGCCCCTCTAAATAAGGCTTAAATTGTAATTTTTTATAGCGGCTCACGCCTAATGAATGTTCAGTAGTAGGCGCAAACGTGATGAGGTGCTAAAGTAAGCAGACTATCTATCTTGTTACAAAGGTTTAGAGTTTAACCGCTCAATCATGTTTTAGCTTAAACAATTATTAGATTAAAAATTCTATTTATCATTATTGGCTTTGCCATTCATTTAATAAACGGTCGACACATATTATGGATCTCTCCCTCTTATATTATGGCGCTCAGTGGTTAGCAGGATTAATCGCCTTTGTCACTATTTGGGGCTTGTTACCTCTAGATAATTGGTGGGTGCGTGGTGTTGAGTTTCCCCGTATTCAAATTATGTTTCTTGGGCTCGCTGCTTGGTTTGGCATGGTTATATTTTGGTCAGATTGGCAGCTTGGGCAGTGGCTGTTATTTATCGTTTTAAGTAGCGCGCTCGCCTATCAGCTACGTATGGTATTGCCCTATACCAAACTGTGGAAAAAAGAAGTGCTCACTGCCAAGAATATGCCAGATGGGCAAGCGCACCAGCTTAAAATCATGGTTTCAAACGTGTTAACGCCAAATGATGAAACCCAAAAACTGGTTGAACTGGTAAAAGATAATCATCCTGATATCTTAATTACTTTAGAGACTGATAAAAAATGGGAAACCGCCCTTAATCAAATTCAAGCAGATTATCCTTATACTGTTAAAGTACCCTTGGATAATCTATACGGGATGCATCTATATTCTAAGCTTGAGCTCATAGACCCTGAAGTGAAGTATCTAATGATTGATGACATCCCATCTATCCATACGCAGCTACGTTTGCAAGGCGGCCAAGTTATTTGGCTCTACTGTTTGCACCCGATGCCGCCAAGTCCGACAGAGGCAGATAAGTCTACGACCCGTGATGCTGAGCTGTTGATGGTTGGAAAACACATCAAAGAAAATAAGCAAACGGCAATATTGGCAGGAGATTTAAACGATGTGGCTTGGTCAAAGACCACGCGCCGCTTTCAACGTATCTCAGGCTTGCTAGATCCTCGTATCGGGCGTCATTTTATCAATACCTTTCACGTTAAGTACCCGTTTTTACGTTGGGCGCTGGATCATATTTTCCATAGTGCCTGCTTTACCTTGGTCGATATCCAGCGCATGCCGTCTATCGGCTCCGACCATTTTCCGGTGCTGACAACGCTACAATACGAACCCGAAAAAGTCAGTACCCAAGAAACCAATGCGCCAACTGAGAAAGCAGAGGATGTTAAAGAGGCGAAAAACACCATTGAAGCGGGCAAGGAGGAAGGCTGTAAGGTATCAAAAGAACACGCAGAGGCAGATAAACAGAGTGAGGAGTAAAAAAGTATTATTATTTATATAAAAGCTTCGCAACAAACAATAGCGACGTAAGCAAATGCTTACGCTAAATAAGGTCTTTAGCCTCTAGTCGTCCCGCGTCAATTCACCTAGAATACAACCATCAACACAAGGATACGCTAGGATGCAGTGTTGAGGCAGTAACAATAAAAGCACAGGTCAGCCCGCTGTCTTATAGGTTACTGTTTATGACTTAGGATGAGTCAACACGGAAGAGATAATAACAACAATATGAAACGCCATAGCCCTGAACCCATCGCCCTAGGTTCGGGGCTTTTCTTTGTGCGTTATTTTTATTCATAACTAAAAAACATCTCCGATCGCTAACGGATATATAGCACCAAGGTACAGCTTATCTTATAAATCATCGAATTTTTAACATATAGTGAGTGAAAAGTAATACAGATACATCAAGTACTACTGATATCGATTTTTTTGCTTGCTGTGCCTGCGTAGACAGAGGCTACAAAAATTGATATCAGCAATACCGTCGCGTTTTTAGAATATTTTGACTATATGATATAAAGTAAAAAAGGGTACATGCATTAGCATATACCCTTCTTTTATAAATTTTTTCGATATTATTAAATAACTCATTAGCCGAGTATCTGAATATAAGCGCCAGCTTGTAGTTCTTGTAGCCAGTCTTCTTTGGCCTGCGGGGCAAGACGCTGGTATAACGCTTGACGTGCCATATTGCGACGGTACTCATCGCTGACATCTTGCTCGCGCTTGCCTTCAACTTTTAGAATGTGCCAGCCAAATTGCGTTTTAAATGGTGCAGAGTAATCACCGACTGCGGTATTCTTCATGGTCGCTTCAAACGGACCAATCATTTGCTCTTCACCAACCCAATCTAAATCGCCACCGCGTCCTGCTGAGCCGGGATCATCTGAATAAGTTGAGGCTAGGCTCGCAAAGTCGGCGCCTTTACGTAATTGCTCGTAGAGGTCATTGATTTTTTGCTCAGCCAAAGCATCGGTTTGTAGCTCATCGACTTTGACTAAAATGTGACGCGTATGCCACTGCGGCACTAGCATGGTATCACTGGATTTTTTATCAGCCAGTTTGATGATGTCAATACCTTCGGGGGTCACTAACGGCGCACTGACGGCGCCAACTTCAAGTTTGGTGATTTCGCTGGCAAGCTCGGTTGGTAGCGCAGCCGCTTTATGAAAGCCCATATCGCCGCCTTGCAGCTGGATAGGATAGCTACCTTGACTTGCGCCAATGGCTTCTGTGACATCAGCATTTGGTGCTTGTAATCGTGTGCGTAGACGCTGCGCGACTTTTAGGGCTTCTTCACGCTGGGTATCCGACAGACGGCTATAGTCATCTATATAGGGGATACGAACGTGAACGGTTTGATATTCACTTTGACTTAAGCGCTTGGCTTCAGGAGAGGCCAAAAAGGCATCAATATCTTGTTCGCTAATGCGCACGCGGCTTGCGATTTGGCGCTGCTGCAAGGCTTGAATCGCGGCATCTTCAATCAATTGCGCGCGTAGGGTGGCATAACTGCCTGGTTTTGCAGCGTCTAAACGTTGTTGTAACTCACCGAGGCTACTAAGCCCTTCTGCTTGGGCGATTTGAGTCAGACGTTGATTGATGGCGGCTTCATCAGGATTTAAGCCAACCCGTTTGACCATTGAGAGTTGTAATTCGCGCATGATGAGGGCGTTTAACACTTCAGACTGGAGCTGGGCTGAATTGGCAATCGGTTCACCAGCCGCCTTCGCCCGTGCTTGGGTTTGCGCCATAGCAGCGATGAGATCACTTTTTAAAATGGCATTTTCATTGACCAATGCAATGATACCGTCTGTACTATTGGCAGGTGTCAAACGGCTCACGCTATTTTGCTGAGTACCAGCATCAACTTTTGCAGCTGACGCTTTTGCAGGCTTAACGGTGGCTGCTTGCGCACACAGGCTCAGAGCAATAGCGCCCATCATACCCATAGAAAGCAATACAGCTCGGCTTGTCTGACGTAAAGAAAAAAATCTCATGATGCTCCTCATCAATGTCATTGCATCGGATGGTAATCGGTTAAGCCTATTGACGTTACTCTTCATCTAAGTAGCGACTAGGGCTGTTTATAATAGGGGGCGAACATCGTTATATGCCGTTGTCGCACAAATGTTACTTGATACATAAGCCATCAATCATACGTGAATCTAAGGGTATAAACGACGTTTTATTCATCTTTCCATGCGCTTTGAACCGGCTCAAAGCCCAAAACTTTATCAGAAAGTAAGCGCGTTAAACGGCTGCTACCGCTACCAAGACCGTTGAGTCTGATTTCTGCCATAATCGCTTGTGTTGGTTTGTCTTTGATATTCAAATCATTATAATAACGACGACCATAGACTGCAAAACCAAAACAGCAATCCTCATAATCAACGCCAATTAACGAGTCGAGCATCTTATCACGATTATAATCGTATTGACCCTGCGCCAATACGCGCCAGCTATTATTAATCGGGAATACGGCTGATGCGGTAAACGCCGATAAAGGTAACTGGTCGGTGTTTTCATCACGCATACGCTTCACAAAGCCGACGTTAAATAGACTGTTGTCAGACGGCTGATAACGCAGCTCAGTGGTGATATAGTTCAAATCATATCTATGGGTAAGCGCGCCGCTTACATCGACCCAGACGTTATTATAAGGCTGGGTGCTGGTATCCCACACCAATCCCGAGGAAGAATTCGTCAGCACGGGTTTTTGGTCTTCGAGGGTCACACGCCCATCATCGATATAAAACTGCTCTGCGATACTACCATCAAAACGTGTCACACCCGTTGCGTCGATGTAACGATAATTAATACCGGGTGTAAAGGCATGCAAATCTTGCAAGCGGTCATGACCTAAAAACCAGCTGTCCGAAAACAGTTGCTCATAGTTAATAGAAGCAATACGAGTATTAAAGTTAGGGATATCGTTTTGGTCTTTATAGGGCGAGTAGGTATACTTTAAGCGCGGACTGAGTAAGCGATAACCGCCTAAAGTATCGTCAAAGGCGCCGAAGGGTGAGCCCGCTTGAGAAAAGTGCAGGCCAGCATCGACACTGATTTGAGGCACAAATACCGATTGGTTGCCGTCATCTTTGCTCAAATCATTGTCCGCCAAGCTGTCTTCATCGTAAGAAGTATATAAATGCTGTAAGCTAAATTTAGGTTTGATATAGCCCCAAGATTTTTCCATCGGATAAACGGCGCTCAGCTTATTATAAAAACGCGTGCCACTTTTTTCATTTTCAGAGCCATCATCGATGGATTTTTTAAAATAGGCCGAGTCACTTACGCCCGTGATATCAAAACTTTTTGCCCATGGTAGACGATAGTCAAGCTTAAGCTGCGGCAAGCGCGAGTACGGCTTGTCTTTGTCTTGTAATGGCTGTCCATTATTGTTAAACGCATCGAGCGTTTGGAAAGTCTCGACTTTTAATTCACCATTGACATAATCATTATAATAATTAACCCGCGCACGGCGTGGTAGGTTTAAGGTATTGTCTGACAAACCTAAGGTATCAAAGTCGTTGAGATAATCGGCATCAGAGACATAGCTATATTTTGCGTCGCCACTTAAGCGCGGAATACTGTTAGATGACCAGTAATGATCGTAAAAAAAGCTGCTACGGTCTTCGCCGTCATATTTTTTATCATTGGGCAAATAAGAGCCGTTAAAAATCCCTTCGCCGTACTCGTCAGTTAGATAACGAAACTCACCGGAGAGCATTGGGTTACGGTTGGTATAAACGCGAGTATTAAGGGTGGCATCGTAGTTCGGCGCTAAATTAAAATAATAAGGTACATCAACTTCAAGTCCGTTTTCACTACCGACACTCGCGCTCGGTAATAAAAAGCCGCTACTGCGTCTGTTGTCTATAGGGAAATTAAAATAAGGCAAATAGAAAACCGGCACATCGGCGATACGGAACGTGGTGTTATAAGCTTCGCCGCGGCCTGTTTCGGTATCTAAGTCGATACTTTTGGCATCAAACTGCCATTTGCGGTTGGTCGGTGGGCAAGTACTAAACATCACCTCATCAAGCTCATACTGCGTCTCGTTAGGGCGATTTAAGTGCTTGGCATAGCCGTGTGCTTGCAGCTCTACGCTAGCAAAAGCCACATCTTTAGCGGTTGATTGTCCGGTTTCGGTATTGTAGTTTAAGCTGTCGGCGACGCCGATGAGACCACCAGTTGAGGCTTTATCAGTGAGGCTAGATTTACTGTTTTGGACGTTGCTGTTTTGTCCAGTCGCTTGGTCGGTAAACATCACTTTACCTTGCGCAGCTGCGACATTGTTATTCAAATCGAGTACGATTTTCTCTGCTTCGATATGCTGCGTTCCTTGGTCAACAATGACATTGCCTGAAAGCTCGGCATAGTCGACATTGTCATAATAGCCATAATCTGACTCTGCAAACAACGGTGCTTGATTATTAGGAATGCCGTTTAAGTTGGGCGCTGGCTGGCCGTTAGGTGCACCTGTTTCATTGATAGCACGTTGGTAATTAGGATTTTTCTTGGGATAAACCCATTGCCCTTCGCAGCGTTGAGCGCTGTCGACGCTATTGGGTAGTAGCCTTAAATCGCTACCTACGGCTGGAATGGTTTGCGCGGCAAAAGAGTTTTGAATATCGTCGTTATTACTATCTGCTATGTCATCATTGCTGTTATTGTGTAACGTTGCAGGATCCTTATCAGGCGTTAATTCATAAAATTCTGCTAAACGCATTAGGCTGTCTTGAATGCTTTCGTCATTGACATCAATGCTGCGCTTATTGGATTTAGCGGTGCTGTTATTGACAGGCACAGTGGTATTATTTGCTTTAGTAGCGTTATTGACGGCATTGTTATTAACATTATTACTGTCACTACTGTCACTACTGTCACTACTGTCATTAATTGCCGTAATGTCTACATTATTATCAGTAAATGCATCATTATTATCGAGAGCAGGCGCAGTTGTTAATTGACTGTTTACATTTTCACCATTGGCATCCGCAGCGCCATTTTGGGTTTGGTTGACCCAATCGTTAAAGGCGGTATGCTGGGTGGCCTCACCGTCGCTAGGGTTGTCAGTGATTGATGTCTCAGTCGTCTGCGCATCAACGTTATTATCGACAGGATTAAGGGCTGCACTGACCGTCAAGCTAGATAAGCCCAAGGCGCCAAATAAAATCAAACGGATGCTTTGGTAGAGCGGAGAATATAACAAGGGCACACCTATGATTGTAGAGCCTATTGGATTGCGATCGTTAAATGACAGGCTGTATTTTAACGCTATTTAACGACGAATAAACCTGTCATTAAGACGATAATCTCGAAAATCGGAACGTTTTACATATAATGACGACTAATCATAGTCAAAAAAAACCAAATCAGCTACACTATTTACCAAAATTTATAATATAGCGAATTATACAGACCTTTTTACGGCCGCATAGCCAGTAGAGTTTGTCTGCTTAAAGCTGCTGCGTTGCTTAGGCACGCGCTCATTATTTTAACAATTATTTGCCCCACATATCACTTATTTAGTCATTTATGACTGATATTTAATTTGCGATACTTTTTATGACGGATAAAACCATGACAGTACCTAGCGTACCCGCTACGCGCCAGCAGCAGTTAGAGCAATGGCTGCAAGACGTGTTTGCCAACCAAAAATTTATTCTTGATAGTCTGCCGGGTGATGCCAGCGCGCGCCAATATCACCGTATCCAGTTACTTGATAATGATGCTGTCGAAACTGAGCGCTATATTGTCATGGATTCGGCTGACGAACAAGACGCGTTGCAGCAGTTTATTAATGTCGCAAAACTGATGGCACCAGCAATCAATGTTCCGACGCTCGTCGCTCAAGACGTGGCAAAAGGCTTTTTGGTATTGCAAGATTTTGGTACGGTAGAATTTGCTCATCTGCTGGTCGATGCGCCAGCCGCTCAGGTGAATGATTACTATCAATTAGCGCTGCGCACTTTGGTTGCCTTACAAGCAGTGCCAGTGGCGACCGCAAAGACGGATCATCAATTACCAGATTATGATACCGCGCTATTAAACCGTGAGATGGATTTGTTTAGCGAGTGGTTTATTCCTTATATTGGTATAGAGCTTGAGCAAACGCTTTGGGGAAATCTTAAATCGGCTTTAATCGCTGAGATTTTGGCCCAGCCGCAGGTTATTGTGCATCGTGATTATCACAGTCGCAACCTTATGCAAGACCAAGTAGATCATACGCGCTTGGGCGTGATTGATTTTCAAGATGCGGTGATAGGCGCGTATAGCTATGATTTGGTATCATTGGTACGCGATGCTTATGTAGAATGGCCAGAGAGTCAAGTCACAAGCTGGATACAGGACTGCTGGCAATTGCAAAAACAGGCAGGGCTTGCGACAGCTGATAATGCATCGCAGTTTGAAAATGATGTTAATGTCATGGGCGTACAACGGCATTTAAAAGTGTTGGGTATTTTTATCCGCTTGTTTGAGCGTGATGGCAAAAGCCGCTATTTGGCCGATATTCCAAAAGTCATGCGTGACCTGATTTTTGAGCTAGAGTGGCTGGCAGAATACGGCAAGCCCGATATGAAGCAGGCAGTCAGCCCGTTTAATGAATGGCTGCGAGAGTCTATCTTGCCTGCTTATCAACATAAATTTGTACAACAGTATATCTAAACAGCATGAGCAAAATAAAAACGATGACAGTATTTATCGCTCTTACTTTGTTTAAAACAGTCGATAATGAATAATAGGCAATCATACAGCCAATAACAAGGAGCGTGTATGTCGATAATAACGCAAGCGATGATTTTGGCGGCTGGCAAGGGTACGCGCCTGCGTCCGCTCACACTCGAGACGCCAAAGCCTTTGGTGAAAGTAGGCGGGCAGCCGCTCATTGTCTGGCATATCAAGGCGCTACAAGCTGCTGGCATTACTGATATCACTATCAACGCCTCATGGCTTGCAGATAAACTAAAGCAAACATTGGGCGATGGTGCAGAGTATGGCGTAACGCTGCATTGGTCAGATGAAGGTGATGAGCCGCTCGAGACTGCTGGTGGGATTTTTAACGCCCTGCAAACAGGCAAGCTGCAAGATGCTCCTTTTGTCTTAGTCAACTCCGACGTTTGGACGACCTATGATTTTGCGCAGTTGCGAGACTATCAATTAGGCGCTGACCAACGAGCGCATTTATTATTGATTGATAATCCTGAGCATAACAATGGTGGCGACTTTGCTATTAATAATGGACTGGCAAGCGAGCAGCCGATTGCTGATGCTGACAAATATACCTTTGCTGGCATCAGTGTCATCTCACCAAGACTGGTTGATGGGCTGGTAATAGGGCAGCCGGCAGCGCTTGCGCCACTGCTAAAACAAGCAATGCTAAAGTTTCAGATTACCGCTGAGGTGATTAAAGACAATTGGATAGACGTCGGTACGCCCGAGCGCCTAACGCAAATCAATGACTATATAGAAAATCACAGTGTCGATAATCATCGCGGCGCTTAAACGGTTTTACGACAGTTAAAGTTAAAAAAGCAGCGCTGAATAGTGAATATTCAGCGCTGCTTTTTCTATTGACGGTAAGATTTTATAAAAATAACCCCACTCTCAACTTGAAATACGCAAATCAAACTGAAGAGGCGGGTTACCAAGTTTTTTATTGAGTACAAAGCAC